>NZ_CP026730.1:2400000-3116250 GCF_003369795.1 Streptomyces sp. CB09001
GCGAGGCCGCGTTGAGGCGCAGCACGGTCAGCGGGGTGCGCAGGCGGTGGGACAGGTCGGCGGCCAGCTCCCGTTCGTTGGCGAGGAGTTGCACGACCTGGTCGGCCATGGAGTTGAACGCCACCGCGGCGCGCCGCAGTTCGTCCGGCCCCTCCACGGGCACCCGCGCGCCGAGCCTCCCCTCCCCCAGTTCGTGCGCGCCCTCGACCAGGCGCCGGGCGGGCTGCACCATCCGGACGCCCAGCCGGTCGGCGACCGCGACCGAGCCGACGATCAGGGCGGCGCCGACCGCGGCGAGCACCGCCCAGGCCGTGCCGACGCCGTTGGTCACCTCGGACTCGGGCACGTACACCTCGACGACGGCGATCTCGCCGGAGCTGAGGGCGACCGGCTGGAGCAGGGTGGAACCGCCGCCCACCTCGGTGGTGGAGGCCCGCCCCATCCGCCGGACGGCGGCGATGTCCTCGTCGGTGGCCCGCTGCCGCCCGATGTCGGCGGCGCCGCCGCCGTCCGCACCGGCACCGGACGCGGGTATGTGCACGGCCATCCCGGCGTCCGAACCGGCGGAGGCGACGACCCGCTCCAGTTGCTCGCGGTCGGTGGTGATGGACAGCGCCGGGGCGACGGCGGCGGCCTCCCGTTCGGCGTTGGAGAAGGCGCGGTCGCGGGCCATCTCCCGGATGACGAGTCCGAGGGGCACGGCGAAGGCGACCACGACCATCGCGGTGACCGCCAGCGAGACCTTGACCAGGGCCCATCTCATCGCGGTGGCTCCAGTCGTGGTGGCTCCAGCTTCACCCCGACGCCGCGCAGGGTGTGCAGATAGCGCGGCCGGGCCGCGGTCTCGCCCAGTTTGCGCCGCAGCCAGGACAGGTGGACGTCGATGGTCTGGTCGTCGCCGTAGGACTGCTGCCAGACCTCGGCGAGCAGTTCCTTGCGGGGCACCACGACCCCGGGGCGGCCGGCCAGGAAGGCGAGCAGGTCGAACTCGCGGCGGGTCAGGTCGAGGGCGGTGCCGTCCAGTTCGGCCTGGCGGCGCAGTGGGTCGACGGTGAGGCCGCCGACCCTGAGGACGGTCGGCGGCGCCGCCTCCGCGGAGCCGCCGCGCGCGCGGCGCAGTACGGCCGCCATCCGGGCCGACAGGTGCTCGACGGAGAAGGGCTTGGTGAGGTAGTCGTCCGCGCCCGCGTTCAACAGTCGTACGACCTCCGCCTCGTCGTCCCGGGCGGTGGCGACGATCACCGGTACGTCGGTGATGCCGCGCAGCATCTTCAGCGCCTCGGAGCCGTCCAGGTCGGGCAGTCCGAGGTCCAGGATCACCACGTCGAACCGGAAATGGGCGACCTCGCGCAGCGCCTCCAGTGCCGTGCCCACGCTGCGCACGGTGTGCGAGGCGTCGGTCAGCTGCCGGATGAGCGCCGACCGTACGAACTGGTCGTCCTCGACCACGAGCACACTTGCCATGGGCGGCACCGTACGCCATGCGGACCAACCCGGTCCGGGCCTGTGGACAACTCCGTCCGGGCCCGCTTCACACCCCTGTTCGCGCGACACGCGTGGGGCGGGTGAGGCAGTATGGCCGCGATGCGCAGAGGACTCGTCCACGTGATCGCCTGGCTGCTCGCCACCGGCGCCGCGGTCACCCTGTCGTGGTGGGGCGTCCACACGGTGATGGCGGGCACGGCCTACGACGCCCCCCGCGCGCTGCCCATCACGGCGGCCGACGCGGGCGTACGGGACGGGCAGGACGACGACGGGGAGTCCCTGGCGTCGTCCACCAGCCAGCCCTCTTCCACGCCGTCGACGTCGCCGTCGCCGTCGGGCAGCGCGTCGCCGACGCCGAGCGGGACGTCGCGCGAACCCGGCCCCGCCCCGGCGCGCACCACGCCGTCCGGCGCGCCGCCCGAGGACCCGGCGAGCCCCGCGCCCGACACGTCCGGCGAGGTCAAGAGCTACGACACCGACGGGGGCCGCGCGGTGTTCGACCTCGGTACGTCGTCCGCGTCGCTGGTGTCCGCCACACCGGGGACGGGCTGGTCGATGCAGGTGTGGAAGACGGAGTCGTGGATCCGGGTCGAGTTCACCTCGGGCGCGGACCGGGTGTCGGTGTTCTGCACCTGGCACGACGGACCGCCGCGAGTGGAGATCGGCAGCTACTGAGGGCGGAGATCGCCGGCCGGTGAACCGACGCGACCGGTGGCCGGCAGGGGGCTCACCTGAAGACGGACTCCGGCGGCGCGGGCGAGTCCACCGCCGCCGCGTCCGTCACGGGGTGGGCGCCGCCGGTGAGGTCGGTGAGCGCACGGCCGTGTTCCACGCGCGCGGGGTGCGGGTCGGAGGCGGCCCGGCGGGTGAGTTCGGCGACCGGCAGCGGGCCGTCGGCGGCGACCAGGATCGCGTTGCCGAAGCGTTTTCCGCGCAGTACGGCCGGGTCGGCGACGAGGGCGAGCTCGGCGAACCGGGCGGCGGCGGTGGCGATCTGGCCGCGCAGGTGGGCGAGCGGCGGGCCGTCGGCCAGGTTGGCGGCGTAGACCCCGCCGGGTCCGAGCGCGCGCCGCACCTCGTCGAGGAACTCGGTGGAGGTCAGGTGCGCCGGGGTGCGCGCCCCGCCGAAGACGTCCGCGACGACGAGGTCCGCCCAGCCGTCGGGCACCTTGGCCAGCCCGGCGCGGGCGTCGGTGGAGCGCACCCGGATCCGCGCCCCGGGGTCCAGGGGCAGCTCCCGGCGGACCAGTTGGACGAGGGCGGCGTCCCGCTCGACGACCTGCTGGGTGGAGCGGGGGCGGGTGGCGGCGACGTAGCGGGCGAGGGTGAGGGCACCGCCGCCGAGGTGGACGGCCCGCAGGGGTCGGCCGGGCGGTGCGGCCAGGTCGATGACGTGGCCGATGCGGCGCTGGTACTCGAAGGAGAGGTACGCCGGGTCGTCGAGGTCGACGTGCGACTGCGGGGCACCGTCGATCAGCAGCGTCCAGGCCCGGGGCCGGTCGCGGTCGGGCACCAGCTCGGCGCGTCCCCCGTCGACGTCCTCGACGACGGCTTCGGCGGCAGCGCGCCCGCGGCGGGCGTTCCTGGACTTTCCCATCCGCCCATTATCGGGCCGGGCGCGAAGGCGCTCAGCGGCAGCTGTCCGCGGCCCTGATCAGCCGGGCCGCCTCGCCCAGCGCGGCCCGCAGCACCGCGGGGTCGGTCGCCAGGTCCGCCTCGCCGGGCGGCAGCAGCCAGTCGGAGCCCTCCACGGGCGGCTCGGGCGCCGGGACGATGCTCAGTCCGCGGCCGTCCGTCTCGGTGCAGGTGCTGCCCGGCACGTCCCAGGCAGCGGCGGTGCCCGGCGGCACCAGGAATCCCAGGGTGTCGCAGCCGTCGTCGTGGAGCACCGGGCCCACCCCCTCACCGGCTCCCCGCCTGAGGATGTCGACCGCCTCCAGACCCTGCCGGGTCGGCACGGTGACGACGTCACAGGCGTCGCAGGGGGGAACGCTGACGCTGGTGTCCATCCCGGCCTCCACCACGGAACTCCTCCTCGGACGAGCGGTTCGGGAGTCGGGGGCCTCCCGGTCCACCCGGTTCAACGCGGCGGGCCGTCAACGGCTACGGCCGGGAGCCGCCGCAAAGGATGGCACTTCATGGCAGATCGTGGATGAGATATCCGGTTTGTAGCCAAACAGCGCGTGGCCGCTCCGTCACAGCCGGTACGTTCTTGCTCGCCGGAAACAGGGCAGCCAGCCTTGCTCGCCCTCTTCCCGGCATGGTTCGACGGTTCGCACGAGAGGACCCGGCCATGGCGTCGTCAACGGTGACCTCCGCCCAGCCCGAACGGCCCCCGCGGCCGAACCTCGCCTTCAGGCGGTTGCGCGGCAAGCGCTCCCCGGCGGAGTTCGCGGCGGCGGTCCGCCGGGCCGCGCGCGAGATCGGCGAGCGGGTCAGCTGTGACGCGCGCTACGTCGGCCGGGTCGAGGCGGGCGAGATCCGCTGCCCCAACTACGCGTACGAGCGGGTGTTCCTGCACATGTTCCCCGGCCGCACGCTCACCGACCTGGGGTTCGCGCCCCGCTCGTCGGTACGCGGCCGGCAGGGGCGCACCCCGGGTGAGTCGCGAGGGGCGGGTGAGCCGTATGAGACGCATGACACGCAAGAAGTCCGAGACACGCAAGACCTGTACGAAACGCACGACAACAACGAGGAGAGCGACGTGCTGCGTCGCGCATTCATGACGAGCGGTGCCACGGTGGCCGCCGCCTCGCTCGGCCCCCTGGGGCTCGCCCTCGACGCCGCGGCGGCCGGGCGCCCCGCGCGCCGGGCCGGGACGGGCGAGGCCGGCGCCCTCGAAGAAGCCGTACGCCGGATCCGGCTGCTCGACGACCGGCACGGCGCGGACGGTCTCTACCGGCGCGCGGCGGCCCCGCTGCGCACCGCGTACGCGCTCCTGGACGCCGGCGCGTCCCGGCAGGCGACCGCGGACCGGCTCTACACGGGCGCCGGTGAACTGGCGATCTCCGTGGGCTGGCTGGCGCACGACTCGGGGCGCTTCGACGACGCGCGCTCCCACTACGCCGAGGCCCTCGCCACCGCCCGGATGAACGGCGACGCGGGCCTGGAGGCGCACGCCTTCTGCAACATGGCGTTCCTGGCCCGTGACGCGGGCCGCCCGCGCGAGGCGGTACGGGCGGCCCAGGCCGCGCAGCGCGCCGCCCGCCCGCTGGGCTCGGCCCGGCTGATGTCCCTGCTGGCGCTGCGCGAGGCGGGCGGCTGGGCGGGGCTCGCGGACCGCGTCGGCTGCGAGCAGGCGCTGGTCCGCGCGCAGACCTTCTTCGAACGGGGCCCCTCGGACACCGACCCCGAGTGGATGAGCTTCTACGGCGAGGCCGAGCTTGAGGGGCTCGAGGCGCAGTGCTGGTCCACCCTGGGCGACTGGCCGCGGGCGGCCCGGCACGCGCGGCGGGCGGCGGATCTCCAGGACCCGCACTTCACCCGGAACCTCGCGCTGTACTCGGCGGAGCTGGCGGACGACCTGGCCCGCGGCGGCCGCCCCGACGAGGCGGCGGGGGCGGGCTCGCGGGTCCTCGACCTGCTGGGCGAGGTCCAGTCCTCCCGCATCCACACGATGCTGGCGGGCACGGCCCGGGTCCTCCTCCCCCACCGCCGCGCCTCGGGAGTCTCCACCTTCCTGGACCGCCACGCAGCCCTGCCAAGACCGGCATAACGCCAACCCCAACCACAGCAGCCGCGCCGTCACCCTCGCCGCCGCTGCGGGCAGCCTGCCGCCGCCGCGGGCAATCGTGCCTCCCCCAGTGCCTGAACGGCCCGGGAGGCATCCCCGGGCCGTTCAGGCACGGGTGGGCGGTGGGGCCCCGCTCGAGCGAAGCCGAGAGTGGGGAAGGCACCCCGCAACGCCGGGTCGCGCCCCCTCCCCTCCCCCAGCCCCGACGCCGGGCGCCGCGAAACCGGCACGGGGACCGGCACCGGCCCGTCAGCCGACCAGGTGCCCCGAGTCGTTCCAGCTCTCCACCGCCGGCTCCCCGTACGCCCAGCCCAGCACCGACAGCGACGTCGGGTTCAGCCGTATCCGCGCGCCGAAGGACACCGGCAGCCCCAGCCACCGCGCCCCGATCGCCCGCAGGATGTGCCCGTGGGCGAAGACGAGCACGTCCCGCTCCGCCTCCCGCGCCCACGCCACCACCTCGTCCGCGCGCGTGGTGACGTCCGTGGCGCTCTCCCCCTCCGGGACCCCGTCCCGCCAGATCAGCCAGCCGGGCCGCACGGCCTGGATCTGCTCCGGCGTCATGCCCTCGTACGCCCCGTAGTCCCACTCCATCAGCGTGTCCCACGCGCGTGCGCGCTCCCCGAAACCGGCCAGCTCGCAGGTCTCGCTCGCGCGCACCAGCGGACTGGTCCGCACCTGCACGCCGTCCAGTCCGTCCCACGGCGCCCGGTGCAGCCGCTCGCCGAGCAGCTTCGCGCCGCGCCGGCCCTCCTCCAGGAGCGGCACGTCGGTCCTGCCGGTGTGTCTGCCGGACAGCGACCACTCCGTCTGTCCGTGCCGGGCCAGCAGAATGCGCGGTGCCATGGAGAGGCCTTTCCGGGAGAAATGTCTGAGGGGACCCCTCCATCATCCCGTACCGTCCGTGCGGGCAACCCGAGGGGCGATGCTCGCGTCTATCCGGTCCGAGGGCGCTTGGCGGAGCGGTCGCGGTGAGGCCGTAGAGTGGCTCGCCCGTGTCCGTCCAGGCGCACGAGTGAGCGAGAAGCAGGAAGAGACGAGAAGGGGGAGGGCGATCGGATTGCCGCACACCGAGACACCGGGCACCGAGGCGGCCCCGCACCCTCGGCTGCGCTGGTGGACCGAGCTGCCGCTCATCGTCCTCGTGTACGCCTGCTACAGCGCGGGACGCCTGCTGGTACGGGGTGACGTCTCCGACGCCGTCGACCACGGCCTGGCCCTCCTGGACATCGAGAAGGCGCTCCACCTCAACGCGGAGCACCCCCTCAACCGCCTCTTCACGCGCGAGCCCTGGATCGGCGTACCGGCGGACTTCTGGTACGCCTCGCTGCACTACGTGGTCACCCCGGCGGTCCTGGTCTGGCTCTTCCGCTCCCGCGCGGTGCGCTACCGGGCCGCCCGTACCTGGCTGATGACGTCGACGTTCATCGGCCTCATCGGCTTCACGCTGCTGCCGACCTGCCCGCCCCGGCTGCTGGACGCCGGTCACGGATTCGTCGACACGATGGCCCAGTACAGCTCGTACGGCTGGTGGGGCGGGGCGGCGAGCGCGCCGCGCGGCATGGGCGGGATGACCAACCAGTACGCGGCGATGCCGAGCCTGCACGTGGGCTGGGCGCTGTGGTGCGGCGTGATGCTGTGGCGCCACGGCGGCACGCGCACGGCGAAGGTGGCCGCCGTCGTGTACCCCGTGGGCACCACGATCGTGGTGATGGGCACCGCGAACCACTACTTCCTCGACGCGGTCGCCGGTGCGGCCGTGATGGGCGCGGGACTGCTGCTGACGCCGTTCGTGCAGCGCGCCGCGGCACGGATGCGGACCCGTCTCCCGGCCCGCTTCGCCCCGGCCGCGGCCGGCTCCGCGAGCGCCGCCGGGCCCGCCTCCGCCGCCGCCCGGGACGACGCGGGTTCCGTGATTGTCAGTGGCGGATGCCAGACTTCCGCGGGTGAGCGATTTCCACGGCAGCGCGAGCAGCGGTTCGAAGCCGGAGCCGAGCCGGACCCCGCCCCCTCGGACGCGGGGGACGAGACTCCGGCACCGGCTCGCTGAGCTGCGCGGTCCCGACGTACCCGCCAAGGCGCTGGACGCCCGGGCCCTGGCCGCCCTCGCCGCCAACCCGGGGTGCCGTCGGCGCGCGATCCTCGACGGCGCGGGCGTGGACAAGGCGTCCCTGGCGAGTGCGCTGGGTTCGCCGTCGGTCTTCGGGCAGTCCCAGTTCGCCTTCACGCGGGGCAACGCCTTCGAGGCGAGGGTGAAGGCGGACGGCGGCGCCGAGTTGCTGCGGCTCGTGCACGAGAGGCTGGACCGGGGTGCCGAGCCCCCCGCCGAGGCTCCGGTGCGGGTGCCCGACCTGTCCGCGACCGGCCCGGAGGGGCGTGCGGCGCGGACGTCGCTGGCGCTGCGCGAGGCCACCGGCGCGCCCGGCGCGTGGACTCTGCTCGACCATCCGATGCTCGCCCTGGAGGTCGCCGGTTCACCGGCCTTCCTGGAGCCGGACGCCGTGGTGGTGCATCCGGACGGCAGTTGGACGGTCGTCGAGATCAAGTCCTTCCCCATGCTGGACGGCTCCGCCGACCCGGCGAAGGTCGGCGCCGCCGCACGGCAGGCCGCGGTGTACGTGCTGGCCCTGGAGCGGGTCGCCGCCCGCCTCGACCCGGCCCCGCGCGTGCGCCACCGCGTCCTGCTCGTCTGCCCCAGGGACTTCTCCAACCTGCCCACCGCGTCCGCCGTCGACGTGCGCAAGCAGCGTGCCGTCACCGACCGCCAGCTGGCCCGGCTGACCCGCATCGAGGAGATCGCCGACGCGCTCCCGGAGGGCGTCTGCTTCTCCCCCGAGCTGCCGGCCGAGGAGCTGACGGCCGCGGTCGAGGCGGTCCCGGCGGCGTACGCGCCCGAGTGCCTGTCCGCGTGCGAGCTGGCCTTCCACTGTCGCGCCCGGTCCCGCGAGGCCGGTGCGGTCACCTGCCTCGGCCGGCCGGTGCGGGCCGAGCTGGGCGGTCTTTCCACGGTCGAGGACGTGCTGGCCGCGGCCCGCGGGGAGGCCGGCGACCCGGACGACCCGGCGGTTGCCGCGCTGCGCAGGGCGGCCCGCCTCCGCGCGGAGGCGCTCGCGACGGCCGGCGCGGGGACGGGTGTGGGGACGGGTGGGGCAACGGCTGACGGCAGCGGCAGCGGCAGCGGCAGCGGCATGGGCCTCGGCATGGGCCTCGGCATCGGCGAGGTGTCCGCGTGTCGCTGATCACCACCCTCGCCCGGCTGGAGGCCGTGCGCACCGGCCGGGCCCAGCCCGCCGCCACCGTCCGGCACCGGCACCTGTCCGACCGTCCGCTCGTGTTCATCCCACTGATCACCGCCGGTGAGGCCGGGGCCCCGCTCGGCGCGCTGGTCGGCACCGACCGGGACGCGCCGCACCTGCTGGTCGTGCCGCAGCCCCGCGACCGCGACCTGCGCTTCGCGTTCCTGGCCGAGCTGGCCGGCATCGTGCTGCCCCACGTCGAGGCGTACGCGGAGAGCGTCGAGGCCGCCGAGCGCACCGAGACCGACCCGGAGACGGGCAAGCGGGTCAAGGTCGAGGTCGACCTGTGCGCGGACGCCGCCCAGCTGGTCGTGCCGAGCCGCGCGGGCGTCGACTTCGTACGGCTGCTCGGCCGGTCCATGCGCTTTCGGCGTACGGCGGAACAGGACCCGGAGACCCCGCACCCCGCGCCGCCGCGGGTGCCGCTGCTGGGCCGGTGGCTGACCCACTACGGCGAGCGGGCCCGCGTGCCCGGCTCCTCCCTCCTCCTCGCGATGACCGACCTGCTGGGCCGGCACTGGGCGACCGGGCAGTCCACGCTGGAGGACCAGCATCTGGGGGCCCTGCTCGCGTGGATCGCGCCGGACGGTGCGGAGGGCGCGGAGGGCGCGACCGGTGCGGAGGCCGCCCGCCGCGCCGAGCTGGCCCGCGACGCCGACGGCCAGCTGCGGTGCCCGCCCGCGGGCCCGGCGACCGACCCGGCCTTCGACAACAAGCTCCTCGCCCCCGCCATCGAGCGCTACGACCGCGCCCGCACGGCGCTGGCCGCCGCCGAGGACGGCCTGGAGGCCGACGACCGGCTCGGTGCCCTCACCGCCGCCGAGCGGGAGATCCGCACCCTGGTCGAGAGCCGTACCCGGCCCACCTGGGACGCGGTGTGGCGGGGCCTGGACCTGCTGCGGGAGCTGCCCGAGGGGGCGCACGCCGAGGAGCGCTGGACCCGCGACCGCTGGTCGTTCACCTCCCACCGCGACCGGATCCTGGCCGGCGAGCCCCCGCAGCCGCGCCGCGACGACGCCGTGACGGCGGCGAACAAGCTGGCCACGCGCGAGCGCGAGCAGGCCCGTCTGGAGGCGCAGGAGGCGCTGGACGATCCGCTGGTGATGGCGGGGCGGCGGCTGTCCGGGGAGGCGTTCGCGGGCGAGGTCGTGGACGTGGTGATGGCGTACAGCGAGAGCAAGCGGCCCAGTCCGCGCCCGCTGGTCACGGTCCGCACGGACGACCGCCCGTACCTGGGCGAGCGGGTGAAGGTCTACCGCTCGCTGGGCGGCAAGCCCCAGACGGCCGAGTACGTCGGACCGGCGGCCCCGGCCGAAGGCCCCGCCGCCCCCGAAGGCCCCGGCGACCCCGCCGACGGGACCGGTACCGACGACGGCACGGTGGTCCTGCGGATCATGGACAAGATGGGCCGCGGCAAGGAGCCCGAGGCCGGGTCGGTGCCGGAGAAGGGCGACCTGGTCTGCTTCACGCTCTTCGAGCACGAGCAGCGGGGCGGCGCGAAGCTCCCCGACCCGGAGCAGACCCCGTGGACGCACGGCGGCCCGCCCGGTGAGACGGCCGCGGTGCCGGAGGCCGCCGACGCCCAGACCGAGGAGGACGTGCTGTGACCGCCGAGGCCCTCTCCACGTCTGCCCCCGCGTCCTTCGACCCGGGCGCGGAGGCCGCCCGCGCCACCGCGGCGATCCTCCACGACACCCTGCACGGCACCGAGCGCGGCGTCGTCGTCGACTCCCCGCCCGGCGCCGGGAAGTCCACGCTGGTGGTGCGGGCGGCGCTGGAGCTGGCCGAGGCGGGCCGCTCCCTGATGGTGGTGGCGCAGACCAACGCCCAGGTGGACGACCTGGTGCTGCGCCTGGCCGAGAAGAACCCGGACCTTCCGGTGGGCCGTCTGCACAGCAGCGACGCCGACCCGTACGACAAGGCGCTCGACGCACTGGGGAACGTACGCAAGTCGGCGAAGGCCGCCGATCTCGCCGGGCAGTCCGTCGTCCTGTCCACGGCGGCGAAGTGGGCGCACGTGAAGGTGGACGAGCCGTGGCGGCACGCGATCGTCGACGAGGCGTACCAGATGCGCTCGGACTCCCTGCTCGCGGTCGCCGGACTCTTCGAGCGGGCGCTGTTCGTGGGCGACCCCGGTCAGCTGGACCCGTTCGCGACGGTGGGCAGCGAGCAGTGGGCGGGCCTGGCCTACGACCCGTCGTCCTCGGCCGTGACGACCCTCCTCGCCCACAACCCGGGTCTGCCGCAGCACCGCCTGCCGGTCTCCTGGCGGCTCCCGGCGTCGGCGGCCCGCCTGGTCTCCGACGCGTTCTACCCGTACACGCCGTTCCGCAGCGGCACGGGCCACGGCGACCGGAGCCTGGCCTTCGCGGTGCCGTCGGACGGCTCGGGTCCCGACCGGGTGATCGACGAGGCGGCCGCCTCGGGCTGGGGCCTGCTGGAGCTTCCGGCCCGGCACACCCCGCGCACCGACCCGGAGGCGGTGCGTGCGGTGGCGGCGGTGGTCCGGCGCCTCCTCGACCGCGAGGGCCGGGCGACCTCCGAGCGCTCACCCGATCCCGCTCCCCTCACCGCCGCCCGCATCGCCGTCGGCACCGCGCACCGGGACCAGGCGGCGGCGGTCCGCGCGGCGCTGGCCGACCTGGGCGTGCACGACGTGACCGTGGACACGGCCAACCGCCTCCAGGGCCGCGAGTACGACGTCACGGTCGTACTGCACCCGCTCTCCGGCCGCCCCGACGCCACCGCCTTCCACCTGGAGACCGGCCGCCTGTGCGTCCTGGCCTCCCGGCACCGGCACGCGTGCATCGTGGTCTGCCGCGAGGGCGTGGGCGACCTGCTGGACGACTACCCGTCCACGGAACCGGTCCAGCTGGGAACGCTGGTGAAGTTCCCCGACGGCTGGGAGGCCAACCACGCGGTGCTGGCCCACCTCGCCGAACACCGGGCCGCCTGGCGGCCCTGAAGGAGGGGTACCGGCAGACCGGCGAACGCCCAGCACGACGCCCCGACCGCCGGGCGGCCCGGCGGGCCTGTGGGCGGCGCCGTCCACCGGCCGTGGCCGCTCAGTTGACGCTGCGCCAGATGTGGGGCTCCGGCTCTTCCTCGTGCTCCTGCGTGTGCGGGCCGTCGAGGTCGTGTCCCTCGCCGGACTGCCGCGGATGCTCTTCCATGGGCACGCTGCTCCCCTCCGCCCCGTGCCGCGCGGCTGAATTGGTCATGTTCCTTCCAAGCCCAGCCGCCACCGGTGAGCGCCGGGAGCGAAGATGCTCAATGCCACCAGCAGGGGGTGCTCGTCGCACTCGGTGGCCCGGGGCGGCGCGCACTGTGCTTTCGGCGGCCGCGCAGGGGCGACGCCTGCGATCTCCGTGATGTCCGTGATGTCCTGTGTCATGTCCGGGATTCCCTCCCTACGCCGTGGTGTCGCATGGACTCCTCCAGAAAGCCGAGGGCCTTCAGGTGGTAGGCGCGGGCCGCCCAGCCGAGGCTGATGTTGTGGCCCGCGTCGGGCTGGTGCTCGATCACGACACGCGGGGCCGCGCTCAACCGGGACCGCAAGCGGTCCAGGGCCGGCGGGTCGTGCCGCCACCACGTCTCGTACTCGGCGAAGGTGAACCGCACCGGCACCCTGATCCGCCCCGCGAGCCGGCCGAACTCCGCGGGCCACCGCGCGGCGTCCGCGAGTTCCCCCGGTGGCACGCGGGCCACGACGGCGGCCCCCGACCGGAAGGTGCCCGGCGGATACAGCCGCAGCGGCCCCCAGCTGCGCCGCCATCCGCCGTCCCGTGTGCCGGGCTCGGTGGGCGGTGCCGTGTAGGCGTCGCCGCAGCCCGAGACGTCCACCCCGAGCAGTGCGGGCAGCGTTCCCTCCGCCGCCATCCGCAGCGCCGGCTTCCCGCCGAAGGAGTGGGCCAGGAGGAAGAGTCCGGCGCCGGTGTCGTACCGGTCCGCGAGATCGCCCAGCGCGGCCGTCAGCGTGGCCGCCTGCTCCGCCGCCGTCTGCCCACGCGGCAGTTCGGCCGAGGACAGCCCGTAGCCGGGGCGGTCGACTGCCACCGCCGCGAAGCCCAGATCCGCGGCGAGCGTCAGCAGCGAGGTCTCCGGCCGGGTCTGCCCGTGAAAGTACGCGGCGCTCATACCGGCGCCGTGCAGGGCGACGACGGTCGCCCGCGGCGGCGCGTACAGGGGGCGGGCCAGCAGTGCGGACACGGTAATGCCGCCCGCTTGCAACGTGATCCGCCCTACCTTCGCGGACACCGCCGCCGGCGCCGTCGGCGGGGCTGTCGGCGGGGCCGTCGGCGGGGCTTTCGGCGGGGCTTTCGTCATGAACGGCTGTCCACGGCCAGGCCCTCCGCGTGCGCCTTGGCGAGGGCGAGCGTCGCCAGACTGTTGGTGCTGAGCGCCGTACGGACGTGGTCGACGGCGTCCTGGACGGTCGCGTCGGAACCCAGCACCTTCTCGATGGCGTCGGTCCGGACCGTGAAGGTGTGCTGCGAGGACGCCGTGACATCGCCTCGCTCGTCGGCAGGGCCGAAGGTCCAGTGGCCGGTGTGCAGGGAGATCAGGGCGGGGAGGGTGATCTGCTTGTACGCGATCCGGTGCGGGGCGAGCCCCACCCGGTGTGACTTCGTGGTGTGCGAGGTGCCGTCCTTGGCCATGGTGTCCATCTCCAGGGTCTGCACCCCCGGCTCCGGCTCCTCCAGGCGCACCCTGAGTACGTGCGGCAGCCGTTCGGTCCACAGGTCGGCCCGGTTGACGAAGTCGTACACGACACCGACGTCGCCCCGGATCCGGACCGAGTCCTCGAAGGAGCAGGTCAGTTCGGCGACCGCGGTGCCGGACTCGGCGACCGCCTTCAGGGACGCCAGCTCGGAGCGGGAATTTCGGTCCACTACGTCGTCGAGCCACGGCAGGCTCTCCGCGTCGACGGCCCGGTAGTCGTGCAGGAGGCGCACCAGCGACCGGCCGGCGGGCAGGGCGTCGATCTGCCAGGTGCCGCCCATCTGCGCCACGGGCGGGGTGCTGACCTCTTGCCGGAACCGGATCCGCAGACGTTCCGGGTCCAGGCTCCGGTGGGACGTCCAGTTCTTGACGGTGTCGCCGGCCGTCGCCCAGATGCGGATGCGCTCTTCGCGCTCACCGCGTTCGACATGGTCGGCGTGGATGGTCGGGGGAAACAGCTGCGGCCACTTCTCCGCGTGGGCCAGCATGCGGTACACGGCCTCGGCCTCGGCCTCGATCTCGATCTCGTGGGCGGACTCGTGCGGTTCGGACGGCATGGAGCTCTCCTCGTGGGTCGGTCGGGTGCGGGCGGCGGGGTCAGAAGTTGCCGAGGCCGCCGCAGACGTTCAGCGCCTGGGAGGTGATGGACGCCGCCGTGTCGGAGACCAGGTAGCCGACCAGGCCGGCGACTTCCTCGGGAGTCGAGTACCGGCCCAGGGGGATCTTGGCCTGGAACTTCTCCAGGATCGCCGCCTCGGAGGCACCGGAGAGGCGGGAGTAGTTGTGCCGGACGCGTTCGGCCATCGGCGTCTCTACGTAGCCGGGGCAGACGGCGTTGACCGTGATTCCGGTCGGCGCCAGTTCGTTGCCGAGTGCCTTGGTGAAGCCGACGACGCCGTGCTTGGACGCGGAGTAGGGGGCGCCGAGCACGACGCCCTGCTTGCCGGCGGTGGAGGCGATGTTGACGATGCGGCCCCAGTCCTTGTGCCGCAGTCCGCCCGCGGTGAGGACCTCCCTGGTCAGGCGGAACACACTGTTGAGGTTGGTGTCGACGACGTCGTCCCACACCTCGTCGGGGACGTCGGCGGTGACCCCGCCTCCGCTGATCCCGGCGTTGTTGACGAGCACGTCGACCGTGCCGAACTGGTCGACGGCTGCCCGGACGTAGCCGTGTACGGAGTCGGCGGACCGTACGTCGAGAACCACACCGTCGACGTCGAACTGCTCCTCCTGGAGCTGCTTGACCGTCGCGAGGACCTTGTCCTCGGTGCGCGAGCCGATGAACACCCGATGCCCCCGGCCGGCCAGCAGCCGGGCGACCGCGAGACCGATGCCGCTGGTCGCTCCGGTCACCAGGACGACCCGCTGCTGCTCGTGCTGTGTCATGTCCTGAAGTCCCTTCGTGTCGTCGTTCGTGGGTCAGGCGGCGGGCGCGACCAGATGTGCGGTGACGGCGTCGAGAAGGGCGGCGGGGGTGGTGGCGTCGCCCACCACGGACTCGTCCAGCTCGATGCCGTACTCGCGTTCGATCCGGCTGGCCGTCTCCAGCAGCGCGAGCGAGTCGTAGCCGAGGTCGCTGAACTCGGTGTCCAGGATGCTCCCGTCCAGGTCGATGCCCTCGGGGGCGCCGGACCCCTCCAGGAGAATCCGCTTGAGGTCGTCGATGGTGAAAACTCCGTGCGACATGAACTGCCTTTCTTCTGGGGTGAATCGGTGTGCGGGTCGGTGCGCGTCGATGGGGTGCGGGGGCCGCCCGGCGGTCAGGAGCGCACGACCATGGCCGAGTTGAAGCCCTCGTGACCGCGTGCGACGACCAGCGCCGTACGCAGTTCGGCGGCGCGTGGCTGGGAGGTGACCAGGTCGAGGCCGTATCGGCTCGCGGGCTCGATGTGGGCGGTCGGCGGGATCACCCCGTCCGCCAGCGCGAGGAACGCCGCGGCGAGGTCCAGGGAGGCGGCACCGGCGTACAGGCGGCCGGTCATCGTCTTGGGCGCGGTCACCGGGACCCCGTTCGGACCGAAGACCTCGACGAGGGCCTCGGCCTCGACGCGGTCCAGCTCGGGATCAGCGGCGGCGTCCGCGAAGACCACGTCCACGTCCGACGGGTGCACCCGTGCGTCGTCGAGGGCGAGTTCCAGGGCCTTGCGCAGGCCGGACTCCCGCCCGTCGAAGGTGGCCGCGTATCCGGCGATCTCTCCGTACACCCGGGCGCCGCGGGCGCGCGCGGACTCGGCGGACTCCATGACGAGCAGCGCACCGCCCTCGCCCGCCACATGACCGGCGGCCCGGTCGTCGAAGGGCAGATAGGCGTGGGTGGGCTCCTCCTCGGTGCTGAGTCGACCGCTGGTGTGCAGCCCGACCCACCCCCAGGAGCACAGCAGCGCGTCCACCGCGCCGGCCACGACGAGCGAGGTGCCCTTGCGGATGTGCCGCCGGGCCTGGGCCACCGCGTCCAGACCGCCTGCCTGGTCGGTCACCACGACGCCGCTGGGGCCCTTCATCCCGTTGCGGATGGAGATCTGTCCGGTGTTGACCGCGTAGAACCAGGCGAACGACTGATATGCGCTGACGTACTGGCCGCCCCTGCTCCACAGGTTCTTCAGCTCGTTCTGGCTGAACTCGAATCCGCCCGCCGAACTCGCGGTGATCACACCCATGTCGAACTCCGCGAGTTCGGCGGGGTTCACCCCGGCGTCCCCGAGGGCCCAGTCGGCGGCGACCAGCGAGAGCCGGGTGCCCCGGTCGGTCTGCGGCAGCAGCCGGCTCGGCAGGTGCTCCGCCGCCTCGAATCCGGCGATCTCCCCGGCGAGCTTGGCCGGATAGCCGGATACGTCGAAGTGGGTGAGCCGGCCGATGCCGCTCTTGCCGGCCAGTGTCGCCGCCCAGAAGTCGCGGGCTCCGAGCCCGTTGGGGGCGGTCACGCCCAGCCCCGTCACCACTGCCGAGACCGTCATGCCGCGTTCCTCTCCGGTTGGGCCAGCACCATCGCGCTCTGGAAGCCGCCGAAGCCGCTGCCGACCGTGAGGACGGCGTCGACCAGCTGGTCGCGCGCGGTCAAGGGCACGTAGTCCAGGTCGCATTCGGGGTCGGGGGTGTGCAGGTTCGCCGTCGGCGGCACGACGTTGTGCTGGACCGCGAGTACCGACGCCGCGATCTCGATGGAGCCGATCGCCCCGAGCGAGTGCCCGACCATCGACTTGATGGAGCTCACCGGGGTGCGGTAGGCGTGGTCGCCCAGGCTCCGCTTGAACGCGGCCGTCTCGTGCCGGTCGTTCTGCTTCGTTCCCGAGCCGTGCGCGTTGATGTAGTCGATCTCGGTGGGATTCATCCGGGCCTCGTCGAGAGCCACGGTGATCGCTTCCGCCATCTCCGCTCCGTCGGGGCGCAGCCCCGTCATGTGGTAGGCGTTGCTGCGCGTGGCGTACCCCGCGATCTCCGCGTAGACGCGGGCGCCGCGGCTCAGGGCGCTCTCCCGCTCCTCTAGGACGAACACCGCCGCGCCCTCGCCGAGCACGAACCCGTTGCGGGTGCCGTCGAACGGGCGGGAGGCGTGCTCGGGCTCGTCGCAGCGCGGTGTGGTCGCCTTGATCGCGTCGAAGCACGCCATCGTGATCGGCGAGATCGGCGCGTCGGTGGCGCCGGCCACCATGACGTCCGCCGACCCCTCCCGGATCAGCTCGACGGCGCTGCCGACCGAGTCGAGCCCCGACGTGCATCCCGCCGACACGACGCTGCTCGGGCCCTGGGCGCCCACGGTCCGGGCCACCTCGGCCGCGAAGGAGCTCGGTACGAAGCAGCCGTAGAAGAACGGATCCGCGTACCGGTGGTCGACCAGGTCGAGCCGGCCGCCGTCGCTGACCGCGCGGTAGTCCTGGTCCAGGCTCATGGTGGCACCCACCGCGCTGCCGATGGTCACGCCGATCCGGTAGGGGTCGAGCGTCTCCACCTCGAGGCCGCTGTCGGCGACCGCACCACGCGCGGCGACCACGGCGAACTGCGCCGCCCGGTCCATCCGCCGCACCTCGTGCGGGGTCAGACCGTGCTCGTACGGATCGAAGTCGATCTCGGCGGCCACCCGCGACCGGAACTGCCCGGGGTCGAAGAAGGTGATCCTCCTGGTCGCCGTACGGCCCTCGCTCAGCAGGGACCAGAAGTTCTTGACGCCGACGCCGCCGGGCGCCAGCACGTCCAGGCCGGTGATGACCACCCGGCGGGGTACGTGGGCGCCTCGTCCCGGCTGTGTTGCGCGGCGGGCGTCCCGTGCCGGGTCCGTCGCAGACATATCAGCTGCCTTTCGTGGAGGGGTTCCCCGGCATGACACGGCACGGCATTCGGCTGCCGGATACGAGCGGGGAACGTCGTGGAGGGGCCGTCCGCAGTGACATCGGATCGGCTGCAACGAACCTCCGGTCGGCCCCTCAAGGGCCGATCAAGGACGGGCCAAGGAGGTCCCCGTGGCTGTCGGAGTGCCCCTGTGATCTGGTCCGATCCGCGCTTGAACGGTTCTGTTGCCGTTCTTGAGCGGTATGCGTCCGCCCCGTTCCCCGTCCGGACGGCACGAAGAGGCGGCGCGGACCGTGAGGTCCGCGCCGCCCGGGTGCGGCGGGGCTTGCGCCCGTGGTTCGGGTTCAGCGCATGAGCCGCCAGATCAGCCACGCGTCCAGTCCGCTCCAGACGGTGAACAGGGTGGTGCGCACCCAGCTCACGCGCAGGAGGTGGGCGTGTACGGGTGTGGAGAAGTGCGCCGCGAGGGAGTCGCGGTCGGGGGTGGCCACGGCGCCGGAGAGCACCATGATCGTGATCAGCAGGCCGATCATGACGAGAGCCGCCCACAGGGGGACGGTGGGTGGCCCGACCAGCGCGAGCAGCACCGAGGTCACCCCGGCCACCAGCAGTCCGGGAGCGAGCACCTTCCAGAACATGTTGTTGTGAGCGGCCATGTACGACTCGGACGCGCCGTCCCGCATCCGGGCCACCATCGGGTAGTCCATCAGCTGCAGCGTCCAGACGAATCCGGTGGTGTAGAGGACCGCCAGGGTCTGCAGGAGCACAAGGCCCGCGCCCGGTCCGCGTGTTGCGGCGAGCTGGGTCATGGTCGTCCTCCGGGCTCGGTGGGGCGGCACGGCTCCGGCAACGCGTGCCACAGGGCTCGCAGTTCCCTCCAGTCCGGGGCGGGGAAGACGGGCCCCGCCGGTTCCGGGTCCGGTCCGGACCGCATTCCGTGGAGAGCCATCTGGAGGTAGCGGAACCTGAGTTGCCGGGCCCGGTCGGGCGGGGCGGGCAGTTTCGCCTTCAGGTGGACCAGGAGCAGCACCAGGTCGGCCGAGCCGATGTCGGCTCTGAGGGACCCCTCGTCCCTGGCCCGTGCCACGATCGGCTCCACGGCGTCGTGCAGCCGGGTGGTGGCCGCTTCGACCCCGTGGGTGGCCGGCAGCACGCCGCCGATGAGCGGGAGCAGCGTACCGGCGCTGGACGAGACGGCGTCGTTCATGAAGCGGACCAGGGCGCTCCAGCCGTTCGGCTGCTCCAGCGCGGCGGCCTGCGCGACCTTCGTGAGGTGCTCCATTCCCACGATGCGCAGATGCTGGGCCAGCTCCTCCTTTCCCCGGTATCTGCGGTAGAGACTCCCCATCCCCAACCCCGCCCGCCGGGCGATCTCGGTCACCGAGGCGTTCCAGCCGAGCTCCGCGAACGCCTGGTGGGCCGCCATGAGCACGCGTTCGTCGTTGCGGTCGGCCTCGCGCCGGCGGCCGCGCGGGCGGCGCGCGCCGGCCGGGGGCGAGGACGGCGTCATGGCCTCGTTCCTCCTCTCCTCGTCCGGGCGCGTCGCGTCGCTCGGTGCGGCGCTCATGCGGAGCAGGTCGGACGGGAGCCGTGGAATTCGATCATCTCGCCGAAGGCGGCCGTCACGTCGAGCGGAGCAGCGGGCGGTGTTCCCCGTTCCTCGGCGTAGGCGCGGGTCAGGTTGCCCACGATCCGTTCGCCGTCGAGCAGGTGACCGTACGGTCCGAGGCCCACCGACCTCGCGACCGCCAACGGCTCGGCCCCGTCCGCCAGGCCCTGCCGGGCGAGGTCCCGCACCCAGCGGACGTAGCCGGCGTTCAGGTCCAGCAGTTCCGGCCCGCCGACCGGCCCGTGTCCCGGCACGACGTGCAGCGGTTCCAGGGCCCGCAGCTGGTCGAGCACCCGCAGGCTGCCCTCGATCGATCCCATCAGGACGAAGGGAGTGGCGCCGGAGAAGACGAGGTCCCCTGCGAACAGCACCCGCTGGTCGGGCAGCCATACGACCGCGTCCCCCGCCGTGTGGCCGGGCCCCAGGTGCAGCAGTTCGACGCGGCGGCCGGTACCGGGGACGACCAGGTGGTCCTTGAAGACGACATCGGGCACACCGGCTTCGACGTGTCCCCACGTGACCTCGGGCCACAGCCCTCGCAGCGCCGTTCCGTACTCGGCCATCTCCGCCGCCGCCTTTTCCTGGGCCACCACCGTCGCGTCCGGGAAGAGGTGGTTGCCGAAGGTGTGGTCGCCGTGGGAGTGCGTGTTGACGAGGATGTCGACGGGCCGGGAATCGAGAGCGCGGACGGTGTCCCGCAGCAGCGCGGCCCGCTTCTCGGTGGCGGCGGTGTCGATGAGCAGGGGCCCGGAACTCCCCAGGACCAGTCCGGCGTTGTTCAGGCACCAGCCGCCGTCCGGCTGCAGATAGGCGTAGACGGATTCCTCGATCTCCCGTAACGCGTACACGGGTGTGG
This sequence comes from Streptomyces sp. CB09001, assembly GCF_003369795.1. NCBI lineage: Bacteria > Bacillati > Actinomycetota > Actinomycetes > Kitasatosporales > Streptomycetaceae > Streptomyces > Streptomyces sp. CB09001. The sequence continues at coordinate 2,419,986 of NZ_CP026730.1, forward strand.
CGGGGGCGTCTCGAACGTCGGGCATGTCAGGCCTCCTGTCGTGAAGCGTCGAGGACGGGGCGGCAGATCTGCGGTACGGCCGTCGCCGACCGCATCAGGGTGCGAACGCGCCGCGAGACCTCCGGGTGGGCGAGCGCGGCCCGCAGGGACCGCTCGTCGGTCCACTCGGCGACGTTGATGTAGGTCGTCGGCGTGCTCTCGGACCGGACCAGCCTGTGGCGGCCGAACCCGCCCTGCCGTCTCATGACCTCGGAGACCGCGCAAAAGGCGCGTTCAAAATTCTCCTCCGAGTCGTTAATTTCGAACACATTCACAAGAACGATCATTACAATCCTCCACTCCTCGGGCATGAAATGACCCCGTGAGCTAGGTCACTGCGGACCAAAACCCTCCGATAAAGATTGACGGTTGACGCGTTAACTGTAGACTCGACCCATGATCTGATCACGAGTGACCACTTCGGCGATTCACATCATCTCCGCACCCTTCACAACAACAAGGGAGCGGTGCGTTCTGACTACTCATCTCTGGGGGGAGAGTATGGAAATCGGTATTCTGGGACCGCTCACCGTTCACTCGGGGGACCGGGAAGCGGCGCCCAGCGCACCGAAGCCGAGGCAGCTGCTGGCGATGCTCGCGGTCCGTGCGGGCCAGGCGATTGCCATGGATCTGCTCGTGGACGAGCTGTGGGAGAGCAGCCCGCCCCGTTCGGCGGTGACCGCCGTGCAGACCTACATCGTGACCCTGCGGCGGTCCATCGCCGAGAGCTTACGGATCACCACGGACGAAGCGGCCGACAAGGTCCTGCAGTACACGGGGTGGGGCTATCGGCTGCAGCCGGGCCAGGGCGCCCATGACGCCCTCGTCTTCACCCGGTACGCCGCACAGGGGCAGCAGGCGCTCGTCGAGGGCGACTACGGCAGGGCGTCGCTGCTCCTGCGCCGGGGCCTGAGCATGTGGCGGGGTCCCGCCCTGGCCGACGTGCCGGTCGGCACCCAGCTGCTCGCCCACCGCACCTCCCTGGACGAGCGCCGCATGTCCGCCGTCGAACAGCGGATAGAGGCCGATCTCCAGATGGGCCTGCACCAGGAACTGGTCGGTGAGCTTTCCGGGCTCTGTATTCAGCACCCACTCCATGAAAACATGCACTCCCTGCTCATGGTTTCCCTGTATCGCGCGGGCCGGCCCAGAAAATCTCTGGAAACTTTTCAAAAGCTTCGACAAAATCTCAGGGCCGAACTCGGAATGGATCCGTCCGGCAGAACGAAGGCCATTCATCACGCGATCCTCTCCGGAGACGCCGACGGTGACTCGAACCTGTTTCGCCGCGGGGCGGCACCTCTGAAGCTGGCCGCCGACTGAAGCCTGCCGTCGGATCCGCCACTCCGTTTCCCCGCCGCACGCCGGACAGGCTGGCCGCCTGTCCGGCGTGCGGCGTGTTCCGGGCGGCACGCCGCACCGGCCGGCGGGGGTCAGACCGCGGCGTGTTCGGGAACCGGAACGGTTTCGTCGCCGGACCCGGCCGCCGCCCGCCGGCCCGGCAGGAACGCCGCGGTGACCGCTCCGAGGGCGACCAGGGGGAAGCCCAGCCAGAGTGCGTAGTGCAGTCCGTCCGCGAAGTGCTCCGGGGTGTCGTACCCGCCGTGTGCCGTGAAGACGGACGCCAGAACCGCGACGCCGAGCACACCGCCCAGCTCGCGGATGGCGTTGTTGGTGCCGGAGGCGATGCCCTCCTCCGAGCGGGCGACGGACCCCATCACGATGTTTCCGGTCGGGCCGAAGTACAGCCCCATGCCGATGCCGTTGCAGACGAACGCGGGCACCAGGGCGCCGTAGGACGTGGTGGAGTCGGCCACCACCGCCAGCCACAGCAGGCCGACGGCCTGGAGGCCGAGTCCGGCCACCAGAATCGGCCGGCCGCCGATGCGGTCCGAGAGTCCGCCACCCAGTGGTGCGGCGAAGAGCACCATGCCGGTCCAGGTCAGCATCTTGAGCCCGGCGCCCAGGGGGGAACTGCCCTGGACCGTCTGCAGGTACTGCGTGACCAGGAAGATCGAGCCGAACATCCCGAAGAACATGAACAGCGAGAGGCCGTTGACTACGGAGAAGGTCCGGCTGCGGAACAGCCGCATGGGCAGCATGGGAGCGGGCGCGCGCCGTTCCCAGGCGAGGAAGCCGGCCAGCAGCACCAGCCCGCCCAGGCCGCTGGCCCAGGTCTGCGCGGAGGACCAGCCGGCGCTCTGACCGCGCTCGATGGCGAAGACCACGCCCAGCAGCCCCAGGCTGCCCAGAGCCGTTCCCGGCAGGTCCAGACGGGAGTTGGGACCCCGGCTCTCGGCGAGTCCCCTGCCCACGAAGGCCAGCATGGCCACACCGATCGGCACGTTGATCCAGAAGATCCACTGCCAGGACGCGGACTCGGTGATGAATCCACCGACGACGGGCCCGCAGGCGACGGCGAGGCCCGCCACGGCGCCCCACACGCCCAGAGCGGCGCCACGCTTCTCCGGCGGGTGTGCCGCGGACAGTAACGTCAAGGTCAGCGGGAGCACGATGGCCGCCCCCAGCCCCTGGATGGCACGGGCCGCCACCAGGACCCCGATCCCCGACGACATGGCGGCCACCGCCGACGCCGCGGTGAACAGCGCGAGGCCGATACCGAACAGCCGGCGTCGTCCGAAGCGGTCCGCCACCGCGGCGGCCGTGAGCAGCAGTACGGCGAAGGTCAGCGTGTAGGCGTTCACCACCCACTCGAGACCCTGGACGTCCGTGTGCAGGTCCTCCCGGATCTTGGGCAGGGCGGTGGTGACCACCAGTTGGTCCAAGGAGACCATGAACGCGGCGATCGACGTGATGGCCATGGTGGGGCCCGCGCGTCCAATGGTGTCCGGATGTGCTGCTGTGGCCGTTGATTTGGCCATGACTGTCCGACTCCTTAAAGAGGGGCGGCTGAGAACGGGCGGCGGCCGGCTTCCGGCTCCGGGGAGCGGCAGCTCTGTTCACCGATGTACGAATCTTGCGAGCGCCCGTGACACGGAAGGCTCCCGCGTGAAACAGTTAGCTAGGAAACCTTCCGGGGGCGACACTAGATGGAGGATGGTTAGCATGTCAACCGTAGAAGGCTCCCCCTCGGGAGCGGTCCCGCCGGAGGTGCTGCGCCCCGGTTTCCAGGCCTGGCTCTCGCTGGTCCACACCTACGGCTCCGTCGCCAAGGTCCTCGACCGTCGCCTCACGCGCGACCTGGAGATGTCCCTGGCCTGGTTCGAAGTGCTGACGCTGCTCCTCACCGCGGCCGACGGCCGACGCCGCATGCTGGAGCTGTCCCAGTTGCTGGTGGTCTCCAAGGCGAGCGTGAGCAAGCTCGTCGACCGCATGGAGCGAGCGGGACTGGTACGCAGGGAGACGACGGAGCAGGACCGCAGAGCGGTCTACGCCGTGATCACGCCGAGCGGTGAGGAAGCGATCAGGAAGGCCCTTCCGCTGCAGATCGCCAACGTGGACGAGTGCTTCTCCGGCCTCCTCGACGAACAGGACATGGACGATCTGGTCCGGATCCTCGGCAAAGTGATCTCTCACTACGAGGGCGTGGGACCGTCCACCCCCAGCACCCCGAGTTCGGCGCTGCTCAACGCCGAGGCTCCGGCCGCGGACCGGCCGGTGCCGGCCGGATCACCAGCGGACGGCGCCGATGTCGAGAGGAAGGGCAGGCCGGCCCCGCATCCGCTGCGCAAGCGCCAGTAGCCGCGTCGTCATCTCGTCGGCGGGCAGCCGCCGCCGATCGCCGTGGCCGGGCAGCACCCACTCGAAGCGGGCCTGCGCGGCCATGCGGCGGACCGACTCCAGCAGCTCCTGCCTGGAGTGCCACACCACCGTCTCGAACACCTCCAGGTCCTCCTGGTCGCGGGACCAGTAGAGGGTGTCGCCGGTGAAGCAGAACCGGTCGTCCACGAGATAGACCGTGCTGCCCGGGGTGTGGCCGGTCACCGGCAGTGCCACCACACCGCGCTGAACCGTCTCGGGCGCGCTGCCGCGAAGGATCTCCGTGGCGAAGGGCGCCGAGGCCGAGTCGCCTTCGTGGATCCACACCGGCGCCCCGAAGTGCTGTGCGTAGCGGGCGACATGAGGGACGTGGTCGCGGTGCGTCACCAGGATCCGGGAGACGCCTCCCAGCTCCTCGTACCGCGCGGCGACCGCTCGGCTGAAGCGGGGCGCGTCGATCAGCAGGTTCCCCTCCGGCCGGCGGACGAAGTACGCGTTGGCGCCGAACGTCTCCTTCGAGTTGTATCCGCACAGGTACACCTCGTCCTCGATCCGCGAGGGGAGCAGCCCCGTCGGCGCCGTCGCCTCCCGCGGTGGACGCACGGCCGCGACCGGACAGGCCAGGGCCGCCCGCCAGAGGCCGGCCTCCTCGTCGGCGGTCCGGGGCTGGCGGGTGACGACGGTCGTGCCGTCGCGCTGCGCGGTGTTCCCGGGAGCCAGCTGGCGGGCGACGTCGCAGTCGATGCAGCGGCCGTCGACTCGCCAGAGCCCGGCGTCCGCCGGCCCGGTGGTGGCGGAATCCGTCATCGGTCAGTACTCCTTGTCACAGACGTCCGGCGCGCACGTGCGGTTCGAGCGGTCACCCCTCATCGAGAACTTCCGGTGCCGGCCGTCGCGCCAACTCCTCGCGCAGGGCCTTGCGGTCCACTTTGCCGTTGGTCGCGGACCGTCGCACGGCATCCGTCACCACGGCGTGCCGGATCCGCTCGTGCGCTTCCAGCGAGGAGTTGACGGCGGCCAGCAGCGCACCGCACTGCATCGGACCGGAGTCGGACCGCGCGTCCTTGGGGACGACGAAGGCGACCGGCGTCCGCCCGCGGCTTCCGTCCGGCTGGTCCGCCACCCCCGCCTCGACCACGTCGGGATGCGCCTCCAGGGCCCGCTCCAGACGCGACGGCGACACCAGGAGGCCGTCGTGCCGGAACACGTCGGCCAGCCGGTCCAGGACGTAGAGGTAGCCGTCCTCGTCCAGCCGGGCGACGTCACCGGTGGCGAACCACCCCTCGTCGTCGAACGGGCTCAGCTCGGGCCGGTTGACGTAGCCCGTCATCAACTGAGGCCCGTTGATCTGGAGTTCGCCGACCTCTCCGGGCCCGCGGACCCGTCCGGTCACCGTGTCGACGATGCGGGACCGGCTGCCCGCCACCGGCGGCCCCGCGGATCCGGGACGGGGCTCCACCGGGCCGTCGGTGTGGGCGAGATGGGTGGACTCCGTGAGGCCGTACCCCTGGAAGACCGGTACCCCGAACCGCTCCGACAGGCCCTTGATGATGTGCGCCGCGATCGTCTGATTGCCCGCGGCGATCATCCGTACCGTGTCGAAGGCCAGACCGCCTAGCTCCGGCGCGCTCGCCAGCCGCGCCAGGCGGACCGGGAGGCTGTAGTAGTGGGTGGCACGATGTGCGTTGGCCATGCGCACCGACGACCGGATGTCCGGGTCCGGGCACAGCAACTGGCAGGCGCCCGCCCGCACGGCGGCGTTCATGTGCATGGGCGACACGATCGGCAGGTGACACATCACGACCGACCGGTCGTCGATCCCGTGCGCGTCCCCGAACTGGGCGGCGTTGGTGCGGACGGCATGGTGGGAGACCGCCACTCCCTTGGACGGTCCGGTCGTACCGCTGGTGAACATCACGACGGCCGGGTCCGACCCGTCCGCCACGGGGGTGACGGACGCGGGGCCGCCGGCCCGTGCGGTGCTCGTGGGCCCCGGTCCGGCGGCCACCAGTACTCCTCCCTCCCCGGCGTCGTCCCACAGCCGAAGGACATGGGCCAGCCGCGGCAGCCGGGGCCGCGACGCCTCGACCCGGGTGAAGACCTGCGGGGCGAGGAGGGCGACGACCGCGCCGGACTGCTCGATGACACGCTCGACGGCGGGATCCGGCAGCAGCGGGTTCATCGGAACCGCGACGGCACCCGCCCTGATCGCCCCGTAGTAGGCGGCCATGAACTCCGGGTGCGGCGCCGAGGACACCACCACGGGGGCGCCCCGGCCGGCGATCAACGGGCGCAGCGCCTCCGCGTACCGGGACGCCCTCGCGTCGAGGTCGGCGAACGTCAGCCGGGTCTCCCCGATCACCGCCGGCCGGTCCGGGTGTGCCGCCGCCGCTGCCGCGAGCAGTCCGTCGACCCGGCCCGCGCTTCCGGGTCCGAGCCCGGGTCCGGGTGCGGGTCCGGCTGTTCGCCCCTCCGGCTGGGCGTCGGTGACGACGGCTCCCTCGGCGGATGTCCGATCCAGCATCTGTCTTCCTCCTGGCCTTCCGAACGATGCTGCCGCGTCCGCGTGCCCGACAGGGCAGGCGGCAGCACCCCGGACGCTGCTGCCACCGGCTCAAGCCGGGGCCAAGGCCGGGTCAACGCAGGTTCCACGAGGCCAGGTCCACCGCCCCGGCCCACCTTGACCGAGGGTTGAGCGGACCTTGAGAGACGTCACCGGAGCATGGCGCCACCGAACGCACCGAGAGGACACCCAGTGACCAGCGACTCCATCGCCCCCGTCGCCACCCCCTTCGAAACCCCTTTCGACACCCCCGACACCGCCGTCGACATCGCGCTCTACCACGACATCCAGCAGTTCTACGTCCGTCAGATGCATGCCGGGGACGGCGGTGACTTCACCGCGTGGGCGGCCAGTTTCACCGAGGACGCCGTCTTCGTCTCCAACGGGCTCCCCGCTCCGGTGGCCGGGCGCGCCGCCATCGACGCCGCGACCCGCGCCGGTGCGGCCGCCCGCGCCGAACGCGGCGCCACCCATCGGCACGTGGTGACCATGCTCGACGTCCGGCCGAAGGGCGAACACCGTGCCGAGGCCCGCTCGTACGTCCTGGTCGTGGAAGCGATCCGGGGCGGCGCCACGACAGTGCACGTCAGCACCGTCTGCGAGGACCGGCTCGTGCTGCGGGAAGGCCGGTGGCTCGTCGAGGAACGCCGGGTCACCCGGGACGACCGCCCGAAGCGGACTTCCGCCTGAACCGTCGCCCTGGAGGCCCATCCCATGCCCCGCGACACCGCCACCGATACCCACACCGATACCCACACCGACGTCGGCACCCAGGCCGTCGTACTCATCCGTCTGCAGCAGTTCTACGCGGCCCAGGTACACGCCCTCAACGACGGCGACCACGTCACCTACCGCGGCACCTTCACCACGGACGCCGAATTCGTCCTCGGCGGCGCCCCGGCTCCGCTGCACGGAGCCGAAGCGATCACCGAGCACAGCCGGTCACTGGCATCCCGGCGATCGGAATCGGGAGACGTCCAGCGGCACCATGTCACCATGACCGGCCTGGTGAACCGGCCCGGCACCGCCATCGCCGCCGGGTCCCGCACTCTCATCACCACGACAACACCGCACGGCGCAACCGTTGTCACCGCGAGCACCACGTGCCTGGACGAGTTCGCCGTGGAGGGCGGCGTCCTGCGTATCCGACGCAGAGTCGTCGTCCGTGACGGAGCCCGTGGGTAGGCGACGACGGTCACCGCCGCCGGGCCGCGTGTCACGGCCGCCTGACCCACACGTCGACGCGGAGCGAACTCACCCAGACGCTGGCCTGATGCCGTCCAGGAGGTACCTGGTGCGGCGGTCGTAGTCCTCCCGGGCGGGCCGCTCGCCGTGCTTGAGGGCGAGGGCGTTGTCGAGGACGAGTGCGTGGAGGTCGCCCGCCGTGAACTCCGGCCGCAGCGCGCCCCGGGCCCGCGCCGCTGCGACGATCTCCTCGTTGGCCCCGCTTCCGACCCGGCAGATCTCCATGAGCTGCTCCGAGTGCGGATACGTCTGCAACAGGACGTCGTTGAAGGCGGGCTGGCGGTACTGGAGGTCGCGGATCGCGGTGAGGTAGTACGCGATCCGCTCGCCGCCGTCGTCGATGGTCCGCGTGCGGTCGACGACGGCGAACAGCTCACTCGCGACGACCTCCTCGATGACGGCCTCGATGAGCCCGACCCGCCCGCCGAACCGGTTGAAGATCGTGGCCTTGCTCACCCCTGCCGCCTTGGCGACCTCCTCCAGCGGCACGGTCAGGCCCTGCCCCTGGAAGGCGCCGATCGCGGCGGAGCGGATCTGCTCGGAATTGCGCCGCGCGTCGGCCCGCAGCCGGGGTTCCGAAGGCACCGCACCGGCCATGGCCCTCACCGTCCCTTCCTGTCCTCACCATCACAACTTGACTCGTCGAGTCAGCTTACCTACGGTCGTCGGCAGAAGAGAAGGTGACCCCTGTGGTCAACTTACGCGGGAAGGCCAAGACCATGATCGTTGTGACCGGCGCCACCGGTGGGCTGGGCGGCGCCACCGTCGAGCACCTCCTCAGGCGCGTACCCGCCGACCGGATCGGCGTCAGCGTTCGCGACACCGCCAAGGCGCGGCACCTCGCCGACCGCGGCGTGCGCGTGCGGCAGGGCTCCTACGAGGACCCGGCCGCGCTGCGCGACTCGTTCGCCGGTGCCGAGCAGGTCCTTCTGGTCTCCGGCAACGACCCGGCCGCCGACATCGTCGGCCTGCACCGCAATGCCGTCGAAGCCGCGGTCGCGGCCGGCGTCCGGCGGATCGTCTACACGAGCCAGCAGGGCGCCGTCCCCGGCAACCCGTACCCGCCGTCGGACCTCCACATCGCCACGGAGGCGATCCTCGGCGACTCCGGAGTCGCCTGGACCGCACTGCGCAACGGCGCCTACGGCCCGCTCGACCAGGTCCTCGGCCCGTGGCAGCGGACCGGCGTGATCGCCAAGCCGGAGGACGGCCCCGTCCCGTACACCGACCGTGACGACATCGCCGAGGCCACCGCGGTCGTCCTCGCCGGTGACCGTCCCCTCGACGGCCCGGTGAACCTCACCGCGCCGACCGCCGTCACCTTCGACGACCTCGCCAGGACCGCCTCCGGCCTCACCGGTCGCAGCGTCGAGCGCGTAGTCCTGGACGACGACCAATGGATCGCCGACCACATCGCGACCGGCGTACCGGAGCAGATGGCCCGGCTGATGCTCACCTACTACCAGGCAGCCCGCGCGGGCTACTTCGCCGAGGCCGACCCCCTGCTGGCCGAACTCCTCGGCCGCGAGCCCCGCACCGTCGCGGACCGGCTCGCGGCCGACATGGCCGCCTGATCGCCGATCCGGCCAGGTCTACCTGCCCCTGGCGGCTGTGCGGTGCGCGCCGCACTTCCGACACCCGCTGCGGCGCCCGCCCGGCGGCCGTACCGTCGAACCCAACGGCCACCGAGGAGGGCTTCCGATGCGCAGAGTGACCTATTCGATGAACGTGTCCCTCGACGGCTACATCGTCGACGCGAGCGGCGACATCGACTGGAGCGACCCGGACGAGGCGGTCTTCCGGTACTGGACGGACGAGCTCCGCGAGACCGGCGCCCACCTGCTGGGGCGGCGGCTGTACGAGACGATGCTGTACTGGGAGACCGCCGAGCAGGACGAGTCGCTCGGCGCCGCGGAGCTGGAGTGGGCCGCGCTGTGGAAGGCGCTGCCGAAGGTGGTGTTCTCCAGGACGCTGACGACGGTGCGGGGCACCAACACCCGCCTGGCCTCCGGCACCCTGGCGGAGGAGATCGAGCGCTGGCGGGCGGAACCCGGCGAGGGCGACATCTCCATCGGCGGCGCGACCCTCGCCGCCGAGGCCTCCGACGCCGGCCTGATCGACGAGTACCGGGCCGTGGTCCACCCGGTGCTGGTCGGCGGCGGCACCCCGTTCTTCCCGCACCACGGACGCAGGGTGAACCTCGAACTCGTCGAGTCCCGCACCTTCGGCCGGAACGTCATCCTCCTCCGCCACCACGTGGCCCGCTGACCCACCCCGTCAAGCCACACCCAGCTCGCACCACACATATTTGCCCCTGTTCCCCTCGCGGGCCAGCGGCTGCCACCCCCACACGTCCGCACACGCCCGGACCAACGCCAGCCCCCGCCCGTCCTCCCGGTCGGCTGCCCGGTCGAACGGCTGCGGGGGCTGGGGCGGCGAGGGATCCGCGTCCCAGGCGCCCAGCCGAAGCACTCCGCCCCCGGACCAGCGGACCCGTAGTGCGGCCGGCCCCTTGGTGTGCCGCACGGCGTTGGACACCAGCTCCGTCGCGAGCAGTTCGGCGAGATCGACCATCCGGATCAGCCCGTGCACCGTCAGGATCAGTCGCAGGGTCCGACGGCAGACGGTCACGGCTCTGGGGTCGTTCGGGATGTAGAGGGAGTACTCCCACGCATCATTTTCAGGCATGCCGGTTCCCTTCGGGGACGGGGCGGATGGACGCGGTGCCGGTGTCTATGCCGCACTGCCATGACAGGGCAAAGCGGTGCACTTCCGGCGCCCCTCAGTTGCACTGAGTGCGTCTGACGTCACCGACAGTAGGGCATATATTTATGACGCAGCAAGGAGGTCACGTAACATTGCCTCGAACGGGCTGCTTGCGAGCGGCCGTTGAACACGGAGGAGACGAGACGTGCCGCCCAGACGCACTCCCACGGCACGCCAGGAGCGCCTAGGGATCGAACTGCGCAAGATGCGGGAAGCCGCAGGCCTCAAGGCGACCGAGGCAGCGAGCCTCCTCGGCGTGAACTCCGTTCAGATCAGTCAGATCGAATCCGGCATCGCAGGTGTGAGCGAGGAGCGCCTGCGGCGCCTTGCCGCGCACTACGCCTGTGCGGACGAGGACCTGATCGCAGCACTGGTGACGATGGCCACCGGTCGCGCCAACGGATGGTGGGAGGAGTACCGGGGAACACTGCCCCACCCCTTCCTGGACCTCTCGGAGTTGGAGCATCACGCGTCTCTTCGATGGGACGTGGACTTTCTGCACGTGCCGGGGCTTTTGCAGACGGCGGAGTACGCTCGCGCCCTCTTCTCCTACGTCAACCCGCAGTTCTCAGGCGAAGAGATCCAGCGCTGGGTGGATCACCGCATGAAGCGCAGGGTCATTGTCGAGCACCCGCAGCCGATCCCGTACGAAGCCGTCATCCATGAAGCGGCCTTGCGCATCAAGGTGGTCGACGAGGCTGGAATGAGGACTCAGCTCGCCCACATCCTGAGCCTCTCCGAATCCGACCACGTGACCGTACGCGTCATCCCCTTCGCCGTGAACGGCTTCGCAGGCGCGGGTAGCGCGATGGTGTACGCGGGCGGACCCGTCCCCCAACTGGACACAGTCGTCCGCGACACACCACATGGCACCGTCTTTGTTGACGCAGCAGCTCAACTGAGCCACCTTCGCACGTTGTTCCGCAGGGTGGAAGAAGTAGCCTTCGAGCCAGAGCGTTCCCGTGAGTTCATTCACCGGCTGGCGAAGGAGCTGTGACCCGATGACGCGCGGCGCATGGAAGAAGTCGTCCTACTCCGGCGGCGGTGAAGGCAACGCCTGCGTGGAGGTCGCCCTCGACCACCCCCACATAGCCGTCCGCGACTCGAAGGCCCCCACCCGGGCCGTGCTCACCTTTCCCGCCCCCGCCTTCGCCGCTTTCCTCACCGGAGTAGTCAGTCCGGGGATGCCAACGCATCCGTGATGAGCGGGCGCCGGACTGCGCTGCCCGACCGTACGCGTGTCCGGCGCGGTCACCCGGTCATGCGGTGGCGGTCGGGCGGGTCGCCGTGGCCAGCCAGGACGTGCTGAGGAGCCGGACCGTGCCGTCGGTCGCCTCGTGCGTGCGCAGATGGTCCGTCAGGATGCCGCGGGCGCGGGCCCGCGCGGTCGGGGCGGCCCGGTCCATGAGGTGGCGGCCGGGGCCCGTGCCCAGGAGGAAGTCCGCCGCGTCCTCGGCGTCCCGCCCCCACGTCCCGTAGGCCTGGACCTGGTTGACGTCGATGGAGACGAAGCCCGCCGCGGTGAGGACGTCGCCGATGCGGTCCGGGGCGGCCAGGGAGAACATGCCGGGCAGGCCGGGCTGTCCGAAGTCGCCGACCGGCAGGACGTCACGCAGTGACGCCATCGCCGTGACCCAGTCGTTGAGCGTCGCGTCGGCCGGGCAGACGAAGGCCAGGCGCCCGCCGGGGCGCAGTGCCCGGCCGATGTTGCCGAAGGCGGCCACGGGGTCGGCGAAGAACATCACCCCGTAGCGGCTGACCGCCGCGTCGAAGGCACCCGCGTCGAAGGGGTGCACCTGTGCGTCGCCCTGCGCGAAGGAGACGTTCGCGACGCCTTCCCGCTCGGCGCGGCTCCTGGCCTCGGCCAGCATCGGGCCGGACAGGTCGAGGCCCAGCGCGTGTCCCCGGGAGGCCCGCAGCGCGGCGAGCCGGGTGGTCTGGCCCGAGCCGCAACCGAGGTCGAGGACCCGGGCCTCTGCCGTGATACCGGCGGCGTCGAGGAGGGGCTCGTTGAAGCCCTCGTTGACGGCGTTCCAGCGGTCCTGGTTGCGGGCCCAGTGGGCTCCTTCCGGACCGTTCCACGCTTGAGCCTGCTCGGTGTTGACGGTGTCCGGCACAGGTGCCTCCTGGGTGGACGACGGATAATGGGCGTGCGCCCAAACAGTATGGGCAAGCGCCCAAACCCCGCAATCCCGTTACCATCCACGGGGTCGAGCCCAGCCGGGGCGACCGATCCGGGACGAATGAGGGACCCATGGCACCGCGCGGAGTGGCGACACCGGACGTACGCGAGCGGCTCTTCGCGGCGGCCGAGCGCATCGTGGAGCGGGACGGCCCCGGCGCGCTCACCAGCCGGGCGGTCACCACCGAAGCGGGCTGCGCCAAGGGACTGCTGCACGCGCACTTCGCCGGGTTCGACGGATTCGTGGCCGAGCTGTGCCTGGACCGGTTCGCGAAGACGGCGACGAAGGCGCGGGCCCTGTCCGGGATAGCCGGGCACGGCACGGTGGAGCGGAACCTGAACACCGTCGCTCTCGCCCTGTTCGACTCCGGCGGCCTCGCCCTGTCCGGCCTCGCCATGACCCGCCCGGCCGCCACGCTGGGCATCCGCGAGGCGCTGGAGAGGGGCGCGCCGGGCTTCACCGCGATCGAGGAGGCCATTGCCGACTACCTGGAGGCCGAGCGGGAGCTCGGCCGCGTGGCGCGGACCGTCGACCCGCCCTCGGTGGCCCTCGCCGTCGTCGGCACCGCCCACCATCTCCTGATGACCGGCCGGCCGGGCGCGGCCGATCCGCGCCCGCTGGTGACCCGCCTGATCACCACGCTGGTGAACGTCCCTACCTCGTGAGCGGCTCGCGCGGAGCGCGAGGTGTGGGCGCCCGCCGCTCAACCGCGATCCGCCGGGAATAACCGGAGACCCCCTCCTGTTACGTCGCGAAGCGACCCACGTAAGACCGCGTGTACGACGACGTGTACGACCACGCCAAGCACAGGAGGCACCCCACCATGCCCGCAGACGCCGCAGAGGAGATCCGGGGCACCGCCCACGGCACCGCTCCCGTCCCCCTCTCCGTACTGGACCTGGTGACCGTCGGGGCCGGCCGGACCGCCACCGACGCGCTGCGGACCAGTGTGGACATCGTGCGGCTCGCCGAGGCCCGCGGCTTTGAGCGCTACTGGGTCGCCGAGCACCACTCCATGCCCGGCGTCGCCTCCTCCTCCCCCGCGGTGATCCTCGCCCACCTGGCGGCCCACACCGACCGCATCCGGCTCGGGTCGGGCGGCGTCATGCTGCCCAACCACGCGCCGCTCGTCATCGCGGAGCAGTTCGGGACGCTGGAGGCGATGGCGCCGGGGCGCGTCGACCTGGGGCTCGGCCGCGCCCCCGGCACCGACGGGGCCACCGCCGCCGCGCTGCGCCGCACCGACCGGCTGAACGAGGGCGCCGACGACTTCCCGCAGCAGCTCGCGGAACTGATCCGGTTCCTGGACGACGACTTCCCGGACGGGCACCCGTACGGGCGTATCCACGCCGTGCCGGGGCCCGTGCAGGCCACCTCGCCCGGGGGCGTGCAGTCGGCGCACCGGCCGCCGGTGTGGCTGCTCGGGTCCTCGGGGTTCAGCGCGCGGCTGGCCGGCACCCTCGGGCTGCCGTTCGCCTTCGCGCACCACTTCTCGGCGCAGAACACGGTCCCGGCGCTCGACCTGTACCGGGAGTCCTTCCGGCCGTCGGCCGTCCTGGACGCGCCGTACGCGCTCATCGGCGTCTCCGCGCTCGCGACCGACGAGGAGAAGGAGGCGCGCCGGCAGGTGCTGGCGGCCGCGCTGAACATGGTCCGGCTGCGCACCGGGCGCCCGGGCCTGGTGCCGGCGCCGGAGGAGGCCGAGGCATACGACTTCAGCCCGATGGAGGAGGAGTTCGTGCGGTCCTGGAACGCCAACGTCATCCACGGCACCGCCGACGAGGTGCGGGCCGGGCTCGACGACCTGCAGAAGCGCACCGGCGCCGACGAGCTGATGCTCACCGCCAACGCCCACGGCGGCGACGTACGCCTGCGCTCCTACGAGCTGATCGCCGACGCCTACGGGTTGCCGACGCCGGCCTGAACCCCGGCGGGGCCGCCGGGTTCCGCGTGGCCGAGCAGCGCGGAGATGCGGTCCGGTGCCACCGGCCGGGAGTACAGCCAGCCCTGGCCGGTGTCGCAGCCGATGCGGCGCAGGCGGCTCGCCTGGTCCGAGGTCTCCACGCACTCGGCGGTGACGGTCAGGCCGAGGCGGTGGGCGAGCTGGACCATCGCCTCGACGATGACCTCGTCGGCCGGATTGGCGACCCCGGCCGTGCCGGAGGCCGCGGCGTCGGGCACGGCCTCGTACTGGAAGCCCCGGACGAACGCGCCGTCCAGCTTCAGCACCGAGACCGGCAGCCGGCTGAGGTAGGCCAGGTTCGAGTAGCCGGTGCCGAAGTCGTCGATGGCGATGTGGACGCCCATATCGCTGAGCGCCTTGAGGACCTGGAGCGGGCGCCCCGCCGAGCCCATCACCGCCGACTCCGTCAGCTCCAGCTGGAGCAGCTGCGGCGCCAGGCCCGTCTCCTCCAGGGTGCGGGCCACGTCCGCCACCAGGTCGGAGTCCCAGACCTGGCGGACCGCCACGTTGACGCTGACGAAGATCGGCGGCTCGTCCGGGTGGGCCAGCTGCCAGCGGCGGGCCTGGTGGCAGGCGGTGCGCAGGATCCAACGGCCGAGGGGAACGATCGAGCCATCCTCCTCCGCCAGTGCGATGAACCGATTCGGCGCAAGTACGCCGAACTGAGGATGATTCCAGCGGATGAGCGCCTCGACGCCCCGCACCCGGCCGTCCTCCATGCCGACCAGCGGCTGGTACTCCAACGCGAACTCGCCGCGCTCGATGGCGGGGCGGAGCGTGGCGGCCAGCGCCTGGCGGGTCATGCGGTTGGCGTTGCGCTCGGGGTCGAACAGGGTCCAGCGGGCCCGGCCGTCCGCCTTGGCCCAGTACAGGGTGGTGTCGGCGGCCTGCATCAGGGCGGTGGGGGTGGTGCCGGCGGTGTGGCGTTCGACGACGCCGACCGAGGCGGTGACCGACAGGCGCCGGTCGGAGAGTTCGAAGGGCGGCTGGAGGGCCGTGAGGACCGCCCCGGCCAGGTCTGCGAGCTGGTCGGTGCCGGTGGAGTCCTCCACCAGGAGGGCGAACTCGTCGCCGCCGAGCCGGGCCACCAGCGGGACGCCGGACCGGGCCTGGGCCGCCTCCTCCGCGCACCTGGTCAGCCGTTCGGCCACGGCGGCCAGGAGCCGGTCGCCGACGCGGTGGCCGTGGGTGTCGTTGACGGCCTTGAAGCCGTCCAGGTCCAGGTAGCACACGCCGATCCGGCCGGTGCCGCCGTGCTCGTACGACTCCGCCTCCAGCGCGGCGGTCAGGCGTTCGAAGAACAGGGCGCGGTTGGGCAGCCTGGTCACCGGGTCGTGCATCTGGAGGTGACGCAGCCGGGCCTGGAGTTCGCGCCGGGCACTCACGTCGGCGACGGAGAGCAGCAGGCCCGTGGCGTCCCCGTCACCGGAACCCCCGGAACCGGCCAGCGGCTCGACCGTCACCTGCGCCCACAAGGAGTGCCCGTCGGCCCGCTTCAGCCGTCTGGTGCAGCGCAGCCGGGCCCGGTGGCCGCGCAGCACCTCGCGGTACGCGTGCCAAGTGCCGGCGTCGGAGGCGAGGTCGACGAGGTCGGCCGCCACGGACCCGGCCAGTGCGTCCGGGTCGGTGCCGAGCAGGGCGCCCAGGGTGTCGTTGGCGCTGACGACCAGACCCTCGGCGTCGACGACGGCCATGGCGAGCGGGGCCGTGGTGAACACCGACCGGTAGGCCGGGGGCTCCGTACGCACGGCACGAGGAGCCAGACTTTCATCACTCTCTGTAACGGCCGGGCCGAGATCCGCTGCGGGCGCCGGCCCTTCGGAGGTTCCGTTCACCGCTCGCTCCCGCAGTGCCTCGATCTCTGTTCGTGCTCTGTTCGTGCAGGAAAGTGTGCCGATCATAGAGGCTGACACCGGGCCCTTCCAGCCGCCGTTCCGCGTTCCGGACCGAGCAACCCGTCCGGCAGATCGTTTCTGCTCACTCCTGGACGGGTCCGTCACCCCTCCGACCAGTTGTGACGTTCCGTGAGTGCCTTCGAGGTGTCGGCCGGGAGAACTCCTGCGAAATCCCGGACGACTCACCCATCCGGTGCATGCGAACAGGGCGTAATACGACAATCATGCACAAGCTGGGTGCGGTGTCCCGTCAACCGCGTCCGGAGGTCCATGTGCCGCGCCCGCTCCCCCGGACCAGGCTGCGCAGCACCGCCGCGGTGTGCACCACGATGTCGGCGCTCGCCGCGACCTCCCTGATCACCGCGCCCTCGGTCGCCGAGCCCTTCTCCCCGGAGCCCTGCGCGCTCCAGCGCACCGACGTGCACCACTCCGAGGGCCTGGACACCTGGAACGCGACCTATCCGCGGCCCGCCCGCGCCCTGGACGCGGTGATGGTGTTCCTGTCCTTCCCCGACTCCCAGCCGCTGACGGCACCGGCCGAACTCGCCGCCGACCACTTCCCCGCCACCGCCGACTTCTTCCGGCGCGCCTCCTACGGCGCCTTCACGCTCCGCCCGCACCCGCTGCGGGACTGGATCCGGATGCCGGGCCCGTCCACGTCGTACGCCATACGGCGGGACTGGAGCCCGGAGCACCGGGCCGCCTACCTGCGCGACGCGCTGACCGCGGCCGACCGGTACGTGGACTTCTCCCGGTACGACGTCGTCTACTTCGTCGCGGACCCGGACGCGCCCGGGGTGGACTCCGACGCCACGAAGGTCGTCAACCTGGACACCCCGCTGCGGGCGGACGGCACGGACATCCGGCGGGTGGTCACGGTCTTCGAGAACCATCCGCCGGACCGGCTGGTCCTGGCCCACGAGACGGGGCACGTCTTCGACCTGCCGGACCTGTACCACCGGCCGGCGGACGGCAAGGGCGACTGGGACACGCACGTCGGCGACTGGGACCTGATGGGCAGCCAGTTCGGACTCTCCCCGGACCTCTTCGGCTGGCACAAGTGGAAGCTGGGCTGGCTGGACCCCCGGCAGGTGGCCTGCGTGCGGGGCGGCGAACCGACCCGGCTGACGCTGGAGCCGCTGGGCGCGGGCCCCGGCGTGGTGGTGGCCGGCGCCGCGGGCGCGCCGGCCTTCGGCCTCGGGCGGGGCACGAAGCTGGCGGTGGTGCGCACGGGGGCGGGCAGCGCGCTCGCCTTCGAGGTGCGCACACCGGTCGGCAACGACGCCGCCTCCTGCCGCTCGGGGGTGCTGGTGTACCGGGTGCACAGCGGGGCGGAGTCGGGCGGCGGGCCCATCGAGGTGGTCGACGCCCACCCGGGCACCGAGGCCTGCTGGGCCGACTCGGTCTACCCCCCGCTCGCCGACGCCCCGGTGGCCCTCGGCGAGAGCTTCACGGTGCCGGGCGACGGCGTACGGGTGGAGGTCGAGGACCGCACGGAATCGGGCACCTGGACCGTACGGATCACCCCCGGGTGACCCGCCCCCCGGCCCACACGAACTCTCGGCCAAGCCCCCACCCCCCGGCCCACCTAGCGGGGGGGGTGTGGGTGGCGAAGCCCCCACACCGCGCGGCGAAGCCGCGCAAAAACAACGATGGCGAGGAGGTTCACGCTTTCCGCGAACACGCCTCGCCATCGCCATCGTGCGCCGCCAGGGACTCGAACCCCGGACCCGCTGATTAAGAGTCAGCTGCTCTAACCAACTGAGCTAGCGGCGCCTGCTGACGTCGTAGACCTTAGCATCCTGGTCGGCGGGAGGAAAAATCGAAATCCGCACCGCCGCGCGGGCCGCCCGCACGGCCGCCCAGAGCATGATCTCCGGGCCGGGCAGCCACGGCTGGCGGGTGTCCGGGGCCACGAGCCAGCGGGATCCGGAGCGCGGCGGCGCACCCGCGGGGGACACGGAGCCCGCGGGGGCCGGTACGGTCACCGCGTCCCCGGCGCCGTGGCACAGCAGCGGCGGCACCTCTCCCGTACGGCCGCCCTCCCGGCCGCGGGCGCTCCACTCCTCCCAGTCGAGCAGCGACGGCAGCCGCTGGGCGGTGCCCGGAGCGGCGAACAGCAGCATCCGGCCGCGGAACTCCGCCACCGGGCCCGAGCCGGGGCCGTCGCCCCACAGCCGGTCCAGCATCCGGCGGCCGAAGATGGCTGGAGCGCTCACCACGTCGAAGGCGGAACCGCACGGCAGGACGACCGGGGCCTCGGGCCGCTCCTCCCAGAGCGCGAGCGTGCTGCGCGGGTACGCGCCCGCCGAGGCCAGCCAGGCGGCGCCGTCCGAGGTGACGTCCGAGGCATGGGGCGTGGCGTTGCGTGTGCTGCTCATACCGCAAATATCTACCGGGCGTGAGGACTCCGCTCCGCTGGGTTGCGGGAAACCGGGACACAGCGGCCGGGAGGGGAGTATCTTGCCCAGCCTTCTGGCATATGCGCTCCGGTCATCCGCCCGCCCCCGGGCTCACTCGGCCGACTCGCCGCGCATCAGGTCCCGGCCGAACTCCACCATCTTCTTGGCGTAGTCCTCGGTCCACTCCGCGCGTTCGGCGATGTCCGCGGGCGTCAGCCGGTCGAACCGCCTCGGATCGGCCAGCTGCGCCGCCGCGAGCGCCTGGAACTCCATCGCCCGGTCCGCCGCCGCGCGGAACGCGTGGGTCAGCTCGGTGGCGCGTTCGAGCAGGGCCCGGGGGTCGTCGATCGACTCGAGGTCGAAGAAGTGCTCGGGATCGGCGGCCGCCTCCGCCGGCTCGAAGAGCAGGGGCGCGGGGCGTAGCCGCGGTTCGTGCCGACGCGGCGTGGGCTCCGCCATGTCTTCTCCTCCTCGTGCGGGACGACGGCCCGTCCCCGGGTGCGGGGACCCTCCGGTGGAGTGGGCCACCGTCCATTGTCCCGCGCCGCGCAAGAGGGCGGGGTGGGTCCGGAACCGCGATCCGGACCCACCCCGCCCGCCCGGCCGGGTCAGCCCGCGTACGTCTCGAACTCGGCGATCCTCGGAGTGCCGGAGGCGCCGGTGATCTCGAAGGTGATCTTCTCCAGCGAGACCGGGGAGAAGCCGATCACGCCCGCTCCGCTGCCGGAGGCCAGGACGGCGCCGGTGTCGTGGTCGACCACGCGGTAGGAGCCGACGGTACCCTCGGAGCCCGCCGCCTCACGGATGTTGATCTTGCCGACGGTGGTCGCGGAGGACCACTTCACGGAGATGGAACCGGTCGTGCCGGCCGGGGACCAGTACGTGCCGAGGTCACCGTCGCGCACGTTGCCGTAGCTGGTGCCGCTCGCCTTGGACGAGCCGTCGGAGCCCGCCCCGACGCTCAGGTTGGTCCCGGTCGGCGGATCGGTCGGGTCCGGGTCGGTCGGGTCCGTCGGGTCGGGATCGGTCGGGTCCGGGTCGGTGGGGTCGGTCGGGTCCGGGCTCTGCGGGGTGCAGCTGCCGTCCGAGACCTTCAGGCCCTTGTTCGCGCCCGCCGTGCCGCTCACGACGGACGGCACGCAGGAGGCGTCGTCGAGGCTGTAGGAGTACGGGATGGACACCGTGGTGTTGGACTGCGGGTCGGGGCCGGCCGGGTTGTTGTCCCCGCCGGGCTCGGACCAGGTCACGTTGTCGAAGATGTTGCCGCTGACCTGCCAGGACCCGGCCGCGTCGGTGTAGAAGGTGCCGAGGACGTCCTTGGAGTCCTCGAAGTAGTTGTTGTCGACCTTGGCCTTGGCGCCGGCCCGGGAGTTGATCCCCGACTTGTTCAGGCTCACGTAGTGGTTGTTGTACATGTGGGCCGTGCCGCCGCGCAGCAGGGGTGCGCGGGAGTCGATGTTCTCGTACAGGTTGTGGTGGAAGGTGACGTACCCGTTCGAGGTGTCGCTCTCGCTGGAGCCGATCAGCCCGCCCCGGCCGGAGTTGCGCAGGACGCTGTAGGACAGGGTGACGTACTGGGTGTTGTCCTTCATGTCGAAGAGGCCGTCGTAGCCCTCCGACTCCCCGCCGGAGGCCTCCAGGGTGGAGTGGTCGACCCAGACGTTGCGGACGTCGCTCTCCATGCCGATGGCGTCGCCGCCGTTGGAGGTGGGCGAGCCGGACTTCTTGACGTTCCGGACGGTCACGTTCTGGATGACGATGTTGCTGGACTCGCGGATGTGGATGCCCAGCTGGTCGAAGACGGCGCCGTTTCCGACCCCGACGATCGTGATGTTGCTGACCTGCTTCAGCTCGATCTTGTCGGCCGCGGTGTTGCAGCTGTCGCCCGACACCTTGCTGGTGTTGCCGTGGTTGACGGTGCCCTCGACCTCGATGGTGATCGGGGTGCTGCTGCTGGCCCGGCCGCACAGGGCCTGGTGGATCGCGGTGCCGGTGGTGGCCCGGACGGTCTGTCCGCCCGCGCCGCCGGTCGTGCCGCCGTTCTGGGTCGCGTAGCCGGTGGCGCCGCCGGCCGCTGCCGCCGCCTCGGGCATCGTCAGCACCACACCGGCCGCGGCCGCGAGGGCCAGCGTGCCCAGCGCCGCTTGGAGTCGCAGCGCGACTGGTCGTCTCATCCTCGGTCTCCCCATTCGCCTTCACATGCCGGAACGAAAGCCATGGCGTGATCATGTCAATCACACGATGGCGGAAAGCGCTTTCTCGGCGTGAGAATAGGGGGAGCTTCGAGTGCTGACAAGGGTTCAGGCGAGTTACTGAGGGTTCAGATTTACGATCAGCGTCCATCTACTTGAACGGAGGACGCTCGATGTGCACCCCGGCCGGAGCTGCGGTACGATCATCTTGCCTGATCACGGGGGCCAACTCCCCGCAACGGGCACTGCGTTGGTGGTCCAAGGAAAGACGCCCCACTTCCCGTGGGGAAATGCAGGTGCAAGGCCTGCCCAGCGCTCGACGAGAACCCCGGTCCGCACTCGCGGACCGGGGTTCTCCCGTGTCGGGCCCTGCTCAGACCTGCACCACCGGCTCCCGGGTGAACAGCGCGCCCAGTTCCGGTGCGTTGACCCGGCGGTCGGCCAGGCGCAGGCACTCCCAGATCGTGACCTGGTTCGCGGTGAGGACCGGTTTGCCCAGCTCCTTCTCCAGGGCCGGGATGTACGCCGCCGTGTGCAGGGCCGTGTCCGGCAGGAGCACCGCCTGGACGTCCGGGCGGTCGGCGGCGCGGGCCAGCGCCAGCACCTCCGCCTCGGTCCAGGTGCCGACCTCCGCCGCCGTGACGATGCCCGAGCTGACGACGTCGGCCACCTCGATGCCGGCGGTGCCCAGGAAGTCCGCGAAGAGCCGCGCCACGTCCTGCGGATAGGTCGCGCCGATCGAGACCCGCCGCACCCCGAGCTCCTTCGCCGCGTGCACGAAGGCGAAGGAGGTGGACGAGGCAGGCATGCCCGCCGCCTGGGCCAGGGCGCGCACCTGCTCGTGGGCGCCGTCCCAGCCGTGCACGAAGCTGCCGCTGGTGCAGGCCCACACCACGGCGTCGGCGCCGGCCAGCCGCAGCTCGGCCACGCCCGCCTCGAGCCGCGCGGGCGAGCCCATCTCGAGGAGCGCGTCCACCCGGTGGGCGTCCTCGCCGATGTCCGTGTGCACCAGGTCCACCCGGATGCCGCTGCTCAGGAGCTGCTCGATGCGTGGGTAGTCGTCCTCGCCGGAGTGGCCCGGGTACAGGATTCCCAGTGCTGTCATGTCCACCCTTCCTGCTGCTGTTCCGTGTCCGGGACGTCACCGACGCCCGGCAAGTCCACCGCGGCGGGTCCGACCGGGCCCGCCACCGCGGGGTCGACGGGGACCACGGGCCCCACCACCGCGGGACCCGCCGCACCCGTCGCCGCGGGGCCGAGGCGCGCGGCCGGATCGGTCAGCGCCTGGTACGGCCCCACCGCAGGGGTACCCAGTCGGCGCAGTGCCGCCCACATCGTCACTTGGTTGGCCGAGATCACCGGGATCCGCAGCTCGGCCTCCAGCTGGGGGATCACGTCGTAGGTGGGGAGGTTGGTGCAGGAGATGAACAGGGCGTCCGCCGCTCCCGGCGCGGGCACGGCCTGGCGGGCCATGTCGGCCACGTCCCGGTACGGCACCCTCCAGATGTGCCGGGTCAGCCCCATGAAGGCGCAGCCCGTGATGGTGACGCCCGCCTCGGCGACGTACGCCTCCAGCGCCCGGGTCACGGACACGGTGTACGGCGTCACCAGCGCGACCCGGCGCACGCCCAGCTCGGCCAGCGCGTCGAGCAGGGCGCCGGAGGTCGTGACGGACGGGACCGCGCCCGCCCAGGTCATCGCCTCGCACATGGCGCGTTCCCCGGCGATGCCGCCGACGAAGCTGCCCGAGGTGCAGGCGTAGGCGACGACCTCGGGGGCGATGGCGTTGAGGGTGCGCACCGCCTCGCCGAGGGTCTCGTGCTCGCTGACCATCCGGGCGAGGTCCAGACTGACCTCGACGGGCACGAAGGGGGTCCGTGTCATGTGCAGTGACACGTCGTCGGGCACCCATCGCCACAGCTCGCGATCGAGTGCGAAGTCGAACGGGGCGACCACGCCGACCCCGCGTTGCGGAGCTGGTCCGCCGAGAAAGGAGATGTCCATGGCACGCACCGGCCTCACACTGAGAAAGGGGAGGGCAACGCACCGTTACGCACGGCCGTGTTGACGAAGGTAGGTTCCGGTGCGAGCGTGGTCAATCCGCCCGCATCACTCCCAGGTCAACAGCCGGTTAACTTCCGCGTCAACACCTGAACCGCCCCCGCTTCCACCGACCGGAGACAGGCCGCCGATGACCACGTCCCCGCCCACACCCGCGCCCGCGTCGGCTCCGCTGCCGACCCTCCTCGTCCTGGACGCCGAGCCGCTGCCCCGGCTGGGCCGGCTGACCGGCCGGGTCCGGGTCGAGCACACCGACGCGGCGACGCTGGCGGAGCGGCTGCCGCACGCCGACGTCCTGCTGGTGTGGGACTTCACCTCGCACGCGGTGCGCGAGGCGTGGCCGGGCGAGGGTCCGCGTCCGCGCTGGGTGCACACGGCCAGCGCCGGCGTAGACCATCTGATGTGCCCGGAGCTGGCCGAGTCGGACACGGTGGTGACCAACGCGCGCGGGGTCTTCGACCGGCCGATCGCCGAGTACGTCGCCGCGCTCGTCCTGGCGATGGCCAAGGACCTGCCCGCCACGCTGCGTCTTCAGGGCGAGCGGACCTGGCGGCACCGCGAGTCGATGCGGGTGGCCGGAACGCGTGCCTGCGTGGTGGGCTCCGGCCCGATCGGCCGGGCGATCGGGAGCACGCTGGGGGCGCTCGGCATCACCACCGCGCTGGTGGGCCGCACCGCACGCCCGGGCGTGCACGGACCGGAAGACCTGGACCGGCTGCTGGCCGGGGCCGACTGGGTGGTGGCGGCGGCCCCGCTCACCGACGACACGCGCGGCATGTTCGACGCACGGAGGTTCGGGCTGATGCGGCCCTCCGCGCGGTTCGTGAACATCGGGCGGGGCCCGCTGGTCGTCGAGGACGACCTGGTCGAGGCGCTGACCGCGCGCCGGATCACGGGCGCCGCCCTGGACGTGCTGAGCCACGAGCCCCTGGCTCCGGACAGCGCCCTGTGGGAGGTGCCGGAGCTGATCGTCTCGCCGCACATGAGCGGGGACACGATCGGCTGGCGGGACGAACTGGGCGCGCAGTTCGTGGAGTTGTTCGAGAGCTGGGCGGCGGGCGGACCGCTGGCCAACGTGGTCGACAAGAAGCGTGGATACGTGCCCGGACACTGACGTCGCCGACGTCACCGACCCGCGGAGGATGCCGCATGACCGACCTCACCGAGCTGACCGCGGTACAGCTCGTCGACGGCTACCGCAAGGGCGCGTTCAGCCCCGTGGAAGCGACCCGGGCGGTCCTGGAGCGGGCCGAGCGGATCCAGCCGGAGGTGAACGCGTTCGTCCGGCTGACCGGTGCGGAGGCGCTGGACCAGGCCAGGCACGCGGAGGAGCGGTGGCGCCGCGGGGAGCCGTGCGGGCGTCTGGACGGGGTGCCGGTCACGGTGAAGGACATCCTGCTGACGCGCGGTCAGCCCACCTTGCGCGGCTCCCGGGCCGTGTCGCCGGACGGGCCCTGGGAGGAGGACGCCCCGTCCGTCGCCCGGCTGCGTGAGCACGGCGCGGTGTTCGTCGGCAAGACCACGACGCCCGAGTTCGGCTGGAAGGGCGTGACGGACTCGCCCCTGTCCGGCGTGACGCGGAATCCGCACGATCCCTCCCGTACGGCGGGCGGTTCCAGCGGGGGCGCGGCGGCGGCCGTGGCGCTCGGGGCGGGGCCGCTGGCGCTGGGCACCGACGGCGGCGGCAGCGTGCGCATCCCGGCGTCCTTCTGCGGCGTCTTCGGCCTGAAACCGACGTACGGCCGGGTGCCGCTGTACCCGGCGAGCGCGTTCGGCACCCTCGCGCACGTCGGGCCGATGACCCGGGACGCGGCGGACGCGGCGCTGATGCTGGACGTCGTCGGCACCCCGGACGCCCGGGACTGGTCGGCGCTGGGCCCGGCGCCCGGCTCGTACACCGAGGCCCTGTCCGGCGGGGTGCGGGGGCTGCGGGTGGCGTACTCGCCCTCGCTCGGCGGGCAGGTGGCGGTGCGTCCGGCGGTGGCCGGGGCGGTGCGGCGGGCGGTGGAGCGGCTGGCGGAGCTGGGCGCGTACGTGACGGAGGCCGACCCCGACTTCACGGACCCGGTGGACGCCTTCCACACCCTGTGGTTCAGCGGGGCGGCACGGGTGGTTCAGCATCTGCGGGCGGGGCAGCGGGAGCTGCTGGACCCGGGGCTGCGGGAGATCGTGGGGGCGGGGGCGCGGTTCTCGGCGCTGGACTATCTGGCGGCGGTGGACGTCCGGATGGAGCTGGGGCGGCGGATGGGCGCGTTCCACCAGGACTACGACCTGCTGGTGACGCCGACGTTGCCGATCACGGCGTTCGAGGCGGGGGCGGAGGTGCCGAAGGGCGCGGGGCACCGGCGGTGGACGGGGTGGACGCCGTTCACCTATCCGTTCAATCTGACGCAGCAGCCGGCCTGCACCGTGCCGGTGGGGGTGGACCGGGACGGGTTGCCTGTCGGGGTGCAGATCGTCGCGGCTCGGCATCGGGATGATCTGGTGCTGCGGGCTGCGCATGCGCTGTACGAGGCGGGGGCGGCGGGTACGTCGGCCCGGTAGTGACCGGCGTGCGGGCGGGCACGGGGTGGGGGCGGACCGGCGCCGGCCGGGCGCCTCCCCCACTCTCGGCTTCGCTCGAGCGGGAGGTACCCCCACCGCCCACTCGTGCCCGCCCTGGGGGTACCTCCCAGGCCGATCAGGCACCGAGGGAGGCACGACTGCCCACAGCCGGGGCGGCGTGGCGGCTGCCCGCAGCCGGGGGTGTCGTCCGGATCTTGCCGGGGTCGCGGGGTCCGGCACGCACTCCCCCACCGCCTGAAGGGCGTGGAAGGTGCCCCCAGCGGCGTTGTCGTCGGTCGCCAGGGCTCCGCCCCGGAGCCGGCCCGACCCGAACGACGCCCCCTAGGTGTATTGATCACGAGCGTTGTTGACGCTCGCGGGGCTTGATCATGGCGAAGACCTCCGGTGTGGTGGAGGTGTCGAGTCTTCACCGCACGGAGGTCTTCGTGTCCCACCGTAATGCCCGGCTGACCGTTCACGGCAGACGGATCCTGGTCGAACGTGTCCTCGCGGGCCGACCGGTCGCGCACGTGGCCGCGGAGATGGGCATATCCCGTCCCACCGCCCACAAATGGGTCCGCCGCTGGCGGGCCGAGGGCGACGCGGGCCTGCACGACCGTTCCAGCCGGCCCCACACGCTCCCGCACCGGACTCCCGCCGCCCTCGAGGCTCGGGTCTGCCGCCTGCGGACCGGCCGCAAACTCGGCCCGGCCAGGATCGGCCCGATCCTGGGCCTGCCCGCCTCGACCGTGCACCGGATCCTGGTCCGGCACGGCCTGAACCGGCTGGCCTGGCTGGACCGGCCCACCGGCGAGCCGATCCGCCGCTACGAACGCGCCAGGCCCGGCGAACTGATCCACGTCGACATCAAGAAACTCGGCAACATCCCCGACGGCGGCGGCTGGCGAACCGTCGGCAGGACCGCAGGCGACCGCAACCGCCAGGCCACCACCAACGAGCGCAAGAGCTGCACGCCGGTGATCGGCTACAGCTACATCCACTCGGCCGTCGACGACCACTCCCGCCTGGCCTACAGCGAGGTCCTGCCCGACGAACGCCAACACACCGCCATCGCCTTCTGGCAACGAGCCAACGCGTTCTTCGCCGGCCACGGCATCACCGTTGAACGCGTGCTGACCGACAACGGATCCTGCTACAAGTCCAAGCTCTTCACCCAGAACCTGACCGCGGCGGGCATCGCCCACAAGAAGATCCGGCCCTACCGGCCGCAGACCAACGGCAAGGTGGAACGCTTCAACCGCACCCTCCTGGACGAGTGGGCCTACCTGCGGCCCTACACCTCGAACACCGAGCGGACAGCGGCCCTGGCAGACTTCCTCCACACTTACAACCACCACCGCTGCCACACCGCACTCCACGGACACCCGCCCATCACCCGCGTCAACAACGCTGCGGGTCAATACACCTAGGCCGCTCTGCGGAAGCTGAGCGTCTCGCCCGCCGCCCCCGTGCGCCACAGGTCGTTGCAGGCCTCGGCCATCTCGTCCAGGCCCTCGGTGATGCGGCCCCAGACGGTGCCCGGGACCCAGCCGACGTCGCCGTTGAGGAGCAGGTTGTTGCGCTCGTAGAAGAGGGCGAGGTCGACAAGGGTGGTGCCGGGGCGGACCTCGCGGTCGTAGCCGTACGCCTTCGTGCCCAGCTCGGCACCGGCGAAGGCGAAATAGCACAGGTCGCCCGGAATGGGCGTTACCGTCGGGTTCTCCAACGGCGGTTCGGTTGTCGCGAAGGGCGGGAAAAGGGCGTAGATCTCGTTGCGGGCGTATTTGGCGTGGTACACGTCGCCGCCGAGGGGGAGCGCGTCCCAGACGGCCGCGCAGGTGATCGGGGCCCGGTCGTCGAGCAGTTGGGCCGTGCAGGTGATTCCGCGCTTGACCAGCGAGACTTCGATGTAGCGATCAGCCATGCCCTCCATGGCAGTGCCCCGCGGCCCCGCGGTCAAGGGCGCCGGGCCGATGTATCGGACTGAAAAAGATCGGCATAACCTGCCCACCTTCGGGTAGCTGCGCGCCCATGGCTCCACCACACAGAACCCCACCAAGGGGTATATCCGACCAAAGGTCCAGGACAGCCGGGCCCACCCGCCGGTCGCTGCTCGCGGGGGTCGCGGCGCTCGGTGCGCTGGGGGCGGCCGGCTGCTCGCGGGTGGCCAGCGCATCCGACGTGGAAGGCGGTGACCTTCTCGGCAGGCTCAGGGCACAGGGAGTGGCCCGGCTCGGCATCGCGGGCGAGGTTCCCTTCGGGTACATCGACAAGAACGGCGAGCTGACCGGTGAGGCGCCGGAGCTGGCGAAGGTCATCTTCAAGCGGCTCGGAGTGGACCGGGTGCAGCCGGTACCGACGGAGTTCGGCTCCCTCATCCCGGGCCTGGCGTCGCAGCAGTTCGACGTCGTGGCGGCCGGGATGTACATCAACGCCGACCGCTGCGAGCAGGTCATCTTCTCCGACCCCGACTACCAGATGCTCGACGCGTACATCGTGCGCAAGGGCAATCCGCTCGGGCTGCACAACTACAAGGACGTCGTCAAGAAGAAGGCGAAGTTCGCGACCGGCACCGGCTACGCCGAGATCGCCTACGCGGTGGAGCACGGGTACAAGGAGGACGACATCCTGATCGTCCCCGACCAGGTGGCCGGACTCAACGCCGTCGAGTCCGGGCGCGTGGACGTCTTCGCGGGGACCGCGCTGACCGTCCGCGAGGTGGTGAAGAAGTCCAGCAAGGCGGAGGCGACCGAGCCCTTCTCGCCCATCGTCGGCGGCAAGCCGCACATCGACGGCGGCGGTTTCGCCTTCCGTCCGGACGAGACCAACCTGCGGGACGCCTTCAACGTCGAGCTCCAGAAGCTCAAGAAGAGCGGCGAACTGCTGCGGATCCTCAAGCCCTTCGGTTTCACCGAGAACGAGATGACCGATCTGACCGCGAAGGAGCTCTGCGGCGGATGACCTCGGGACTGTGGGAACTCGTACTCCAGGGCGTCTGGGTCACCATCCAGCTGCTCTTCTTCAGCGCCCTGCTGGCGACGGCCGTCTCCTTCGTGGCCGGCATCGCGCGCACCCACCGGCTGTGGATCGTCCGCTTCCTCGCGGGCCTCTACACCGAGGTGTTCCGGGGGACCTCCGCGCTGGTGATGATCTTCTGGGTCTTCTTCGTGCTGCCCCCCGCCTTCGGCTGGCAGCTGGTGCCGATGTGGGCGGGCACGCTGGCGCTCGGGCTGACCTACGGGGCGTACGGCTCCGAGATCGTGCGCGGCGCGCTCGCCGCGGTCGACCCGGCGCAGAAGGAGGGCGGCATCGCGCTCAGCTTCACGCCCTGGCAGCGGATGAAGCTGATCCTGCTGCCGCAGGCGGTGCCGGAGATGATCCCGCCCTTCTCCAACCTGCTGATCGAACTGCTCAAGGGCACCGCCCTGGTGTCCATCATGGGCATGGGCGACCTGGCCTTCAGCGCCAACCTGGTGCGCCTGGCGCTGCAGGAGAGCGCGGAGATCTACACGTACGTCCTGCTGATCTACTTCGTGATCGCGTTCCTGCTCACGCGGGTGATGCGCGGCCTGGAGAAGAAGCTGAAGGCGGGCGTCGGAAAGGCGCCGGCGAAGAAGACGGCGGCCGTGCGCGTGCCTGAGGGAAGTGGTGTGTCGTGAAATGGGACTGGAGCGCGGTCTCCGACTTCATGCCGCACTTCTGGGACGGGCTGCTGGTCACCCTGCAGATCCTGGTCCTCGGCTCGCTGGTCTCGTTCGGCCTCGGCCTGGTGTGGGCGCTGCTGATGCGGGTGCCGAGCCGCTGGGTGACCTGGCCGGTCGGCGTGGTCACCGAGTTCGTCCGCAACACGCCGCTGCTGGTGCAGCTGTTCTTCCTGTTCTACGTGCTGCCCGAGTGGAACATCACCTTCTCGGCGCTCACCACCGGTGTGGTCGCCATCGGCCTGCACTACTCGACGTACACGATGCAGGTCTACCGGGCCGGCATCGAGGGGGTGCCGGTCGGCCAGTGGGAGGCCGCGACGGCGCTGAACCTGCCGATGCGCCGGACCTGGACCGCCGTGATCCTGCCGCAGGCGATCCGGCGTGTGACCCCGGCCCTCGGCAACTACGTGATCTCCATGCTGAAGGACACGCCGCTGCTGATGGCGATCACGGTGCTGGAGATGCTCGGCGAGGCGCGGCTGTTCTCGCAGCAGAACTTCCAGTTCACCGAGCCCCTGACGGTGATCGGTGTGGCCTTCATCATCATCTCCTACCTGGCCTCCCTTGCCCTGCGAGCCCTGGAGCGACGCCTTGCCCACTGACACTCTCCCCAATCCCGAGAAAAGCCCCGAGCGCAGCTCCGGCGAGCTGATCCGCCTGGAGCAGGTCACCAAGCGGTTCGGGGACAACACCGTCCTCGACCACCTGGACTTCTCCGTCGACGCAGGCAAGCACGTCACCCTGATCGGCCCGTCCGGTTCGGGCAAGACGACGATCCTGCGGCTGCTGATGACGCTCCTCAAGCCCGACGAGGGCACGATCACCGTGGACGGGCAGAAGCTCTTCCCGGCGACCGAGAAGGAGCGGCGCGAGGTCCGCAAGCAGATCGGGATGGTGTTCCAGCAGTTCAACCTGTTCCCGAACATGAGCGTCCTGCGCAACATCACCGAGGCGCCGGTCACGGTCCTCGGGATGTCCAAGGACGAGGCCGTGGAGCGGGCCAAGGGCCTGCTCGACATGGTGGGCCTGGCGGACAAGTGCGACGCCCGGCCGGCCCAGCTCTCCGGCGGCCAGCAGCAGCGGGTGGCGATAGCCCGGGCGCTGGCGATGCGCCCGAAGGTGCTGCTGCTCGACGAGGTGACCTCGGCGCTCGACCCGGAGCTGGTCGCGGGCGTCCTGGACCTGCTGCGGGACATCGCCCGCAGCACGGACATCACCATGCTCTGCGTGACCCACGAGATGAACTTCGCCCGGGACATCTCGGACCAGGTCCTGATGTTCGACTCGGGCCGGGTCATCGAGGCCGGCGCACCGGAGAAGATCTTCAGCGAGCCGGAGCACGACCGGACGCGCGAGTTTCTCAGCGCCGTCCTGTAATTGCGCGGCGCAGCCGCCCCAACGTCCGAGGTCGGGACGTTGGGGCAGGCCAATGGCATATGCCACGGGGTCTGCGTCGCAGATCAGGGCCCCGAAATCCGGTCAACACCCCCTCACGAGAGGCCTCTTGGCGGCTATCGTGAACGCAGGGATGCACCAGCGAGCGCAGGGGGAGACCACCGTGGCGCTGCAGCACAGGCCGACCGCGCCGCACCACTCGACCGAGGACGCCCTGCGCGTCCTGGAGACGGTGGCGCGGCACACCTCCGGTGTCACCGACACCGAGATCGCCCGCGAGAGCGGCATCGCCCCGGAGCGCCTGACCACGCTCCTGCGGATGCTGCGCCGCGAGGCATACGTCGAGCAGACCGCCGACGGCGCGTACGTCACCGGGGAGGCGCTGGCCCGCCTCGGCTCGGCCCAGGGCCGCGAGCAGGCGCTGCGCGAGAAGCTCCAGCGCACCCTGGAGGGGCTGCGCGACTCGGTGGGCGCGGCCGTCTACATCAGCCGGTACGTCGACGGCGAGGTCAGCGTCACCCAGTACGCCGACAGCCCGGCCGCGCCCAGGGTGAACGAGTGGGTGGACTTCCGCGTCTCGGCGCACGCCACCGCGGTGGGCAAGTCGCTGCTGACCCAGCTGGACCACGCGGGCCGCCGCGACCATCTGGCCCGGCACCGGATGGCCCGCCTGACCTCGCGCACCATCACCAGCGACAAGCTGCTGCTGTCCCGGCTGGAGTCCCAGCCGGCCACCGTGCCCGTCCTCGACCTCCAGGAGTACGCGGTGGGCACGGTCTGCGCGGCCGTCCCGATCACCGCCGGTTCCGCCGTGGGCTGCCTGGCCCTGTCGCTCCCGGTCGAGCACGCGCACCGGCTGCGCCGCGCCGCGGACGAGCTGAACCGGAGCGCGGCACCGGTGCTGCTGTCGCTGGCGATCTAGGGCCCGTCCGGTCGCCGGGACCCCCGCCCCGGCGCTGGTCACGAGCACTGCCCGGGACCGGGTAGTATTTTCGTCGTCGCTGGCCGCGCGAAGCGGACGGCGGGAGTCATGCGCCGCTAGCTCAGTTGGTTAGAGCAGCTGACTCTTAATCAGCGGGTCCGGGGTTCGAGTCCCTGGCGGCGCACAGAAGGAAGGGCCCCCTCGCTCGGCGAGGGGGCCCTTCCGCTGTTCAGAAGGTGACGTCCGAGCAGGCGTAGAACGCGTTGCCCGTGTCGTGGACCGTCCACACCGCGAGGATCACGTGGTGTCCGCTCAGCCCGGTCGGCAGGGTGCCGCTGTGGGAGAGCGTGGCCGGGGGCTGCTTGCCGCCGTAGGGCACCGTGAAGAACGGGGTGAGGTTGAGGTCGGACCGGGTCAGGTTGTGGTTCTGGTTCCAGCCCGGCCTGGTGACGTAGTACTTGAAGTCGGTCGTGGCGTGCCGGGCGGTGAACTGCCAGCGGAAGGTGTAGCTCTGCCCGCCGTTCACCCTGGTGGTCGGCCACGCCTGGCCGTTCGGCTGCTTGGGGCTGTCGAGCGCGGCGAACGACCCGTGCCCGGCGGAACAGATCTTGCCGTCGGCCGGCCCGGAGGCCGGGAAGCCCTTGGGCCCCTCCACGCTCTGCGGCTCCCACTGGATGGCGCCGCATCCGCCGACCGTGCCGTTCTGGCACACCTTCTGCCGGCTGACGGGCAGGTCGGTGTAGCCGTGACCGCTGGCGCCGCCGGACGAGAGCACGAGGGCTCCGGTGGTCGCCATGCCCAGCGCGGCCGCGTACAACTTGGTCCTTGTGCGCATACTGCTGCTCCCTGTGACGTGTGGGGAAGTTCAGGGGAAGTTCAGTGAGCCGTGCAGATGAACCGTGCAGGTCTAGACCAAGTCTCAGATTATTGCCGACAATTGAACATGTCCATACCAAACGCGGAACGGGTCAGTGCCCCGTGTCCCCCCGTCCCGCGCAGAACGCCACCGTCAGGTCCTTCACGAGCACCTTGCGCTCGTAGTCGTCCAGCTCCACCAGCCCGCGCACGGTCAGCCGGGTCACCGTGTCCTCCACCGAGTCCACGACCGAGGTGAGCACGCTCGCCCGCTGCGCGGCGTCCAGCGCGGCGATCCGGCGCCGGTGCATCGCGGCGGCGACCTCGGGGGCGTACTCCACCCGGACCGGCCGCACCGAGAACACCTCCAGGCCGACCGGCGCCGCGTCCGCCGCCACCAGCCGGGTCAGCGTGTCCCCGGCCACGTCCGCCGAGCTGCGCACCGTGCCGAGCGGCTCCACCGGGACCCGGGCCAGCGCCGCCTCGACGCACTCGCGCAGATACGTCTCGTGGTCCTCGACGCCCAGCGTGGCCTTCGCGGTGTCCCGCACCCGCCACACCACCAGCGTCACCGCCCGCAGCGCCACCCCGTTGCCGTCCGCCGCGGGCATCGGCTCGCTGCGCCAGTGCCGCAGCCGCACGTCCACCCGGCGGCGCAGCAGCAGCGGGTTCACCCACATCAGGCCGGTGCGCCGCACCGTCCCCCGGTAGCGGCCGAACAGGCCGAGCACCCAGGCCCGTCCGGTCCGGCCCCGGGCCAGCCCCCCGAACCCGAACATGCCCAGCGCCCCCGCGGCCGCGTACGCCGCCCACTGCGCGGGCCCGAGCCCGGCGCCCGCGTACGCCGGCAGCCCCAGCGCCTGCGCCGCGAGCGGCGGTACGAGACCCGCCCACCAGGTGGTGCCTGCGCACCCGGCCGCCCCGCACAGACCGGCGGCCACGCCCGCGGCGCCGGGCAGCACCCGGGCCGGACGCTCCGTCAGCTCCGGGTCGATGCGCGGTGCCGGGCGCGGGCGCGCCGCGACGGGCCGCCGCGCGCCCGGCCGTACCCCGGTGCGCTCCCCCGGCCCGGGCCGGCGCGCGACGACCGCGGGCCGCAGCGGTACCGGCACCGGATCGGGGTCGTCGCGGAACAGCAGATGGACGGGGATCTCGGTGGTGGCCTCGTTGTGGATGAGCCGGGCGGGCCGCTGACCGGCCGCCGCCGCGGACTCCTCCGGTGCCGCCGCCGCGGACTCCGGGTTCGTTGACGATGTCGTACTCATGCGTGCTCCAGCCTCCGCGCCAGACGCGTCATGAACGGATGATCACCCCGGTGCGCTCAGGAGAAGAGCCGCCGCCAGGTCTCCGGGCCCGGGTAGCCGTCCGCCGCTCCGCCGCGCCAGCCCTGGGCGCGCTGGAAGGCCTCGACGCCCCGTCGGTCCGCCTCGCTCCAGCGCGGCCCCGGCCCTCTCTTGTAGTGCGTGCCGAATCCCTTCCTCACCAGCTGCCTGCCGAGCCGGGTGACGTACGGGTTGTCCGCGCCCGGCCGGAACATCGCCCGGCCGGGGTATCCGGCCACCCCGTGCGAGGCGGGGCCCGCGGCCCCGGGCGGCGCCTCCTCGGTGCCCGCCGCGCCCGCCTTGCCCGCGCCGCTCGCCGCCACCCCCTTGTAGCGGTACGGCAGGTACTGGGCGGAGTTGCTCCAGTAGGCGTAGGGCGTGTCGAGCTTCCGGGTGCGCGGCGGGGTCTGTTCGTACGCCGTGTAGGCGGTGCGGGTGCCGTCCGTCCAGCCGCCGAAGATCACCACGTGGGAGCCCTTCTGGGGGTCGGACGCGTTGTGGAAGAGCAGGATGTCGCCGGGCTGCAACTCCTCCTTGGTGATGCGGTCGGCGACAGTGCCGAGGCTCCCCGTCCACTCGTTGGCCGGCAGTTTCCAGGCCATCGACACGAAGCCCGAGCAGTCCTGCCGGTAGCCGTCGGACCAGTAGGCGGTCATGCTGTACGGCACCTTCGCGGCCACCCAGCTCCTGGCCCGGTCGATGATCTCCGTACGGGTGATGCCGGCCAGTTCCGCACCGGCCGGGGGCGCCGCGGGCCGGCCGACGGGGCCGTGCAGCGGGGCTCGCGGTCCCTGGGGGGTGCCGGGCTCGTCGGCTGCGGGAACGGCCGGCCGATGGGGGGCGTGCGCGGCCGCCGGGAGCGCCGCCGCGCCGCCCGCACCGAGGGCGGACACGGCGGTGACGGAAGCAGCGGCGGTGGCCACGACCAGCGTGCGGTACGCCGCCGGATGGGCGAGCGCGCGGCCCGCCGGGGCGTGCGGCAGAACGCGCCGCCAGTGGCGGCAGCCGGCGCAGTCGCAGTCTCTCGCGGGCTCGATCTCCTCGAATACGGGAGTCTCCATGCGATTCCCCTCACACTCCCGGTGGACAGGTCCGCGGCGGTGCACATCGGTACATGTCGGCCAGTTTCGCAACTGTCTTCATCACTCGCATGTTGACGGTCCGAATGATGTACCCGGCCGACGGGACGGCCCCGCGGGTGAGCCCGGCGGTGGTCCGGAGCACCGGTCGGCATCGGGTAGAGTTGCGCAGGTCAGCAGGCGCCGCTAGCTCAGTTGGTTAGAGCAGCTGACTCTTAATCAGCGGGTCCGGGGTTCGAGTCCCTGGCGGCGCACCGACGGTCGAAGGCCCTCCGTATCACACGGGGGGCCTTCGGCGTATCCGGGACCGGGGCATCTTGCGATCATGACGAACGCCGTAGAACCCTGGTCCGGTTGGGGGGCGGGTGCCGAGGGGGTGCCGAGGGGGGCATCATGCAACCGGGGGTCGCCATTCCATGTCTATATAAGGTGTGGATGCCGTGGTGACAGTGACCCACCACTGTGACGTCCGTGACGGTCGAGGGGGACCGGTACAGGCGAAGGAAGCGACGAAACACGCATGACCCGCGTGTGGGGGGAATGACTCATGACGTCGACGCCGACGGGCGCCGGGCCGGACCACGACCCGTCCCAGACCACCCAGCTCCGGGTGCCCGGGCACCGGAACTGGAACACCGGTTCGTTCCGCCGGATAAAGAAGACGCTGCCGAAGTACGACTACGAGCACTACAGCCGCCTCGCGGGCCCCCTCACCCAGCCCGACCCGAACAAGCCGTACCGGGTGCAGTACCGCTCGCTGATCTCGCAGGAGCCGCATCGCATCAGGGTCGCCCTGATGCTGGCCGCCGCCCCGCTGCTGTCGGTGGTGCTGCTGGTCTGGCTGCTCCAGCCGGAGCACTGGACCGAGCGCGACTACGTGGCCTTCTCCTGGCTGCCCGCGCTCGACATCGTGATGCTCGTCGCGATCGGCCTGATCGAGCTGTTCCGCTGTCTGAACGTGCTGTCGAACGCGCACGCCACCCTGGTCGCCCGCGACCCGGTCCCGGTGGTGCCCGAGACCGGCACCAAGGTCGCCTTCCTCACCTCCTTCGTGCCCGGCAAGGAGCCGCTGGAGATGGTGACGAAGACCCTGGAGGCGGCCGTGAAGATCCGCCACCGCGGTCTGCTGCACGTCTGGCTCCTCGACGAGGGCGACGACCCGGAGGTGAAGGAGGTGTGCGCGCGCCTGGGCGTGCACCACTTCTCCCGCAAGGGCGTCGCCAAGTGGAACCGGAAGAAGGGCCCGCACCGCGCCAAGACCAAGCACGGCAACTACAACGCCTGGCTGGACGCGCACGGCGACGACTACGACTTCTTCGCCTCCGTCGACACCGACCACGTGCCGCTGCCGAACTACCTGGAGCGGATGCTCGGCTTCTTCCGCGACCCGGACGTCGGCTTCGTCATCGGCCCGCAGGTCTACGGCAACTACGACAACCCGATCACCAAGGCCGCCGAGTCGCAGCAGTTCCTCTTCCACGCGCTGATCCAGCGCGCCGGCAACCGCTACGGCGGGCCGATGTTCGTGGGCACCTCCAACGCGGTGCGCATCAGGGCGCTCAAGCAGATCGGCGGCCTGTACGACTCGATCACCGAGGATATGGCGACCGGGTTCGAGATGCACCGCCACAAGAACCCGGCCACCGGCCGCAAGTGGCGCTCGGTCTACACCCCGGACGTGCTCGCGGTCGGCGAGGGCCCGAACGCCTGGACGGACTTCTTCACCCAGCAGATGCGCTGGTCGCGGGGGACGTACGAGACGATCCTCAAGCAGTACTGGAAGGGCTGGTACTCGCTGCCGCCGAGCAAGCTCTTCAACTACACGATGATGATCATCTTCTATCCGATGTCGGCCCTGAACTGGATCCTGGCGGCGCTGAGCTGCTGCCTGTTCCTGGGCCTGGGCGCGTCCGGCGTCAACATCGACCCGGCGGTCTGGCTGATGCTCTACGGCAACGCCTCCGCGCTCCAGATCGGCCTGTACGTCTGGAACCGCCGCCACAACGTCTCCCCGCACGAGCCGGAGGGCTCCGGCGGCGTGGCCGGCATGATCATGTCCGCGCTGTCGGCGCCGCTGTACGCGAAGGCGCTCGTCGACTCCGTGCTGCGCCGCAAGAGCAAGTTCGTGGTGACCCCGAAGGGCGACTCGGCCAGCCCGGACACGCTGTTCGGCACCTTCCGCTACCACTGGTACTTCATCGTGATCTTCGGTGGCTCGATCGCCGCCGGCTTCGTCTACGGCCACTCGCACCCCGCGATGATCATCTGGGCGACGTTCGCGCTGCTGATCACCGCGTCGCCGATGTTCGCCTGGCGCCACGAGCTGAGGAAGGCGAAGAAGCAACCGCCGGTCGCGGCGGCGGAGCCCGCACCGCGGGTCCCGTCGCAGCAGCAGGCGCCGTACGGACAGCACGCGCCGCAGCAGAGGCCCAACTGGGCCGCCCCCGGCGACGGGGGAGACGACCAGACCATGCAGATCGCCCTTGGTGGACTTGGGGGACGTAAGGAATGAAAGACCGTGCCGGCCGCCGCCGCGCCCGTCGCTTCGCGATAGGTACGGCGGTGGTAGTCGCGCTGGCCGGGATGAACGGGCCGTGGCTCTACCGCTTCAGCACCGAGAAATACCACCAGTACAAGATCAATCAGCCGGAGTACAAGGCCGCCAACGGCAAGTGGGAGATCGTCGAATTTCCCGAGAAGTACCGGCAGAACACCATCCACGCGGCACTGCTGCGCACCGGCAAGGTGCTGATGGTCGCCGGGTCCGGCAACAACCAGGACAACTCCGACGACAAGCAGTACGACACCCGGATCTGGGACCCCGTCAAGGGCACCATCAAGAAGGTGCCGACGCCGTCCGACCTGTTCTGCACCGGACACACGCAGCTCGCCAACGGCAATCTGCTGATCGCGGGCGGCACCAAGCGGTACGAGAAGCTCAAGGGCGACGTCACCAAGGCCGGCGGCCTGATGGTCGTCCACAACGAGAACCCGGACAAGCCGATCACCCTCCCGGCGGGCACCAAGTTCACCGGCAAGGAGAACGGCAAGACCTTCGTCTCCAAGGACCCGGTCCTGGTGCCCCGCGCCAAGAAGGTCTTCGACCCGGCGACCGGCGAGTTCCTGCGCAACGACCCGGGCCTCGGCCGGATCTACGTCGAGGCGCAGAAGAGCGGCAGCGAGTACGAGACGGGAACGGAGGACAACTACCGCATCCAGGGCCTGTCGGGTGCCGACGCCCGCAACACGTACGGCATCGCGCAGAAGCTCGCCCTCGACAAGAAGGACTTCCAGGGCATCCGGGACGCCTTCGAGTTCGACCCGGTCGCCGAGAAGTACATCAAGGTCGACCCGATGCACGAGGCCCGCTGGTACCCGACGCTCACCACCCTGGGCGACGGCAAGATCCTCAGCGTCTCCGGCCTCGACGACATCGGCCAGCTGGTCCCCGGCAAGAACGAGGTCTACGACCCGAAGACCAAGGAGTGGACCTACACCGACAAGGTCCGCCAGTTCCCGACGTACCCGGCGCTGTTCCTGATGCAGAACGGCAAGGTCTTCTACTCGGGTGCCAACGCGGGGTACGGGCCCGACGACGTCGGCCGTACCCCGGGCATCTGGGACGTGGACACCAACAAGTTCACCAAGGTCCCCGGCATGAGCGACGCGAAGATGCTGGAGACGGCGAACACCGTGCTGCTGCCGCCCGCGCAGGACGAGAAGTACATGGTGATCGGCGGCGGCGGGGTCGGCGAGTCCGAGCTGTCCAGCGAGAAGACCCGGATCGCCGACCTCAAGGCGGACGACCCGAAGTTCGTGGACGGGCCGTCACTGGAGAAGGGCACGCGCTATCCACAGGCCTCGATCCTGCCCGACGACAGTGTGCTGGTCTCCGGCGGCTCGGAGGACTACCGGGGCCGCGGCGACTCCAACATCCTTCAGGCGCGGCTCTATCACCCGGACACGAACTCGTTCGAACGGGTCGCCGATCCGCTGGTGGGGCGCAACTACCACTCCGGTTCGATCCTGCTGCCCGACGGGCGCCTGATGTTCTTCGGCTCGGACTCGCTCTACGCCGACAAGGCCAACACCAAGCCGGGCAAGTTCGAGCAGCGGATCGAGATCTACACGCCGCCGTACCTGTACCGCGACTCGCGGCCCGACCTGTCGGGCGGCCCGCAGACCATCGCGCGCGGTGAGTCGGGGACGTTCACGTCACGGGCGGCGTCGACGGTCAAGAAGGTGCGGCTGATCCGGCCGAGCGCGTCGACCCACGTCACGGACGTGGATCAGCGGTCGATCGCGCTGGACTTCAAGGCGGACGGGGACAAGCTGACGGTGACGGTGCCGGAGGGGAAGAACCTGGTGCAGTCGGGGTGGTACATGATGTTCGTGACGGACGGTGAGGGGACGCCGAGTAAGGCGGAGTGGGTGCGGGTGCCGTAGCGCCGCGCTGCTCGGCCGTTGTTCACCTGCGGGTTCGTCGTGGCTGGTCGCGCGGGTCCCGCGCCCCGTTGGGGCGCGGGACCCGGCGTCACCCAGTGCCCTCGGCCAGACTCAAGGCGTACTCCGGATACCACTCGCCCGCCTTCGGGCCGCCCTTGCACTCGCCGTCCGACTCTCCGGGGCGCTTGACCCACAGGTAGGCGTCGACCAGTGGGTCGGCGGTCTTCGTCGTCGGGGTTTCGCCCAGGGCCCGGCCGGGAGGGTTGCACCAGCGTTCGTCCGGGGCGCCCTCGGTGTAGGGGCCGTTGCCGTTGCGGCTGGTGTCGATGACGAAGGGCTTGCCGCCCACCTTGGCGGAGAGCTGCTTGCCGTAGGCGATGGAGTCCTCGGTGGTGTAGAAGTTCGACACGTTGACCGCGAAGCCGTCGGCCTGGTCGATCCCGGCCCGTGTCAGGGGGTCGAAGATCTGGTCGGGGTGGCCCCAGCCGGCGTTGCCCGCGTCCAGGTACACCTTGGTGTTCTTCAGGGCGCCGAGCTTGGCGATCGCGCCCTTGAGGAGGTCGTAGCGCTCCTCGTGGAACTCCTGCGGGGTGCAGCCGTCGACGAGGTGGAGCACCGCGTCCGGTTCCAGGACGACGGTGGCGGCACGGTCGCCGATGCCCTTGGCGACGCCGTCGACGAAGGACCGGTAGGCGTCGCCGTCGGCGGCGCCGCCCTCGGAGTACTGTCCGCAGTCGCGGTGCGGGATGTTGTAGAGGACGAGCAGCGCGGTGCGGTCGGCCTCGTCGGCGGCCTCGGTGAAGCCGCGGGCCTGCTCCTCGGGGTTCTCCGGGCTGATCCATTCACCGGTCGGCTGCTGGGCGATCTTGCGGATCTCCTCGGCCTGGTCCTTCTTGCCCGCGTCGGCCATGGACGCGACCTGGTGGGCCGCGTTGCCGTCGGGGTTGACCCAGAACGGGTCGGCCTCCTTGGGCTGCTGGGTGATCCCGGCGCCCGCACCCTTGTCGTCCCCGTCGCCGGACGAGGAGCAGGCCGCGAGCAGCAGGGCCGCCGCTCCGAGTGCCGCCGCCGACGCAGCCCGCCTCCTGGACATGTTTCCGGCCGGCTTGCTGCCGTACATCCAACCCCCCTGGGTGCACTGTTCCGAGGCTCAATCCTGACATACACCTCCTGCGCCCACGGCGGTTCCCGACCCCGGGGCCGGGCTCCGTTCTAGGAGCCGGTTCCGGTCAGGTAGGCGGAGACGACGACGTTGGCCGTGTAGCTGTCGGTGGTGTGGTCGAAGGTGCCGCCGCAGGTGATGAGGCGGAGTTCGGAGCGGCCGGTGTCGCGGGGGCCGTAGGCCTGCTGGGCGTCGAAGCCGTCGCGGGTGAGGACCTGGACGTCGTCGACGGTGAACTCGGCGACCTCCGCGTCGTCGCGGGCCACCCGGATCGTCTCGCCGGGTTCGAGGGTGCTGAGCTCGTAGAACACGGCGGGCCTGGTCTCGGTGTCGACGTGGCCGACCATCAGGGCGGTGCCTGCCGCTCCGGGCGTGACGCCTGCCGCGTACCAGCCGACGGAGCCGGGCCGGTCGAAGGGGGGTGGTTCGATCGCGCCCTTGTCGTCGAGGCCGCGGGCCACGACGGGGGCGTCGATGCCGAGTTCGGGGACGTCGAGGCGCTGCGGCCGGGCGTCGTCGAGGGGTGCGTGGGCCGGGGGCAGCGGGACGTCGGGGGGCCGCCCGGCGGCCGCCATGTCGCCGGTGGCCGGCCGGGATATGCCCTCGCGCACGTCGGTGGCCTCGCGGCCCCAGAGCCACAGCCCGAGGAGCAGCACCGTCCAGGCGATGCCGGTGACCAGGCGCCCGCCGGGGGCGGCGGTCGTCGGCGCGGTCTCCGGCGCGGTCTTCCGTGCGGTGTCCTGCTCGTCCCGTTCGTTCTGCTCATCCTGTTCGTTCTGCTCGTCCTGTTCGGACATGGTCAGTCCGTCCTGCGGCTCCGGCTGCGGACGCTGCGCAGTGCCACGGCGACGGCGGCGATGCCCGCGAGCACCAGGCCGGTCACGGTGTGCGCCGTGCCGGGGGGATCGACGCGCGCCCCGTCCCCGCTCTCCGACGCGGCCAGCTCGGCGGTGCCGCCGCCGCCCGCGTCGACGGGGGCGACGGGCGAGGCCGGTGCGGACGGGCGGCCCGCGTCGTGGACGGTGATGGTGCCCCTGCGCGCCTGCTCGCCGCACTTGACCTGCACCGCGTACACACCGGCCCGCACGCTGGTGCGGACCCGGCTGGAGCCGACGAGGACGCCGTCCCCCGCGGCCACGCCGAGCCGTACGTCCGACTCGAAGGCCGCGGACACGGCGACGGCCGTCTTCTCGGTGCAGTCGGGCACGCGGAGCGTGACGTCGGTGCCGGGGGCGGGCGAGGACGGTGTCACGGAGACGCCGCCGCCGTCCGCCGCGTAGGTATAGGCCGCCGGTGCGCACAGCGCGGTGGCCAGCGCGGCACCCGCACAGAGTGTGACTTTCAGTGAGCCCATCGTGTACCTCCAGTTACCTGGAGGTTGCCCCGCGAGTCCCGGCACCGCATCCCGCGCGGGCCGGGGCTACTCCGATCGGGTCATGCGGAGGAGATGCGCGTTTCAGACCCGTTCCACGAGGTCCGCGATGGAGTCGACCACCTGGGACGGGCGGTACGGGAAGTTCTCGACCTGCTCGGGCCGGGTCAGGCCGGTCAGGACGAGGAAGGTCTGCATCCCGGCCTCCATGCCGGCCAGCACGTCGGTGTCCATGCGGTCGCCGATCATCGCGCTGGTCTCGGAGTGGGCGCCGATCGCGTTGAGCCCGGTGCGCATCATCAGCGGGTTGGGCTTGCCCGCGAAGTACGGCTGCTTGCCGGTCGCCTTGGTGATCAGGGCGGCCACCGCGCCGGTCGCCGGCAGCGGCCCCTCGGCGGAGGGACCGGTCTCGTCGGGGTTGGTGCAGATGAAGCGGGCGCCGGCGTTGATCAGCCGTACCGCCTTCGTCATGGCCTCGAAGGAGTAGGTGCGGGTCTCGCCGAGGACCACGTAGTCGGGGTCGTGGTCGGTGAGGATGTAGCCGATGTCGTGCAGGGCCGTGGTCAGGCCCGCCTCGCCGATGACGTACGCCGAGCCGCCGGGCCGCTGGTCCTCCAGGAACTGGGCGGTGGCCAGCGCCGAGGTCCAGATGGAGTCGATCGGCACTTCCAGCCCCATGCGGCGCAGCCGGGCGTGCAGGTCGCGCGGGGTGTAGATCGAGTTGTTGGTCAGGACCAGGAAGGGCTTGCCGGATTCGCGGAGCCTCTTGATGAAGGCGTCGGCGCCGGGGATCGGCACGCCTTCGTGGATGAGGACCCCGTCCATGTCGGTGAGCCACGACTCGATGGGCTTGCGGTCTGCCATGTGCGGGTCTCCTGCCTGCGCGGTCCTGCGTGCGTCCCAGCCTAGACAGTGCGGGATCTTGGGGGAACGGCCGTCTCAGCTTCCGGCGGCTTCCTTCCGGGCGTCGACGGGTGCGAGGAGTTTGAGGCGGTCCTCCGCGGGGGTGCCCGGCTCGGCGGTGTGGATGATCAGGTCGTGGACGGCCCGTCGGGGCAAGGGGCGGGTTCGGGGCGGGTTCAGCCGGCGGAAGGTCGTCTCCGGACGGCCGGCTTCGGGATGGTCGAGCCGCTTGACGTCTTCGGGACGGATGCGGACGTCGTGACTGGGCCCACCCGGTGCGGAGGCCGGGGCTGAGCCTGGCCGGTTCGCCGACGAGCTCGCGCAGGGCCCGGTCGTGGGGTTCACGTCCGGCTTCGGCGCGGAGCACCGCGCCCGTGGCCCTCGCGCCTTCCGCCCGGTCGGCGAGGACGGCAGCCATGTCGACAGCAACCGTGTCGGCGGCGGCGCGGCACCAGGGGCCGGCTGGCGGTGGGGCTCCGTGCGGCCGGGCCGGTCAGCCGCCGTTGCCGCGGCCGAAGAGCGGGGCGAGCAGCAGCTGGGCCGCGCCCTCCGCGACGCCGCGCGGCCCACCCGGCGCGAGCCGCACCGGTACGGCGCCGCGACCGCGTCGGCGGCGGCGCGGCACCAGGGGCCGGCTTGGCGGTGGGGCTCCGTGCGGCGGGGCCGGTCAGCCGCCGTTGCCGCGGCCGAAGAGCGGGGCGAGCAGCAGCTGGGCCGCGCCCTCCGCGACGCCGCGCGGCCCACCCGACGCGAGCCGCACCGGTACGGCGCCGTCGTGACCGCCCTCGCGCCGGGCGCGGGCGTCCAGGACCGCGCCGACGCCGTGGACGAAGGCCTCGGGCGCGGCGGCGACGGTACGGCCGCCGAGCAGCACCTCGTCGATGTCCAGCAGCCCGGCGAGGTTGGCGGCGCCCGCGCCCAGCACCCTGGCCGCCTCCGCGAGGTCCCCGCGGGCGACGGCGGCGAGGCACAGGGCCTCTACGCAGCCCCGGTCGCCGCAGGTGCAGGGCGGTCCGTCGAGCTGGACGACCTGGTGCCCGAACTCGCCGGCGCCGGTCCGGGCGCCCCGGTGCACGCCCCCGCCGAAGACGAGACCGGCGCCGAGTCCCGTACCGAGGTGCAGGTACGCGAAGGAGCCGGCCCCGGCGCCGCCGCCACGCTCCCCGTTTCCCGTGCCGGCGACCGCGAGGCCGAGCGCCGCCGCGTTGGTGTCCTTGTCGACGACGACCGGCACGTCCAGCCGCCGCTCCAGCGCGTCCCGCAGCGGGTAGCCGTCCCACTCCGGGAAGCCGGTGACCCGGTGCAGCACACCGCGGACGTGGTCGAGGGGCCCCGGAAGGGCGACCCCGAGCCCGAGGAGGGTGGGAGCGGCGGCGAGGGCACCGCCCCGCGGACGAGCGTCCGCGCCCTGCGGGACGGGAGGCCCCAGCCCCTCCGCCGCGAGTTCCTCCGCCGCCCGCGCCACCCCCTCCAGCACGGTCTCCGCCCCCGCGCCCAGGTCCAGCGGGGCGCGCCGCTCCGCCACCACGGTGCCGTCGAGGTCGACCAGCACGGCCCGCAGCTCGTCGCGGTCCAGGTGGACGCCGAGGGCGTGACCCGCCCCGGGGACCAGGCGCAGGACCGTGCGCGGCTTGCCGCCGGTGGACGCGCGGCGTCCGGCCTCGGCGGCCAGGCCCTCGCCGCGGAGCCGCGCCGTGATCTTGCTGACCGCCTGCGGGGTGAGCCCGGTGCGCTCGGCGAGTTCCAGCCGGCTGATGCCCTCGCCGCCGGCGGTGCGCAGCAGGTCGAGCACCAGGGCGGTGTTGTGGCTGCGCAGGGCGAGCAGGTTGGCGCCGCCCGCGCCCGTACCTCCGCCGATCCCCGTGCCCCCGCCGTTGCTCCTGTTCACTCCCCCATTGTCCCCGGCGCTTGCACTTTGGCAACACCGTTGCGAAAGTAGGGCGCATGACTGCTACCCCTCCCGGCACTCC
This sequence comes from Streptomyces sp. CB09001, assembly GCF_003369795.1. NCBI lineage: Bacteria > Bacillati > Actinomycetota > Actinomycetes > Kitasatosporales > Streptomycetaceae > Streptomyces > Streptomyces sp. CB09001. Next base: position 2,464,689 of record NZ_CP026730.1, read on the forward strand.
CCCTCTGCGTGTCGGCCTCGTCGGCTACGGCCTCGCGGGCTCCGTCTTCCACGCCCCGCTGATCGCCGCCACCGAGGACCTGGCCCTGGACACGGTCGTCACCTCGAATCCGGAGCGGCAGCGGCAGGCCCGCGCCGAGTTCCCGGACGTGCGTACCGTCGCCACGCCCGACGAGCTGTTCGACCGGGCCGCCGAGCTGGACCTGGTCGTCGTCGCGTCCCCGAACAAGACGCACGTACCGCTCGCGACCCGTGCCCTGGAGGCCGGGCTGCCGGTCGTGGTGGACAAGCCGGTGGCGGGCACGGCGGCCGAGGCGCGTGCGCTGGCGACGCTGGCCGAGGAGCGCGGCCTGCTGCTCTCCGTCTTCCAGAACCGGCGCTGGGACAACGACTTCCTGACCCTGCGGAAGCTGCTCGCCGAGGACGCGCTGGGCGAGGTGTGGCGCTTCGAGTCCCGCTTCGAGCGCTGGCGGCCGAAGCCGAAGGGCGGCTGGCGCGAGTCCGGCGACCCGGCGGAGATCGGCGGTCTCCTGTACGACCTGGGCAGCCACGTCGTCGACCAGGCCCTCGTCCTCTTCGGCCCGGTCACGCAGGTGTACGCCGAGTCCGTGGTCCGGCGGGCGGGCGCGGCGGCGGACGACGACACGTTCCTCGCGCTCACCCACGCGAACGGCGTCCGCTCCCACCTCTACGTCTCCTCCACCGCCGCCCGGCTCGGCCCCCGCTTCCGGGTGCTCGGCTCGAAGGCGGGCTATGTCAAGCACGGCCTCGACCCGCAGGAGGCGGCGCTGCGCGAGGGCAAGCGGCCTGGTCCCGGCTGGGGCGAGGAGGACGAGTCGCTGTGGGGCCGCGTCGGCGCCGGTGACTCCCCGCCGACCGGCGGCGGGCAGGTGGCGGCGACCGTCCCGGGCGACTACCCCGCGTACTACGCGGCGGTGGCGAGGGCCCTGCGCGAGGACGGCCCGAACCCGGTGGACGCGCTGGCGGCGGCCGCCGCCCTGGACGTACTGGAGGCGGCCCGCCGGTCCGCCCGCGACTCAGTGGTGGTGGCCCTGTGAGCACCGCACCGACGACCCCCACCGTCGCGGAGCTGGAGGAGCAGGAACGCCGCCTGGTCTTCCGCCGGTTCACCCACGACGACGCGTGGGCGCTGGGCTCGCTGCTCGTCGAGCTGGCCCGGGAGCGCGAGGCCCCGGTGGCCATCGACATCCACCGCGCCGGACAGCAGCTCTTCCACGCCGCGCTGCCCGGCTCGACCCCCGACAACGACGCCTGGATCGCCCGCAAGCGCCGTGTCGTGGAGCGGTACGGCTCGGCCTCGTACCTGGTCGGCTCGCGCTTCCGGGCCAAGGGCACGACCTTCGAGGAGTCCTCGCGGCTCGACCCCGACACGTACGCGGCGCACGGCGGCTCCTTCCCGATCGCCGTCGCCGAGGTCGGCGTCGTGGGCGCGGTGACGGTCTCCGGGCTGCCGCAGGTGGAGGACCACCGGCTGGTCGTCGAGGCGCTGGAGCGGTTCCTGGGCGAGTAGCCCGACCGGCCCCGGGCGGGGTGGTCGGGGAATCAGCGGTGGGTTACCCGTGGTTTTCAGGCAGACGCACGGGACGATCACGGCACCCACCGGAGGGATCACAACCGATGAACGAGGCGACGGCTTCCCTGAAGGAATCGGTCGGACGGTACGGCGTCTGGAGCGGCCAGCTGCGCTCGGAGGACCCGGAGGGCGCGGCGGAACGCGCCGAGGCCGCCGCCGAGCTGGAGCGGCTCGGCTACGGCGCCCTGTGGCTCGGCGGCAACAGCGCCGCCCGGAACGCCGCCCCGCTGATCGCGGCGACCGGGCGGATCGTGGTCGGCACCAGCATCCAGAGCATCTGGGAGCACAAGGCGTCCGAGGCGGCGGCGGGCTTCGCCGAGCTGGAGGTGTCCCATCCGGGCCGCTTCGTGCTCGGCCTCGGGGTGAGTCACGCCCCGATCGCGGAGGGGTACCGCCGCCCGTACTCGACGATGGTCGGGTACCTGGACGAGCTGGACCAAGCCGGGATGCGCTCCGGCCACCGGGTGCTGGCGGCGCTCGGCCCGAAGATGCTGGACCTGTCCCGGGACCGGGCGGCGGGCGCGATCCCGTACCTGGTCACGCCCGAGCACACCGCGCAGGCCCGCGAGCGGCTCGGCGAGGGGCAGCTGCTGGCCCCGGAGTTCAAGGTCGTCCTCGACTCCGACCCGTCCCGCGCCCGTGCGACGGCCCGCGCCTATCTCGCCATGTACCTGAAGCTGCCGAACTACACCAGGAACTTCCTGAACCTCGGCTTCACGGACGACGACGTCACGGCCGGCGGCAGTGACCGCCTCATCGACGCCGTGTTCGCCTGGGGCGACGAGGCCGCGATCCGCGCCCGCATCGACGCCTTCCACGCCGCGGGCGCCGACCACGTGGCCCTCCAGCTGGTGGAGGACGACATGGCCCGCCTCCCGAGGGAGGGCTGGCGCCGGCTCGCCGCGCTCCTGGACTGAGGGCAGGGCACGTGGGGCGCGGGGCGGTGACGCGTGCGGCTCCGCCACCCGTGGTTCCGCCCGGCGCCCCGGCGGAGCGCCTACGCCCCCTTGAGTTCCTGCCGCTGCCGCCCCAGTCCCTCGACCTCCAGCTCGACCACGTCCCCGGCCCGCAGGTACGGCTTCGGCTCGGGCCGGCCCATCGCCACCCCCGCCGGCGTCCCGGTGTTGATGACGTCTCCGGGACGCAGCACCATGAACCGGCTGACGTACCGCACGACCTCCCCCACGGGGAAGATCTGCTCCGCGGTCGTCCCGTCCTGCTTCAGCTCGCCGTTCACCCACAGCCGCAGCGACAGCCGCTGCGGGTCGGGCACCTCGTCGGCGGTCACCAGCCACGGGCCCAGCGGGTTGAACGTCTCGCAGTTCTTGCCCTTGTCCCAAGTCCCGCCGCGCTCGATCTGGAACTCCCGCTCGGACACGTCGTGCGCGACCGCGTACCCGGCGACACAGGCGAGTCCCTCCTCGGCCGACTCCAGGTAGCGGGCGGTGCGCCCGATGACGACCGCCAGCTCCACCTCCCAGTCGGTCTTGGTGGAGCCGCGCGGCACGAGCACCGTGTCGTGCGGTCCGACCACCGTGTCCGGCGCCTTGAAGAAGACGACCGGCTCGGCGGGCGGCTCGGCCCCGGTCTCGCGGGCGTGGTCGTGGTAGTTCAGCCCGATGCACACGATCTTGCCGATGCGTCCCACCGGCGGGCCGACGCGCAGCCCGGTGCCGTCCAGGGCGGGCAGTTCACCGGCCTCGGCGGCGGACCGTATCCGGCCGAGCGCGCCCTCGTCGGCGAGCAGCTCGCCGTCGATGTCCGTCACGACGCCCGACAGGTCTCGCAGGGTCCCGTCGGCGTCGAGCAGCGCGGGCCGCTCCGACCCCGCCGTACCGACTCGCAACAGCTTCATGATCCCCAACTCCTCGATCGCGGGCAGCCCGCCCGACGTTGTGCGACCTGGGTGCGGCAGCGACGCGACGGCCGTCGGAGGACTGGTCGATCCTCCAAGGCCGGAGTCCACTCCGCAATACCCCGTTCACGTACTGGACCGTAGCCACCCGGGCCGTGGCCACGCACCGGACCGGCCCGCGTTCAGCGGTAGAGCACGGCCCGCTCGACGGCGCTCCACGTCGTGCTGGTGACGACGTAGAGCGCGGCGGCCAGCGGCACCACGGCCACGGTGACCAGCGTGAAGCGGGCCTGTCGGTGATCGGCCTGTTCAGCTTCCTGCCGACGGTGCTCCAGCGCCCGCCCGGACTCGCGCCCCGGACTCGCGCCCCGGCCCGCGTCACCGGCGTTGCCCGGCGGGCCCGGCAGGCCTCGGCGGGGCCGTTGCCCCGGTCCGCCGGCCCCCCGCGTGGCTGACCCTTGTCACCTCACGGCAGTACGGTGTCCCCCATGCGCCCCGACACGCCCGCCGAAAACGTCGACCACGCCGCCGAGGCGGCCCGCCTGGAACGCACCGCCGGCCTCTACCCCGAGGACGCCGAGGCCCTGCTCCTGCGCGCCGCCGCCCACCTGGAACTGTCCGGCGACCGCCCCGCCGCGACGAAGCTCTACGACCGCCTGCTGTCCTCCGCGGCTTCCGCCCCTCTGGACAACCCGTCCCTGGTCCGGGCCCTGAAGGCGTCCAACCTCTGGGAGTACGACCACGAGGCGGAGGCCAGGGCGATCATCGACGGGGTGCGGGCGGCGTCGCCGCGCGACCCGGCCCCCTGGGTGATCGTGGCCGAGGCCCTGGAGTCCCACGACGAGCTGGAGGCGGCGCAGGAGACGTTCACGGAGGGCGCGCGCCTGCTCCTGACGGACGTGCCGGAACCCCCGTACTCCACCCACCCCCTCCTCTACGGCCGCCACCGCGTCCGCCGCATGCTGGGCCTGGCCCACGACGACTGGGACACCCTGGCCGACACCCTGCACTCGATGCCGGTCTCCCTGGACGAGCTGCACGACCCGAAGCGCGTCTGGTCCCTGGGCTCGGACAATCCCGCGGACCTGGAGGCGGAGATCCTTCGCCTGCGCGCCGAGCTGGGCGCCTACCGCGAGGCCCTGTCCCGCCCCTTCCCGGTGGCCATGCTCCACTGGCCGGCCGCCGAACTGACGGAACTGACCGAGGCGTACCCGTCCCTCGCCTCCGAGTACCCCTCCTACGACGCCCACCTGGCGTCGATAGAGGCGGCCCTGCGCGAACTGGCCTCCTCGGGCACCCCGAACCTGGGCGTGGTCCCGGGCACGGTCCCCTCCTACGAGGCCTTCGCGGCGTCGGAGGGCGCGTCCCCGGCCGACCCGGTCCTGCTCCCGCAGTACGCGACGACACTGGCGGCCCGGGGCCTCGCGGTGGCGTGGCCGCCGCAGCGCGGGGCGGATTGCTGGTGCGGGTCGGGGCGGGCGTACGGGGAGTGCCACGGTCGGTAGAAACCGGCGCGGGGGCCGATGAGTTCCGGCGCCGCCGGTCGTCTACAGGTGCGAGAGCCTCGCCGACAGCGGGCGGGGCGCCACCACCGAGGAGACACGACGACATGAGCACCGACCAGACGCCCACCGCGGCGGGCAACGGCTTCTCCTACACCCTCACCCGCGCCCTGGACGCCCCCGCGGCCCAGGTCTGGCAGGCCTGGACCACCCCCGACCAGTACGCCCAGTGGGCCTACGCCGTCCCCGGCTCCGTGGAGATGGACGTCCGCCCCGGCGGCACCTGGAAGGCCACGATGCGCACGCCCGACGGCACGGAGTTCCCCCTGACCGGCTCGTACATCGAGGTCGCCGAGCACTCGGCCCTGACCATCGGCATGGACATCCCCGGCCGCCCGGACCCCGCGACGATGACCGTGGAACTCGCGGAGGAGGGCCCCCGCAACACCGTGATCACCCTCCGTCAGACCTGCGACACGGCGGAGGAACGGGACGGCGCGGAGCAGGGCAGCGGGATGCTGCTGGACGGTTTGACGGGGTTCCTGGCGCAGGCGCCGAGGGCCTGACTCCCCCTACAGCGTCCCGCACACGATGCCGCGGCCCCGTCAGGAGCACGGCGGCCGCGCCGGGGTCCCCTCCGGCAGGAGCTCGCGTTCCGCGCGGGTGTAGTCCCGCCCGGCGGCGGCGCACAGGGTTCGGAACTGGCCGTCGGGGCGCAGGTCGAAGGTCTGGCGTACGGCGCCGGTGTCGACGGTCAGGCGGTGGCCGTGCACGGAGCCCGTCGACCACCCGCTGGTGGCGGGCCCGACCGCCACCACGAGCGTGCTGGACGCGCCGTCCCCCGCCAGGTCGTGGATCCGGACCTGCTCCTTCGCCGTGTCGTACGTGAGGACACTGTCGTCGGGCCCGAACCCGATCAGGGCGTCTCCGGTCGAGACGGGCGCGCTACGGGGCAGTTGCTTCCCGCGGTCGACGTCCCACACCCGTACCCGCCCGTCGGAATTCCGCACCGCGAGGTGCGAGCCGTCTGCGTCGAACGCGATCGCGCCGAGGCCGGCATCCATGTCGAGAGGCAGGCTGACGGCCTGGCCCGACAGTGCCGCGATGCGGCGGGCGGCGCGGACGTCCCACAGCAGGATCTCGCCTCGTCCGGATCCGCCTTTGGTGACTACGGCAACCTGCCCGGGGTGCGCCGGACGGGGGACGAGCTGACTCTTCACCAGGAAATCGGCGTTGCCGGTGGCACGCGGCCCGGAGTCGGCGGGGAAGGGGCCGGTGCGCACGGCCGCGTCGGCGGCGTCGACACGTGCGATCTCGCCCTCCTCGGTCAGCAGCACGATCTCGCTGCCCTGCGTCCCGGCGACGCTGTCCACCTCCTTCGCCGTCGGCACGGCGTCACCCAGCGGCACACTCTCCCCGAGATCGCGTACGGAGTACGCCCGGTAGAGGCCGCCGTTCTCGTGCCAGACCACGATGCGCCTCGAGTCGGCCGTCCAAGTGAGCTTCCAGTGCCCGAAGTCCTCGGGTGCCGGTAGCGATACGGCCCTGCGGTGGGTGCGGGAGGCGTCGAGGACTTCGAGACGTCGCTGCGTGACCTGTGCGACGGAACGCCCGTCCGGCGACATGGCGTACACGGCCGTCCCGCTGTTGTCCTGGAAGGCTTCGCTGCCGACCCGTTCCCCGCGCACGACCATCAGCGCGGTGCCGACGGGTACGAGAACGGTGAGCCCGCCGTCCGCACGCGGTACCGCTGCGACCCCCGCGTACGACGCGGACGTGCTGCCCGAGGTGGGGATGCGGGTGCGGTAGGTGTCCCCGGTACGCAGATCGGTCAGAGTCGGCTCGGCGTAACCTCCCTTCTCCGACAGTTCAGAGGTGTACATGTCCGCCGCGCCTGCCACGCCGTACCTCGACGTGGCGTCTTCGGCGCTTCCGGCAGTGGGCAGTCCGGTCTTGCGGCCGGGACTGCGGCCGAGTTCCTGTACATACGGCCTGGTGACGTCGGTCCTGGCCAGGACCTCACCGCCCGCTCGCAACTCCGCGGTGACGCCGCCGTCCTGGGTGGTGAAGGTGGACCGAAGCCGACCTGTGGTGAAGTCCCTGACGTCGACGCGTTGGACGTCGTCCTTCCTGCCGATGGTCACCACGGTGTTCGCATCGGAGGTGAACGCCGCTTCCCGCAGGCCCGTCTCGGGAACGAGCCCGGCCGGTACGTCGAGACGCTCACCGGAAGGCAACCGCCAGGCCTCGGCGAAGGCCGGGGTGCACCGCCGGTCGTCGCGATAGCACTCGTCGGACCTGTCGCTCACCGCCAGCAGCAGCCTCGTCCCGTCACTGCTGAAGTCCAGAGCCACGGCGGGCTTCTCCGGAGCCTCGTGGTCACCGAGGGTCAGAACCGCGGGGGGCTCCGTGCCGCCCAGCCGCCACAGCCGCACCCCGTTGCCGGCGCTCGCGGCGAAGAAGTGACCGTTCGGGCTGAGTCCGGTCACCAGATCGCCTTCCGGTACGCCGCTCAGCTCCCTTGTCGCGGGTCGTCCGTCGAGCGCTCCGGTGACCACGGTGATGGTCGACCGGTCTCCACTGGGCGGTTCCGACCGGACGACGAGCGTGCGGCCGTCGACGGTGGCGTCCATCCCGGTGACCCGGCCCTTCCACACCGACGGGTACCCGGCGAGCAGGTACTGGTCTCGCACGTACTGGTCGAGCAGCGCCTGGCGGGTCGTCGCGGTCCGGCGGGCGTTCCATGCGGCCAGCGCGAGTTGCAACGCGGTGGTGGGGTCGCTGTCGGGGCGGCCCTCGGCGGCCTGGGCGAGCAGGCCCGACGCCTGAGTCCGCAACTGCCGTTCCGATCGCTTCAGGCTCTGCCAGTTGGTGAACGCCAGGGCCACCGCGAGGACGGTGAGCACGGCGAGCGACGCGACGGCGGCCCGTCTGAGCCGGGTACCGCGCCTTGAGTGACGGCGGCTGAGGAGGACGTAGTCGTGCTCGTCGGCGGAGATGTCCTCGGGGTGCTCGATCGTTCTGCGTTCCGCCTCGACCAGGTCGGTGCCGCTCAGCAGATGCGTAGGCTGTCGGGACTGGTCCTGCCAGCGCTGCAGGTCGGTCCGGAGCTGTTCCTGCCAGGCGCGGAAATCCCGGGAGTCGACAAGCCAGTCCTTCAGGAGGGGCCAGTGCTCGGTCAGGGCCTCATGTGCCAGGTCGACGATCTCTTCGCCTTCGGTACCCGGGGTGCGGGAGAGGACGATGAGCTTGCTGGGGGCAAGTAGGCGCGCCATGCCGAGGAGTTCGGACGGCAGGTCCGCCGTGCGGGCCGGGCGGCGGGAGAAGGCGACACCGTCACCGGGACGGGCGAGCTGTACGAACAGCCTTCGGGCACGCCTGCGCTGGGCCGGTGTCAATCGGTCCAGCTTGCCGTCCGCGTAGCCGACCAGTGCGCCGGCCACGCCGCCGAGCTCGTCGTAGGCCTCATGGGTGAGGGTGAGCATCGAGCGGTCGCGGTGCTTCCACAACTCGGTGAGAGCGAACTGGACCAGCGGCATCCGCCCGGGCTCGTCACCCGCGTCCTCGACGATCCGCTTCGGCAGCCCCGGCTCGAACCGGAACCCCCGTACGGCGTCGACGGGTGCGGTGATCGCCCGCTCCAGGTCGGCGGCGGCCAGTGGTGCCACGAACTGCACGGCGTCGCTCACGAGGTCGGACGTGTCGGCCGTCACCAGTACGTCGAGGGAGTCGGGCCGCGCGGTGGCGACGACCTTCAGCACTGCCGCACCGTCCTCGCCCGCCAGGGAGACGAGCAAGGTGAACAGATCGCGGGCTTCCTCGGACATGGCGCCCGCGTACTCCTCCAGCTGGTCGACGAAGAGGACGTGACCGGCGCCTTCCGCGCGGGCGAGGATCCTGCTGCGCAACTCCGCGAGCACGTCGTGACGGGCGTCCAGGAGGTCGGCCAGCTGCTCGGCCCTGACGAGCCGCTCCACTTCGTCCAGCTCCGGTTCCACAAGCCCCGTCACCGTGCGGGCGAGCACAGCCGAGGCGCGTGTCCCGGGCAGGGCACGCAGCCTGGTCACGCTCATGCCGTCGGCCCGCAGCCGAGGCAGCACCCCTGCCCGTACGAGGGAGGACTTCCCGCATCCAGAGGGCCCGGCCACCAAGGTCACCGGACGCCTGTGCACGGCATCGTGTACGCGGGAGGTCTCACTGTCACGGCCGTGGAAGAACTCCGCGTCGTTCTCCGTGAACGCCTTGAGCCCCTGGAACGGGCAGCGCGGCTCGTCGAGCGCAGGTTCGTCGATCAGTTCAGCCGATGGCAGCAGGTACGCGGTGCTCGCTCTCCGGTACGCCGCGACCGTCATGCCGACGACACCCTGCTCCGCGTCGTCCCAGACCGGCGACCCGCTGAAGCCTTGCACGATGCGCGGCCCGGGCTCCGGCACCTCCATCTGCAACCAGCCCGAGCCCTCCTTCGCGCGCAGCAGACCCCAGGCCCACATCCCGAGGTCGGCCCCGGCGGGGTAGCCGAACGCCCGAAACGTGTGGCCCCACAAGTCGGTCCCGTCGACGAGCGGCACCGGGCGTGCGCCTTCGACTGCCGCCTCGAGCCGTAGCAGTGCGACGTCCGCCCCGCCGCGCCGCCAGGACACCACGCTCGCCCGTGTCCCGGGACGGCCGGGCAACAGAGGGAAGTCGAGGCTCACGGGCGTGCCGGGCGCCCGCTCCACGGCATGCGATTCCCCGACGGCCCTGGCCACGACATGGGCACAGGTGCACACCACATCGACAGCGACGAGAAACCCGGCTCCGACCACCTCACCGGCAGGCGTGCAGATCCGCACCTGTGCCGCCTCAAGGGCATCGCTCCCCCGGGCACCTGCCATGAACTGCCCCCGTCTTCCGACTCGTCGCAGTGCACGCCAGCATCCCCCGGCGGAACGAAATCACACAACACGGCGCGCTCACGCTCCAGTTGACCCGTGAGCAACGCGCCGCACGCATCCCTGAACCATCCGCTCCCCTGCGGCGGACGACTTCCGGCGGTCGCGTCCACCCGCGGCGGCTGCGCCGGAGCCACGCCGACATGCCGGCCACGACGGCGAGCACCACCAGGTTGGCCACGAGGGCCGGGGTGTCGCCCGCCGGGGCGACGGTGGTCTCCCGCCAGACGATCCCGGCGACGGTCGGCGCGACGACGCTCAGCACCACGCCGACGAACTTCCGGACCGGCGTCCACTGCACCGAGGCGCACAGCGGCACCCCACCGGCGACGCGGATCGGGCCGCCGCACGGCGCCGGACCGGGAACGTCGGTCCCGTACGCCCGCAGTCCCCGCGTCCACGGAGAAGAGGGTGCCAGCAACGCCTGTGCGGCGCAGCGCGTTCCGACCGAGCAGCCGACGGACGCCACCGCCGGAGGCCGAGTCAGTTGATGATCTCGGCCCGCCCCTCCCGACTCATCGCGGCCAGCCGGTCCCGCCACATCCGGAGGGCCTCGGGCGTCTGCCGCGTCCAGTCGGTGACTTCACCGAGGACGCGGAGCGGCTCCGTGCTGCGGTAGGAACGGGTGGGGTTGCCGGGGAACTTCTTGTCGGTCACGTTCGGGTCGTTCTCGAACTCCCCGGTCGGCTCGACGGCATACACCCGCGGTTCCCCGTCACCGGCGGCAAGCTCGGCGGCGAGCCCCGCGCCATCACGCAACGCGGTGAAGTAGACGTGGTTCATCACGATCTCGGGCCGGTAGTTCGAAGGGAAGCCGGCGGTGAGGTGCTCCCCGACCCGCAAGTCGGCCTTCGTACCGTGAAAGAACGGCCCTTCGTCCAACACCTGGTCCATCGCGGCAGGTTATCAACGCGAGCCGTGGCCGACGGTCGAAACAGCTCCCGCGGAAAGCCGTGCCTGTTCTCCGGCACAATGACAACGTGCCCGAGCCCGTTCCGCCCTCCGCCTCCGTGTCCGCCCGCATGAGTCGGCAGGGCTCCCGCGACACCGCGCCGGAGATCGCGGTGCGGCGGCTGCTCCACGCGTCGGGCCTGCGCTACCGCGTGAACGTGCCGGTGCCGGGCATGCCCCGCCGCACGATCGACATCGTCTTCCCCAGAGCCAAGGTCGCGATCTTCCTCGACGGCTGCTTCTGGCACGGCTGCCCGCAGCACGCCACGCAGCCGAAGTCGAACGCGGAGTGGTGGCGCAACAAGCTGGACAAGAACATGGCCCGCGACGTGGAGACGACCAGGCACTTGCAGGACCAGGGGTGGACGGTACTTCGATTTTGGGAGCACGAGGCGCCGGAGGACGTGGCGAACCGGGTCAGCAGATCCCTGATTGGGGCCATCGTTCCCGCCGCAGGATTCACACCGGGCGGGCTTTGAAAGGCCCCCTTCTGATCAGTCGGCCCACCCCTCGTGTCAGTGGCTCCTGCTAGAACTGCATCCACAACAACATGGTGGGGAAAGGGGTCGGGGTGGAGCAGCCGCGGAGTGGGGAGCAGCCGGTCGCGGGAGTCTACGAGCAACTGGTCACGGATCGCCTACGCGGTGAACTGGAGCGCCTTGAGGCCGCGGGCTGGAAGGCCATCGACACCGAGGTCGGCGCAGAATCGTCACCTCATGTGCTGGCCCGCCACGTCGGTGACATAGTGGCTCGCCACCTCAACCAGCTCCGGCCCGAACACCGAGTTCCCTTCGCCAACCGCGTCCTCGAGTCCCTGGCGGCAGAGGGCGGTGGGCAGGGCGGCGCCGAGCCCGTCAGCGCCATCGCCGAGGGCCCCAGGCAGTTGCTGGCTCTGGCGGAACAGGAGGCACCGGGTGCCTATGCGATCCGTCCGCTCACGCCCCTCTCCGAGACCTCGCTTCTCACCAACTCCCCCGAGGACCTGAACCTGGGCTCGGAGTTGCGGGCCGAGTTGGCCACTGCGGATCGGATCGACCTGCTCTGTGCCTTCGTGAAGTGGTACGGCATCCGCGTGCTGGAGGATTCACTCCTGGCGGCCAAGGAGCGGGACGTCCCGATCCGGATCATCACCACGACCTACATGGGCGCCACGGACCGACGCGCGCTCGACCGGCTCGTGCGCGAATTCGGCGCCACCGTGAAGGTGAACTACGAGACCCGCTCGACCCGGCTGCACGCCAAAGCGTGGCTGTTCCGGCGCAGGACCGGATTCGACACGGCGTACGTCGGCAGCTCGAACCTCTCCCGTGCGGCGCTGCTCGACGGCCTGGAGTGGAACGTACGGCTGTCGTCGGTGGCCACACCGGCGGTGATGGAGAAGTTCGAGGCCACCTTCGAGGCGTACTGGAACGACGCGGCGTTCGAGACGTACGACCCGGATGAAGACGGCAAACGCCTCGACGCGGCGCTCGCCCAGGCGGGTGGGACGGTGTCGACCACAGACTTGAAGATCAACCTTTCCGGTCTTCAGGTGCATCCCTTCCCGCACCAGCGGGACATGCTGGAGCGCCTCAGCGCAGAGCGCGAGATCCGCGGACGGCACCGCAACCTGCTGGTCGCGGCGACCGGCACGGGGAAGACCGTGATGGCCGCCCTCGACTACCGCGACCTGAGTCATCAGGCGACCTCCGGTCGACCGAGGCTGCTGTTCGTGGCGCATCGCAAGGAGATCCTCAAGCAGTCCTTGCGTACGTATCGCGAAGTGCTGGACGACGCCTCGTTCGGCGAGTTGCTGTACGGCGGGGCCGATCCGCAGGAGTGGACCCACGTCTTCGCCAGCGTCCAGTCACTCAACGTCCAGAGGCTGGAGCAGCTCGCGCCAGACCACTTCGACGTCATCGTCATCGACGAGTTCCACCACGCCACGGCCGGTACGTACCGCCGGGTGATCGAACACTTCACACCGAAGGAGCTGCTGGGACTCACCGCCACCCCTGAGCGGATGGACGGGCTCAACGTCCAGGACGAATTCTTCGATGGACGCATCGCCGCCGAGATGAGGCTTTGGGAGGCCCTGGAGAACGACCTGCTGTCTCCCTTCCACTACTTCGGCATCCCTGACGGGACCGAACTCACGAATCTCGGCTGGCAAAAGGGCTCGTACGCCGATCAAGAGCTTGGCAACCTGCTGACCGGCAACGACGCGCGAGCGCGCATCATCGTCAAGCAGGTCCGGGACAAGATCTCCGACCCCGGTGCCATGCGTGCGCTCGGCTTCTGCGTCACCAAGGCGCACGCCCATTTCATGGCCGACTACTTCCGCAAGGCCGGTTTCCAGGCTGCGGCCCTCGACAGCGACTCGTCGTCCGAGGTGCGCGCTCAAGCGCTGCGTGACCTCCAGGACGGCAAGCTCCAGGTCATCTTCTCGGTGGACCTGTTCAACGAGGGTCTCGACATCCCGCACGTGGACACCCTCCTCCTGCTGCGGCCCACCAACAGCGCCACCGTCTTCCTCCAGCAGCTGGGCCGGGGGCTACGGCGTACCGACACGAAGCCGGTCCTCACGGTCCTGGACTTCATCGGGCAGCACCGAGCGGAGTTCCGCTTCGAGGAGCAGTTCCGGGCCATGACCAATCTGTCGCGCAATCGGCTGGTCGAGCACATCGAGCGCGGCTTTCCGCAGTTGCCGTCGGGCTGCCAGATCATCCTGGAGGGCAAGGCCAAGAATCTGGTCCTCGAGAACATCAGGACGCAATTGGCCGCCACGGTGAAGACGCTGGTGAAGGAGGTCAAGGAGTACAGCACCCCTCTGCTCGCCGACTATCTCCGGGAGAGCCGCAGAGAGATCAAGGAGCTGTACAAGAACGGCAACTCCTGGACCCTCGTGCTGCGTCGTGCCGGCCTGGTCACCGAACCGGCTACGCCGGGTGAGGAAGCCCTGCTCAAGCGAGTCCACGCGTTCCTGCACGTGGACGATCCCGAGCGTGCGCAGGCGTATCTGAGCCTTCTGGCGGACGACGCCCCTCCGTACGGGGAACTCGACCAGACCGGCCAGGCCTACGCCCGCATGCTGTTCTTCAACCTGTGGGACAACGCGGGCGGGTTCACCAGCTACCCGGAGGGGCTTGCGACGCTGCGTCCGCAGCGAGCCCTGAGGGATGAACTCCGGCAGGTGCTGTCGTACGTCATCGACCGAGCCGACCATGTCCCGATCCCGCTGTCCGATGGCCTCGGCTCTGTACCGCTGAAGGTCCACAGCTCGTACAACCGGTCGGAGATACTGGCCGCGCTCGGCGTCGCCCGGTTCGGTGGGCAGATGCCGAGATCCTTCGCCCAGGGCGTGCAGTGGGCGGAAGAGTTCCGGACGGACGCGCTGCTGATCACGCTTGAGAAGGACGAGAAGGACTTCTCGCCCACCGTCCGGTACAAGGACTACGCGATCAGCCCGACTCTCTTCCACTGGGAGTCCCAGAACGCGATTTCCCCCGATTCCGCCACGGGCAAGCGCTACCAGCAGCATGCCGGTCGCGGCTCCCACGTCCTGCTGTTCATGCGCCGGTACTCGACCACGGACACTGGCAAGTCCCAGCCGTGGATGCTTCTGGGCCCGGCAACGTACGTGGAACACACCGGCAGCAAGCCGATGGCGATCACCTGGCACCTCGATCACCCGCTCCCGGCCGATGTGTGGTCCTACTCGGCGGCAATTCAGGCGAGTTGATCCAGGTACATCGACCGTGGCCAGAACGGCTCAGGGCAGTCGCACTTCGCATTCCGCCTCGAAGTGCGACTGGGCCCGGTCGAGCGCGTCGTCCACGTCCCATCCTTGCGTGCGGAACCAGTGCAGCAGGTCGGCAATGGCGTTGATCGCGGCATCTTCCGCCGTAGCCGTCGCCAACCGGCCGGGAACGATCGGCTCCCGGGTCGCCCTCGAATCGCCGTAAAGGCTCAGCACGTCCGCGACTCGCGCCAGCCGCGGCACGGGCATGTACTGCCGTTCGACCCGGGTCGCGTCCATGCGGAACTCGCACCAGGTGATTTTGCGATCACCGGAGAGCTCCACGCCCCAGCGCTCACTCATGGCGTCGACCAGCGTCATCCCCCGGCCCGCCTCCGCATCGAGAGTCGCGCAGGCGAGCGTCGGGAGGGCACGCGCATCGGGATCGTGAACCTCGATGCGCAGGTGGGAACCCCCGAGTGAAGCGACCAGTGTGGTCGGCGTCCCCGGCCCGACGTGCTTGATCACATTGGCGACGAGTTCACTTACGCAGAGCTCGGCGGCATCCGTCAGCTCACGCAGCCCCCAATGCTCCAGGTGGATCCGCAGAGCGCGTCGAAGAGCCCGCACCTGATCGGCCTCCGCCAGAAACGACAGCCTCCACGGCTGCGTCGGGCTCCAAAAGGCGTCATCCATGTCCTGTCCACTCCCCGGCGTCGATGCCTCACTGTGATGTGGTCGCGACTCAGAGTTGCATTGAAACTCTCGAAATGGAACTCTCACTAGACGCTGGCAGGGGCACGCAACGTAGTCACGCGCCCCCGGCGCACACCGTCTTGCCGCCGCCACCAGCGGAGCAGCACGATCTACTGGACCAACGCGAAGGACTGAGACATGGCAGTGGGACCCACCACTCGTAGGCGCCAACTCGGCGCCGATCTACGACGGCTCCGGGAACGCAAGGGACTGACGCTCGAAGAGGCGGGCTCCCGCGTCGGCATCTCGAAGGCGACGTTGAGCCGCTACGAGACGAAAGAGGGCACGGTCAAGTGGCCGGCCGTGGACGCCCTGTGCCGTGAGTACTCCGCATCGGACGAAGAGCGGCTCGCCCTCGTCGAGTTGGCGAAGGGCGCCAAGATCCAAGGATGGTGGCGATCACTCGCCGACCCCATCCCCGACTCCATGAACCTGATGCTGACCTTGGAAGACGAGGTCGTACGCGAGGATCACTACGCGTGCATGTACATTCCGGGACTCCTCCAGACGCGCACCTACGCGGAAGCGGTCCATCGCGCTTCAGAGGTGCAGTGCGACGAACGCGAAGTCCAGCACATGGTCGACATCCGCATGAAGCGCCAGGAGTTGCTGGAGCGCGAAGAGCCTCCGCGCATCTGGTGCGTGATCGACGAAGCCGCTGTCCGACGCCGGGTCGGAGGCCCTGACGTCATGCGCGAGCAACTCACCCACCTGTTGGCCTGTGCGGAGCGACCGCATATCACCATTCAAGTCCTACCGTTCTCCTTGGGAGCACATGCCGCCGCAGTCGGTAGCTTCGTCACCCTTCGCGGCCAAGCCCGTGAGCTGGACGTCGTCTATGTAGACCTCCTCGGTGGCGGAGTGTTCATGGAGAAGCCGGAGGAACTGGAGCGATATAGGTTGGCCTTCGACTACCTCAGCGCCCAGGCGCTCGACCTCGAGTCCTCGGTCGAACTCATCGACCGGGTCAGCAAGGAGTGAGTCTTGATAGCTGCCAGCCCTGAGCCCCGCTGGTTCAAGTCCTCGTACAGCGGGGGCAGCGGCACTGAATGCGTTGAGTGCGCGTACGGCCCATATGGCGCGTTGATACGCGACTCCAAGTGCGCCGATGGCCCCACACTGGACGTGCGGCTGAGCAGCTGGCGCCTGTTCATCGACTCAGTACGCCACGGCTCGCAGCCGTCCTCCTGACCGACCGAGGCGGGTTCGGCCTGTTCATCTCACTCGAAGGGCAAGGTCGTGGAGACCGACGCGTACTCACTGTTGCCCTTGCGGGCCGTCGCGGACGTAAGGGCGGCTCTGACGGCAGACCTCGGGTTCCCAGGTGACAAGGAGAGCTTCGAGAGTGATGTGCAGCGCGCTCTGGAAGGTTCATCGGAGGCCGATCTCGCGGCCGTGGCCACAGTCGTCGTCGACTACCGAGGACGGATCCGGCTGCGCCAGGACCCCGACTTCGAGACCTCCGTCCAGGAGGGCATCGACCTCACGATGCGACTGAAGCGGGAGGCCCGGGGTGGATCGGCGATCACCTCGGAGGTTCTCCGACAGCCGACCGAGCGCGGCGGGAGCGCGGGCGGAACGTAGTCTGCGGGGGACCGCGCTGAGACACATCGCGGCGTCCAGAGGCGTACGTGGGGGCTGGCGCTACCGGGGTGAGGACGGGCCGGTCGTGGCGGTGGTCTCGCCCACGCGGGCCTCGAAGCACTCCCGTTCGCCGTCGGCCGACGCGGGACGGAAGCAGGCCCGTACGGTGGTGCCGGGGCGGGCCTCGGTCATCTCGGTGTAGACGAAGGTGGCCGCGTCGTCCTTGTTCGCGATGCGCACGTCGTGGGTCGGGCCGCCCGCCGTGACGTCCACCCGGTCGCCGATCTCGGTGGCCCAGGTCCGGGCCCAGCTCGCACCGCACTTCTCGCTGTGGCGCAGTTCGACGTGGGCGCCGGTGGCCGTGCGGTACGAGGCGAGGGTGTCGGGGCCGACGCCGCAGATCAGGCGCATCGGGTCCTGGCCCTCGCAGGCGGCTCCGTGGCACAGGGGAGCGAAGGAGAACGGCACGGAGTCCGGCAGCGCCTCGGCCTCCCCCGCCTCCGAGTCCGGCAACAGGAGGAACAGCAGGGCCGCGACACCGCCGACGACCACGGTGTACGCCGCCGCCAGCACCACCAGGAGCCTGCTTCGGCCAAGTCGCCGTCGCCGGGTCCCGTCCGGCGGTGGCGGCTCCTGGGCGAGGTCCCGCGGCGACTCGTCCGTAGGAGGGGCGGATGCGGGGGCCAGCGCGCGTCCGCTCCAGTGCGCCTCGGCGATCTCCCACAGCGCGAGCAGTCGCCCGTCCGGTTCGTTCGCGAGGCCGCACAGCTCCCGTACGGCCTGGCGGGGAGGCAGGCTCTTGCCGTTGAGGTAGCGCTCCCAGGAGGACTTGCTGTACGGCGTGCGCTCCGCCAGCGCCGCCAGGCTCAGACCCGCGCGGGCCCGCAGTTCCCGCAGCGCCGCTGCCAGCCGTGTGTGTTCCGTGGTCACTTGGGCGCCACCTCCCGCAGGGCCTGCCAGGTGGGCGGGTCGATGACGCCGTTCACGATCAGGCCGTTCTGCTTCTGCATACGTTCGACCGCTCGCCGCGTCTTCGGGCCGAAGACGCCGTCGATGTCTCCCGGCGCGGTGCCCGCCCGGCGCAGCAGGCACTGGGCCTCGGCCACTTCGAGCCCCACCTGGGTGTTGGACAGGAGGATGTCCCTGGTGCGGCTCAAACCCGCGTACCAGCGGCCGTCACGCTGCTCCAGCCGGCAGCTGTAGATGACCGGCACCAGGGACGCCGACACGGTGGCCGGAGTCGTCACGTCGGCGTCGGCGCGGTCGTGCGCGAGCTGGGCGCGGGCATCGGTGAGCCGGACGGCCAGCAGGAGGGCCACGGAGACGGACAGCACCGTGACCACGGCACCCGCCGCGACCGCGGCGCGCAGGAGACGCCCGTACGGCTGCCGCTCGGTGGGGGTGTGTTCCGGCGGTGTCGCGGAGGAGTCCTCGGGCGTGCCCGTGGCGGCCGTCCGCCCCTCCGCCCAGCGTTGGGCGGCGATCTCGTGCATCACCAGCAGCCGGGCCGGATCGTCCCCGCCGATGCGGGCCATGGCCTCGACGGCTTCCAGGGGCGGCAGGGACCTGCCGTTCAGATAACGCTGCCACGACTTCGCGCTGTATCCGGTCTTCACCGCCAGTCGCCGCGTGCTCAGTTCGCTGTGGTCCTTCAGCCTGCGCAGACGCACGATCAGCTGGTGGACCTGCGGATGCAGTTCCGCGGGCAGTTCCTTCCAGCGCGACACGCTTCCCCCACTCGCGTCCCCGACCTCGGGCCCGGCCCCCGTCTCCCGGTCTCATTCTGCACCAGTCGTCAGGGGCTCCGCCCAGCCGCCGACCGTGCGCCGGGCGCGAGGCCCGCCCTGCCCGCTGTCGTCGAAGTCCCGCCACATGGACACGGAGTTGGGCGTCTGCGCAGGTCATCGCGTGGGACGTCTCGGGACGGGGTCACTTCCGCGTCACCTGTGGCCGGGCATCCCGCCGAACCCGCAGTCTCGTCGTGGAGCCGGCCACCACGGTCGGCTTCCTCAAGCGCACGTCACATCGAGGAGTACAGCATGCGAGCTCTCACCAAGACACTGGTCGGCGTCACCGCCGCCGTCGGTATCGCCGCCGGCGGCCTCGCCACCGCGGGCACGGCCGTGGCGGACACCTCGCCCGCCCCGGGGCCGGCGGTCGCGGCGGCGGCCGCGTACAACAACCTCGGCCTCACCAAGTACCAGGCCACCGGCGTCCAGTGCTTCCTGAACACCTCGCCCACCGTCAGCCTCACCGAGGACGGGTACCTGGGCCCGAAGAGCTGGGAGGCGATGCAGGAGTTCCTCAACAGGAGCTGGGACCGGAACCTCGTCACGGACGGCATCGTCGGCCCGGCCACGATCAAGGGGCTCCAGTACTTCCTCAAGCACGGCAACTGGGGGTACACCGGCAAGATCGACGGCATCGCCGGCTCGGGAACGCGTGCGGCGTTCGCCAGGTTCGGTCAGGCGACCGCGAAGCAGTTCTGCTAGCAGGCACGCGCCGCCTCCCGTACGACAGGGCGCTCGGAAGTCCGCTGCTTCGAGCCGGTCACCGAGCAGGTGAGGACCTCGTCGACCCGCTGGTCGACGTCACGCCGAACCATCTCGACCGGCAGTTTCCGGTCGCCGGCGCGGGGTTGGCCGAGCATACGGAGAACGTCACCGCGGTCGACTGGACGGGCGCGTCGTTCCGCGGCGAGGGTCTGGCACGGTTTCGTCGTACGACGCCGCGACCTTCGCCCCCGCCCGCGGTGCGGGGGCGATACGGGCGGGGACGGCGGCGGTGCTGTCGGGACTGACGGGGATCGTGGTGTGGCTGGACGACTTCCAGCCCGGGCGGCCGTCGGGTCAACCTCCAGGAAGTACAGGGGTCTTCCTCAGGGTGACCGCGCGCTCGGCGCGGGCAGGAACGGCGGCGGGTCCGCGTCGAAGCCCGCGAGGTCACCGGGCCGTCGGCGTCGCGCCCGTCGCGGTGAGGGACAGGTCCCAGAGGCGGGCCGCGTTGTCGGGGTCGACGGCGTACGCGCGTACGCCGTTGTCGTCCATGGGGAGGTCCGGGGCGAAGACGCGGGCGACGTCGCAGTCCGCCAGGTAGAGGCCGCCCCGGCCGTCGAGGAGTGGGGAGGTGGCGGCCCACAGGCCGGTGGCGGCACCCTGGGAGGCGGTCTTGAAGTCGGTGGCGACGACGTTGCGGTGCTCGTCCACCCAGCCGGCGTCGATCTGTTCCTGGAGCGGCATCTCCCGCTGGAGGCCGGTGATGATCTTGCCGGGGTGGAGGGCGAAGGCCCGGATGCCGTCGCCCTTGCCGAGGGCGTCGAGGTGCACGGCGAACAGGGCGTTGGCGGTCTTGGCCTGGCCGTAGGCCAGCCACCTGTCGTAGCCGGTGCGGAAGTGCGGGTCGTGCCGGCGGATGTCGGTCATGGCGTGCCCGGCGGAGCTGTACGCCACGACACGCGCACCGTCGGCGGCGGCCAGGAGCGGGTAGAGCTCGCAGGCGAGCGTGAAGTGCCCGAAGTGGTTGGCGGTGAGCTGGAACTCCCATCCGGGACCGACGCGCCGCTCCGGGGTGGCCATGACCCCGGCGACGGCCATCAGGAAGTCGATCCGGTCGATGCGGTCGCCGAGGTGCGCGGCGGTCGAACGGACGCTGTCGAGGTCGGTCAGATCCATGGGGACGACCTCGCTGCCCTTCACGTCCCGCAGGGCGGCTCGGGCGACTTCGGGGCGGCGGGCGGGAACGACGACCCGGGCCCCGGCGGCCGTCAGGGCCCGGGTGGTCTCGAGGCCGAGCCCGGAGTAGCCCCCGGTCACCACGGCGGTCAGGCCGGAGAGGTCGTGGCCGCCCATGACGTCCTCGGCGGTGCTGGCGGCGGAGAAGGGCGAGTTGAGCGGCTGCTGTTCGGTGGTGGTCATGCCGCCGACGCTACGATCTAGAGCGAGGTCTAGATCAAGTCCAGGGGTGAGCGGCGTGACCAGCACCGAAGCGGCCGGGCAGTCTCTGAGCATCGGCGAGGTCGCCGACCGGACCGGACTGAGCGTGCACGCCCTGCGCTTCTACGAGCGCGAGAGTCTGCTCGTCGGGCCGGTCCGGCGCACGTCGGGCGGCAGGCGGCGGTACAGCTCCTTCGACGTCGACTGGCTGCTGATCTGCGTCAAGCTCCGCGAATCCGGCATGCCGCTGGCCGACCTCAAGCAGTTCGCCGAACTGGTGCGCCAGGGGCCGGGAAACGAGGCGGAACGGCTTCGGCTGCTCGACACCCATCAGCGGCGCGTCGACGCACAGATCAGGGCGCTGGAGGAGTGCCGGTCCGTCATCGCCTGGAAGGTCGGCGTCTACGCCGAGCATCTCGCGCGCGGCGAGGCCGGTGGGCTCTGGGACCCGACGGCCTGATGCCGTGACGCCCCGCCGGGCGTTTCAACGACGCCGTCGTCGGACCATCGACGCCGTCGTGGGGCCATCGCTGCCGTCGTCGGACCATCGACGCCGTCGTGGGGCCATCGCTGCCGTCGTCGGATATTCGCTGTCCCGCGCGCCCCACGAGGACGCAGGATGGCGACCATGACTCTGGCCACCCCCACCCTGGACACCGGTCGCCTGCGGCTGCGGCCCGTCGCCGAGGCCGACGCGGACTTCCTCTACGCCATGCACAGCAGCACCCACGTGATGCGCTACTGGGACTCCCCGCCGTGGACCGAGCGGTCCCGCGCCGGGCGCTTCGTCGAGATGTGCCGCACGATGGCGGAGGAGGGCACCGGTGTGCGGGTGGCCGTCGACCGGGCCTCCGACGGCGCCTTCGTCGGCTGGTGCTGCCTGGTCGAGTGGAACCCGGTCTGCCGCAGCGCGTCGCTTGGTTACTGCCTCGACGAGGCGATGTGGGGCCGCGGCTACGCGACGGAGGCCGCGCACGCCCTGCTGCGGTGGGGCTTCGACACGCTGGACCTGAACCGGGTGCAGGCCGAGGCGGACACGCGCAACGCGGCGTCCGCCCGGGTGCTGGAGAAGGTCGGGTTCGTGCGCGAGGGGACGTTGCGGGAGGACTGCGTCGTCGACAGCGAGGTCTCCGACTCCTGGGTGTACGGGCTGATCCGGCGGGAGTGGCAGCCGTCGGCCGCGCCGGTGCCGGTCCGCTGAGGGGGTCTCAAGTCCGTTCCCGGCAGCGGTCTTGCGCCCGCACCGCCTCCCGGTATCTTTCGGATCCGCGCTGACCTCCAGAAGGGCCGAAGTGAACTCCGATCGCCTGCTCCTCATACCCGCCTTGCTCGGTGTCGTCGCGTTCGTCTGGATATTTCGCAAGCGCCTGCTGGTGCGGATCCGTGGCGTGGAGGTGGACGCGCACTGCTACGACCGCGAGTGGCGGGTGCAGGGCGGCGGGCCCACGTTCCTCCTCGGCTTCCGGACGGAGGACGGGCGCAAGATGACCTGCTCCGCCAACGAGGGCGAAGTCCCCGCGGGGACGCGGACCGGTGACACGGTCAGGGTTCGCTACGACCCGGCGGCGCCCGGCCGGGTGGAGACCGTCATCGCTTCCCGCAAGCCGCTGTGGAAGCGAGGCGATCTGATCGGGCTGGTGGTGTTCGAGGCCGCTCTCCTGGCTTACGCCCTCGGCTGACGGCGTGAGGCGCGGGCGCGAGGGGACCGCCCGCCCGTCCCTCGGGTCCGGGTGCCGCTGAGCACGGTGCCCGGGTGGGCCGACGGGACGGACGCTGCGCGATCCTGGCGGGTTCCGCACGCGTCCGTACGGTGTTCGCCTGCCGCACCCCTGTTGTTCGCCGTACCTGGCTACCTTCGCGTGGCCCGGTCCGGCAGCAGGAGAGGTACGTCCATGAGCACCCCTGTCCACCGCACCTCCGAACGGCCCTCCGCAGCCGCCCTGGCAGCGGCCCGGCAGCGTCGGGAGGAAGGACGGACCGGGAGTTCGTCCGGGTCGGGGACCTCGGCGGAGCAGGCCTTCCTCGGGCTCCAGTCCAGTGCCGGCAACCAGGCGGCGGCCGCCACGGTGCAACGCGCCAGGGGCAGGACCCTGGAGCGGCCCCCGGGAACCGACACCACCCGGCCCGGCTCGGAGCCCGGCGCCCGACGCGCCCCGGCCGGTCGCGCCCGGGGCGGCTCGGCCCCCGGCGACCTGGCCGACCGCGCCCCGCTCGACACGGGATCCGGCACCCGGCAGCCCGCCTCCGTCCCCGAAGTCCGGGGCACCACCAGCACTCCGGAACGCGTCGCGCCGCCCGAGGGCACCACGGCGGCCGGCTTCACCCCGTCGGGCCGCACCCGGCGGGGCTCCGAATCCGACACCCGGCCCGGCCCGGCCGCCGCCACCCGGCGCGGCTCGGTGTCCGGCACCCAGGGCATGGCAGTCGACAGCCGCTTCCAGGAAGAACTCGACACGGCCCGGGAAGAGGCACGCACCGCCGCCGAGGAAGCACGCGCCGCCGCCGAACGCGCCGCCGCGGAGGAGGCGCGCCTCGCCGCGATCGCGGCCCGCTTCACCCCGTCGGGCCGCACCCGGCGCGGCTCCGACCTCGGCACCCGGCCCGAACCGGCCGCCCCCACCCGGCGCGGTTCGATGTCCGGCACCCAGGGCATGGCAGTCGACACCCGCTTCCAGGAAGAACTCGACACGGCCCGGGAAGAGGCACGCGCCGCCGCCGAGCGTGTCGCGGAGGAGGCGCGCCGCGCCGCGATCGCGGCCCGCTTCACCCCGTCGGGCCGCACCCGCCGCGGCTCCGACCTCGGCACCCGGCCCGACCCCGCCGCCCTCACCCGGCGCGGTTCCGACTCCGGCACGCAGGGCATGGAGGTCGACCCGCGCTTCCGGGAACACGTCGACACGGCCAGGGACGAGGCACGCCGCGCCGCCGAAGAGGAAGCACGCCTCGCCGAAGCACGTGCCGCGGCGGAGGAGGCACGCCGCGCCGCCGAACGCGCCGCCGCGGAGGAGGCACGCCTCGCCGCGATCGCGGCCCGCTTCACCCCGTCGGCGCGCACCCGGCGCGGCTCCGAGTCCGACACCCGGCCCGACCCCGCCGCCCTCACCCGGCGCGGCTCGGTGTCCGGCACCCAGGACATGGGAGTCGACCCCGACTTCCAGACGCACCTCGACACGGCCAGGGACGAAGCACGCACGGCCGCCGCCGAACGGGCCGCCGCCGAAACCAAGGCGGAGGTCAGGACTGATCGCCTGAAGGCGGTCGCCGAGAACGCGGATCAAGGGAAGAGGATCCTCGATCCCGCGGACGCCCTGGGCAAGGGCGTCCAGGCACCCACCGCCGCGGGCCTCGGCCAGGAGGCCATCGAGACGGCCGCCAACGCCCCGAAGACGGACACCGGCGGCGGGTCGGGCGCCGACGTCCTGAAGCACGACGCCGCCGCCGCGGGGGTCGCCGGCGCGTCGCTGAGCACCGGCGCGGAGCTCCTCGCTCTGGGGGCAAGCGTCGCGGACTCGTTCCGGAACCTGAAGACGGCCCTGAGCAAGAGGACGGGAGCCGGGTTCCACAACGCGCGGAGGAAGGCCAAGGTCAAGGCGGGCGACGCGGGCGTGAGCGTCCTCAGTACGGGCGCCAACGTGGGCACCATGGCCAAGGAGACGCTCAAGGTCCAGGGGGTGGCGAGCACCGTGGCCGCGACCGAGGCGAGCGGTGTCCTCGGCGCCGTCGCCGGTGTGGCGAAGAGCGTGCGTGCCGTCTTCAAGACCAGTGGAGCGATCCGCAAGTACCGTGACCTGGGGAAGCTCCCGAACGCCGAAGCCGCCCACGCCGGAACGATCAACAGTCTGAAGACCGCGTGGGAGGCCGAGGAGCCGCGCGCCGTAGAGGCGCACAACGCGGTCCTGGCGCTGCAGGCGGAGAGGGACGAGGGCCACCCGCGGGAGGGGTGGGACGAGGCGCTCGACGCCGCCGCGACCGCCTACGAGGCGGCGGCGCTTCGCGAGGCCCAGGCCAAGCTCGCCTACCTCGCCGCCAAGGACGACGCGAAGACCGTGAACGAGACCAAGAAGTTCGCGAGGCGGAAGCAGGTCTCCAAGGGCATCAAGGAGTCGGTGGGCGGCGGCGTGGGCGAGGGCCTGAAGGGCGCGGGCGGCATAGCGACCGTGGCCATCGTCGCCACCGTGGGCCTGGCGTCCAACCCGGCGGGTTGGATCACCGCCGCGGTGGGGGCGGGCCTCGTCGTCAGCGTCGCCGCCTACAAGGGAGCCCGATCGGGCTACGGGCGTTTCCAGGAGGTGCACCACCCCGAGCGCTACACGCCGCACGGCGAGGACGTACCGGAGGCCCTGCCCACCTGGGAATCGCTGAAGCATGCCATGAAGGTGTGGACGAAGATCTCGGCGTACAAGCGCCAGCTGGCGGCGAAGAAGCTCTACGGCATGCTCTCGCGTCCCGACACCCAGCCGGAACTGCGCCGCTCCGCCATGGACCTGCTGGTAGTGATCAATGCCGGTCCCGAGAAGCACGGGATGGATCAGGCGACGTGGGAGGCGAGCCTGATGGACCCGGCGAAGAAGGCCGACTGGATCAAGGAGATCACGGACCAGCTGAGCTCCGGATCCTGACGGAACGGAACGGAATTGAGCGGAGGGGCGAGGGGGGCGAAGGGGGGGCGGGAACGGCGATGACAGCCCCGCTCCCGCCCCCTGAACGAATCAGCCCGCGGACGACGGCCCGCCCGGCACCTCCCGCAGCGCCTCGCCCAGGACCTCCCGCATTCCGACGGGCTCCCGGTCCAGCAGCGCGGCCAGCGTCGGGTCGGTCGTGGCGAACTCGCCGGCGCGGGCGGCGGCGAAGATGCCGAGGAGCTGGTCGGCGTACTGCTCGGGGACGCCCTGGGCCAGCAGCTGGTCGCGGAAGCCGGCCTCGGGCGCGGTGCTCCGCGTGAACTCCCGGCCCGTCACCTCGGACGCCAGGGCCGCGATGTCGTCGAAAGTCAGCGCTCGCGAGGCGGTGAGGGGCGGGGTCGGGCCCTCGAAGCGGCCCTCGTCGGCCAGTACGGCGGCGGTGGCCTCCGCGAGGTCGCCGTGCGTGGTCCAGGCGACCGGGCCGTCCGCGGGGAGCCGTATCGCACCGGTCTCCAGGGCGTGGTCCAGGAAGCGCGTCGCGCTGGCGGCGTAGAAGCCGTTGCGCAGTGAGGTGAAGGGGACTCCGCAGCCGCGCAGGATCTCCTCGGTGGCGGCGTGGTCGCGGCAGGCCTGGAAGTGGGAGGCCGCGCCGGCGCCCATCTGGCTGGTGTAGAGGATGCGGCGGGCGCCCGCCGTGACGGCCGCCTCGATCGCGGTGCGGTGCTGCTTGACGCACTCCTCGCCCAGTTTGTCCACGGAGACGAGGAGGACCTGGGAGGCGCCCTCGAAGGCGTGGGCGAGGCTCTCGGCGTCCGCGAAGTCGCCCCTGCGCACCCGCACCCCCTGGTCGGCGAAGGTCCGCGCCTGCGGATGGCCCGGGTCGCGGACGCTGACGCCGACCTGTTCCGTCGGCACGCGGGCGAGCAGGTGCTCGACGATCCGACGGCCCAGCTGTCCGGTGGCTCCGGTAACGATGATCATGACGCACTCCAGTGTTCAGGCTCCGCTGGTTCCAGCGGAATCATTTCCACAGTAACAGCGATAATCACGGTGGCAACACCAAGGCGGTATCGTTGGCCCCATGTCCTCTCGTTCCGACCAGACCCGGCAGCGGGTCATCGAGGCCGCCATCGGCCTGCTGACGCGCGGCGGCCGCGACGCCGTCACCACCCGGGCGGTCGCCGAGGCGGCGGGGCTGCAACCACCTGCCATCTACCGGCTGTTCGGCGACAAGGACGGGCTGCTCGACGCGGTCGCCGAGCACGGCTTCGCGAGCTTCCTCGCCGCCAAGCACATCGACCCCGACCCGCCGGACCCCATCGAGGACCTGCGGGACGGCTGGGACCTGGCGGTGGAGTTCGGTCTGGCCAATCCCGCGCTGTACACGCTGATGTACACCGAACCGGCGCGGACGGGTTCGGCCGCCTTCAAGGCCGGCATGCAGATCCTGATGGCCCGTATGCATCGGCTCGCCGCCGGCGGATGGCTCCGCGTGGACCAGGAGCTGGCGGCCCAGATCATCCACGCCACGGCGCGCGGCGCGGTGCTCACCTGGCTGTCCCTGCCCGAGGACCGGCGCGACCCGGCCCTGTTCGCCACCCTGCGCGAGTCCATGGTCGCCGCGGTCACCCACGAGCGCCCGGCCGTGCGGGACACCGGCCCGCAGGGCGCCGCCCGCGCGCTGCGCGCCACCCTCCCCGAGCAGACGGTGCTCAGCGAGGCGGAGCAGCGGCTGCTGGGCGAGTGGCTGAAGCGCCTCTCCGACACCGGCTGAGCCGTTACCAGGACTCCGTCTGACGGGCCAACTCCCTTTTCAGCCATAGGGGTTCGGCCGTCATGGGTGCATTTTTCGCGCCAAAGCCCCGACGCTTCCAGGCCGTGATCACGAGTCCGGCACCGTGCATCAGCACAACGTGAGCACAAGCGGTATGGTCCCCTTCCGTATGCCGAACGCCGGTCGCGGATACGGGAGTTCGAGGCGCCTCGGGACGCGCGGTCCCGCTCCGTCTCGAGTCCGCGTCATCGGCACCCCCTGCTCGTACCGGCCCTCGTACCGGCCCTCGCGTGTTCCCGGGAGATCCATGTCGTGCGCCTTCGCCGTCGTCCGCGTCGCTGCCGACTCCGCGGCACGGGGTGACCGTGGGAGACACGGGTCCGCTCCGGCCTGCTGAGAGCCCGGTCGTCATCGGGCCGGCCGACGCCCCGCCCCTGCGCGCCGGCCCGCCTCGGCCACCTCGCCCACACCGACGGCTTCCGATCCGTGAGGACCTGATGACTGAACTGATAGTGACCGCCACCGCCGTGCTGGCGGTGGCCGGAGTCGGGGCCGCGTGGTACTTCCGGCGCAAGGCCGACCAGGCCCGGCGCCGGGGTGAGCAGCTGCGCGAGCACGCCGACCGGCTGACCCTGCAACTCGTCGCGGCGGAGCAGTGCGTGGGACACCTCGCGGCCACCGTGATCCCGGCGGCGGCGAAGGGCGGTCCCGGCGGCGCGGGCCCCCAGGGAGGTCTGCTCGTGCCGGCGCAGCTCGACGGGACACCGCTCGCCGAGCGGCTGCGTGCCGTGCCCGGCGCGGTGGCCTCGGCGGTGGGCGACGTACGTGCCGAGGAGCGGGCGGCCGCCGAACGCGCCGCGGCCCACGCCGCCGAGCAGGTACGGCAGGACACCGAACGGCAGATCGCCCAGGCCCGCCGCGAGTCCGTCGGCGTGGCCCGGGCCGCCGTACGCGGCTTCGCCAACAACGTCGTGGCCCGGTCGGCGCGGCTGGGCCGTGCCGTCAGCCAGGGCGTACGGCGGCACATCTCGGACGAGGCGTACGCGACGCTCGTCGAGATCGACCATCTCACGCAGCAGATGCTGCTCACCGCGTCGGGGTACTCCGTGCTCGCCGGGGACAAGCTGTCCCGGCGCTGGCCCGCCACCACGTTGACCGACATCGTGCGCGCGGCCATGGGCCGGATCGAGGGGTACGAGCGGATCAAGCACCCCGAGATGGGGTCCGTGGTGGTCGAGGGCCGCGCCGTGGAGGCGGTGGTGCACGCGCTCGCCGTACTGCTGGACAACGCGCTGCGCTACTCGCCGCCCGCCGCCAGTGTCCACGTCTCGCTGGAGCAGGGGCACCACGCGTGCTTCCTGATCGTGGACGACGCCGGACTGCGCATGGACGACGAGCGGCTGCTGTGGGCCAGCGACGTGATGTCCGGCGAACAGCGCGACGACATCACGCGCCTGGGCGCCCACCCCCAGACCGGGCTGCGCGTCGCCTCCCTGCTGGCGGAGAACTACGGCTTCCGCGTCGAGCTGACCGCGCCCAACATCTACCAGGGGACCCGGGCCATGGTCGTCCTGCCGAAGAACCTGATCGTCGACCCCGCGGCGGCCCAGCCGGTACCGCGGACTGCCGCCCAGACGGCACCGGCCGTCCCGGTGGCCGCTGCGGTCCCTGCGGCCGCTGCGGTCCCTGCGGCCCAGCCGACCCAGGCGGCTCCGGTGGGCCCGGCGGCCCCGGCCGTGGCCGGGTCTCCCGTCGCGCCCGATGCCACCGTGGCCGCGTCTGCGACGGCCGCCGCGCCCGCCGCAAGCCCCACGCCCGGCGGGCAGCCCGGTGCCGAGCCCGTCCCCGAGCCCGCCGCTCCGCGTGCGGCGGCATCCCCCGCCGGAGCCCCCACCGCAGCGGCCGTAACCGACCCTGCCACCACCCCTGCCGCCGTGGGCACCGCCACCCCCTCGACCACCACCGCCAGCGGCCTGACCGTCCGCCGGCGCTCCACCGCGCCCACCCCCGCGCGGCGCCCGGCCGCCCCCGACGACACCGAGCCCGGCCGTCCCGCCGTCGCCGCCGCCTGGGCGGCGGGGACCCGCCGCGGCCGGGACGGGGAGCAGCCCTCGCCGGCCTCCGCCGGCACCGCGCCCCACAACGCCACCCACACCGCCGCCCGCACCACCCCCCACGACGCCGCTGACGACGAAGGACACTGATCGTGCAAGACACACACACCAACAGCCTGGGCTGGCTGCTGGACCAGGAACTCGGCAGCGTCGAAGGCGTCCGGTACGCCGTGCTGATGAGCAGCGACGGACTGCTGAAGGCGCGCACGCAGACGATCGGCCAGGACGACGGGGAGAAGTTCGCCGCGCTGACGGCGGCGCTGCGCGCGGCAGGCAAGGCCTGGGACGAGTTCACCGGCGGCGCGGGGATGCGGCAGCTGCTGATCGAGTCGGTCGGCTGCATCGGCCTGACCACGACCGCCGCCAAGAACACCATGCTGTCGGTGTGCACGACCGGCCCCGACGCCGACGTCGGGCTGATCTCCCACCACATGGTGCGGCTCGCCACCCGGGTGGGACACGAGCTGGCCACGGAGGAGCGGGTGCCGGTCGCGGACGGCGGCTCACCGGTATGAGCGGGCCGCGGCGCGATCCCGACATGGTCCGGCCCTACGTCCGCACCGGGGGCCGGATCCGCGCGCGCGAGGACGTGCGCCTGGAGAGCGTGGTCATCGCCGCGACCGGCCCCACGGACACCCTCGGCCCGGACGCCCGCCGGGTGATGCGGCTGTTCGCCGGCGCGGACGGCGGCCTGGCCGTCGCCGACATCGCCGCCGCGCTGGAGCTGCCGCCCTCCACGGTGCGCATCCTCGTCTCCTCGCTGATGGACTCCGGCCACCTCTCCAGCCCGGTCGCCGCGATCGACGACCAGCCCGACTTCGACCTGCTGCAGGAGGTACTCCGTGGACTTCGCTCCATGGTCTGACCGGACCGACCGGTCCGACGGAGCCCACCGGCCCGACCGGGCCGACCGGTCCGACGGAGCCCACCGGCCCGACGGAGCCCACCGGCCCGACCGGGCCGACGGGGCCGACCGGGCCGACGGGGCCGTCACCTACGTCCCCGCCACGGTGACCCGGTCCGCCAAGATCGTGGTCGCGGGCGGCTTCGGCGTCGGCAAGACGACGCTGATCGGCAGCGTCTCCGAGGTACGGCCGCTGCGCATGGAGGAGCCGATCACGCAGGCCAGCGCCGGTGTGGACGATCTGCGCGGCACCCCGCACAAGACGACGACCACCGTGGCGATGGACTTCGGCCGCATCCACATGGCCGGCGGACGGCTCGCGCTGTACCTGTTCGGGCTGCCGGGGCAGTCCCGTTTCCAGCCGCTGTGGGAGGACCTGGCCGAGGGCGCCCTCGGCTGCCTCGTCCTGGCCGACACCCGCGACCTCGACGCCTCCCACGACGCCCTCGGTCTGCTGGACGGCGCGGGCATTCCGTACGCCGTCGCCATCAACACCTTTCCCGGGTCCCCGGGTTACCCCGAGGCCGAGCTGCGCGAGGCGCTGGCCCTGGAACCGGCCACGCCGCTGACGTACTGCGACGCCCGCGACCGCACCTCCTCCCTGCACGCCCTGATCACGCTCACCGAGTACCTCTCCGAGCACCGTTCAGCCGCCCTCCTGGAGTCCCGCCGATGACGTTGCCCTCCACCGAGACCGCGCCGCCGAGCGGTCCGGCCCGGATCGCCCTGTACGCGCCGGAGTTCGCCGCCGACCCGCACGCCGCCTACCGGAGCATGCGCCGCACCCACGGTCCGCTCGTCCCCGTCGACCTGGCGCCCGGCGTCCCCGCGACCCTGGTGATCGGCTACTACCAGGCCCGCCGCATCCTGAACGACCCGCTGCACTTCCCGGCCGACCCCCGCGCGTGGGAGAAGCTGATCCCGGCAACCTGCCCGGTGCGGCCGATGATGGAGTGGCGGCCCAACGCGCTGCGCTCGGGCGGCGCCGAGCACGCCCGCTACCGGTCCGCGAACACCCACGCCATCGACCATGTGGACCAGCACGGGCTGCGCGCCCTCGTCGAACAGGTCGCCTCCGACGCCATCGACGGATTCCGCGGCGTCGGCTCGGCCGACCTGCTCACCCAGTACTCCTTCCCCATCGCCTTCCGCGTGCTGAGCGCGCTGCTCGGCTGCCCGGACGAGATCGGGCAGCGCATCGCCGACGGCATGGCGAAGATCTTCGACACCACCAACGCCGACCAGGGCAACCTGATCCTCGCGCAGGCCGTGTCCGACCTCGTGACCCTGCGCCGGACCCACCCCGGTGACGACATCACCTCCCGGCTGACCCTCCACCCCGTCGGGCTGACCGACGAGGAGATGAGCCATCAGCTCGTCACGCTCTACGGCGCCGGGATCGAACCCATGACCAACCTGATCAGCAACACGATCCTGAAGATCCTCACCGACGAGGCGTTCTCCGCGGACCTGCACGCCGGGCTCTCCACGGTGCGCGACGCGCTCGACGCCGTCCTCTACACCGACCCGCCGATGGCGAACTACTGCATCTCCTATCCGCCGTACCCCGTCGACGTGGAGGGCGTGCTGCTGCCGGCCGACCAGCCGGTCGTGATCTCGATGGCGGCCGCGAACAACGACCCCGCCCTCACGGAGGGCGTGCCCCAGGGACAGCACGGCGGCAACCGCGCCCACCTGGCCTGGAGCACCGGCCCGCACACCTGCCCGGCCCGCTCGCACGCCTACCTCATCGCCGAGACCGCGGTCACCCACCTCCTGGACGCGCTGCCCGAGACGGACCTCGCCCGTCCCGCCGCCGAACTGGCGTGGCGCCCCGGCCCGTTCCACCGCGCCCTCGAATCCCTGCCCGTCACCTTCCCCGCCGCACAGCCCGCCGCACACTAAGGAGCCAGGTCATGGCGACCCAGCAGCCCGCCCTCGTCCTCGACCCCACCGGCGCCGACCACCACGCCGAGCACCGCACCCTGCGGGAGGGCGGCCCGGCCACCTGGGTGGACGTCCTCGGGGTCCAGGCCTGGTCGGTCAGCGACCCCGTCCTCCTCAAGCAGCTGCTCACCAGCCCCGACGTCTCCAAGGACGCCCGGGCGCACTGGCCCGCCTTCGGAGAGGTCGTCGGCACCTGGCCGCTGGCCCTGTGGGTGGCGGTGGAGAACATGTTCACCGCGTACGGGCCCAATCACCGCAAGCTGCGCCGGCTGGTGGCGCCCGCCTTCAGCGCCCGTCGCGTCGACGCGATGCGGCCGGCCGTCGAGGCGATGGTGACCGGTCTCGTCGACGGGCTCGCGGAGCTGCCCGCAGGTCAGCCGGCCGACCTGCGCCAGGAGCTGGCCTACCCGCTGCCCATAGCGGTGATCGGTCACCTCATGGGCGTGCCCGAGGAGCAGCGGCCGGACTTCCGGGCCGTCGTGGACGGCGTCTTCGACACCACCCTGGACCAGGCCGAGGCGCAGGCCAACACCGCGCGCCTGTACGAGGTCCTGGACCAGCTCATCGCGACCAAGTCCGCCGCCCCGGGCGACGACACGACGTCCCTGCTCATCGCCGCGCGCGACGACGAGGACGGCGCCCGTCTCTCCCCCGACGAGCTGCGCGACACCCTGCTGCTGATGATCAGCGCCGGCTACGAGACCACCGTCAACGTCATCGACCAGGCGGTGCACACCCTGCTGACCCGGCCCGACCAGCTCGCGCTGGTCCGCAAGGGCGAGGTCACCTGGGCGGACGTGGTGGAGGAGACGCTGCGCCACGAACCGGCGGTCAAGCATCTGCCGCTGCGGTACGCGGTCACGGACATCGCCCTGCCGGACGGGCGGACCATCGCCCGCGGGGAGCCGATCCTCGCCTCGTACGCCGCCGCCAACCGCCATCCGGACTGGCACGAGGACGCCGACACCTTCGACGCGACCCGCACGGTCAAGGAGCACCTGGCCTTCGGCCACGGCGTCCACTTCTGTCTGGGCGCGCCGCTGGCCCGCATGGAGGTGACCCTCGCGCTGGAGACTCTCTTCGGCCGCTTCCCGGACATCCGCCTCGCCGATCCGGCCGAGGAGCTGCCGCCCGTGCCCTCCCTGATCAGCAACGGCCACCAGCGGCTCCCGGTCCTGCTGCACGCCGGCTGAGCGGCGGGCGACGGGACCGGGCGGCCGGGACTGCGGCTGAGGGGTGCCGGCTTCAGCCGAACATCCCCGGCTCGTAGTCGCCGGCCGGCTGCTGGGTGATGACGTTCAGGCGGTTGTAGGTGTTGATGACGGCGATCAGCCCGACCAGGGCGGTGAGCTGCTCCTCGTCGTAGTGCTTCGCCGCGTTGGCCCAGGCCTCGTCGGTGACGCCGCCGGAGGCGTCGGCGAGGCGGGTGCCCTGCTCGGTCAGTTCGAGGGCGGCGCGCTCCGCGTCGGTGAACACCTTGGCCTCCCGCCAGGCGGCGATCAGGTTGAGGCGCAGCGAGGTCTCCCCCGCCTTCGCGGCGTCCTTGGTGTGCATGTCGAGGCAGGCGCCGCAGCCGTTGATCTGGCTGGCGCGGATCTTGACCAGTTCCTGGGTCGCGGCCGGCAGCGCCGAGTCGGTCACGGCCTTGCCCGCGGAGTTGATGTGCCGCAGCAGCTTGCCGGCGAGCGGGTTGGTGAACAGGTTGAGACGCGCTTCCATGGTGGACTCCTCCGTCGTTGCCTTGGTTGGTCGTACACAGCTACGACGGACGCCGGCCGCGCGGTGTGACAGGCCGCACCAGGACCCACTTGTGACCTGCGTCTCACCCGTTCGGAGTAGTGCGTTCCAGGAGTCGGCCCAGCGCCCGCGTCACGGCCGCCGGGCGTTCGTCCATCACCCAGTGGCCCGCGTCGTCCAGCATCGTCAGCTCGGCGCGGGGCACGGACCCGGCCAGCTCGGTCGCGATCGCCTGGCTCAGGTACGGGTCCGCGCGGCCCCAGACGACCGCCGTCGGGCAGGTGATGCCGGGCAGAGCCCGGCGCAGCTCGGCGCGGGCCGGGGTGCGGTACTCGCCGAAGTAGTGGAGCAGCCAGCGGCGGCCCTCGGGCTCGGCCATCCAGTCGACGTAGCCGTCCAGGACGTGGGCGTCGAGGTGGCCGGCGCGCACGAGCGGCGCGAAGGAACGGCGGTGGAGGGCGGCGTACGGCAGGTGCCGCGCCGGGCGGCGGAGCAGGGGGCTGCGTCCGGCGAGGCCGAGCAGGCTGAACACGGCGTACCAGCGGCGGGTGAAGGTGTCGTGCGCACGGGTGTTGAGGAGCGCCAGCCTGCGCACCCGGCCCGGGTGGTTCCGGGTGAAGCCGAGCGAGAGGAAGCCGCCGTAGTCGTGGCCGACCAGGTTCACCGAGTCCAGGTCGAGTGCGTCGAGGAGCCGGCCGACCCGGGCGACCTCCGTGTCGTAGTCGAAGGACAGGTGGCGGGGGCGGTCGGACGCGCCCCAGCCGAGCAGGTCCGGCGTGATGACCCGGTGCCGGACCGACAGGGCCGGGACCTGGTGGCGCCAGCAGTGGTGGTCGGCGGGGTAGCCGTGCAGGAGGACCACGGGTTCGGCGTCGGGTGGACCCGATTCCCAGCAGGCGACGCGGGCGCCGTCCACCGTGACCGTCCGGGGGCGGGGCGGGCCGTAGGTGCGGGGGCGCTGCGTGGTCATCGGTCTCCTCCGGGTGCTCGTCTCCCCCAACGCGGCGGATACCCGCAAGTGTCGCGATCAGGGCACGGTGTTCGGCCGAAAGGGGCGCGGATCAGGACCTGTCCGGCGGATCGGGTCGCCGGAAAGACGCGGCGACCCGTCGACGCGGAGCGTCGGCAGCCGACGACAACGCCGCTGGGGGCACCTCCCACGCCCTTCGGGCAGTGGGGGCGTGCGTGCCGGATCCCGCGTCTGCGACGTGATCCGCCGGGCAGGCCCTAGCCTCGGTCCCTGACAAGTCGGTACGCCGGAACCGGTCCGGCGGGGCAGGAGGCAGACATGGCGAGGGTTCCCAGCGCGGTGGTCGCCGCGGGCGGCCTGGTGGGCGGGTACGGCGTGGCCCGCTGGACGAAGAAGCGGCAGCTCGGCGGGGCCGTGCTCGCCGTCGCCGGGGCCGCCGCCGCGCGGCAGTGGCGGGCCCGGGCCGGCGGGAGGGCCGCGGGTGCGCTGACGGCGGCGTACGTCGCCGGTTTCGCCGGGTCGCACCCGCTGGCCAAGAAGGTGGGCGCCTGGCCCGCCGTGCTCGGTGTCGCCGGAGCCGTGGCCCTGGCCTCGTGGGCGGTCGCCGACCGGCGCTCCTGAGCGCGGTGGTGCCGGTCAGGCGTGGTGGGTGAGTACGTTGATCACCCGCCCGTTGGGGTCCCGTACGAAGAAGCGCCGTACGCCCCACTCCTCGTCCTTCGGCTCCCGGACGATCTCGGCGCCCGACGCGACCACCTGGGCGTAGACCGCGTCGACGTCCTCGACCTCCACGCTCAGGTCGGGGACGACGGGCGCCGTGCGCTCCTCGGTGAAGAGGCTGATCTGGGCGGTGGGGTTGGACGGGGAGGCCAGGGTCGTCACCCAGCCCATGTCCATGACCTCCTCGAAGCCGAGGAGGCCGTAGAACTCACGGCTCGTGTTCCACTGGCCCTCGGCCTCGACATGGATGTTGGGGACGATCCTGCGGATGCTCATCGTGGCTCCTCGACGTCTGGCGTCCGTGCCGGTCGGGTCGGTTCGGCGTGTGCGACGCTACGCGGTCTTCGCGCCGGAGCCCGCCGTTCCCGGCGACTCCGGCGCGGCCGTCGACAGCGGCTCCGCGATGTCCTCCAGCGAGCGGCGTTCCGCCTTCACCGCGAGGAACGCAGCGACCAGGCCGGCCGCGCACATCAGGCCGGCGCCGATCTGGAAGGCCAGGACCGTGTCGCCGACCACGCCGGACTCGGTCAGGTCGGCGAAGAGCAGCGGGCCGCTGATGCCGCCGGCGGCGGTGCCGAGGGCGTAGAAGAAGGCGATGGCCATGGCGCGGGTCTCCATCGGGAAGATCTCGGAGACCGTCAGGTACGCGCTGGAGGCGCCCGCCGAGGCGAAGAACAGCACCACGCACCAGCAGGCCGTCATGGTCGTCGCCGTGAGCGAGCCCCGGTCGAAGAGCCAGGCCGTGCCGAAGAGCAGGATGCCGGAGAGCAGATAGGTGCTGGAGATCATGATCCGGCGGCCGACGGTGTCGAAGAGGTGGCCGAGGAGCAGCGGGCCGCAGAAGTTGCCCGCGGCGATGACGGCGAAGTAGTAACCGGTGCTGCCGGTCGGCACGTCGAAGAAGGTGATGAGGATGGCGCCGAAGCCGAAGGTGATCGCGTTGTAGAGGAAGGCCTGGCCGATGAAGAGGGACAGACCGAGGACCGCGCGGCGCGGGTAGCGGCGGAAGACGGTCCTGGCGATCAGGCCGAAGCCGATGGACTTGCGCTGGTGGATGGTGATCTCGCCGGCCGGCGGCGGCAGCTTCTCACCCTTCTCCCGCTCGATCCCCCGTTCGACGGAGGAGACGAGTGCGTCCGCCTTCTCGCCCTGGCCGTGGATGAACTGCCAGCGTGGGCTCTCCGGGACGTGCCGACGCACCAGCAGCACCACCAGGCCCAGGACGACACCGAGGGCGAAGCTGAGCCGCCAGCCGACGTCCTTGGCGAAGATGTCGGTGTCCAGCATGACGATGGACAGCAGGGCGCCGCCGATCGCCCCGAGCCAGTAGCTGCCGTTGATGATGAGGTCGACCCGGCCCCGGTAGTGGGACGGGATCAGCTCGTCGATCGCGGAGTTGATCGCCGCGTACTCGCCGCCGATGCCGAAGCCGGTGAGGAAGCGGAAGAGGAAGAACCACCAGGACTCGAAGGAGACCGCGGTCAGCGCGGTGGCCGCCAGATAGACCACCAGGGTGATCATGAACAGCTTCTTGCGGCCGTGCCGGTCGGTCAGCCAGCCGAAGAACAGGGCGCCGGAGCAGGCTCCCGCCACGTAGAGGGCGGCGGCCAGGCCGGTGATCTGCGCGGAGCTGATGTCCAGGCCGCTGCCGTCCTCGGCGATGCGTCCGGCGACGTTGCCGACGATCGTGACTTCCAGGCCGTCGAGGATCCAGACGGTGCCCAGGCCGATCACGATCATCCAGTGCCAGCGCGACCACGGCAGCTGGTCCAGGCGGGCCGGGACGGCCGTGGTGACGGTCCCGGTGGAGGCGGGCACCGAGCCCGACGACGACGCTTGTGCTGTCATGGCTCCCTCTCCGTCGAGCGAACGCCTCACGTGTGCCCGACGCCGGAGAGAACACGCCCGCCGCGCCGGGAGGCTACGCCCCCAGGATGCGGGAGACCGTGTAGATCAGCAGCCCGGCCAGCGAGCCGACCACCGTGCCGTTGATGCGGATGAACTGGAGGTCGCGGCCGATGTTCGCCTCGATCTTCTTCGTGGTGTGCTCGGCGTCCCAGCCCGCCACCGTGTCGGTGATCAGCGAGGTGATCTCCCTGCGGTAGGTGGTCACCACGTACACCGCGGCGCCCTCCACCCAGCCGTCGACCTTGGCCTGCACCTTGGCGTCGGAGGCCATCCGGGCGCCCAGGGACAGCAGCGAGGCACGCACCCTGAGCCGCAGTTCGCTGCGCTCGTCCTCGGCCGCCGAGACGATCATGGACCGTACGGCCGTCCAGGCGGACGCGATCAGGTCCTGGACCTCCCCGCGGCCCAGCACCTCGGTCTTCAGCCGCTCCACCCGCGCGCGGGTCTCCGTGTCGGACTGGAGGTCGGCGGCGAAGTCGGTGAGGAAGCGGTCGAGGGCGCCGCGCGCGGGGTGGGCGGGCATGTCGCGCATCTCGGTGACGAAGCGCAGCAGCTCCTTGTAGACCCGGTCGCCGATCCTGCGGTCGACGAACCGGGGGGTCCATCCCGGTGCCCCGCCCTGTACGGCGTCCATCACCGAGTCGCCGTGCAGGATCAGCCAGTCGTGGGCGCGGGAGACGATCAGGTCGACGGCGCGCTTGTGGCCGCCGTCGGAGACGACCCGGTCCAGCATCTTGCCGATGCCGGGGGCGATCTCCTGGGCGTCGGCACGGCGCGTGATCGCCTCGCCGACCACGGCCTGGACGTCGGAGTCGCGCAGCACGGTCAGGGCGCCGCGCAGGGCGGCGGACAGCTCGGCCGTCACCCGGTCGGCGTGTTCGGGCACGGCGAGCCAGGCGCCGAGGCGGCTGCCGATGCCGACGGCGCGCAGCCGCTGGCGCACGACGGCCTCGGAGAGGAAGTTCTCCCCGACGAACTCGCCCAGCGAGACGCCCAGCTGGTCCTTCTTCTTCGGGATGATCGCGGTGTGCGGGATGGGGATGCCGAGCGGGTGGCGGAAGAGGGCGGTGACCGCGAACCAGTCGGCGAGCGCGCCGACCATGCCGGCCTCGGCGGCGGCCGACACATAGCCCGCCCAGGCGCCCGCGCCGCGGTGGGAGGCCCACTCGGCCAGGACGTAGACCAGGGCGACGAAGAGCAGCAGGCCGGTGGCGGTGAGCTTCATCCGGCGCACGCCGCGGCGCTTCTCCTCGTCGGCGGGGCTGAACGACGTCATCGCGCGGTCGCGGACCGCACCCGCACCCGCACCCGCACCTCCGGTGTGCGTCCCCGCGGCCTCCCCGACCTCCCCGGCACCCCCGGAACCACCCGTACCCCCCGCGCCTTCAGGAAGTTCCGCTTTCGTGCGTTCCATCCGCTCCACCGTTCGCTGATACGTCCCTCACACATTGTCCCTTCCTGACCGACTCCCGGAACGGAACACAAGTTCCCGGCGTCTGTCCGGGAGGGGGAACGCCCGCGGCTTCTGCGGCCTTTCCTCCGCCCATGACGCATCATGGGGTCATCGGACCGGAGCCTCGGGGCTCCCCTCGCCCGAGGAGAACAGCACAGCATGACCCGGGGTCGTGACGGGGGTGCGGGGGCGCCCCCCACCAAGCACCGTGCCCTGCTCGCGGCGATCGTCACCCTGATAGTGGCGATCTCCGCGGCCATATACGCCGGAGCGTCCGCGGACGACGGCACCAGGGACCACGCGCTGCAGGCCGGAGGCCGTCTCCCGCGAGGGGACGCCGCCCCCGCGTCCACGGGTGCCTGGGTGGGTGCCTGGGCCACCGCACCGGCCGCGGCCGAGCCGGGCACCGAGACGACCGGCATGGCGGGCCGCTCCGTGCGCAACGTCGTGCACACCTCGGTCGGCGGCACCAGCGCGCGGATCACCCTGTCCAACCTGTACGGGCAGGCACCGCTGACCGTCACCCACGCCTCGATCGCCGTGGCGGCGGGGCCCGACACGGCGGCCGCGATCGCCGACACCATGCGCCGGCTCACCTTCGGCGGCAGCGCCCGGGTGATCATCCCGGCGGGCGGCCAGGTGATGAGCGACGTCGCCCGCATCGCCATCCCCTACGGGGCGAACGTCCTGGTCACCACGTACTCCCCCATTCCGTCCGGGCCGGTGACCTACCACCCGATGGCCCGGCAGACCAGCTACCTCGCCGACGGCGACCGCACGGCGGACGTCGCCGCCGTCGCCTACACCACGCCCACGCCGTACTGGCGCTACCTGACCGCTCTCGACGTGCTGAGCCACGAGGCCGACGGCACGGTCGTGGCGTTCGGCGACTCGATCACCGACGGCGCCCGCTCCGAGTCCGACGCCAACCACCGCTGGACCGACGTCCTCGCCGCCCGGCTGCACGAGGCGGCGGGCGCCGGCCGGGACACGCCCCGCTACAGCGTCGTCAACGAGGGCATCAGCGGCAACCGGCTCCTGACCAGCAGGCCGGGGCGGCCGGCCGACAACCCGAGCGGGCTGACCCGGTTCGAACGGGACGTGCTGCAACGCACCAACGTCAAGGCCGTCGTCATCGTCCTCGGCGTCAACGACATCCTGAACAGCCCGGAACTCGCCGACCGCGACGGCGTCCTCACCGGCCTGCGCACCCTCGTCGACCGCGCGCACGCCCGGGGCCTGCGGGTCGTCGGCGCCACGATCACGCCGTTCGGCGGCTACGGCGGCTACACCAAGGCCCGCGAGGCGATGCGGCAGGAGGTCAACGAGGAGATCCGCTCCGGCCGGGTCTTCGACACGGTTGTCGACTTCGACAAGGCCCTGCGCGACCCCTACGACCCGCGCCGGATGCGCTCCGACTACGACAGCGGCGACCACCTGCACCCCGGCGACAAGGGCTACGCGCGCATGGGCCGGCTCCTCGACCTGCACGCCCTCAAGGGCGCGGCACCGGTCGAGGCGTAGCGAACGACCCGCCCGCCGCTCGGGAGTCCCGGCCCCCCGGGGGGCGGCGCTCAGGAGTCCCGGCGCCGCTCCCGCTCCCGTTCCAGCTCCCGCTCGCGGCTGCCGCCGTGCAGGTCGTGCAGGTCGTGGCGGGAGGCGTCCAGCTCCGCCCGGTCCGAGCCGCGCTCCAGACGCTCCCGCTCCCGTTCCTGGCGGCGCTCCAGCTTCTCCTGGCGGCGCTCCTCCTTCAGCCGCTGCCGCTCGGCCCGCGTCACCTTGCGCTCGACGCCGACGCCGCCCCAGAAGGCGAAGCCCGTCACGATCACGCGCGGGGCGCCCGGGTCCCCGAGCACGCCCTCCTCGCTGTGGTCGAAGCCGCCCATGAAGCCGATGCCGCGCACGACCACCTCGACGCCCGGCGGCACCACCACGTTCATCCCGCCCATGATCGCGACGCAGTTGATCACGACCTCGCCCGCCGCGAAGTCCGCGTCGCGCAGGTCGATCTCCCCGCCGCCCCAGAACGCGAAGCAGTTGAACCGCCTCGGCACCGTCCAGCGCCCCTTGCGCTGGAAGCCGGACATCACGGCGACGGCCCAGGTCGACGAGCCCTCGCCGCCGGTGATCCGCCCCGCCCAGCCCTCGTCCCGCTCGGGCTCCTTGGTCATCGACACCCGCGGCGCCGCGCCCGCCCCGCCGACCGGCAGGTCCCGGGTGATCGGCGCCAGGTCCCCGTACGTCCGCGCGCTGTAGGTGGCGTCCAGCCGCTCCTCGAACTCGGCCATGTCCAAACGTCCCTCGGCAAGGGCGTCGCGCAGGACC
Source organism: Streptomyces sp. CB09001 (assembly GCF_003369795.1). NCBI lineage: Bacteria > Bacillati > Actinomycetota > Actinomycetes > Kitasatosporales > Streptomycetaceae > Streptomyces > Streptomyces sp. CB09001. Next base: position 2,505,985 of record NZ_CP026730.1, read on the forward strand.
TCGGCGACTCGTTCACGGTCGGCGTCGGATGCGCGGAGTTCCGGGGCGTCGTCGGTCATGTACAGCAGCCTACGAGGTCACCGCGCCGGACACTACGCGCCCGCGCGTTCCGCGTACATCTTCGCGATCACCGACTCGATGTCCGGCTCCCGCACCGACAGGTCCACCAGCGGATACCGGGCCGCGATCCCCGCCACCAGCCCGGCCGCCGACGCCGACGCCGGGAACGCCAGCCACTGCCGCGGCCCCTCCACCCGCACCACCCGGGCCGGCTCCGGCGCCTCGATCGGCGGCAACTCCCGCTCCAGGTCCACCACCAGGGTGCGTTCGCTCTCCCCCGCCTCGTGCAGACCGTCCAGGGGACCGTCGTACATCAGCCGCCCGTGGTCGATGACCATGACGCGGGAGCAGAGCTGCTCGATGTCCTGGAGGTCGTGGGTCGTCAGCAGCACGGTCGTGCCGCGCTCCGCGTTCAAGTCGCGCAGGAACCCCCGCACCTTGGCCTTCGACACCACGTCCAGACCGATCGTCGGCTCGTCCAGGTACAGCACCTCCGGGTCGTGCAGCAGCGCCGCCGCGATGTCGCCGCGCATCCGCTGGCCCAGGGAGAGCTGCCGCACCGGGACGTCCAGCAGCTCCTGGAGCTGGAGGAGTTCGACACAGCGGTCCAGGTTCTCTCGGTAACGGGCGTCCGGGATCCGGTACATGCGGTGCATCAGCCGGTAGGAGTCGATCAGCGGCAGGTCCCACCACAGCGTCGTGCGCTGCCCGAAGACCACCCCCATGCGGTGCGCCAGCCGGGTCCGCTCCCGGGACGGATCGATGCCGGCCACCCGCAGCCGGCCGCCGCTCGGCGTCAGGATGCCGGTGAGCATCTTGATCGTCGTCGACTTCCCGGCGCCGTTCGGGCCGATGTAGCCGACCATCTCGCCGCGCGACACCGTGAACGACAGCCCGTCCACCGCCCGCACCTGCCGTCGCTCCCGCTTCAGGAAGCCCGTCTTCTTCCGCACGTCGAAGACCTTCTCGACGCCCTCCAGCTCGATGAAGGCAGCCGCGGCGTCCCCCTCCACCCGCGTCACCGTCTCCGCGTCCGTCACCGCCGCCACCTCCGCCACCGTCTCCGGTTCCGTCTCCGTCTCCGTCTCCGCCACCGGTTCCGTCTCCGCCATCTCCGTCAGCTCCCCGTACTCCGGTACGAACGCAGGCCCGCCCGCCAGGCCAGCCCCGCCAGCGCACAGCAGGCCACGGCCACGAGCGGCGGCGTGAACGCCACCCACCCGGGAAGGTCCAGCGGATACGGCCGCCCCAGCACATAGCTCGCCGGCAGCCAGTTCACGAACGCCAACGGCACCACGAACGTCGCCCCCCGCACCAGGTCGAGCGCGAACACCGCCGGCGGGTACTGCAACATCGTCGTACCGCCGTACGTGAAGGCGTTGGCCACCTCGGAGGCGTCCTGCGCCACGAACTGGAACGCCGCCGCCGCGACGAACACCGCGCAGAAGATCCCGGCCCCGCTCAGCAGCATCACCGGCATCAGCAACAGCTTCCCCGCCGTCCAGTCGACGTCGACGACCACCAGCGCGTACCCGAGCACCAGCAGCCCCTGCGTCACCCGGCCCAGCCGGCGCAACGCGAACCGGTCCGCCGCCACCTGCGCCAGCACCGGCACCGGACGCACCAGCAGCGTGTCCAGCGTGCCGTCCCGCACCCGGCGTCCCAGCCGCTCCATCGAACCCACCGACAGGTCGGCAAGACCGAAGGCCACCCCGGACAGCCCGTAGAGGAACGCCACCTCGGGCAGCGACCAGCCGCCCAGCGCGTCGACCCGGGAGAACATCAGCAGGATCGCCACGAAGTCCAGCGCGGTCATCGCGAAGTTCCCGAACGTCGTCAGCGCGAAGGACGTCCGGTACGCCATCGTCGACCTGATCCACATCCCGGCGATCAGCCCGTACGCGCGCACCCCCTCGACGGCCCGGCCGCGCCGTAGGTCCCGCACGGCCGGCTGGGACGACTCAGCCACCCTGCACCACCACCCGACGCGTCGCCGCCGACTGCACCAGCCGGCCCAGCGCCAGCAGCGCCACCGCCCACGACGCCTGGAACAGATACGTCCCCAGCGGATCCGCCTCCCCAAGGAGCACATCCGCCGGCGCCTGGAGCAGCGACGACCACGGCAGCGCCCGCACCACCTCGCCGAGCACCCCCGGGAACACGTTCAGCGGCAGCAGCATCCCGGAACAGAACAGCCCCGCCAGCCACGCCATCTGCGTCACCCCGGTCCCGTCGAGCAGCCAGAACGCCGAGAGCGCCACCAGATAGCGCAACGCGAAGCCCACCAGCATCGCCAGCATCAGCGTCACCAGGAACGCGGCCCACACGGACACCTCCCGCGGCAGCGCCACCGGGAAGAACAGCGACCCGAACACGAACGGCACCGCCCCGCGGCCCAGCAGCTGGAACAGCGCCCGGCCCACGTCCGCCGCCAGCCACCACAGCTGGAGATCCGCCGGCCGGTAGAGGTCGACGGCGACATCACCCGTACGGATGCGCTCCATCAACTCGTCCTCGAACCCGCCGCCCCCGATCGCCAACGCGGCCAGCAGCGCCTGCCCCAGCCACACGAACGTCACGGCCTGCGCCTGGTCGTACCCGCCGAGCTGCGGCTTCTCGTCCCACAGGGCCAGATAGGTATAAACCAGGATCAATCCGAAGACGGTGTTGGTGAACACCCCGGCGGCGGTGGCCGCCCGATACGTCGCGTACCGTCGGAATCCACCCGCCGCGACGGCCACGTACAACCGCCCCGAACCCGCACCCACGAACCTCCCCCTCCAAAAGACACCGAAGCGCAGGAGCCTAGTGCGACCCCGGGGGCCCCTGCCACGCAATTTCACGGGTGTGCCGTCGAGCGGGAACGGAACACCCGGTGCGAGAGTCTTCTTCAGAGGGCGTCAAAAACGTGGGAACGCGCCAGAGAGCGCGAAACCGTACGAAGCGAAACAGGAGTCCGTGCACGAGATGAGCGACGAGCCGCAGCCGCAGCCGCCGAACCAGGGCTGGGCCCCCAGAGAGCCCCAGGCGGCCGGCGAGGGGCAGACGGAGGGACCGGAAGCGCCGGAAACTTCCGGGAAGGCGAAGAAGCCCAAGCGGCCCAAGCGCACCGGATGGCGCCGGCTGATCCCGACCTGGCGCATCGTGCTGAGCACCGTCGTCGTCGGCCTCCTGCTGATCGTCGGCGGCTTCTTCCTCGGCTACCACCTCGTCCAGATCCCCGCCGCCAACGCGCTCGCCACCAAGCAGTCCAACGTCTACCTGTACGCCGACGGCAGCGTCCTCGCCCGCGACGGCGAGGTCAACCGCGAGAGCGTCGGCCTCGCCCGCATCTCCAAGGACGCCCAGCACGCCGTCCTCGCCGCCGAGGACCGCGACTTCTACACCGAGTCCGCCATCGACCCCATGGCGATGGTCCGGGCCGGCTGGAACACCGCCACCGGCAAGGGCAAGCAGTCCGGCTCCACGATCACCCAGCAGTACGTCAAGAACTACTACCTGGCCCAGGACCAGACCGTCACCCGCAAGGTGAAGGAGTTCTTCATCTCGATCAAGCTCGACCGCGAGAAGAGCAAGGCCGAGATCCTCGAGGGCTACCTCAACACCAGCTTCTTCGGCCGCGGCGCCTACGGCATCCAGTCCGCCGCCCAGGCCTACTTCGGCGTCGACGCCAAGGACCTCACCGCCGCCCAGGGCGCCTACCTCGCCTCCCTGCTCAACGCCCCCAGCCAGTACGACGTCGTCGCCCACCCCGAGAACAGGCCCGCCGCCGAGGCCCGCTGGAACTACGTCATGAACGGCATGGCCGACAAGGGCTGGATCAGCCCCTCCGACCGCGCCGCCGCGAAGTTCCCCAAGCCCAAGCAGTCCACCGTCTCCACCAACATGTCCGGACAGCGCGGCTACGTCGTCAACATCGTCAAGAAGTACCTGACCGAGAACGACATCGTCGACGAGGAGGAACTCGGCCGCGGCGGCTACCGGATCACCACCACCCTCCAGAAGGACAAGCAGGACGCCTTCGTCAAGGCCGTCGACGACAAGCTGATGTCCCAGCTCGACAAGAAGGAACGCAAGGTCGACGGCTACGTCCGCGCCGGCGGCGCCTCCGTCGACCCGAAGACCGGCAAGGTCGTCGCGATGTACAACGGCATCGACTACGTCAAGCAGTACACACCCAACGCCGTCCGCCGCGACTTCCAGGTCGGCTCCACCTTCAAGCCCTTCGTGTTCACGTCCGCCGTGGAGAACCACTCCGAGACGCAGAGCGGGCAGACGATCAACCCCAACACCCGCTACGACGGCACCAGCGAACGCCCCGTCCAAGGCTGGAGCGGCGGCCGCTACGCCCCGGAGAACGAGGACCACCGCGACTACGGCCACGTCACCGTCCGCGAGGCCACCGACAAGTCCATCAACGCCGTGTACGCCCAGATGGCCGTCGACGTCGGCTCCGACAAGGTCAAACAGACCGCGATCGACCTCGGGCTCTCCCCCGACACCCCCGAGCTGACCCCCTCCCCCTCCATCGCCCTCGGCGTCGCCACCGCCAGCCCCCTCGACATGGCCGAGGCCTACGCGACCCTCGCCAACCACGGCAGGCACAGCACCTACACGCTGGTCGAGAAGGTCATGAAGGACGGCAAGCAGGAGGTCGAGCTGCCCGAGCGGCGCGAGCACCAGGCCGTCAGCCGCCAGTCCGCCGACACCACCACGTCCGTCCTGCGCAGCGTCGTCCAGAACGGCACCGCCACCGCCGCCCAGGCCGCAGGGCGCCCCGCCGCCGCCAAGACCGGCACCGCCGAGGAGGACACGGCCGCCTGGTTCGCCGGCTACACCCCCGACCTCGCCACCGTCGTCGCCGTCATGGGCCAGGACCCGAAGACCGCCGCCCACAAGCCCCTGTACGGCGCCATGGGCCTCGCCCGCATCAACGGCGGCGGCGCCCCCGCCGAGATCTGGAGCCAGTACACCCGCAACGCCCTCAAGGGCGAACCGGTCACCGACTTCGACCTCCAGCTTCAGGAGGGCGCCGACGTCACCGCACCCCCGAGCGGCGACGCCTCGGACGAACCGGGCGACGGCGACGAGAGCGGCAGCAGCGACCCGGACGAGGAGTCCACCGGCGACGAGGACGGCTCCGGCTCGGAAACCCCCGGCGACTCCGGCGGCAGCAGCACCCCGCCCGGCGACAACGGCGGCACCGAGTCCGACCCCCCGTCGACAGGCGGCGGCACCCCCACCACGGGCGGCGCCAGCACCGAACCCGGCCCCACCGGCGGCGGCGACGGAGGAGGCGACGACTCCTCGAACGGCGGCACGGGACCGGGCGGCGGCGGGGACACCGACGGCGCGGGCGGCGGCGATTCGGACACCACCGCCGGCACGGTCGCCGGCATCCCCGTCACACCCCGGCGTCAGTGACCGGAGGTCGCCTTCAGCCCCACCACGGCGACCAGCAGCAGACAGATGAAGAAGATCCGGGCGGCGGTCGCCGGCTCCCCCAGCACCACCATGCCGAGCACCGCCGCACCGGCCGCACCGATGCCCACCCACACGCCGTAGGCGGTACCGATGGGCAGCGTCCGCGCCGCGTACGACAGCAGCATCATGCTCGCGACGATCCCGGCACCCGTGAACACACTCGGCCACAGCCGGGTGAAACCGTCGGTGTACTTCATCCCGATCGACCAGCCGACCTCGAGCAGACCGGCGACGAACAACAGAACCCACGCCACGACAGACACCTCCGTGAACGAACTGAACGGTGGTGCGTCGTCTTTGCCTTCAGCCCGGTACGGCGCGTCTCGTCGGGGTCCTTCCCAAGGTAGCAAAGGCAGAGGAAAGGGGCTGGTGACCTTGATCACCAGCCCCTGAAGTCCGACCTGGACCCGTGATTCAGAGGTACAGCCCGGTGGAGTCCTCCGACCCCTCGAACCGGTCCGCCGCCACGGCGTGCAGATCACGCTCGCGCATGAGCACGTAGCCCACACCCCGCACCTCGACCTCGGCACGGTCCTCCGGGTCGTACAGCACCCGGTCGCCCGGCTCCACGGTCCGTACGTTCTGACCGACCGCGACCACCTCGGCCCAGGCCAGCCGCTTGCCGACGGCCGCCGTCGCGGGGATCAGGATGCCGCCCCCGGAACGCCGCTCGCCCTCACCGGTGTCCTGCCGCACGAGCACGCGGTCGTGCAGCATCCGGATGGGCAGCTTGTCGTCCTGGGGACCGTGCTCGTTTCTCTTGGCGCTCACGCCCTGAACCTACCTGCCCCCGCTCAGCGCCTGCGCCGCCGGGTGCCGCCGAGAGCGAGCAGCCCCACGACCCCGACCGCCACCAGCGCGACGGGCACGACCCGCTCCATCCGCGGGGCGCCCGTCTCGTCCACGAACTGCGCCTTCACATCGCTGACCACCCGATTGACCTGGACGTACGCCCGGCCGAGGGTGTGATCGACGCTGGAGGCGACCTTGGCCTTCGCATCGTCGACGATCGTCTTCGGGTGCACCCGCATCCCGAGCTCGTCGAGCGTCTCGGCCAGCACCTCGCGGCGGCGCTTGATGTCCGCCTCGATCTGCGCCGGGGTCCTGATGTCCGACGTGTCCGCCACCGTACGCCTCCGAAGTCTGCTCTGACGCTGTCCCGGACAGTCTGTCAGCTCCGGGCCCCGCCGCACTGTCAGGACCCCCCGGTTCGGGCCTGTCCGGCGGATCATGCCGCGGACGCGGGGGCTGGCACGCACAAGGCACCGCTCACATCCCGCGACCTGATCCGCCGGACAGGCCCTACGCTGGATCGATGAGCGAGCGACTCCAGCCCGGGGACACGGCCCCCGCCTTCACCCTCCCGGACGCCGACGGCAACGAGGTGTCCCTGTCCGACCACAAGGGCCGCAAGGTCATCGTCTACTTCTACCCCGCCGCGCTTACCCCCGGCTGCACGAAGCAGGCCTGCGACTTCACGGACAACCTGGAGCTGCTGACCGGCGCCGGGTACGACGTGATCGGCATCTCCCCCGACAAGCCGGAGAAGCTGGCCAAGTTCCGCGAGGCCGAGTCCCTGAAGGTCACCCTCCTCGCCGACCCGGACAAGAAGGTCCTCGACGCGTACGGCGCCTTCGGCGAGAAGAAGAACTACGGCCGCACCTACATGGGCGTCATCCGCTCCACGATCGTCGTGGACGAGGACGGCAAGGTCGAACGCGCCCTGTACAACGTCCGCGCGACGGGCCACGTAGCCAAGATCATCAAGGACCTGGGGATCTGACGGCGCTGCCCGACCAGTAGCATGGCCGGGCAGCAGCGCCGGGCGGCCGTGGTGGAATTGGCAGTCACGCTGGGTTTAGGTCCCAGTGGGGTAACTCCCGTGAGGGTTCGAGTCCCTCCGGCCGCACCAGTAGGTTTTCCGCTGCTCAGCCGAGCAGTTCCCGTACCGCCGGTACCAGTGCCCGGAACGCCTTGCCGCGGTGGCTGATCGCGTTTTTTTCCGCCGCCGTCAGTTCCGCGCAGGTGCGGGTCTCGCCGTCCGGCTGGAGGATCGGGTCGTAGCCGAAGCCGCCCGTGCCGGCGGGCTCGTGGCGGAGGGTGCCCCGCAACTGCCCCTCGACCACCCTCTCCGTACCGTCGGGCAGGGCCAGGGCCGCCGCGCAGGCGAAGTGGGCGCCCCGGTGTTCGTCGGCGATGTCGGCGATCTGGGCCAGGAGCAGGTCGAGGTTGGCCTTGTCGTCGCCGTGGCGGCCGGCCCAGCGGGCGGAGAAGATGCCGGGGGCGCCGTTCAGGACGTCGACGCAGAGGCCGGAGTCGTCGGCGACGGCGGGCAGGCCGGTGGCCCGGGCGAGGGCGTGGGCCTTGAGGAGGGCGTTCTCGGCGAAGGTGACGCCGGTTTCCTTGACGTCGGGGACGTGCGGGTAGGCGTCCGCGCCGACGAGGTCGTGGGGCAGGCCCGCGTCGGCGAGGATGGCCCTCAGTTCGGTGATCTTGCCGGGGTTGCGGGTGGCGAGGATGAGGCGGGTCATGGGGGTCAGTATTCCGGACCCCCCGCCCGGGCGGACCGAGCCCTCCCCTACGGCGTGCAGACCTTCGTCAGTTCGCCCGCCGCGTCGGTGACGGGGCTGAGGTCGGGGGTCTCGTCGCCGTTCTCGACCGAGGTGCGGACGTTGTCGACGGCCTTGCCGAGGTCGTCGACGGCCTTGTTGACGTCCGTGTTGTCGGTCTGGTCGCCGATCTTGTCGAGGTTCTTGTCGATGGCGTTGAGGGATTCTTCCCACTGGGTGGGGTCGTCCGCGTTCTCCACGGCCTGCTGGAGTTCGGTGACGCTGTCGGCTATCGCGTCGGCCGTGCGTACGCAGTCGAGCGCCTTGTCGACGGCGTCGCAGCCGGTGGTGAGGCCGGCCGTCAGGGCGATGGTCGCCACGGTGGCGACGGCGGTGGCGGTGCGGCGAAGGCGGCGGTGGCGGCTCGCGGCCATGGGTCTCGGTCCTCCCCTTGGGACAGGGCCGGGCGGCCCGTGTGCGGTGCGGCGCCGGGCGTACGGCAAGGTCTGCCGTACGCCCGTGGTGCTGTACTGCTAGGGACGCGTGTTCGGGCGGCCCAGTTGCCTGCCGTTGGCGTTCCCTTTACTCGCTTTACCTTTCGAGGGCCGCGTCGAGTGCCTTGCGCTGGAGTTCGGCGAGTTCGGTGCAGCCGGCGGTGGCGAGGTCCAGGAGGGTGTTGAGCTCGTCGCGGGCGAAGGGTTCGGCCTCGGCGGTGCCCTGGACCTCGACGAAGCGGCCGTCGCCGGTGCAGACGACGTTCATGTCGGTGTCGGCGCGGACGTCTTCCTCGTAGCGCAGGTCGAGGAGCGGGGTGCCGTCGACGATGCCGACGGAGACGGCGGAGACGGTGCCGGTGAGTGGCTTGCGGTTGGCCCTGATCAGTTTCCTGCCCTGGGCCCAGGCGACGGCGTCGGCGAGGGCGACGTAGGCGCCGGTGATGGCGGCGGTGCGGGTGCCGCCGTCGGCCTGGAGGACGTCGCAGTCCAGGACGACGGTGTTCTCGCCGAGTGCCTTGTAGTCGATGACGGCGCGCAGGGACCGGCCGATGAGGCGGCTGATCTCGTGGGTGCGGCCGCCGATGCGGCCCTTGACGGACTCGCGGTCGCCGCGGGTGTTGGTGGCGCGGGGGAGCATGGCGTACTCGGCGGTGACCCAGCCTTCGCCGCTGCCTTTGCGCCAGCGCGGGACGCCTTCGGTGACGGAGGCGTTGCAGAGGACCTTGGTGTCGCCGAAGGAGACGAGGACGGAGCCTTCGGCGTGCTTGCTCCAGCCGCGTTCGATGGTGACGGGGCGGAGCTGCTGGGGGGTGCGGCCGTCGATGCGTGACATGCGGGTGAGCCTAGCGGCCCATGGGGAAGGGGCCTGTCCCGGAGTGGGAAAGGCCCCTTGCCGGTGAGCCGGTGGCTCACATCATGTCTTCGATTTCCGCCGCGATCGGGTCGGCGTCGGTGCCGATGACGACCTGGATGGCGGTGCCCATCTTGACGACGCCGTGGGCGCCGGCGGCCTTGAGGGCGGCGTCGTTGACCAGCGCGGGGTCGTTGACCTCGGTGCGGAGTCGGGTGATGCAGCCTTCGATCTCGTCGATGTTGTCGATGCCGCCGAGGCCGGCGACGATCTTTTCAGCCTTGCTGGCCATGTTCGTTCTCCCTGATCCGGACCGCTTTGTCGCAGTAACCCACAGTTGGCCCAACTTCGCGAGCGGTCATGCGGTGTGTACCGAATGATGGCGTCACGGCGGCTGAGCCGTCTGTCAACTGGTCTACACCAGTGTACCGGCGACCGGATGGAGACCGGATGAGTGCCGACAGTGCGGTCGGTCCCGCGCGCGCCCGCTGGAACAAGGCGTTCCAAGGGTTGCAGAAGATGGGTCGTTCCCTTCAGTTGCCCATCGCGGTCCTGCCCGCCGCCGGCATTCTCAACCGGCTGGGGCAGCCGGACGTGTTCGGGGACGACGGTCTGGGCTGGACGAACGTCTCGAAGGTGATGACGGGCGCGGGCGGTGCGCTGCTCGACGGGTCGCTGGGGCTGCCGCTGCTGTTCTGTGTGGGCGTGGCCATCGGGATGGCGAAGAAGGCGGACGGTTCGACGGCGCTCGCGGCGGTGGCGGGGTTCCTCGTCTACTACAACGTGCTGCGGCAGTTTCCGGAGGACTGTCCGGAGGGGTCGAAGGTGGTCCCGCAGGTCGGTTGCCAGGTGACCGACGGTTCGGGGGAGGTGACGGCGTTCGTCTTCCAGAATCCGGGGGTGTTCGGCGGCATCGTGATGGGGTTGCTGACGGCGTACTTCTGGCAGCGTTTCCACCGGACGAGGCTGGTGGACTGGCTGGGCTTCTTCAACGGCCGCCGGCTGGTGCCGATCATCATGGCGTTCGTGGCGATCGTGTTCGCGGCGCTGTGCCTGTGGGTGTGGCCGCCGATCGGTGACGCGCTGGAGAGTTTCAGCGACTGGATGACCGGGATCGGCGCGTGGGGCGCGGGTGTGTTCGGTCTGGCGAACCGGGCGTTGCTGGTGATCGGTCTGCATCAGTTCCTGAACGTGCCGATGTGGTTCCAGTTCGGTTCGTACACGAAGCCGGACGGCACGGTGGTGCACGGTGACATCAACATGTTCCTGGCGGGCGATCCGGACGCGGGACAGTTCACGACGGGCTTCTTCCCGATCATGATGTTCGCGCTGCCGGCGGCGGCGTTGGCGATCACGCACTGCGCGAAGCCGAACCGGCGCAAGGAGGTCGGCGGTCTGATGCTGTCGGTGGGGCTGACGTCGTTCGTGACGGGGATCACGGAGCCGCTGGAGTACTCGTTCCTGTTCATCGCGCCGTTGCTGTACGCGGCGCACGCGGTGCTGACGGGTGTGTCGATGGCGGTGACGTGGGCGCTGGGGGTGAAGGACGGGTTCAGCTTCTCGGCGGGGCTGATCGACTACGTCATCAACTGGAACCTGGCGACCAAGCCGTGGCTGATCATTCCGATCGGGCTGTGTTTCGCGGTGGTGTACTACGTGGTCTTCCGGTTCGCGATCACGAAGTTCGATCTGAAGACTCCGGGGCGGGAGGCTGACGAAGAGGTGGAGGACGTCACCAAGGTGTAGACCGGTTTCCTTCCTCACGTACCCTTTGAGGGTGGTCTCGCGAAGGCCCCCGGACCGTCGGTCCGGGGGCCTTCGCCGCGCCCTCGCACGTGCGTGAGCAGGGGACTTGGCCGGGTACTGCGCGTAGCGGTCCGGTCGCGGAATCACGGGTTCCTTACGCCGCCTTCATCGTGCTACAACAGGTCTACACCACTGAGTGGTGTAGACCACCACCCGATGGAGGAAGCATGAGCACCGCCACCGACACGGCGGCCCCCGCAAAGAAGCGGGGATCCGGTCTTTTCCAGGGGCTGCAGAAGGTAGGACGCAGCCTCCAGCTCCCGATCGCCGTTCTCCCGGCGGCGGGCATCATGGTCCGCCTCGGTCAGCCGGACATCTTCGGCGCGGACGGCCTCGGCTGGGACAAGGTCGCCGCCGTCTTCAACAACGCGGGCGGTGCTCTCACCGGCTCGCTGCCGATCCTGTTCTGCATAGGCGTGGCCATCGGCTTCGCCAAGAAGGCCGACGGCTCGACCGCGCTGGCCGCGGTGGTCGGCTTCCTCGTCTACAGCAAGGTGCTCGAGGCCTTCCCGGTCACCGAGGCGGTGGTCCAGGACGGTGCGGACGTCGCCGCGACGTACAACGACCCCGGTGTGCTCGGCGGCATCATCATGGGGCTTCTCGCCGCCGTGCTGTGGCAGCGGTACCACCGCAAGAAGCTGGTGGACTGGCTCGGCTTCTTCAACGGCCGGCGTCTGGTGCCGATCATCATGGCCTTCGTCGGCATCGTCGTGGGTGTCTTCTTCGGTCTGGTCTGGGAGCCCATCGGCGACGGCATCTCGAACTTCGGTGAGTGGATGACCGGCCTCGGCTCCGGCGGCGCGGCCCTCTTCGGTGGCGTGAACCGCGCGCTGATCCCGGTCGGCATGCACCAGTTCGTGAACACGGTGGCCTGGTTCCAGCTCGGCGACTTCACCAACTCCGCCGGTGACGTGGTGCACGGTGACATCACCCGCTTCCTGGCCGGTGACCCCTCCGCCGGCATCTTCCAGTCGGGCTTCTTCCCGATCATGATGTTCGGTCTGCCGGCCGCCGCGCTGGCCATGGCGCACACCGCCCGCCCGGAGCGCCGCAAGGCCGTCCTCGGCATGATGCTGTCGCTGGCCGCGACCTCGTTCGTCACGGGTGTGACCGAGCCGATCGAGTTCTCGTTCATGTTCATCGCGCCGGTCCTGTACGTGCTGCACGCGGTGCTGACCGCCGTGTCGATGGCCGTGACGTGGGGCCTGGGTGTGCACGCCGGGTTCAACTTCTCGGCCGGTGCCATCGACTACGCGCTGAACTGGCACCTCGCCACCAAGCCATGGCTGATCATCCCGATCGGTCTGGTGTTCGCGGCGATCTACTACGTGACGTTCCGCTTCGCGATCGTCAAGTTCAACCTCAAGACCCCGGGCCGCGAGCCCGAGGAGGAGATCGAGGACCTCACCAAGGCGTGAGCCCCGGCCGTACGGCGTGACGAAGGCCCCGGAACCGCGAAGGTTCCGGGGCCTTTGCGCTGCTGTGCGGTGGGTGTCGCCGGCTCAGATCTCGTACACCGCGCCCGCGGTGGCGACCTCCACCGCCCCGTCGTACACCTCGCGCGCGTCGGCCAGGTTGACCGCGGGATCGGTCCACGGGGGGATGTGGGTGAGCACCAGGCGCCGGGCGCCGGCCCGGTCCGCGCTCTCGCCCGCCTCGCGTCCGTTGAGGTGCAGGTCGGGGATGTTCTCCTTGCCGTGCGTGAAGGCGGCCTCGCACAGGAACAGGTCGGTGTCGCGGGCGAGTTCGTCCAGCACGGGGGTGACGCCCGTGTCGCCGGAGTACGTCAGGGACCGGCCGCCGTGCTCGACGCGGACGGCGTAGGCCTCCACGGGGTGGGCGACGCGCTCGGTGTGCACGGTGAACGGGCCGACCTCGAAGGTGGACGGCTTGACCGTGTGGAAGTCGAACACCTCGCTCATGGAGGAGGCGGACGGGGTGTCGGCGTAGGCGGTGGTCAGCCGGTGCTCGGTGCCCTCGGGTCCGTAGACCGGGAGCGGGGCGCAGCGGCCGCCGTCGTGCCGGTAGTAGCGCGCCACGAAGTAGGCGCACATGTCGATGCAGTGGTCGGCGTGCAGATGGCTGAGGAAGATCGCGTCGAGGTCGTAGAGACCGCAGTGGCGCTGCAGCTCGCCGAGGGCGCCGTTGCCCATGTCGAGGAGCAGCCGGAAGCCGTCGGCCTCGACGAGGTAGCTCGAGCAGGCCGATTCCGCGGACGGGAACGACCCCGAGCAGCCGACGACGGTGAGCTTCATGAAGCAGAAACCTCCGCTGGCGCGTGTGGAGAGACGGGGGTCGTGCGGTCCGTCGAGCGTAAGGCGCAAAACCTGCGGTCGCTCCTCCGCCAGGGGCCGTTGTGGGCGAACTCACCTGCGGGATCACCGGTTCGGCTGGACGCGGGGCGCGCGGGGTACTCGAAGGGGCGCGCGGCCGGGGCGCGCGCCGGTACCGTCGTCGGTATGGACACGTCCTGGTGGCTCGTCTTCGCGGCGGTGGTGCTGCTCGCGCTCGTAGCGACGGTCGTCGACGGCTGGGGCCGGGGCCGGCGGCCCCGTGGCCGCGGGCGGCGTCCCCGGGGGTGGCGGGACGAAGACGGCGGGCGGGGGCCCGGGGACTGACGCACCCCCGCGGCGCGTACGCCGCGGGGGTGCCTCGGTGTGGTCCGCGGGGTTCCCCGCGCCACCGAACGGGGGCGCGGGAGGAACCGTCAGGCCCAGAGCTGGCCCTGGAGGGTTTCGATGGCCTCTTCGGTGGTGGCCGCGGTGTAGACGCCGGTGGAGAGGTACTTCCAGCCGCCGTCGGCGACGACGAACACGATGTCCGCGCTCTCCCCGGCCTTGACCGCCTTCTTCCCGACGCCGATCGCGGCGTGCAGCGCGGCGCCGGTGGAGACGCCCGCGAAGATGCCCTCCTGCTGGAGCAGCTCACGGGTGCGGGTGACGGCGTCGGCGGAGCCCACCGAGAAGCGGGTGGTGAGGACGGAGGCGTCGTACAGCTCGGGGACGAAGCCCTCGTCGAGGTTGCGCAGGCCGTAGACCAGGTCGTCGTAGCGCGGTTCGGCGGCGACGATCCTGACGTCCGGCTTGTGCTCGCGCAGGTAGCGGCCGACGCCCATCAACGTCCCCGTCGTCCCGAGGCCCGCGACGAAGTGCGTGACCGAGGGCAGGTCGGCGAGGATCTCCGGGCCGGTGCCGGCGTAGTGGGCTCCGGCGTTGTCCGGGTTGCCGTACTGGTAGAGCATCACCCAGTCGGGGTGCTCGGCGGAGAGTTCCTTGGCGACGCGTACGGCGGTGTTGGAGCCGCCCGCGGCCGGGGAGGAGATGATCTCCGCGCCCCACATGGTGAGCAGGTCCCGGCGTTCCTGGGAGGTGTTCTCGGGCATCACGCAGACGATGCGGTAGCCCTTGAGCCTGGCGGCCATGGCCAGCGAGATGCCGGTGTTGCCGCTGGTCGGCTCCAGGATCGTGCAGCCCTTGGTGAGGCGGCCGTCCTTCTCGGCCTGCTCGATCATGTGGAGCGCGGGGCGGTCCTTGATCGAGCCGGTCGGGTTGCGGTCCTCGAGCTTGGCCCAGATGCGGACGTCGTCGGACGGCGACAGCCGCGGCAGGCACACCAGGGGGGTGTTGCCCACCGCGGCCAGCGGGGAGTCGTAACGCATCGGCGATCAGGCCGTGCCACCGGCGACCGCCGGCAGGATCGTGATGCTGTCGCCGTCGGACAGCTTGGTGTCGATGCCGTCGAGGAAGCGGACGTCCTCGTCGTTCAGGTAGACGTTGACGAAGCGGCGGAGCTGCTCGCCGTCGACGATGCGGGCCTGGATGCCCGTGTGCCGGCTCTCGAGGTCGGCGAAGAGCTTGGCGAGGGTGTCCCCGGTGCCCTGCACCGCCTTCTGGCCGTCGGTGTACTGGCGGAGGATGGTCGGGATGCGGACCTCGATGGCCATGGCTGAGGGCTCCTGTCGGAAGTTTGTCGTGGGTTCTGAGGGCGCGCGGCGGCACACGTCAGCACGCCGCGGCACACGGCCGTACGGCGGCGACGAAGATCAACAGATGGCGCTTTTCAGCCTGCACAGGTCGACGTGCAGCCGCGCCACGAGCAGCGTGCCCGGCGCCTTTTCGCTCACGTCGAGAAGAACCATGGGCTCATCGTATCGATTCCCGACCCGACTTCCCGAGTGTGATCTCACCTGGTGGACCAATTCCGTCCGAAGTTCGAGATCAGTACGCCTCGACGACCTTGACCTCCTCCTCCGTGACCTCGCCCTCCACGATGCGGAACGAGCGGAACTGGAACTCGCCGGCACCGTCGGTGTCCGCGGTGGAGACGAGGACGTAGTGGGCGCCGGGCTCGTTGGCGTAGGTGATGTCGGTGCGGGAGGGGTGGGCCTCGGTGGCCGTGTGGGAGTGGTAGATGACCACCGGTTCCTCGTCGCGGTCGTCCATCTCGCGGTAGAGCTTGAGAAGGTCCTGCGAGTCGAACTCGTAGAACGTGGGCGAGCGGGCGGCGTTGAGCATCGGGATGAACCGCTCGGGGCGGCCCTCGCCGACGGGGCCGGCCACCACGCCGCACGCCTCGTCGGGGTGGTCCTCGCGCGCGTGGGCGACGATCTGGTCGTACAGGGCCTGTGTGATGGTCAGCATGCGGCCAGGATAGACAGACGGGCCCGCCCGTACCGATGGGCGGTACGGGCGGGCCCACATGCCGGACATCCTGAGCGGTGGCCGTGCCGGGTGCCACGAGCACCCCGTGCGGCCGGACGTCCGCGGTGCGCGCGAAGGCGCTGGTCGGCGGTGGCCGGCGGGTCCGTCAGCCGATCTTCTCGAACTCCGGCTCGCCGGGCCGTTCGGTGATCCGCGGGTTGCGGCTCTTGAGGACCGCCCAGCCGATACCGAGGGCGGCGGCCCAGCCGGCCATCACGTACAGGCAGACGCGGGCGTCGGCGTCGTAGGCGATCAGGCAGGTGACGAAGAGCAGGAAGGCGATGGCGACGTAGGAGCAGACCGAGCCGCCCGGCGCCGGGAAGGAGGACGCGGGCAGGCGGCCCGCGACGACCTTGCGGCGGTACAGCACGTGACTGATCAGGATCATCAGCCAGGTCCAGATGCCGGCGGCGGTGGCGACGGAGGTGACGTAGCCGAAGGCCTTCTCCGGGACGAGGTAGTTCAGGACCACGCCGATGGCCATGAAGACGACCGAGACGGCGATGCCGATGGCCGGGGTCTTCGTCGAGGACAGCCTGTTGAAGACCCTGGGCGCCTCGCCGTTGTCCGCGAGGGTGCGCAGCATGCGGCCCGTGGAGTACATGCCGGAGTTGCAGGAGGACAGGGCGGCGGTGAGCACGACGAAGTTGACGATGCCGGCGCCGGCCGGGATGCCGATGACGGTGAAGGCCTCCACGAACGGGCTGACGCCCTCGGCGAACTCGGTCCACTTGACCACCGCCAGGATGACGGTGAGGGCGCCGACGTAGAAGAGGGCGATGCGCCAGGGCAGGGTGTTGATCGCCTTGGGGAGGGTCTTCTCCGGGTTCTCGGACTCGCCGGCGGTCACGCCGACCAGCTCGACGGCGAGGTAGGCGAACATGACGCCCTGGAGGGTCATCAGGGAGGAGCCGATGCCCTTGGGGAAGAAGCCGTCGAACTCCCACAGGTTGGAGACCGCGGCGGTGTCGCCGGCCTGGCTGAAGCCGAGGGTGAGCACGCCGACGCCGATCACGATCATGCCGATGATGGCGGTGACCTTGACCATCGAGAACCAGAACTCGATCTCGCCGAACAGCTTCACCGAGATCAGGTTGGCCACGAACAGCAGGACCAGGAAGACCAGGGCCGAGACCCATTGTGGGATGTCCGGGAACCAGTAGTGGATGTAGATGGCGGCGGCGGTGAGTTCCGCCATGCCGGTGACCACCCACATCAGCCAGTACGTCCAGCCGGTGAAGTAACCGAAGAAGGGGCCGAGGAACTCGCGCGAGTACTCGGCGAAGGAGCCGGAGACGGGCCGGTAGAGGAGCAGCTCGCCGAGCGCCCGCATGATGAAGAAGATGATCACGCCCGCGAGGGCGTACATGAGGATGATGCTGGGGCCGGCCTTGGCGATGTTGGCCCCGGCGCCCAGGAAGAGACCGACGCCGATGGCGCCGCCGATCGCGATCATCTGGACCTGGCGGCTGTTGAGACCGCGCTCGTAGCCCTCCTCGGGGGCCTTGTCCGTGTCGACCTGCGCAGAGGTCATGTGTGGTGCGCCTTTCTCCATGCCGACCCGGGCCTTCAGTCGGCCGCGGATCGGGTCTCGATCCCCCCGGATGATGGAGCTGAGCGGGCCTCACATCCCGCTCGGTGCCTGGCCGGCGGTCTGCCGGCTCGGTGGCGCACCCGGCCGAACATTCGGGTGGTGTTCGCCGGGCGGTCGTGAAGATTTACCACGACGGCGGCGCTGATCACAGGGGCGGACTGTGACGTGTCACACAGGGAGAAGCGGACGAAAGCCGTACCTCCGGGACAAAGAAGGCGCGGCTTTGACGGGATCGTTATCCGGATTTGAGGCCCCGCTGAGCGGACACGGAGAGTGACGAAACGGTCTCGTTCAGGGCATAAGGGTCGCGACGAGCGACTCCTGGAGCCCGCCGAGCCACAGGTACGCCATCACCATCGGCTTGCGCGGGTCCTCGTCGGGGAGCCGGTAGAGCAGGTCGGTGTCGTCCTCGTCGGCGATGTCCAGGCGGGAGCCGATCGCCAGGCGCAGGTCGTTCAGGGCGCGCAGCCACTGCTGGGACTCCTGGGGCGACAGCTTCAGCACCGCGCCCTCCTCGCCCGCCGACGCCGAGGAGAGGGCGTCCAGGGTGCGGACCACCGCCAGCGCGTTGTCCCGCTTGCCGGCCCGCAGGTCGTTCTCGGTGTAGCGGCGGAACTCCGCGGAGTGCGCCCGCTGCTCCTCGGCCTCCTGGGCCTGCGGGGTGCCCTCGGGGTCGCCGTAGGCGTCCGGGAACAGGCGGCGCAGCACAGGGTCGGAGGGCGGCTCGCTCGGGCCGTCGGCGAACAGCTCGGCGAGCGGGTCGTCGGAGGCGTCCTCGGCGGGCCCGGGGCCGATCAGCTCCAGGAGCTGCACGGCCAGGGAGCGGATGATGGAGATCTCGACGTCGTCGAGCGCGACGGCCGCGCCGCCGCCGGGGAGCGGTTCGAATTGTCCGGGCATGAAGGCGATTCAGCTGCTTCCGTCCTGCGGGCGGGCGTGGGTCGTTTCCGGGCTCATTTCCGGTCCTGCTGGAGGGTGGCCCACAGGCCGTAGCCGTGCATGGCCTGTACGTCCCGTTCCATCTCCTCCCGGCTGCCGCTGGAGACGACCGCCCGGCCCTTGTGATGGACGTCCATCATGAGCTTGGTGGCCTTGTCCTTGGAGTAGCCGAAGTAGGACTGGAAGACGTACGTCACGTAGCTCATGAGGTTGACGGGATCGTTGTGGACGATCGTCACCCAGGGCACGTCGGGCTCGGGTACGGCGAAGACCTCCTCCGCCGACTCGGTCTTCTCGATCTCCATGGGTGCGGCTGCCGTCACAAGGCCCATGCTGCCACCACAGGGGGGCACCCGCACAAACGGGCCTGTGGCGGGCGCCACGCGAACCGGGCGGGCCTGGAAATCGTCAGTCTGACGAAATGGGGGTACGATCCGTCGTATGAACACAGCGGACCTTGGGCTGCCGGTGGACGTCCCCTCGACGGCGCTCTTCACGGACCAGTACGAGCTGACCATGCTCCGAGCCGCGCTGAAGGCCGGTACGGCCGGGCGGCGGAGCGTGTTCGAGGTCTTCACCCGGCGGCTGCCGGACGGCCGCCGCTACGGCGTCGTGGCGGGCACCGGGCGGGTGCTCGACGCGGTGGAGAACTTCCGCTTCGACGCGGGCGTGCTGCGCTTCCTGCGCGAGAAGGACATCGTCGACGAGGAGACCCTGGACTGGCTCGCCCAGTACCGGTTCGGCGGCGACATCTGGGGCTACCCCGAGGGCGAGGTGTACTTCCCGGGCTCGCCGATCATGCGGGTCGAGGGCACCTTCGGCGAGTGCGTGCTGCTGGAGACGGTGATCCTCTCCATCCTCAACCACGATTCCGCGATCGCGGCGGCCGCCTCCCGCATGTCCTCCGCGGCCGGGCAGCGCCCGCTGATCGAGATGGGCGCCCGGCGCACCCACGAGCTGGCCGCCGTCGCCGCCGCCCGCTCGGCCTACGTCGGCGGTTTCGCGACCACCTCCGACCTGGCCGCCGGCTTCCGCTACAACATCCCCACCGTCGGCACCTCCGCGCACGCCTTCACGCTGCTGCACGACAACGAGCGGGACGCCTTCCGCGCCCAGGTGGACTCGCTGGGCCGGGACACCACGCTCCTGGTGGACACCTACGACGTCGCCGAGGCGGTCCGTACCGCTGTGGAGGTGGCCGGGCCCGAGCTGGGCGCGGTGCGCATCGACTCCGGCGACCTGCTGCTGGTCGCGCACCGGGTGCGCCAGCAGCTGGACGAGCTGGGCGCCACCGAGACGAAGATCGTCGTGACCTCGGACCTGGACGAGTACGCCATCGCCTCGCTGGCGGCGGCGCCCGTGGACGCCTACGGCGTCGGCACCCAGCTGGTGACCGGCTCCGGGCACCCGACGGCCTCGATGGTCTACAAGCTGGTCGCCCGCGCCGAGTCCGGCGAGGAAGGGGCGCCGCTGGTGCCGGTGGCCAAGAAGTCCACCGGCGGCAAGACCTCCGTCGGCGGCCGCAAGTGGGCCGCGCGGCGCCTGGACGCGGACGGGCACGCGGAGGCCGAGGTGGTCGGCACCGGGCCGGTGCCCGACGCCCTCGCCGACCGGCAGCTCCTGGTCGAGCTGGTCAAGGGCGGCGAGGTCGTCGCCCGCGAGCCGCTGGACGCCGCCCGGGACCGGCACGCGGCCGCCCGCGCCAACCTCCCGCTGTCCGCCACCCAGCTCTCCCGAGGGGAACCCGTCATTCCGACGGAGTACGCGCACGGGGCCTCGGGTAGCTAGAACGGGTGCGGCCCCACAAGGCCCGAATCAGCCCCAGATCTCCTGCATCCACAGTCGACCCAGTCGAAGGACACCGACCATGCGCCGCGCCTTGATCGTCGTAGACGTGCAGAACGACTTCTGCGAGGGAGGCAGCCTCGCGGTGTCCGGCGGTGCCGACGTGGCAGCCGCCATCACCGAGCTGATCGGGCAGGCGCCCGCCGGCTACCGCCACGTCGTGGCCACCCGCGACCACCACGTGGCACCGGGCGGCCACTTCGCCGACAACCCGGACTACGTCCACTCCTGGCCGGCGCACTGCGTCGCCGGCACCGAGGGGGTCGGCTTCCACCCGAACTTCGCCCCCGCCGTCGCCTCCGGCGCGATAGACGCCGTCTTCGACAAGGGCGCGTACGCGGCCGCCTACAGCGGCTTCGAGGGCGCCGACGAGAACGGCACGGGCCTCGCCGAGTGGCTGCGCTCCCGCGGGATCGACGAGGTCGACGTCGTGGGCATCGCCACCGACCACTGCGTGCGGGCCACCGCCCTGGACGCCGCCCGCGAGGGCTTCCGCACCCAGGTGCTGCTCGACCTGACCGCCGGGGTGGCCGCCGAGACCACCGATCGGGCGCTGGAGGAGCTGCGGGAGGCGGGCGTGGAGCTGTCCGGCAAGCCGGTCGTGCAGTAGCTCCCTAGGTCTGCGCGGTCGGGCGTCTGAGCAGGGCGCGGATCGGGTGCCACAGTTCCTGGACCAGGTCCGGGCCGCCCACGGCGCCTGCCACCGGTGCCGTGCGCCATATCAGGCCGTCCGGATGGTGCAGGACCGCGGTGATCTCGTCCGGCGTCGGCGGGGCCGCGTTGCCCCGCAGGTAGACGCTGCGCAGCCCCAGGTTGCGCAGCCTGGTCAGGGCGCGCGCCCGGTTCTGGGCGTGGACGAGAAAACGCACGCTGCCGGCGCTCGCCGGGGCGGGGCTGGGCAGGTTCAGTGCCACCACCACCGTGCCGTTCGGCAGCTTGCAGAAGCCTCCTGCGGCCATGCGGTCATACCCCCGAGTCAGCCTGTGCCGGTCCGGTTGCCGGACCCGGTGTCAATAAGAGAACCACAGGACGCACCTAAACACGGATCGGCGGCGACCCGCCAGGGGGTCACCGCCGATCATGCTCTGACCTGGGCAGATGCTATTTACCTGCCCGCGGGGCCAACCTCGAGCTCGATCGTCGAGCCGTTCTTGGCCTCCTTCAGGATCTTGATCTTCGTGTTGGTGTCAGTGATCTTGACACCGCCGGTCGGGTTCGCCGGGTCGTAGTAGTCGTTCTTGCGGTCGTTGAAGACCGAGACGCCCTTCGAGCCCGGGACGTACTTCGCGACGTCCGCCTTGTGCAGCGTCATGCCGTCCGTGCGGTAGAGGCTGAACGGCGAGTCGTACGCCTGGAAGCGGTTGCGCATCAGCGTCCCGTCCTTCCACTTCAGCGCGGTCGGGTGCGAGTCGATCGGCAGGACCAGGCCCTTGCCCGGGTGCTGGCTGGTGTTGTTGTCCGCCTGGGAGGTGTCCCACTTCCAGATCAGCAGGCCGTTCTGGTACGCGTAGTGCTCGACCCAGTTCGGGCGCTCCGAGAAGCCGAAGTTGTACGGGCCGGTCTTCAGCGTCTTGTCGTACGACACGTACTGCCGGTTCTCGGCAATGTAGTACTGCGCGTACTCCTTGGTGAAGGACGCGCCCTTGCGGGTGAAGCCGACCGCCTTCCAGGCGTCGTCCGCGGTCTCCGCGTTGTCGGAGAAGAGCGTCTCGCCGTCGGCCGTCACCGCGATCTCGTCGGCGGTGAAGCCCTTCATGGCCAGGCCGCCGTCGGTCTGGTAGCGGAAGCGCAGGTCGATCTTCTTGCCGGCGTAGGCGTCCAGCGGGTAGACCAGCTTGCCGTAGGCGTCCACGGTGGCGCTCAGGGCGGGCTTGTCACTGCCGTCGCGCTGGATGGGCTGCCCGTCGAAGGTGCCGTCGATCGCGGTCCAGTTGGCGCCGCCGTCGGTGGACACCTCGGTGTAGAGGAAGTCGTAGTCGGCCTCGATGTCGTACCAGCCGTCCAGGGTGAGGGAGGCGGCCGACTTGCCGGTGAGGTCGACGCTGCGGCTCAGGGTGTTCTTGAGGTCGTTGCCGCTGCCGCTCCACCACTGGGTCTCGCCCTCGGCGGGGGTCACGATCTCGGTGGTGACCTCCTCCTTCGGCAGCTCGACGACCAGGCCCTGCTTGTGCTTGGTGTTGTACTCGGCCAGGCCCAGCTTGTGCCAGGAGTTGACGCCCGCCTTGGCGGTGTCGTAGTTCAGCCAGCCCAGCTGGAGCTTGTCCCAGGCGTTCATGTCGCCGGGCAGGTCGCCGATCTCGTTGCGGCCGGTGCCCAGCCACGAGCCGGACGACATCAGCGTCCAGAAGCCGGTGGAGTTGTCGCCGCCGGCGGTGTCGTAGTGGTCCGGCAGGCCGAGGTCGTGGCCGTACTCGTGCGCGTAGACGCCGAGTCCGCCGTTCTCCGGCTGGATGGTGTAGTCGCCGACCCAGATGCCGGTGTCGCCGATCTGGGTGCCGCCGAGCTTGTTGTCACCGGGGCCGGTGGCGCCGGCGTCGGTGCCGAAGGCGTACCAGCGGTGGGCCCAGATGGCGTCCTCGCCCTGCGCGCCGCCGCCCGCGGACTCGTCCTCGCCGGCGTGCACGATCTGGAAGTGGTCGATGTAGCCGTCGGGCTCGTTGAAGTCGCCGTCGCCGTCGAAGTCGTAGCGGTCCCACTGGTCGTACTGGGTCAGCTGGGACTTGATCTGGGCGTCGGTGCGGCCGGCCGCCTTCTGGTCCGCGACCCAGGCGGTGACGCCGTCCTGCACCGCGAACCAGGCGCAGTTGTCGGGGTCGCACTTGTTGGAGCCGTAGCGGGCCTCGTTGTAGGGGACCTTGACCCAGTCGGAGACCTCGCCGTCGACCGAGTAGCGGCCGGAGGACTGCTTCTCGTAGTAGGTCTTGACCGAGTTGACTCCCTTGCCGGAACCGAAGTACAGGTCCTGGAAGTGCTCCTGGTCGTAGTCCTCCTGCCAGGCCGTGGAGTTGTCCGTCTTGCGGTTCGGCTTGGCTATCTCGTTGTGCAGCGGGCCGGCGTCGCCGCCGTAGCGGCTGTCGACCTTGTCGCCGAACTCGACCAGGATGGTGAAGATCTTGTCGGTCTTCTCCCGGCCCAGCTCGACGTACTTGGCGTCGCCCTTCTTGCTCTTCAGCTGGACGACGTTGGAGCCGTCCTTCTTCTTCACCGACGCGTTGCCGGATATGACCTGCTTCAGGGCCTCCTCACGCTGGGCGGCCTGAGTGTCGCTCAGCGGGCCCTTCAGGTCGTGGGAGCGAGTGGTCTTGTCCGGGCTGGGGTCGTGGCGGTCCACGGCCTCCGGCCGGGACGGCGAGTCCGCCTGCGCCACGCCGGCCGCCGAGAGCGTGGCGGTCGCGGCGGCGAGTGCGACGGTGGTCGCCGCCGTTCTGAACGTCCAGGATCTTCTGGTCACTTGAGTTCCTCCCCCGCGTCCACGCGCGCGGATGGGGGACCAAGGACAGTGCATAGTCCGCGCACACGTGCTCAACGCGTGTATTCAAGTGACGACATTTGACTAGAGGTTCACCGGAAAAGACAGACCTTGACTTGAGCAGAACAAGTGCACTATGCGGAGTCGCCGTTCGCTTTGCGGACACCGGATCGTGACCTGAGCGCGGTACGTCGGGGCCCGGCCGGCGTCCGACGGGCGCGCGGGACCGTCCACTTCCCGGACGTCATGAATCCGTGCGCCCCCCGTGCATCGGCCATGTCGGTTAGGTCGTGCTTACTGCTGGTTCCACTCGGGCACACAGCGGGTTAGAGTCGCTTGGCGGAACGCCCGGAAGCCGGCGGAATGCCAGGCCGACAGCCCGTCTCACCCCATGATTGTCTTCCGAGGACACGATGGCCATGCCCCGTCCGACTGCCGCCCAGTTCGCCTACGGTTCGTGCACCGTGATCTTCTCGACACTCGCCATGCTGCTGCTGTCGCAGACGAGTTCGGGTCCCGGAGTCGCCCTCATCGCCGTCGCGGCCCTCGCCCTCGGCCTGCTGGTCGCCATGACGGTCCCCCTGTCCAGGACACGCGCGATGACCGCCGTCCCGTCCCCTCGCCTCGGCGCGGACCGGGAGCCGGTGCAGATGCCCACGGCGGCCCGGGTCTCCGCGGGCGCGGGCGCGGGTGAGGCGTCGCGCGGGCGGGCCGCCTGAGCGTCCGGCCCGTCAGCGGGTGCTGACCACGACCGTTTTGGCCGCCTTGTCGTGCAGGCCCTGTTTGTAGGGCTTGTCGAAGAAGCTCCAGCCACCCGCGATGATCGTCCACACGCAGGCGCAGCAGAACGCGAACGGGATCCACAGCACCAGGGCGCGGATCAGCGACGTCTGCACCGAGGGCGTCGCCCCGTTGTCCAGGTTGGCCACCCGCATCCCGAGCCACTTCTTGCCGAGGGTCTGGCCCGTCCTCGTGGTCATGTAGGTGTCGTACGCGATGTAGAGCACGGCGGCGATCACGGACTGCCCGAAGGACTTGCCGACGGAGACGTCGTCGCCGTCCACCGTGTACTCCTGGACGTTGAAGGCCCAGCTGAGCAACCAGACCACGATGCCCACGAGGATCATGTCGATGATCCGCGCGAGTGTGCGCCGCCCGCTGTCGGCGAGCGGGGGCATCCCGGCCAGCGGATCGGCGGGGTGGCCGCCACCGCCGTACGGGTCACCGCCGTAGGGGCCGCCGCCGGGAGGAGGCCCACCGTAGGGGCCTCCGCCGCCGGGGGGCGGGGGGCCGCCGTAAGGACCGCCTCCGCCGGGGGGCGGGGGCGGGTTGTCGTAGGGGTTCTTCCTCAGCGGGTCGTCGTCCGGCGGTTCGCTGCTCATGTCCCGAGTGGACCTCGGGGTCTGTTACGGCGCATCCGGCGGGGGGCCGTCCAGGGGACGAGGTCGGGTCCGGCGCCATCGGGGGGAACTGATGGGTCGTCGGCGGCCGCGGGTGCGGGTGCGTGGAGGCTGATCGCGCCCGCGCGGCGGAGCCGCATGTTCGGTACAGCCCCGCGCCCCCCGACCCCACCCGCCCGGCGTTGACAACGCTCGTGATCAATACACCTAGCCCGCGACGAACGTGCCGGCGGCCTTGTCGTGCCAGCACTGGTGCCACGGGCGGTCGAACAGGCACCACACGACGCCGACCACGCCGACGGCCAGGAGGCCGGGGACGCTGTAGACCAGCCAGCGGCGCAGGGCCGCGCCGAACGTCGGCGGCTCGTGGGCCTCGATGTCCCGGACCTCGAGCCCGAGCAGCTTCTTGCCCAGGGTGCGGCCCCACTTGGCGGTGGGCAGCGCCTCGTAGACGACGCCGAAGAGCAGCAGGACCGCGAGCACGATGCCCAGGTACGTGGACGTCGTGCCGTCCAGCAGCCAGACCGTGACGGTCTCGCCGGAGAGCTTGGCTTCGTCGATCTTGTCGTTGACGTGGTCGACCGCCTTGACGCCGAGAGGTACGGCGGCGACGGCGGCGACGCCCCCGAGGACCACCGTGTCGATCAGCCGGGCGGCCAGCCGCCTGCCGAGCCCGGCGGGCCGGGCCGAGGCCTGACGGCGGGCGGCGGCCTGGAACACGTCCTCGACCGGCGGCTTCCACGGTGCGACGGGCTGCTCCTCCGCGCCCGCCCCGGCCAGCCGGTGCACCTGCTGCGCCCAGGAGGTCTGACCGCCGCCCGGCCCGCCCGCCGCGACCGGTGCGGGGGCGGCGGGCTGCTGCTGCGGGGGCGCCTGGCGGGGCACCGCGGGGGCGGCGGGCGCCGCGGGCGCCTGCGCGGCGGCGGCCCGGGCGGCTGCCGCCTTGCCGGCGCCGAAGCCGGGTCCGGTGCCGGGTCCGGTGCCAGTGCCCGGTCCGGTGCCGGTGCCTCCTGGCTGCGGGCCCGTGCGCGGGGTGACCGCGCGGAAGGTCATGGTGCCCTCGTCCTCCGCGGCGGCGGGGGGCTCCTGCCGTCCCGCCGTGGGCCGGCGGAAAACAAAGGTGTTGCCGGACTGAGCCTCCGGCCCGCCGGGTGCGGCGCCCTCCGAGGCGCCCGGACGCGCCGTGCCGGAGGCGGCCGCGGCGTCCTGCGCGGGTCCGTCGCCGGCCGCCGAGCCCCCTGAGCCCGCTGCCGTGCCCGCCGCGCCGGAGCCCGCGGCACCCGCGCGGGGGTCGCCCGCGCCGCCGTCGGCGGGCGGTGCCGACTGCCGGGCGTGCGGAACCCGCGGGTCCGCGCCCCGTGCGGTGCCCGGCCAGGCGCCGCGCCGCTCCGGGGCGTCGGCGGGACCGGACGGGGCGGAGCGGTCGTCGGCCCAGGCCGTGGCGGACTCCGGACGGCTGCCGTGCTGGGACGCGGCGGCGGGCGGCGGGTCCTCGGCCGGGTCCTCGTCGAAGAAGTGCGGGCCGGTCTCCTCGACGGAGAGCCGCGCGCCGGGCGGGGGCGCGAGCGGCTCGCCGTCCTTGGGGGCGGGGCGGCTCGTGCCCGCCACCCAGGAGGCGCCGTTCCAGTACCGGACGTATCCGGGAATGGACGGGTCCGGGTAATACCCCTCGCGGGGCCTGTCGTCGCCGGGGGCCGGGGTTGGGGCGCTCATGTCCGTCGTCCCGTATCTGCTCGGGGGTTGATAGGGGGCCTCAACATCTATCAGACGGGCGCAATCCGCACCGCCGGTCCCGCCGTACCCGCCCCTTTCCGGGCAACCTCGTGCCGGGACCTTCACATCCGGTCCGAGCCCGGGTCCGGGGTGCGGAAAAAAGTTCCCCGAACCCGCGTAATGCTCCGGCCCCCGGCCGCTCTCTCCGGGCAAGGACGTACGAGACTCGGGAGAGGAACCCGCCATGCACACCAACCCCACCGGCCCCGTCGTCGTGGAACGCGAGCTGGAGCTGAGGCTCATCCTGTCGCCCGAGAGCGGCATCCCGGTACCGGCCAGGCTCGGCTACCACACGGACGATCCCTACGCCGTGCACATCACCTTCCACATCGACTCCGGCCACCCGGTGCACTGGACGTTCGCCCGCGACCTCCTGGTGGAGGGCGTCTTCCGGCCGTCCGGGCACGGGGACGTGCGGGTGTGGCCGTCGAAGACGGAGGGCCGCAGCGTCGTACTCGTCGCGCTGAGCAGCCCGGACGGCGACGCCCTCCTGGAGGCGCCCACGCCCCAGGTGTCGGCCTGGCTGGAGCGGACCCTGCGGGCGGTGCCGCCGGGGACCGAGGGCGCGCGGCTCGGGATCGACGACGGGCTGGCCGAGCTGCTCGCCCGGTGAGGGCCGGGCAGCCCGGCCCACCGGCTCAGAAGAGCTTGCCCGGGTTGAGGAGGCCCAGCGGGTCGAAGACCTGTTTCACGGCCCGCTGCATCTCCAGCCCCACCGGGCCGATCTCCCGCGCCAGCCACTCCTTCTTCAGGACGCCCACGCCGTGCTCGCCGGTGATGGTGCCGCCGAGTTCCAGACCGAGCGCCATGATCTCGTCGAAGGACTCGCGCGCCCGCCGGGACTCGTCGGGGTCCTGGGCGTCGAAGCACACGGTGGGGTGGGTGTTGCCGTCGCCCGCGTGGGCGCAGACCCCGATGGTGAGGCCGTACTTCGCGGCGACGCGATCGATGCCCGCCAGCATGTCGCCGAGCCGGGAGCGGGGCACGCACACGTCGTCGATCATCGTGGTGCCCTTGACGGCTTCGAGGGCGGTGAGGGCCAGGCGCCTGGCCTGGAGGAGGAGTTCGGACTCGGCGGCGTCCTCGGCCGGGACCACCTGCGTGGCGCCCGCGGCCTCGCACAGGGCGCCGACGGCGGCCAGGTCGGCGGCCGGGTCGGCGGTGTCGAAGGCGGCGAGCAGGAGCGCCTCGGTGGTCTCCGGCAGGCCCATGTGGGCGAGGTCGTTGACCGCCTTGACGGTCGTACGGTCCATCAGTTCGAGGAGGGACGGGACGTGGCCCCCCTCCATGATCCGGCAGATCGCGTCGCAGGCGGCGGACGCGGAGGCGAACTCGGCGGCCAGCACCAGCTGCTCGGGCGGCTTCGGGCGCAGCCCCAGGACCGCCTTCACGACGATGCCGAGCGAGCCCTCGGAGCCCACGAAGAGCCGGGTGAGGTCGTACCCGGCGACGCCCTTGGCGGTGCGGCGCCCGGTGGACATCAGGCGGCCGTCGGCGAGGACGACGTCGAGGCCGAGGACGTACTCGGCGGTCACCCCGTACTTGACGCAGCACAGGCCGCCGGAGGCGGTGCCGATGTTGCCGCCGATGGTGCACATCTCCCAGCTGGAGGGGTCCGGCGGGTAGTAGAGGCCGTGCTCGTTCACCGCGCGGGAGAGCGTGGCGTTGACGACGCCCGGTTCGACGACGGCGACGCGGTCGACCGGGTTGATCTCCAGGATGCGGTCCATCTTGGTCAGGGAGAGGACCACGCAGCCGTCGGTGGCGTTGGCCGCGCCGGACAGCCCGGTGCGGGCGCCCTGCGGGACCACCGGGACGCGCAGCTCGGTGGCGGTGCGCATGACGTGCTGGACGTCCTCCACGGTGCGCGGCAGGACGACCGCGGCGGGGGCGCCGGCCGGGCAGAAGCTCGCCATGTCGTTGGCGTAGGAGGCCGTGACGTCGGGATCGGTGAGGACGGACCCGGCGGGCAGACCGGCCAGCAGCCGGTCGACGAGGGTGCTCCGGTCGCCGGGGGCGCGGTTGACCGTCGCGGCTGCGTCGTCTTCGTCGCGAGGCGCTTCGATACGGCTCATGATCACAGCGTGGCACCCGGGGCCATCGGTGTGAACCCCGTCGACGGCAGCCGTCGCCTGCCCGGTGTGATCGTCGTATGGGCGCACAGTGAGCGCCATGGAGGTCATGGAGAGGCTCACCCGGCGGGAACAGGGCGAGGCACCGGCTCCCGGGCGGCGGTCGCGCCGTGGGCGCCGGGTGCTGATCGCCTCGGTCGCCGGTGCCGCCGTACTCGGCGGGGTCCTGGTGCTGCTCCCCTGGGAGGCCGGTGACGCTCCCCCGCCCGCGCCGGGGCCCGCGGCGCTGGCGCGCGGGGCGGTCACCACGGGTGTGCCCGCCGCGCTGCCGGACCTGGCCGCGCTGATCGGCGACCGGGAGACCCGTCTGCGGGCGCATCCGCTGGACGGGGCGTCGTGGGCGGTGCTCGGCGCCGCGTACGTGGAGCAGGGCCGCCGCACGGCCGACGGGGCGAACTGGCCGAAGGCCGAGAAGGCGCTGCGCACCTCCCTGAAGACGGGGCCGGAGCGCAACCCGCAGGCCCTGGAGGGGCTCGCGGCGCTGGCGGTGGCCCGCCGGGACTTCCCGGCGGCGAAGAAGTGGGGCGAGAGCGCGGTGAAGGCGGCGCCCAAACGGTGGACGGCGCACGCGGTGCTGATCGGCGCGTACACCGGGCTCGGCGACGACAAGGGCGTGGGCCGGGCCCTGGACAAGGTGATGGAGCTGCGCCCGGACGCTCCGGCGGCGGCGGCACTGGCGGCGGGCGTCTACCGGGACCGGGGCTGGCGGGAGGACGCGGCGGCCCGGATCTCGGACGCCGCGGCCGCCGCCGAGGCACCGGCCGAGCGTGCGGCGTACCTGGAGCAGGCCGGGCGGCTGGCGTTCGAGCGCGGGGAGCGGGAGGAGGCGCTGCGGTTCTTCCAGGAGGCGCTGCGCACCGACCCGGACCAGCGGGCCGCGCAGGCGGGGCAGGGCCGGGCGCTGGCGGCGCTGGGCCGGACGACGGAGGCGCTGTCGGCGTACCAGGCGGCGCTGGCCAAGCGGCCGAGCCCCGAGTACGCGCTGGAGCTGGGCGAGCTGTACGAGTCGCTGGGCCTCGGGCAGGCGGCGCGGGTGGAGTACGACCTGCTGCGGGAGCGGGCGCGGGGCGCGGAGGCGGCCGGGGCCGACGAGCAGCTGGTGCTGGGGCGGCTCGACGCGGACCACGGCGACCCGGCGGCGGCGGTGGAGCGGCTGCGGGCGGAGTGGGGGCGGCAGCCGGGGACGGCGGTGGCCGACGCGCTGGGCTGGGCGCTGCACCGCGCCGGTGCGGACCAGGAGGCGCTGGAGTTCGCGACGATCGCGACCGACGGCGACAAGGGCGGCGGGGTGCGCAGCGCGCTGTACGTGTTCCACCGGGGGGTGATCGAGAAGGAGCTGGGGCGGTACGGGCCCGCGCGGCGGCACCTCGGGGAGGCGCTGACGATCAACCCGTATTTCTCGCCGCTGCGGGCGCCGGAGGCGAGGCGGGCGCTGGCGGAGCTGGGCGAGCCCTCGGTGGAGGGCCCGCCCGCCTGAGATCTGCCTCTGCGGAGCTGGTCTCAGAGGTTGCCGCGCTTCTCCTGCTCGCGCTCGATCGCCTCGAACAGGGCCTTGAAGTTGCCCTTGCCGAAGCCCATGGAGCCGTGGCGCTCGATCATCTCGAAGAAGACGGTCGGACGGTCCTGGACCGGCTTGGTGAAGATCTGCAGCAGGTAGCCGTCCTCGTCCCGGTCGACGAGGATCTTCAGCTCGCGCAGGATGTCGACGGGCACCCGGGTCTCGCCGGCCCACTCGCCGAGCGTGTCGTAGTACGAGTCGGGGGTGTCGAGGAACTCGACCCCGGCCGCCTTCATCGCGCGGACGGTGGACACGATGTCGTTGGTGTTCAGGGCGATGTGCTGGACGCCGGCGCCGCCGTAGAACTCCAGGTACTCGTCGATCTGGGACTTCTTCTTGGCGACGGCGGGCTCGTTGATCGGGAACTTGACCTTGAGGGTGCCGTCCGCGACCACCTTCGACATCAGCGCGCTGTACTCGGTGGCGATGTCGTCGCCCACGAACTCCTTCATGTTCGTGAAGCCCATGACCTTGTTGTAGAAGCCGACCCATTCGTTCATGCGGCCGAGTTCGACGTTGCCGACGCAGTGGTCCACGGCCTGGAAGACGCGCTGCTCGGGCGGGGCGACCATCGGCTTGGCGGCGACGTATCCGGGCAGGTACGGGCCGTCGTAGCCGGTGCGCTCCACGAGGGTGTGCCGGGTCTCGCCGTAGGTGGCGATGGCGGCGAGGACGACGGTGCCGTGCTCGTCCTTGACCTCGTGCGGCTCGGCGAGCGAGCGGGCGCCGTGCTCGACGGCGTAGGCGTGGGCGGCGCGCGCGTCCGGGACCTCGATGGCGAGGTCGACGACGCCGTCGCCGTGCTCGGCCACGTGCTGGGCCAGGAAGGTGCCCCAGTCGGTCGAGGGCTTGATCACCGAGGTGAACACGAAGCGGGCGGAGCCGCTCTCCAGGACGTAGCTCGCGGTCTCCCGGCTGCCGTTCTCCGGTCCGGAGTAGGCGACCAGCTTCATGCCGAAGGCGGTGGAGTAGTAGTGCGCGGCCTGCTTGGCGTTGCCCACGGCGAAGACGACCGCGTCCATTCCCTTGACCGGGAAGGGATCGGCCTGCCGGGCGGTGTCGGGAGTGTGGTGTGTGGTCTGCGTCATAGCCGCAGGTTCCCCCGCGTCCGCAAGGTGCGCAATAGTTTGCGTTTTCAGTGGGCAACATGACCAGTGATATGGCGGTCGGGGCAGGCGTTCTGTACAGGATGACCAGCAGGGAGGGTGTGGTTATGGCGGGTGCGGGGATCGACCGGCTGGACGGGCGGATCATCGGTCTGCTGGCGCGGGAGCCACGGATCGGGGTGCTGGAGATGTCCCGGCGGCTCGGGGTGGCGCGCGGCACCGCGCAGGCGCGGCTCGACCGGCTTCAGTCGAACGGAGTCATACGCGGCTTTGGTCCCGAGGTGGACCCGGCGGCCCTCGGCTACCCGGTCACCGCGTTCGCCACGCTGGAGATCCGGCAGGGCCAAGGGGCCGACGTGCGGGCGCACTTGGCGACGGTGCCGGAGGTGCTGGAGCTGCACACCACGACCGGCACCGGGGACATGCTGTGCCGCCTCGTGGCCCGCTCGAACGCCGATCTCCAGCGGGTGATCGACCGGGTTGTCGGTTTTGATGGCATCGTCCGGGCCGCCACGGCGATCGTCATGGAGAACCCCGTTCCGCTGCGGATCATCCCGCTGGTGGAGCAGGCGGCCCGGGACAGCGGCGGACACGACTGAGGCCGGCCGGCCCCGACCCGGAGGTGAGCGGACGTGAACTTCTGGGACTTCCTGGGCAGCCGCCACCAGCAGTTGCTCGCCGACGCCTACCAGCACGCCAGCGCGGTCTTCCAGTGCATGGTCGTGGCGACCCTGATCGGGGTGCTGATCGGTGTCCTCACCTACCGCAGCGACTGGGCGGGGAACCTGGCGACCCTGTCCACGTCGACGATCCTCACCATCCCGTCGCTGGCCATGATCGGTCTGCTCATCCCGATCGTGGGCCTGGGCGTGCCGCCGACGGTGACGGCGCTGACCCTGTACGGGCTGCTGCCGATCGTGCGGAACTCGATCGTGGGCCTGCGCGGGGTCGACCCGGCGCTGGTGGACGCGGCCAAGGGCATCGGGATGTCGCGTCCCGCGCGGCTGCTGCGGGTGGAGCTGCCGCTGGCGTGGCCGCCGATCCTGACCGGCATCCGGGTCTCCACGCAGATGCTGATGGGCATCGCGGCGATCGCCGCCTACGCCTCCGGGCCGGGCCTCGGCAACGAGATCTTCCGCGGGATCGCCTCGCTGGGCAGCAAGAACGCGCTCAACCAGGTCCTCGCGGGCACGCTCGGGATCATCGTCCTGGCCCTGCTGTTCGACGCGGCGTACGTGCTGCTGGGACGGCTGACCATTCCGAGGGGGATCCGTGTCTGAGACAGCGGAGTCCGTGGCCGGGAACGGCCACGCCGGCACCACCGGGGCGACCATCGAGCTGGAGTCCCTCACCAAGCTCTATCCGGGCAACCCGCAGCCCGCCGTCGAGAACGTGTCGATGGAGATCAAGGCCGGGGAGACGGTCGTCTTCGTGGGCCCCTCGGGCTGCGGGAAGTCCACCACCCTGAAGATGATCAACCGGCTGATCGAGCCCAGCGGCGGCCGCATCCGCATCAACGGCGAGGACGTCACCGACATCGACCCGGTGAAGCTGCGCCGCAAGGTCGGCTACGCGATCCAGTCCTCCGGTCTCTTCCCGCACATGACCGTCGCCCAGAACATCGCGCTGGTGCCGAGGATGATCGGCTGGTCGAAGGCGCGGATCAGGTCGCGGGTGGAGGAGATGCTGGACCTGGTCGGTCTGGACGCCGGCGAGTTCCACGGCCGCTATCCGCGCCAGCTGTCCGGCGGCCAGCAGCAGCGGGTTGGCGTGGCGCGGGCGCTGGCGGCCGATCCTCCCGTGCTGCTGATGGACGAGCCGTTCGGCGCGGTCGACCCGATCACCCGGGACCACCTCCAGGACGAGCTGATCCGGCTGCAGCGGGAGCTGCACAAGACGATCGTCTTCGTCACCCACGACTTCGACGAGGCGATCAAGATCGGCGACCGGATCGCCGTGCTGCGCGAACGGTCCCACATCGCGCAGTTCGACACCCCGGAGGCGATCCTCACCAACCCGGCGGACGACTTCGTCTCGGGCTTCGTCGGCGCGGGCGCGGCCCTCAAGCGCCTGAACCTGACCCGGGTGCGGGACGTGGGCATCACGGACTACCCGACGGTGACCGTGGAGGACCCGCTCCAGCACATCTTCGACCGGCTGCGGGAGTCGGGCACCAACGAGATCCTGCTCCTGGACCGGCGCGGGCGCCCCTACAAGTGGCTGCGGCGCGGCGACCTGATGCGGGCCAGGGGCTCGCTGGCGCGGGCCGGGACGCTGGTCCACGACACGGTGACCCGGGACGCGACGCTGCGGGACGCGCTGGAGGCGGTGCTCACCGACAACGCGGGGCGGGTCGCGGTCACCGGGCGGCGCGGCGCGTACGAGGGCGTCGTCGACATGGAGACGCTGATGAACTCCGTGCACGAACTGCTGGAGGCCGACCGGCTGGACGCGCTGGAGCACCAGCACGACCTGGAGGAGACCCGGGCCACGCAGACGCACACCGAGCAGGAGGGCTTCGGCGAGGTCGGGGGCCGCGCGTGAGCAGCTCCGCCCACCCCTCCCCCGGCCGCCGCCCCGCGGGCGAGCACGAGGTCAAGGGGCTCGCCTTCCGGGACGAGGGCGGGGGCGAGAACGGGGACGAGGCGGAGGGCGGGGCTCCCCCACCGCCCCCGGCGACGGCGGGCTCCCGCGTCGGCTGGCGCAAGCTGACCTTCCTGCCCGTCGTCCTGATCGCCGTACTGCTGGCGACCTGGCTGTGGTTCCGGCAGGCGGACCTGGACGCGCTCAGCCGGAACGCCCTGGGCAACGGCCAGGTCACCAAGGCACTCTGGCAGCACGTCCAGCTGACGGTGATCTCCACCTTCTTCGTGCTGATCATCGCGATCCCGCTGGGCATCCTGCTCACCCGCGGGGCGTTCCGGAAGGCCACCCCGTTCGCGATGGCGTTCGCCAACATGGGCCAGGCGACCCCGGCGATCGGTCTGCTGGCGCTGCTGGTGATCTGGCTGGGCATCGGCCGCCGGGCCGCCCTGATCGGCATCATCGTCTACGCCGTCCTGCCCGTCCTCTCCAACACCATCGCCGGCCTGAAGGCGAACGACCCGACGCTCCTGGAGGCGGCCCGCGGCATCGGGATGTCCCCGCTGGGCGTGCTCACCCGGGTCGAACTCCCGCTGGCCGTCCCGCTGATCCTGGCCGGCGTGCGCACGGCCCTCGTCCTGAACGTCGGTACGGCGACGCTGGCGACCTTCGGCGGCGGCGGTGGCCTGGGCGTGCTGATCACCACCGGTATCACCAGCCAGCGGATGCCGGTGCTGGTCCTCGGCTCGATCCTCACCGTCGCCCTGGCGCTGCTGGTGGACTGGCTGGCCTCGCTCGCCGAACTGCTGCTGCGGCCGCGGGGGCTGGAGGTGGGCACATGAGGCGACGCATCTGCTGGACCCTGGCCGCGGTACTCCTTGCGGCTCCCGCCGGCTGCGGGCTGACCAGCGGCTCCCCGATGGTCGACGACGTGGAGCCGGGCTCGATCGGGAAGGGACGCCCCCTGGAGGGTGCCGATCTGACGGTCACCTCGAAGGAGTTCACCGAGCAACTGGTCCTCGGCGCGATCATGGGCATCGCCTTCGAGGCGGCCGGGGCGGAGGTGCTCGACCGCACCGGCATCCAGGGCTCGGTCGGCACCCGCGCGGCGGTCGAGAACGGCGACGCCGACGCCACGTACGAGTACACGGGCACCGCGTGGATCACCTACCTGGGCAACAGCAAGCCGATCCCCGACCCGGAGCAGCAGTGGAAGGCGGTG
Organism: Streptomyces sp. CB09001; assembly: GCF_003369795.1. Taxonomy (NCBI): domain Bacteria; kingdom Bacillati; phylum Actinomycetota; class Actinomycetes; order Kitasatosporales; family Streptomycetaceae; genus Streptomyces; species Streptomyces sp. CB09001. The sequence continues at coordinate 2,541,552 of NZ_CP026730.1, forward strand.
AAGGAGGCCGACGCGAAGAAGGGGCTGACGTGGCTGGAGCCGGCCCGGCTGAACAACACGTACGCGCTGGCGATGAACCAGGCCAACTTCAAGAAGTACCGGACGAAGACCCTCTCGGAGGTCACCGCCCTGTCCAAGTCGGACCCGGGTGCGGTGACGCTGTGCGTGGAGGGCGAGTTCGCCAACCGCGCGGACGGCCTGCCGGGCCTGGAGAGGGCGTACGGCATGTCGCTGCCCGCCGGGAACATCACGCAGATGGACACCGGCATCATCTACACCCAGACCGCGAAGGGCGCCTGCACCTACGGCGAGGTGTACACCACCGACGGGCGGATCAAGTCCATGAACCTGGTGGTGATGGAGGACGACAAGAAGTTCTTCCCGAACTACAACGCGGCGCCCATGGTCCGCACGGCCACCCTGAAGAAGTGGCCGGCGATCGCGTCCGTCCTGGACCCGGTCACCGAGGCGCTGACCAACGACGTGGCGCAGACCCTGAACGCGAAGGTCGACGTGGACGGCGAGGACCCGCACCAGGTGGCGCTGGACTGGATGAAGGAGAAGGGCTTCGTGAAGGAAGGGTAGGGCTGCCGCTTCTGCCGCTCAGCAGGCGGGGACGTCGCCCTTGCCGCTCGCCAGCGCCTTCAGCGAGTCGACCGCGCCCTCGAGGGTGGTCACCGGGATCAGCCGGAGCCCCTTCGGCAGCTCGGCCCGCGCGTCCGAGCACTCGGCCTTCGGCACCAGGAAGACGGTGGCCCCGTCCCGCCGGGCGGCCTGTGTCTTGAGCGGAACCCCGCCGACGGCACCGACCTTGCCGCCGTCGGTGATGGTCCCGGTCCCGGCGACGACCTTGCCCCCGGTCAGGTCCCCGGCACCGAGCTTGTCGACGATGCCGAGCGAGAACAGCAGGCCTGCGCTGGGCCCGCCGACGTCCTCCAGCCGGAGCTCGACGTCGACGCCGTCCTTGTCCATCCGGAGGTACCGGAGCGCGGCCGTGGTGGCCGAGTCCTGGGACTCCTTCATCTGCTCCTGGTTGTACTGCTCGATCTCGCTCACGTCGTCGCCGCTCGGGTAGACGGCGTCGCGCGGCATCACGGCCCGGTCGGTGTCGAACCAGCTGCTCAGCACGTCCCCGAGACGGATGCTCGCGTCCGGCCCGGTCGCCTCGATCGTCGTCATCCGCAGCTGGCCGCCGGTGTCGTGCGTCGGCGCGCCGCTGATCGTGATCACCTCGGCGCCCTGGTTCTTCCCCAGCACGTCGGCCGTCAGCCCCGGCTGCGCCACGGAGAACGGCAGGGGCGCGAACACGGCGGTCGCGAGCAGCGCCACGACGGGCAGACCGCAGAGGGCGAGGAACTGGGGACGTGTGAGACGAGAGAGCACGGAGTCAATCTAACGTGGCGCGATCCCCTCGGCTCCGACGCCCGGCACGACCCCGTCTCACCGCAGCGCCTCCGCCACCTCCCGGGCGGCGTGCTTCACGCGTTCGCCGACTCGTTCGGGGACGACGTCTGCCAGCATGACGACGCCGACGCTGCCCTCCACTCCCGTGACGCCGAGCAGGGGCGCCGCCGCTCCGCAGGCGCCGGCTTCCAGTTCGCCGTGGGTGAGGGTGTAGCCGGGGTCGTCCACGGCCTCACCGCCGGTGGGCCGGGGCGGCTGGCGGGCGGCCAGGATCGCCTTGCCCGCGGCGCCCCGTTCCAGGGGGTGGCGGAAGCCCGCGCGGTAGGCGACGTGGTAGTCGGTCCAGGTCGGCTCCACGACCGCGACGGCCAGCGCCTCCGCGCCGTCCACCAGGGTCAGGTGGGCCGTCGCCCCGATGTCCTCGGCCAGTGCGCGCAGGGCCGGCATGGCGGCCTCGCGGACGAGGGGGTGCACCTGGCGGCCCAGGCCCAGTACGCCGAGGCCGACGCGGGCACGGCCGCCCAGGTCGCGGCGTACGAGTGCGTGCTGCTCCAGCGTGGCGAGCAACCGGTACACGACGGTCCGGTTGACGCCCAGTTTGTGGGACAGCTCGGTGACGGTCAGCCCGTGGTCCGTATCGGCCAGCAGTTTGAGGACCCGCAGTCCCCGGTCGAGCGTCTGAGAGGTCTCCGCGGTCACGACGCCCACTCCTTAGTGGTGAGGTCGGCGGCCCTCCTCGCGGGGTATGCGTCACCGAGTCCCGTCAGTGACGCGCTTCAGAGGCCGCCGATCGGCTGACGGCCCGGCCTTGTCCCGGGCCCAGTCGCTTCACGGCTGCGCTCCGCGGCGGCGCTGCCACGGGGCGTGCGTAGCGGGACAGTAAAGGACCCGGTTCGCTCAGCGGAAGGCTCCGTCCAGAATCCGGGCGCCAACCGTTATCAACCGCCTGTGTTTGTCCCGGTACGTACCGCGCACGCCCTCGGCACCGGCGTCCCGCGCGTCACTTCATCCGCGTGGCCCACTCCTGGACCTTGGCGATGCGCTGGCGCAGCTGGCCGCCGGTCGCCTCGGCGCTGGGCGGGCCGCCGCACACGCGGCGCAGTTCGGTGTGGATCACGCCGTGCGGTTTGCCGCTCTGGTGGACGTAGGCGCCGACCATCGTGTTGAGCTGCTTGCGCAGCTCCATCAGCTCCTTGTGGGAGACCACCGGGCGGCGGTCGGCGGGCAGTTCGAGCAGGTCGGCCTCTTCGTCGGGCTTCTTGCGGCTGTGCGCGATCTGCCGGGCCTGCCGCTTCTGGAGCAGCATCTGGACCTGGTCGGGCTCCAGCAGTCCCGGGATGCCGAGGTAGTCCTGCTCCTCCTCGCTGCCCGGGTGGGCCTGCATGCCGAACTCGGCGCCGTTGTACATGACCCGGTCGAAGGTGGCCTCGGACTCCAGCGCCTCGAAGGAGAACTGCTCCTGCTCGCCGGTGTCCTCGTCCTGTTCCCGGTTCGCCTCGTCCATCTCCTTCTCGGACTCGGCGTAGGGGTCCTCCTCGCCCTCCTTCTTGGGCTTGTCCAGGACGTGGTCCCGCTCGCGCTCCATCTCGTTCGCGAACGTGAGCAGGTCGGGCACGGTGGGGAGGAAGACGGAGGCGGTCTCGCCGCGGCGCCGGGAACGGACGAAACGGCCGACCGCCTGGGCGAAGAAGAGGGGGGTGGAGATGGTGGTGGCGTAGACGCCCACCGCGAGGCGCGGGACGTCGACACCTTCGGACACCATGCGGACGGCGACCATCCAGCGGTCGGTGCTGCCGCTGAACGCGTCGATGTTCTTGGACGCGCCGGTGTCGTCGGACAGCACGACGGTGGCCTTGTCGCCGGTGATCTCGCGGATCAGCTTGGCGTAGGCGCGGGCGGAGTCCTGGTCGGCGGCGATGACGAGCGCGCCAGCGTCCGGGATGGCCTTCCTGACCTCGGTGAGCCGCTGGTCGGCGGCGCGCAGCACGGCCGGCATCCACTCGCCGCGCGGGTCGAGCGCGGTGCGCCAGGCCTGGCTGACGGCGTCCTTGGTCATCGGCTCGCCGAGCCGCGCGGCGATCTCGTCGCCGGCCTTGGTGCGCCAGCGCATGTTGCCGCTGTAGCTCATGAAGATGACGGGGCGCACGACGCCGTCGGCGAGCGCGGAGCCGTACCCGTAGGTGTAGTCGGCGGCGGAGCGGCGGATGCCGTCGTTGCCCTCCTCGTACGCCACGAAGGGGATGGGGTTGGTGTCCGAACGGAACGGCGTGCCGGTGAGCGCGAGGCGCCGGGTGGCGGGCTCGAAGGCCTCCAGGCACGCCTCGCCCCAGGACTTGGAGTCACCGGCGTGGTGGATCTCGTCGAGGATGACCAGGGTCTTGCGCTGCTCGACGCGGTTGCGGTGCAGCATGGGGCGCACGCCGACGCCCGCGTAGGTGATGGCGATGCCCTGGTACTCGCGGCTGAGCGGGCCCGCGCTGTACTCGGGGTCCAGCTTGATCCCTATCCGCGCCGCGGCCTCGGCCCACTGCTTCTTCAGGTGCTCGGTCGGCGCGACGACGGTCACCTGCTGCACGACGTGGTGGTGCAGCAGCCAGGACGCCAGCGTCAGCGCGAAGGTCGTCTTTCCGGCGCCGGGGGTGGCGACGGCCAGGAAGTCCCGGGGCTGGTCCTGGAGGTACTTCTCCATCGCCCCCTCCTGCCAGGCCCGCAGCTTGCCGGCGGTGCCCCAGGGGGCACGGCCGGGGAAGGCCGGGGACAGGTGGTGCGAGGTGCTGGAGCTGGCGGTGGTAGTCACGGTCTCCGAAGGGGGTAGAGCGGCTCGGCCACGTATGACAACCGGGCCACCCTACCGGCGGGCGGACGCGATCACCGCGCCCACGGGGGCGGGTCACCCCCGGGTGGGACGGACGTCACAACCCGGGGTGACCCGCCCCCCGGCGGCGGTACGAGGGTCCGGGCGGCTCACCGCTCCCGCACCCGTGTCGCCACCCACGCCCCGGCCAGCGCCACCGCCGCCATCGGCAGGAACACCGCCGCGAAGGCCGCCGGGTGGGAGCCGGATGCCTCGGTGGCCGCGTGGCTGACCGTGCCGCCGCCGAGGGCCGCGAAGGCCGCGCCCCCGGCCGACAGCAGGACGACGTTGGACAGGCCGTCGGAGATCTGGAGCGCGGCGGAGTTGGTGCCGGCCTCCTCCGGGGCGGAGAGCTTGAGCAGGAGCACGCTGGTGGAGGAGATCACCAGGCCCATGCCGAAGCAGCCGAAGGCCCAGGCGACGGCCACCGTCCAGGCGGGCACGGCGTCGATCAGCACGCTCGGCGCCGTCGCGACGGCCGCCGCGACCAGGAGCATGCCGACGGCCATCAGACGCTCCCGGTACGGCTCCAGGCGCGGCCGGGACTGGAGCCAGGAGCCCCCGGCCCAGGTCGCGCCGCCGGCCGCCAGGGAGAGACCGGCCAGCGTCGGGCTCAGTCCGCGCTGCGTGACCAGCATCAGCGGGACGAAGGACTCGGCGGCGATGAACGACCCCGCGGCCACCCCGCGCAGCAGGACCACGGAGGGCAGGCCGCGCACCGCCCGGTAGGTGCCGCGCGGCAGCAGTCCGAGGACGGCGGGGACGAGCAGCGCCACGCCCGCCGCGCCGGGCAGCAGGGAGACCGGGCGCAGGTCCTGGGCGGCGTACTGGAGCAGGCCCGCGCCCAGCGAGATGGCGAGGGCCAGGCGGATCCGGCGGCCGTCGAAGGAGGCCGGGGTGTCCCCTCCCTCCGCGGCTCCCCGCACGGCGCCGGACGCGCGGCTGCGTATCTGCGGCAGCGCGAGGGCCAGCGGAACCACGACCAGCACCGGGATGCCGACGAACACCCAACGCCAGCCGAGGTGCTCGGTCACGGCGCCGGAGGCCAGCGGTCCGACGACGGACGGGACCACCCAGCCCGCCGCGAACGCCGCCATGATCGCGGGCCGCAGCCGCTCCGGGTAGGCCCGCCCGACGACGACGTACAACGCGACGATCACCAGCCCGCCGCCGAACCCCTGCACGGCCCGCCCGAGGATGAACAGCCACATCGCGCCCGCCGTCCCGGACAGCACGAGCCCGGCCGCGAAGGCGGCGATGCCGGTCGTCAGCGGGGCCAGTGGCCCGCGCCGGTCCGACCACTGCCCGGAGAGCACCATCCCGAACAGGCTGGTCGTGAAGTACCCCGAGAACGCGAACGCGTACAGCGACACCCCGTCCAGCTCCCGCGCCGCCACCGGCATCGCCGTGCCGACCGCCGTCGCCTCGAAGGCGATCAGCACGATGACGGAGACGATGCCGATGCTCAGCGCCCGGTAGGCGCTGCTCAGCACGGTCTCGGCGGGGGCGCCGGCAGTCGTGACGGAGGGCTCGGCGGGGGCCGCGACATCGGTGTCGCGGGGCTCAGGGACGGTCATGGTCGCCAGAGTAAGGGCCACGGCCCGCTTTTACCCCTGTCGAGAGGCGGTACGGGACCGGGACCTTGGTCGTACGACCCGGCGGCCCGGGCGGGCGTTCATGAACGGCGTATGGCAGTCGTGTTGCGGGCCGCCCGGATCCCTTGAGCGCCTCCCCCGCCCCGTCATACCGTCGAGGCACCGAGTCACAGACCCGGCCGTGTGCCCGAGTGGCCCAGGGGCTCGCCTGCAAAGCGAGTTACGCGGGTTCGAATCCCGCCACGGCCTCCAGAGCCTGACCAGGTAACCGCTGCACCTCTTGCGCGCTGTAGGGCTCCACCTCGTAGTCCCCCGCCTTCGGCGCTTTGGCCAATTGAACGGGTTCTTGCCGAGGTGGCCGCGCCGGACAACCTCATTGAGGGCGGTGCGGAAAGTGACGGACTTCAAGTCAGCTTTTGATGCCGCGACGGCCGAACTCAACAGCCACAAACGGACTGCGGCCGATGGCCGGCCGCAGCTGGTTGACCTTGGCATGCCGGTCTTCGCCGACCCCGTACCACCGCTTCAGCCAGGATCGGGAGAGCCCGGATACCGGCCCTGATCCTGGCCACGCAGCACTGGAGCCTGGCCACAGGCAGTCGGGTAGCGGTGTACCACTACCCGGCCGCGAACCCCAGCACCCGGCACCCCATCCCGTTCGTGTACCTCAACAGCGGACCGGTCCGTGGCATCTCGGTGCTGGACCACCGGTTGCTGCAACTCCCGGCACGCCAGGGCTACGACGTCCACGCCTACGAACAGGCCGGTGGCGGGCGAAGCGACCTGCTCCCCATGGGCAAGTACACGATCTCCAGGTCGGTCCGCGACCTCGCCGCCTTCGTCGACCGCCTGGACAGGGGCAAGGTCGACATCCTGGCATTCTCCTCAGGCGGGGCCGTGCTCACCCGAGCCCTGGCTTCCCCGAGCGTCGCCGCACGCTTGCACCAGGCGATCATCGCCGAGCCCGGCCCCATGGACGGCTCTACCGCACACATCGCCGGGCACAAGGGCCGAAAATCCGCGCGCGGCCTCGCGCCGGACCTGACCGGGCCGCGGTCGACGCGCGTTCCCCGGTACGCCGTGGCCTTCGGCCTCATGCGGCTCGGACTCCTCAGCTCCGACACCGGACTGATCGGGCAGGCCGAAGGCGTCAACGCCTTCACCGCCGCAGATCTCGGCAGCGACACCGCGTCCGCCTACTGCGCGCGCGACGCGCACCGCATCCCCGCCGAAGACACCGCACAGAACTTCTCCTTCAGTCCCGCCGCCGGCCTCCGCATCCAGCAGACGGTCAAGGACTCACCCTCCATCGCCCCGCAGCTGAGGCGCTCCCGGACCCCCGCGATGCTGATGATCGCCGAGTGCTCCTCCCAGGTCCGTCAATGGGAGACCACCGTCCTTGCCCATGACCCCGCCATCCAGCGAACGCAGTACATGCCTGGAGTCGGACACCACATGTGGAACGGTCTCGACGACAACAACGACCGGGCCGTCGCCGTCATCACCGCGTTCCTTCAGGGAAAGCGAGCACCCCTGCCGATGAATGCGGCTCAGCCGTAACCGGCAACGGCGGGCAAAACCCGCGCGGGGCGGTCCACGTACGATGAGCAATTCGGGGGGGTGGTCACATGGCCGGAAGAATGTGCAGGTGGTACGCGGCGACCGCGGTGGCTCTGCTGCTGACCGGTTGCGGAGAGTCACCGAAGAGCGAGAGCACAACCGGCAAGGCGGCGCTCACGAAGGACCAGGTCGGCCTGACGCTGCCGGACGGCGAGGTCATGACGGGATGGAAGCAGTCCTTCCAGCCCACAGCCGTCGAGATGGACAAGCTCTACCGCTCGCAGGCCTGCCCCATCAATGGCAACGCCGGCTGCGAGAACTCTCGTTTCTTCGGCGCAGCTACCTTCCAGCGCGAGAGCCCCACCGCTTCCGTCACCTTCCAGATCGTCGCCTACGACAGCGAAAAGGCCGCCCAGGACGCGTACGACGTGCTCTGGGACGGCTACTACGGCAACCAGGCCAGCGTGACGGGCCAAAAGGCCAGGACCCTGAAGCTCGGCCCGATCGGTGACGAGCACGACGCCCGGCTCGGCACCTCCGGCTTCCATGGCGAGCCCGGCGCCGTGACCCAGACCCGGGTCGGCACCACTCTGCTGTGGACCATGGAGAAGGCCGCACACAAGGGTGACATCGACGAGGACGGCATTCGAGACCTGGCCTCGATGCTCGCCAAGCGGTCGCAGCAGGCTCAGAACGGTGACGAGCCCTCCGCCGGGCTCAACGGCTGACCGCGCGGCACCTCGGGCCCCGGGCCGACCACCTGTCGGCGCCCGCTTCGTCGGTCCCCGCCACGGCCTCCAACCGGCCCGCCCGGCGCAGTGCCCAGAGGGTGAGGGCGAGGGCGGAGACGTCCGACATCAGGGGGTGGAGGGTGCCGTCGGGTGTCCGCCAGGTCAGGACGGTGCCTGTCGTGCCGTCGACGACCACGTGGGCGCCGTCCGCCAGCCGCCCCAGGCGGACCAGGTGCTCCGCGCCCGCCGGGACCGGGTGTTCGGGGTGGTCCTCGCAGTACTCCGCCAGCGTCGGCAGCGGCAGGTCGTCCGCGTCGAGGCGGAAGGGGCGGGCGTCCTCGGGCAGGCCCGTCTCGCGCAGGAAGCGGCGGGTGGGCTCGTGGGTGAGGGTCCTCGGGAAGTCGATGTCCTCGAAGCGCGTCACCCGGTGACGGCCGAACTCGCGGTCCAGGAAGCGGGGCGGCAGGTCGCGGGAGGTGCCCGGCTCCGCGCGGTGGGTCACCGTCAGGAGCAGGCAGCTCATCAGGGTGGACGTGTTCCACAGCGACGGCCACTCGGCGGTCCCCCGGCTCCGCCGGGTGGCGCCGCGGGTCCAGGACGGGTCCTCCACCGTCGTGGCGAGGCGGACGCGGGTCACCAGCGAGGGAACCGCCGTCCGGGCGTCCGCCGCCGCGCCCCGCGTGATCGTCGTACCGCCGGTGACCGCGTGCATCGTCTCCCCCGAGAAAGTATGGCCGTCCGCGTGCCGGCGGCTGCCGTTCGCGCTCCTTCGGAGACTACGCGCCACCACTGACAACGCGCCTGCGCACGGACCCCGTTCACCTCGTAGGACGCGCCGGGGCGCGCACTCGTTGCCTCACGCGCGCGGGCCGCTCGGCCACCGCTCAGTGACCGGTGGCCACCGCGGCCTGCGGGCGGATCGGGAGCCGGTTCACCGGGCGTCCCGTGGCCGCGCGTACCGCGGAGGCGACGGCCGCCGGGGAGGCCACCACCGGGGCCGCGCTGACGGCCTTGGCGCCGAACGGCGCGACCACGTCGCGTTCCTCGACGAGCTTCACGATCCGGATGTCCGGGGCGTCCAGCGCGGTCGGCAGGGCGTAGCCGGTCAGGTCGGGGTGGCGGATCAGGCCGCGCGGGGTGCGGAGGTTCTCCGTGAGCGCGATGCCGACGCCCTGGGTGACGCCCGCCTCGATGCGGGCGGTCAGCTGGGCCGGGTTCAGGACGCGGCCGACGTCCTGGGCGACGGCCAGCTCCACCACGCGTACCGAGCCGATCTCGATGTCGACGTCGACCACCGCGCGGATCGCGCAGAAGGCCATGCCGACGAACGCGTCGCCCTGCCCCGCCTCGTCGAGCGGCTCGGTCGGGTGCGGGCGGCACTGGGCGGTGGCCCACAGCTCCTTGCCGTCCAGCGCCTCGGTGACCGTCGTCGACAGCACGCCGTCGTAGGACGTGATCTTGCCGTCGGCGATCTGGAGCAGCTCCGTGGACATCCCGAACTGGTGGGCCAGCGGCTGGAGGAGCTGGGTGCGGACCATCTTGGCCGCCCGTTCCACCGCGCCGCCCGACACCCAGGTGTGCCGGCCCCGGCAGCCGGGGCCCGCCGGGGGCTGGTCGGTGTCGACCGGCGCCACCTGCACCTCGTCGACGCCGAGGGTGTCCTGCACGATCTGCCGGGCCAGCGTGGTGAAGCCCTGGCCGGTCTCGACCGCCGCGCACAGCACCGTCGCCACGCCGTCCTGGACCTTCACGGTGGCCGTGGAGACCTCGTCGGCGCCCTCGGCGCCGAGCATGTGCACCATGCCGATGCCGTAGCCCACGCCCCGGCGCACCGCGCCCGGTTCGCCCGCGCCCTCGGGGCCGCCGGGCAGCAGCCACTCGTCCTCGGGCGTGTCCTTGGGCAGCGCGGGCAGCGGGAAGTCGCGGACCGCCTGGAGGAGTTCCGCGACCGGCGCCGGGCAGGTGACCGTCTGGCCGGTGGGGAGGACGTCGCCGGTGGCCAGGACGTTGCGCAGCCGCACCTCGGCCGGGTCCAGGCCGAGCTTCTTGGCGACCTTGTCCATCTGCGCCTCGTACGCGGCGCACACCTGCATCGCGCCCTCGCCGCGCACATGGCCGGAGGGCGGGTTGTTGGTGCGCACCGCCCAGCCCTCGATGAAGGCGTTCGGCACGACGTACGGGCCGCAGGCGAAGGCCACCGCGGCGGCCAGGGCGTCGGAGGAGGTGTCGGCGTAGGCGCCCGCGTCGAGCAGGATCTGCGCCTCGACCTTCACGATCCGGCCCTCGGCGTCCGCGTGGTGGCGGTAGCGCAGGAGGGTGGGGTGGCGGTGGGTGTGCCCGAGGAAGGACTCCTCGCGCGTGGCGGTCAGTTTCACCGGGCAGCCGGTCTTCAGCGCCAGCAGTCCGAGCGGCAGCTGGAAGCCCTGGTCCTCGCGGTCGGCGGTGGCACCCGGCACCCCGGTGACGACGATCTTCACCTGTTCGGGCGAAAGCCCGTAGCAGGCGGCGGCGATGTCGCGGTCGCCGTGCGGGTCGGTGGAGGCCAGGTACAGCTCCACGCCGCCGTCGGGGCGCGGTACGGCCAGGCCCGCCTCGGCTCCTATGGGGGCCGGGTCCTGGCGGCCGATGCGGTACAGGCCCTCGACGACGATCTCGCCGGCCGCGTCCGGGTCGCCGTGGCGCAGCGGGATGTGCCGGATCAGGTTCCCGTCGGGGTGCAGCGGCTCGGCCTCGAAGGCCTGCTCCGGGTCGGTGACCGGGTCGAGCAGCTCGTACTCGACGATGACGGCTGCGGCGGCCATCCGCGCGGTGTCCGGGTGGTCGGCGGCGACGGCGGCGAGCGGCTCGCCGTGGTGGCGTACGGCCTCGGAGGCGAACACCGGACGGTCGGCCTGGCCACCGCGGCCGTGCAGCGGGGTGCCGGGCACGTCCTCGTGCGTGACGACCGCCCGTACGCCGGGCATCTCGCGCGCGTGGGTGGTGTCGATGGAGACGATGCGGGCGCGCGGGTGCGGTGAGCGCAGCACGGCCGCCCACAGCAGGCCCTCGGCCCACAGGTCGGCGGCGTACGGGAAGGTGCCCTCGGTCTTGGCACGGGCGTCGGCGGGCGGCAGGGACGCGCCGAGGCCGTGCGGGATCGGGTCGGGGACGGGGGTCGCCGCCTCGGCGGTCCCCTCGGCCTCCGCAGTCGCGGCGTCGTTGCTCACGCGTGGCCTCCGTCCCGGCCGTGGGTGCCGTGGTCTCCGTGGTCGCCGTAGGGCGGCCGGTCGTGCGCTCCGGTCGGGTCCTGCGCCCCCGGCTGTGGCTGTGCCTCGAACGCCGCCGGGTTGACGCCGCCCGCGCCGGGACCGGCCTGGTGCGGGATGCGGGGCTCCTCGGGGTCCGGTCCGGCCTGCGCGTCGGCGTCGGCGTGCGCCTCGCGTTCGGCGACGACCTCCTGGACCGCCTCCAGGACGCCCCGGTAGCCGGAGCAGCGGCACAGGTTGCCGCACAGCGCCTGGCGGGCCTCCAGCTCGGTCGGGGCGGGGTTGCCCTCCAGGAGGTTGTGCACGGTCATCGCCATGCCGGGCACGCAGAAGCCGCACTGCACCGCGCCGCGCCGGGCGAGCGCCCGCTGCACGTCCGACGGCCGTCCGTCGGTGGCCAGGCCCTCGACGGTACGCACCTCGCTGCCGGCCGCGGTCACGGACGGGACCAGGCAGGAGGCGACGAGCCGCCCGTCGACCTGCACGTTGCAGGCGCCGCACTCGCCCTGCGAGCAGCCGTCCTTGGCGCCCGCGAGGCCGAGCCGCTCGCGCAGCACGTACAGCAGCGACTCGCCGATCCAGGCGTCGGTGACGGGGCGGTCGGCGCCGTTGACGCGCAGCACGTAGGAGGCGAGGGGGTGCTCGTCCTGCGGCCCGGCGGGCGCCGACGGCTCCTGGGCAGCTACGGGGGCGCCGTCGGAGGCGTCCTCGGGGCCGTCCGCGTCGGTACGGGCGTCGCCCGGGTCCGCCGTGTCGGTCCCACGACCGGTCTGGCCGGTCGGGTCCGACGCGTCGGCGAGGACGCCCTGGGGACCGGCCGAGGGCTCGGGCACGCGCTCCCGGCCGGCGGTCGGCGCCCGGCCCGTCACGGGGCCTTCAGCGGCCTCCGGACGGGATCCGGCCCGCATCTCCTCACGGGGGCCCGCGGAACGCCCTGCCAGGCCCTCAGGGGCCTCCTCGGCCCCACGGGGCCCGCCGGTGACCGTCCCGCTCCCCGCGGCGGCCCCGTCGGGCGCCCGTACGCCGGGACCGGCCCCGGCGGCGGCTTCGGTCACGGGTTCGGCGTCGTCACCGGGCTCGTGGGCGTACGAACCGTCGGCGGCGCGGGGACCGTCCGGGCTCACGGCGGGGCCGCGCCCTTGCACGGAGGCGGCCGAGTCGGGCCCACGCCCCTCCCTGTGCCCGGCCGCGGTGGAGCCGTATCCGGGCGCGTTCGCGACGGGGCCGGCCCCGGGCGCGGGCGAGCCCGGCCCGTCGGCGGCGCGGGGACCGTCCGGGCTCACGGCGGCGCCGCGCCCGTGCACGGAGGCGGCCGAGCCGGGCCCGCGCCCCTCCCTGTGCCCGGCCGCGGTGGAACCGTATGCGGGCGCGTTCGCGACGGGGCCGGCCCCGGGCGCGGGCGAGCCCGGCCCGTGCGGGCCGATGCCGGCGTCGGGGCCGTGGCCCGCGTCGGGGCCGTGCCCTTGGCCGGGTCCGTCCGTGGTGGATCCGTACCCGTGCCCGCTCGGCGCGGGGCGCTCCTCGTCGGCCGGTCCGGCCGGTCCGGTCCGCGGTGCGTCCTCGCCCCACGGCTGTCCGGCCGGCTGCGTCGCCCAGGGCGCGGGAGCGCCGCCCGGGAGGGTGGCCGGGGCGCCGGTGCCCCACTGCTCGGCCAGGGACGACGTGGTGAACTCGCCCGACTCGTCCGGCAGGTCGCCGTCGGCGACGGGGATGGACCACTGCCCGGTCACGTCCTGGCCGGACGCCTGCCGGGCCGCCGCGGCGTCCGCCTCGGCCTGGGACGCCTGGGCGGCCTGCGCTGCCTGGGAGAAGTCCCACTGCCCGGTGGGACCCGGCTGGTAGGCGAACCGGTCGTCGTGCCCGGGGACGCCCTGCCCGGCGTTCACGTCGTAGGGCGCCGCCCCGCCGTACGGGTCCTGCTGGGCCGGGTACCCGCCGTAGCCCTGGTGGGCGGCGGGGTCCTGACCGGCGTCCGGAACCTGCCACTGGGTGCCGTCCACGGGCGCGGACGGTGCCGACGGCGCCGCCCAGGAGCCGGTGGCGGAGGGGTCGGTACCGGCGGTGGTGGCGGGCGCGACCGTGATCTGGGGCGGCACGTAGCCGTGTCCGGGCGCGGCGAGCGGGCTGTCGGAGGAGGCGAGGAGCGCGTCCACGCCGCCCTCGGGGAGTTTCACGAAGGCGGTGGCGCCGTCGTCGTAGTCGCCCTGGGGCAGCGGGTCCCAGCGGCTGCCGCCCGGCGGGGAGCCCTCGCCGTGCTGATCGCCGTGCGGGTCGCCGTGCTGGTCGTCGGTCACGACAGGGCCCTCCCCAGTGCTCGTCGGGCCAGCGCGGCGACGGTGCGCCGCAGGTGCAGTACGGCGGGCGGCAGTTGCGGCACGGAGCCGTCCTCGTCCGGGGCCGCGTCGGGGATGCAGGCCGCGGCGACGTACTCGCCGAAGCCGTGCAGCGCCTCGGGGACGACGGCCCGGCCGTTGTCCCAGTCGATGAGCGAGGCCACCCACTGCTCGGCCTCCAGGGGCCGCAGCGGCATCGGCGCGATGGCGCCCACCGCGCACCGCACACCGCGCCTGGCCGGGTCGAGGACCAGCGCCACGGAGGCCGTCGCGCGGCCGGGTCCGGTGCGGCCGGTCGCCTTCAGGAAGACCTGCGGCGCGTGCAGCAGCGGCACGCGCACGTAGCCGATGAGTTCTCCCGCGCGGAGCATCTCCATGCCCGCCAGCAGGTGCGAGACCGGCATCTCCCGGCGGGCCCCGTCCGGGCCCGCGATGATCAGCGTCGCCTCCAGGGCGGCCAGCACCGGCAGCGCGTCCCCGGTGGGGGCGGCCGAGGCGATGTTGCCGCCGAGGGTGCCGGCGTTGCGGATCTGCGGCGGTCCGGCGGCGCGCGCGGCGGCGGCGAGCGCCGGGATGAGCGCGGCGAAGTCGGGCCGGCCCATGCGCGCATGGGTGAGGCCCGCGCCGAGCAGCGCGTGCCCGTCCTGGTACTGCCAGCCGCGGATCTCGCTGATCCGGCCGAGACCCACCAGCGCGGCGGGCCTGAGCTGCCCGGAGTTGACGGCCGCCATCAGGTCGGTGCCGCCCGCGACCGGAACGGCCGCGGGCATCGCGGTGAGCGCCGCCACGGCCTCGTCCAGTGTCGTGGGCAGCGTGACGGCCTGCGCCGCCTGCGGTGCGTGCGTGGTCAAACCGACTGCCCCTTCCCGCTGTCCCACCTGGTCCCGCCCATGTGGCCGTACGGTACGACCTGACAGGGTGGACGTGGCAACTCTGGCACATCTTCGCAGGGCCCGGACGCAGGGGTCCGCTAGGAGGCATTCGCCCGCCTCGTCGGCGAGATGGTCCGTTTTCGTACGGGATCTCCGACGATCGGAGTTACGCACTATGTGCGCGAGTTGCCACTCCCCAGTGACGTTTAGGGGCGTTTCTCTTACTTGTTCGGCGGCGGCCCGTCCATCGGGCGGCCGAGTACACCGGGGCGCCGCTGCCAGGGCCGCGGGCCGGCCGGCGGGCGGTAGCCGACGCCCAGGGCGTCGAGCCGCCGGTAGTGGGCGGCCATCCGCCGCTCGAAGGCGGCGTAGTCCCGGTCGGCCGGGGCGGGCAGAGCGCTCCAGGCGACCTCGGCGAAGGCGGCGAGCCGCGGGAAGAGCTGGTAGTCCACCCGCTCCTGGTTCTCCGTCACCTCGGTCCACAGGTTCGCCTGGGTGCCGATCACGTGTCCGGACTCCTCCGGGGTCAGTTCCGCCGGAACCGGCTCGAACCGGTAGACGTCCTCCAGGGTGCGTACGAAGGCGATCGGCACGGGTTCGTCCTCGCCGCCGTCCTCCCGGAAGTTCAGGTACACCTGCTGCTCGGGGCACATCACGACGTCGTGCCCCGCGCGCGCGGCGGCGATCCCGCCCGCGTAACCGCGCCAGGAGGACACGGCCGCGCCCTTGGCGAGTCCGCCCTCCAGGATCTCGTCCCAGCCGATGAGCCGGCGACCGCGTTCGGCGAGCCAGGTGTCGAAGTGCTGGATGAACCAGGACTGGAGTTCGTCCTCGTCGGCGAGTCCGAGTTCCGCCATCCGCGTCTGTGCGGTGGCCGAGGCCCGCCACTGGTCCTTGGGGCATTCGTCGCCGCCGACGTGGACGAACTCGGAGGGGAAAAGCTCCAGGAGTTCCTCGAACACGCCCTCGTAGAAGCGCAGCGTGTTCTCGGTGGGGGCGAGGACGTTCGGGGATACGCCCCAGGTGTCCCAGACGGAGAGCGCGGTGGTGTCGATCACATCGGTGTTGCCGAGTTCCGGATACGCCGCGATGGCGGCCTGCGAGTGTCCGGGCACGTCGATTTCGGGGACGACGGTGATGTGCCGTGCGGCCGCGTAGGCGACGATCTCCCGGATGTCCTCCTGCGTGTAGTAGCCGCCGTGGGGTTTGTCCTCCCACAGCGGCGAGGCCCGGTGACCGAATTTCGTGCGGGAGCGCCAGGAGCCGGTCTCGGTGAGCTTCGGGTGGCGTTTGATCTCGATGCGCCAGCCCTGGTCGTCCGTCAGGTGGAAGTGCAGGACGTTGAGTTTGTGGGCGGCCATCAGGTCCAGCTGGCGCAGGACGCCGTCCTTCGGCATGAAGTGCCGGGAGACGTCCAGCATCAGTCCGCGCCAGCCGAAGCGGGGCGCGTCCTCGATGCGGCCCAGCGGCAGCCGCCACCGGCGGCCGGGCAGCGGGGCGCGCCGGAAGGCGTCCGGGCCGAGCAGCTGGCGCAGCGTCTGGGCGCCCCAGAAGAGCCCGGCCGGACCGCCGCCGGTGAGGTGCACGCCCTCCGGCGCGACGTCGAGGTGGTAGCCCTCGTCGGCCAGTTCCCCGTCGAGGGACAGCCGGACGGCGCCGCCGCCATCCCCGCCGGGCGCCAGCGGCAGGCCGGTGGCCGCGCCCAGGGTGGCGCGCAGCCAGCGCTCGGTGTGCTCGGCGCCTGCGCCGGCCACCAGCCGGGTGTCGGGGCCCAGGTCGAAGTAGGCGTCCTGGGCCACCGCGTGCCGCGGCCGGGGAATCACGTCGGTCGCGTCCGTCACGTCCGTAGGGTCCGTCACGTTGTTCAGTCCTTTACCGCTCCGCCGAGGCCGGAGACGAGTCGTCGTTGTACGAGTACGAAGAAGACCAGCACCGGAATCGTCATCACCGTGGACGCGGCCATGACGCCGCCCCAGTCGGGATCGTCCGGCTTGTAGAAGACCAGCAGCGCCATCGGCAGCGTCGACTGGGAGGTGTCACTGATGATGAACGACTTGGCGAACAGGAAGTCGTTCCAGGTCGAGATGAAGGAGAAGACGCTGGTGGCCACAAGACCCGGGAAGACCAGCGGGAAAAGGATCTGCCAGAGAAAGCGGCTCCGGCTCGCCCCGTCGATGTGGGCGGCCTCTTCCAGGGCCTCCGGCACCGCTTTCACGAAGCCCCGCAGCATCCAGATCGCGAAGGGCAGCGAGAAGGCGATGTGGGGCAGGATCAGCGAGCCCAGCGTGTTCAGCTGGCCGAAGTCCCGCATGAGGAAGAACAGCGGGATCGTGAGCGCCTCCACGGGCACCATCTGGGCCACCAGGAACATGATCAGCAGGGTGGTCCGGAAACGGAACCGGAAACG
The DNA here is from genome assembly GCF_003369795.1 of Streptomyces sp. CB09001. Lineage (NCBI taxonomy): Bacteria > Bacillati > Actinomycetota > Actinomycetes > Kitasatosporales > Streptomycetaceae > Streptomyces > Streptomyces sp. CB09001. Next base: position 2,558,553 of record NZ_CP026730.1, read on the forward strand.
CGTCACCGCGGTCGCCGCGAGGAACGCGATCAACGCCGAGGCGATCACCACGGAGCCTGCCACGATCAGGCTGTTGAGAAAGTAGCGGCCGAATTCCTGCTGCTCGAACACCCGCCGGAAGGAGTCCAGCGAGGGGGTCAGCGTCCAGGGCCGGGGCTCGCTCGACTCGATCTCCCCGGCCGGTTTGAAGGCGCTCAGCACCATCCAGTACAGCGGGAAGGCGACGACCACCGCGATCAGCAGTGCCGAGGTCTCGGCGGCCAGCCGCCACGGACGGCGCACTCGCGCGCGCGGAAGATTCACAGCTCCTCCCCCTGGCGGCGCAGCAGCCGCAGGTAGACCAGCGTCACGGCGAGCAGGATCAGCAGCATGACCACGCCGATCGCGGAGCCCAGGCTGTACTGCGAGGACGCGAAGGCCTTCTGGTAGGCGTAGACGTTGAGGACGAGGTTCTGGCCGGCGATGCCGCCGCCGTTGGTCATGACGTAGATCTGGGTGAAGACCTTGAAGTCCCAGATGACCGACTGGATGGTGACGACCACCAGGATCGGCCGGAGCATCGGCGCGAGCACCGAGCGCCAGATCCGCCACTGCGAGGCCCCGTCCAGCGCGGCGGCCTCAAGGACCTCGGACGGTACGGCCCGGATCCCGGCGTAGACGGTCACCATGACGAACGGGAAGGAGCACCAGACCACTTCGAGCAGCACGAGCAGGAAGGCGCTGTAGCGCCCGTACGTCCAGGAGTGGTCGCCGAGGCCCAGCATCCGGTTGACGGGCCCGAAGTCCGGGTCGAACAGCAGCAGCCACACCGTCGACCCGGTGACCGCCGGGGTGGCCCACGCGCCCAGCCCCGCCAGCATCAACGCCAGCCGAGGCAGGGCCCGCACCCGCGTCAGCAGCACGGCGAGCGCACACCCGACGGCCAGCGTGGACACCACACAGGCGGCCGCGAACACGACGGTGGCGAGCAGCACCCGCCAGAACTCCCCGTCCCCGAAGAGCTCGGCGTAGTTCCCGAACCCCTGGAACGTCGCCGGCTCCCCACCACTGACCTGAGCCTGCGTGTACTCCAGGAACGAGATCAGCCCAAGCTGGTACACGGGGTAGACGAGCAGCCCACCCAGAACGACAAGAGCAGGCGCGAGATATATCCAGGGGGTACTGGAGGAGCCCCGATAGGGGCGCGAGGAACTGCGCGAGGAACCACGACGAACCCGCACCCGCCCACGGACAACGCCCCCCGAGCTCATAGGCGAACCCGTCATCCGGCGGAGCCGAACGCGTCGTCCATCTTCCGAGCCGCGTCCCCGGCGGCAGCGCCCACGTCCTTCTTGCCGCTGACCACCTCCTGGAACATCGTCGGCAGCACCAGCGAGGAGTCGATCGTCGCCCACGCGGGAGAGGCCGGGACGAACTTCGTGCCCGCGGCGAGCGTGTCGACGAACGGCTTCACGAAGGGCTCCTTGGCCGCCACCTGCTGCCGTACGTCCGTGAAGGTCGGCAGGAAGCCCATCGCGTCGAACAGTTCGCCCTGCGCCTGCTTGGACGCGAGCCGCTTCATCAGGTCGACGGCGAGGGTGCGGTGCGAGGTGCTCTTCAGGACGCCGATGTTGTTGCCGCCCGCGAAGGCGGGGGCGATGGAGCCGGGCTCGACGCCGGGCAGCGGCACCACCGCGTACTTGCCCTTCGCCGCGCCGGCCTCCACGGCCTGGTGGCTGAAGTCGCCGCCGATGGCCATGGCCGCCTTGCCCGAGGCGAAGGCGGTGACGGTGTCGTTGCCGCCCATGCCGGCGCACTTGGCGGCGGGGCAGTTGGCGTCCCCGAACAGGGACGTGTACGCCTTGATGCCCTTCTGGGCGGCGGCGCTGTCGATCGCGGAGGCGTACGAGCCGCCCTTGCCGCTGGCGAGTTCGCCGCCGTTGGCCCAGATGAACGGCATCGCGCCGTAGGTGTAGGCGCCGCCGACCGCGATGCCGTAGAGGTCGGGCTTCGCGGCCCGGACCTGCTTCGCGGTGGACGCCAGTTCGGCCAGCGACTTGGGGGGTTCGAGTCCGAGTTCGTCGAAGACGTCGGTGCGGTAGTAGAGGGCGCGGACGCCGACGAAGTAGGGGGCGCCGTAGACCTTTCCGTCCACGGTGACCGACTGACGGGCGGTGGGGTCGGCGTCCTTGGCCTCGTCCCAGGCCGCGAACTCCTCGGATACGTCGGCGAGTCCGCCGTCCTCCACGTAACCGGCGGTGTCGGTGTTGCCGAACTCGATGACGTCGGGGGCGCTCTTCGGGTCGTTGAAGGCGGCCTTGATGCGCTGGGCGCGGGTCTCGACCGGGATGTACTCCACGGTGACCTTCGTGTCCGCGTGCGCCTTCTCGAAGTCGGCGAGGGCCGCGTCGACGACCTTTTCCTTCGGCTTGTTGTTGACCTCCTGGAACAGCCAGACGCGCAGGGTGCCGCTCTTCTCGTCCTTGCCGGAGGAGGAGTTGTCGGACGCCTGGGGTGCGCAGGCCGTCGCGGCGACGACGGCCGCGGCCAGCAGTACGGCAAGGCGGGGGGCGAGCTTCATGGAGTCTTTCCTCCGGGCGTGCGTTGCAACATATGCAATGACGGTTTCGCTCTGCACAACACCCAGGAGCGTAGGGAGACATGAACCTGTCCACAAGAGGTCTGAACCAATTCGTAAACCTCTTTGTTAATCAGCCCGACGCACGAAGGCCCCCGGAGTGCGCGCGGGCACACTCCGGGGGCCTTCGGGAAGATCTGAGGGGTCTGTACGGGCAGCGGCGCCGCTCTCGGCACCTACTGCGTCTCGGCGCCTACTTCTTGTCGCCGCCCTTGCCCTCGTCCCCGCCGCCGCTCATGGACTCGTAGATCTCCTTGCACATGGGGCAGACCGGGTACTTCTTCGGGTCGCGGCCCGGTACCCAGACCTTGCCGCACAGCGCCACGACGGGGGTGCCGTCGAGGGCGCTCGCCATGATCTTGTCCTTCTGGACGTAATGCGCGAAGCGCTCGTGATCGCCGTCGCCGTGGGACGTCTGCGGCGTCGGCTCGACGAGGGTTCCCGTACCTGTCCCGCGCTCGGGCTCGAGAGTGCTCATAACGGCCAAGGGTACTGAAGCTCACACGCTTCAGTTGAGCGACGGGTCGTCCGGATACGTCGCCACCATCGCCAGGTCGCCCCGCTGGCGGCGCAGCACCTCGCGCCAGAGTCTCTCCGGGAACGGCGAGGAGACGTCACCGGGCTCGGACTCGACCACGTACCAGGCGCCCTCGGTCAGCTCGTCCTCCAGCTGGCCGGGCCCCCAGCCCGCGTATCCGGCGAAGATCCGCAGGGCGCCCACGGCGGACGCCAGCAGCTCCGGCGGCGCCTCCAGGTCGACCAGGCCGATGGCGCCGTGCACCCGGCGCCAGCCCAGCGGCGCCCGCTCGCCGGACGCCCCGCCGGGGACGACCGCGACGCCGAGGGCCGAGTCCAGGGACACCGGGCCGCCCTGGAAGACGACGCCCGGCTCACCGGCCAGGTCCGCCCAGTCCTCCAGGATGTCGCCCACGTCGACCGGCGTGGGACGGTTGAGGACGACACCGAGGGAGCCCTCCTCGTCGTGGTCGAGGAGGAGCACCACCGCACGCTCGAAGTTCGGGTCCGCCAGGGCGGGCGTTGCCACGAGCAGCCGCCCCGTGAGCGAGGACACCTCGGTCATGCCAGACATGATCCCGCATGTTCCCCTCCCGTGGGGAGGCAATCGGGGGCACGGGAGTGAACACGCACCCGCGCACGTCCCTCGGTCGTGACCCCCCGTACGCGCCGGTGAACACCGCGTGTTGTGACAAATCCATGACGTTGCCGGACCGTGCGCAGGCGCATGGATGGGGGGTACAAGACGATTACCCTTTCCCTTCTGGCCCCTGCCCAACCCCACGGAACGCGAGATTCATGACCGTCAACGGCGCTGATGACGTACTGCTTGTCCACGGCGGAACCCCGCTGGAGGGCGAGATCCGGGTCCGCGGTGCGAAGAACCTCGTGCCGAAGGCCATGGTGGCGGCCCTGCTGGGCAGTGCGCCGAGCCGGCTGCGCAACGTGCCGGACATCCGCGACGTGCGGGTCGTACGCGGACTGCTGCAACTGCACGGGGTGACCGTCCGTCCGGGCGAGGAGCCCGGCGAGCTGGTGCTCGACCCGACCCACGTGGAGAGCGCGAACGTCGCCGACATCGATGCCCACGCGGGCTCGTCGCGCATCCCGATCCTGTTCTGCGGCCCGCTGCTGCACCGCCTCGGGCACGCCTTCATCCCGGGCCTGGGCGGCTGCGACATCGGCGGCCGGCCCATCGACTTCCACTTCGACGTGCTGCGGCAGTTCGGCGCGAAGATCGAGAAGCGGGCGGACGGCCAGTACCTGGAGGCTCCGCAGCGGCTGCGCGGTACGAAGATCAACCTGCCGTACCCGTCCGTCGGCGCGACCGAGCAGGTGCTGCTGACCGCCGTGCTCGCCGAGGGCGTCACGGAGCTGTCCAACGCGGCCGTGGAGCCGGAGATCGAGGACCTGATCTGCGTCCTGCAGAAAATGGGCGCGATCATCGCCATGGACACCGACCGCACCATCCGCGTCACCGGTGTGGACGAGCTGGGCGGCTACACCCACCGTGCCCTCTCGGACCGCCTGGAGGCCGCCTCCTGGGCCTCCGCGGCACTGGCCACCGAGGGCAACGTCTACGTCCGCGGGGCCCAGCAGCGCTCGATGATGACGTTCCTCAACACCTTCCGGAAGGTGGGCGGCGCCTTCGAGATCGACGACGAGGGCATACGCTTCTGGCACCCGGGCGGCCGGCTGAAGTCCATCGCCCTGGAGACGGACGTGCACCCGGGCTTCCAGACCGACTGGCAGCAGCCCCTGGTGGTGGCGCTGACGCAGGCCACGGGGCTGTCCATCGTCCACGAGACGGTCTACGAGTCCCGGCTGGGCTTCACCTCGGCGCTCAACCAGATGGGCGCTCACATCCAGCTCTACCGCGAGTGCCTGGGCGGTTCCCACTGCCGTTTCGGCCAGCGCAACTTCCTGCACTCGGCCGTCGTCTCCGGGCCGACCAAGCTGGAGGGCGCCGACCTGGTCATCCCCGACCTGCGCGGCGGCTTCTCGTACCTGATCGCCGCCCTCGCGGCCCAGGGCACGTCCCGGGTCCACGGCATCGACCTGATCAACCGCGGCTACGAGAACTTCATGGACAAGCTCGTCGAGCTGGGCGCGAAGGTGGAACTTCCGGGCAAGGCCCTGGGCTGAGGCCCCGTACGCCGGTGGGGCGGTCACCCGGACTCGGGTGACCGCCCCACCGGCGTTGAGTGGAGCGCCCCGCAAGGGGCGCGGGGAACTGCGCGACCAGCCACGAACGACCCGCAGCCGCGAAACGGCCGCATCCCGAACGAACGATCCGCGCAGTCCCCTTCGCTCAAAAGCGGAGCGCCTACGCGCTTACTTGCCCTTGGCGGCTTCCTTGAGCTTGGAGCCCGCCGAGACCTTGACGCTGTAGCCGGCCGGAATCTGGATCGGCTCGCCGGTCTGCGGGTTGCGGGCGGTGCGAGCGGCACGGTGGGTGCGCTCGAAGGTCAGGAAGCCGGGGATGGTGACCTTCTCGTCGCCCTTGGAGACGATGTCGCCGACAACCTCGGCGAAGGCGGCCAGCACGGCGTCGGCGTCCTTGCGGGTCACCTCGGCGCGGTCGGCCAGCGCGGCCACCAGCTCACTGCGGTTCATGTTGTTACTCCCGTGTTCTTCTTGCCGTTGAGGCGTGCCACGCGGCGGAGCCGCATGTTGGGCACAGCGATGCCGATGCTGCCAGGGCCCTCTGACATTCCCCGGACCCGGGTCGGTCGTCAGACCCTCGCGCCCAGGGAGGCATCCTGCCTCCACCTGCGGCGGTAAAGCCAATCCGGCACCCCCAGGAGGTCGTGAGAACACCCTTGGGAGTCACACGCCGAGAGGGCCTGAGCCTTGCGCAACCCTAGAGGGCGATCCGAGGCCCGACATCCCGCGACGCGCCGGAGGGGCGGCCCGCCGTGGTGATCCTCACCACCACGCCACAGGCCGCCTTCCCCCGCCGGGGGAAACTACGCCACCACTCCGGCGGCCTTCGCCGCATCGCGTACGGCGCCCGCGACGGCACCGGCGACCTTGTCGTTGAAGACGCTGGGGATGATGTAGTTCGGGTTGATCTCGTCCTCGGTCACCACGTCCGCGAGGGCGTGTGCGGCCGCAAGCATCATCTCGGTGTTGACGGTGCGGGACTGCGCGTCCAGCAGGCCGCGGAACACGCCCGGGAAGACCAGCACGTTGTTGATCTGGTTCGGGAAGTCCGAGCGGCCGGTGGCGACGACCGCGGCCGTCTCCCGGGCGATCGCCGGGTCCACCTCGGGGTCGGGGTTCGCGAGCGCGAACACGATCGCGCCGTCGGCCATGGCGGCCACGTCCTCGCCGTCCAGGACGTTGGGGGCGGAGACGCCGATGAAGACGTCCGCGCCGTGCACGGCCTCCTTGAGGGTGCCGGTGAGACCCTCGGGGTTGGTGTTGTCGGCGATCCAGCGCAGGGCGGACTCGGGCGCGGCGTCCACCAGGTCGGCGCGGCCCGTGTGCACGACGCCGTGGATGTCGGCGACGACGGCGTTCTTCACCCCGGCGGCGAGCAGCAGCTTGAGGATGGCCGTACCGGCCGCGCCGGCGCCGGACATGACGACCCGTACGTTCTCGATGGGCTTGCCCACCACGCGCAGGGCGTTGGTCAGCGCGGCGAGGACGACGATGGCGGTGCCGTGCTGGTCGTCGTGGAAGACGGGGATGTCCAGGGCCTCGCGCAGCCGGGCCTCGATCTCGAAGCAGCGGGGCGCGGAGATGTCCTCCAGGTTGATGCCGGCGAAGCCCGGGGCGATGGCCTTGACGATCTCGACGATCGCGTCGGTGTCCTGGGTGTCCAGGCAGAGCGGCCAGGCGTCGATGCCGGCGAACCGCTTGAACAGGGCCGCCTTGCCCTCCATCACCGGCAGCGCGGCCTTCGGGCCGATGTTGCCCAGGCCCAGCACGGCGGAGCCGTCCGTCACGACCGCAACGGAATTGCGCTTGATGGTGAGGCGGCGGGCGTCCTCGGGGTTCTCGGCGATCGCCATGCAGACCCGGGCCACACCGGGCGTGTAGACCATGGACAGGTCGTCGCGGTTGCGGATGGGGTGCTTGGACTGCATCTCGATCTTGCCACCGAGGTGCATGAGGAAGGTACGGTCGGAGACCTTGCCCAGGCTGACGCCCTCGATGCCCCGCAGCTGCTCCACGATCTCGTCGGCGTGGGCGGTCGAGCCGGCCGCGATGGTGACGTCGATACGCAGCTTGTCGTGGCCGGAGGCCGTGACGTCGAGGCCGGTGACCGAGCCGCCCGCGGACTCCACCGCCGTGGTGAGCTGCGAGACGGCGGTTCCGCCGGCGGGCACCTCCAGTCGGACCGTCATCGAGTAGGAGACGCTGGGCGCCGTTGCCATGGCCGACTTCCTCTGCTTTCACCGTGTAACTGGGTTGTGCCGTCCGATCGTCGCACCTACCACTGGGTACGCGGTAGCCGCCCCGGATTGCGAACTTTTTGTTCGCTCCGATTTCGGAAAACGACTTCCACCATACGAGAAGTGGCCCGTCGGGGGAAGGGGTCACCGGAAGCGACGGGCGGGACGCGCCCGGGTCGCGCAAGGAACCCGCGGGACGGGAATTGTCTTGCGGGGATCGTTTGTTACCTTGGACGTGGCACCGGCTCGATCCAAGCCCCCGGGCCCAACCTTCGTCGCTACGAGCGACCACTTGCCGCGAGGCGAGCATGGCGGGTCGGTGCCACTTGAACGAGAGCGGAAGGCCCGCGCCGTCGGACGGCGCGGGCCTTTTGCACGTCTGCGGCCGGTCCCCCGGCCCGGCGCCCGGCGCTCAGTCGCGCAGCAGGTCCGGCACCCCCGAGGCGTCCGGCTCGTCCCGTTCGCCCGAGACGACCGTCAGCTGCTGGGTGGCCCGGGTCAGGGCGACGTACAGCACGCGCAGCCCGGCGGGCGACTCGTCGGCGATCTCGGCCGGGGAGACGACCACCGTGGCGTCGTACTCCAGGCCCTTGGCCTCCAGGCTGCCCAGCGCCACCACCCGGTCGCCGAGCCCGTCCAGCCAGCGCCGGGCCTCCTCGCGCCGGTTCATGGCGACGACGACGCCGACGGTGCCGTCGACGAGGTCGAGCAGCCGGGCCGCCTCCGCGCGGACCGTCCGGGCGTGGGAGTCCCGCACCACGGCGAAGCGCGGCTGGACTCCGGTCGAGCGTACGGCCGACGGGGACGGCGAGCCGGGCATGGCCAGCGCCAGGACCTTCGCCGCCAGCTCGGCGATCTCGGCCGGGTTGCGGTAGTTCACGGTCAGCTCGAAGCGGCGGCGCGGGCGGCTGCCGAGGGCCTCGTCACGGGCGGCGGCCGCCTCGTCCGGGTCGGACCAGGAGGACTGGGCCGGGTCGCCGACGACCGTCCAGGTGGCGTGCCGGCCGCGGCGGCCGACCATCCGCCACTGCATGGGGGTGAGGTCCTGCGCCTCGTCGACGATGACGTGCGCGTACTCGGTGCGCTCCTGCGCGAGGCGCTCGGCGCGCTCCCACTGGGTCTCCTCGCGCTGCGGCATCAGCTCCTCCAGGCCGGTGAGCTGGTCCAGCGGGTCCTGCTCGCGCCGCTTGCGGGGGCGGGCCGGGGTGCCGACGATCGCCTGGAGTTCGTCGAGCAGGGCGATGTCGTGCACGGAGTGGCCCTCGCGCCGCAGCGAGCGGGCGACCTTGCGGACCTCGCCCGGATTCAGCACGCGCCGGGCCCAGCGGCCCAGGCGGCGCTCGTCCGCCATGGCGGCCAGCACGGCGCCCGGGGTCAGCTCCGGCCACCAGGCGTCGAGGAAGGCGGTGAAGGAGTCCTCGGAGCTGACGTCCTCGTCGAAGGAGGAGCGCAGTTCGGCGGCCAGCTCGGGGTCGGTGTGCCGGGCCCCGGCGCCCGACCTGTCCCACAGGGCGTCGAGCAGCAGCCGGCGGGCGCGCGGGCGCAGCAGGTTGACGGGCGCGGTGCCGCCGAGGACGGTGCGGCGGATGCCGGCCAGCTCCTCGGCCTCCAGTTCGAGGCGGCGGCCGAAGGCGACGACCCTGAGCAGGGTCGGCGAGTCGGCCGGCTCCAGCGCTCCGCGCGCGGCCCTGCGCAGCACCCGGAGCATGCGGGCGGAGCCCTTGGCGCGGGCGGTGGCCGGGGAGTCGTACAGCGTGGCCTCCGCGCCGGCCGCGTCGTCGGCCAGGGCGCCGATCGCCCGGATGGCGACCTGCCCCTCCTCGCCCAGGGAGGGCAGCACGCCCTCGGTGTACGCCACGAGCAGCGGCGTCGGCGAGACGATCAGGATGCCGCCCGCGTACCGGCGCCGGTCCTGGTAGAGCAGGTAGGCGGCGCGGTGCAGGGCGACGGCGGTCTTGCCGGTGCCGGGGCCGCCCTCGACGTAGGTCACGGAGGCGGCGGGGGCGCGGATCACCTGGTCCTGCTCGGCCTGGATGGAGGCCACGATGTCCCGCATGGAGTGGGTACGGGCCTGGCCGAGGGCGGCCATCAGGGCGCCGTCGCCGACCACGGCCAGCTCCTCGCCGTCCAGCCGGGCGGTGATCTCGGGCCGCATCAGGTCGTCCTCGACGCCGAGGACGCGCCGCCCCTTGGAGCGGATCACCCGGCGGCGCACCACCCGGCCCGGGTCGACCGGCGTGGACCGGTAGAAGGGGGCGGCGGCGGGCGCCCGCCAGTCGATGACGAGCGGCGCGTAGTCCTCGTCCAGGACGCCGATGCGGCCGATGTGCAGGGTCTCGGCGATGTCGGCGGTGCCGTCGGGCCCGAGGGCGCCCTCGGCGGGCTCGACGGCCGTGTACGCGCCGTCCGGGCCCTTCTTGCCGTCCTTGCCGAGGAGCAGGTCGATGCGGCCGAACAGGAAGTCCTCGAACTCGTTGTTCAGGCGGTTGAGGTGGATGCCGGCCCGGAAGACCTGCGCGTCGCGCTCGGCGAGGGCGCCGGGCGTGCCGACGTGGCCGCGCTGGGCGGCGTCGTGCATGAGGAACTCCGCCTCGTGGATCTTCTCCTCGAGGCGCCGGTACACCCGGTCGAGGTGCGCCTGTTCCACGTCGATCTCTCGGTCCCGTACCGAGTCCTCCCGTGCGGAGTCCTTTCGTACGGGCTCGTGCTCCGAGTCGACCGCTGAATCCTGTTGAGCCTGTGCGGCCACCGGGCCCCCTTCTGACGTGCTGGGCAGCCGTCAAAAATACGCGAAGGGGGCCCGGGAAGCTACGGCGCGCCTGCGGCCCGCGCTACGCGTCGACCTCGACGAGCCGCTTCCCGTCGAAGGTCATGACCTCGAAGTGGGAGATCTGGTTGGGTTCGAAGGCGGCGCCGCCGTGCACGTAGAGCGGCTTCTTGGCCTTCTCGGTGGTGGCGCCCGGAATGCCGTACCCCCAGTCGGGGACCGACCAGGAGGTGAGCGTCTCCCGCTCGCCGTTCTTGCCGACGGCGATCAGGGAGCACCTCTGGGGGCCCTTGAGGTTCTTCAGCTCCAGGACCGTTTCGGTGCCCCAGGCCTTCTTCTCCAGGGCCACGGTCGCGCTGACCTGCGTGCCCGGGTCGGTGGCGGTGACCCGGTCCGGCATGGCGGCGAAGGCGGACTCGGCGGGGCTCGCGGCCTGCTGCGTCGCCTCGGCCCTGCGGCCGCCGCCGTCGTCACCGCCGCCCCCGCCGCCCGTGGTCGCCACGGCGGCGAACGGGCCGCCGATGATCAGCGCGGCCGCGGTGCCCACCAGGTAGAAGTTGCGGCGGCGTTTGCTCGCGCGGCGTTCGGCGACCTCGTCGACGAGCTTCTCCGAGAGCCGCGCGCTGGGCTTCACGGCGAGGGACTCGGCGATCACGGGCGTGCCCGTGCCGGGCAGGTCGGCGAGCGCGGCCATCATCGGCTCCATGCCGGCCAGCTCGTCGAGCTGCTGGGCGCACCACTCACAGGTGGCGAGGTGGGCCTCGAAGGCCGTCGCCTCGGCGTCGTCGAGGATCCCGAGGGCATAGGCGCCGACGGTCTCGTGCTCGTTCGGCGCCGGTGATCCCTGCATGGGGACAGAGTTACCCGTGTCCCCCGGGCCGAATCCCTGGACGCCCCCGTACCCGCTCATCACGCCGTCACCCCCCGCTCCTCCAGAGCCAGCTTCATCGAACGCAGGGCGTAGAACACCCGGGAGCGAACGGTGCCGCTGGGTATGCCCAGTGTCTGCGCCGCCTCATTGACGGTACGCCCCTTGAAGTACGTCTCGACGAGGACCTCCCGGTGGGCCGGGGTCAGGTCGTCGAGCGCGTCCGACAGCGTCATCAGCCACAGCGCCTTGTCGATCTCGTCCTCCGCGGGGATGACCTCCAGCGGCGACGGATCGACCTCCTGCGGCCGGGCCTGCCGGCTGCGGTGGCCGTCGATGACGATGCGCCGTGCGACCGTCACCAGCCAGGGGCGTACCGATCCGGTCGCACGGTTGAGCTGACCGGCGTTCTTCCAGGCACGGATGAGCGTCTCCTGGACGACGTCCTCGGCGCGCTGGCGGTCCCCCGCGACCAGCCGCAGCACGTAGGCCAGCAAGGGGCCGGCGTGCTCGCGGTACAGCGCGCGCATCAGCTCCTCGTCGGGTTCCGAGGACGACTGCGACATGCGATGTCGGGCCCTCGCACCACGTTCATTGGCCACGACGGAATCCTTGCGCACGCCCACCTCCGATGTCCGGGGGTTCCCCCAGTCGGTCGCTCGCCCATTCGGTACGGACGCGAAGTGCGGCGTGTTCAAAACGAGATGAGAGATTTCTCGGAGGCGGCGTACGAACGGGGCGCGGGCGGACTTACCGGGACAGCGCGACGCGGCGGCGGTGCCGGGCGACGCGCTCGCGGTTGCCGCAGATCTCGCTGGAGCACCAGCGCCGGCGGCGGCCGCGGGAGGTGTCCACGTACACGATGGGGCAGTTGTCGCCGGCGCACTGCCTGAGGCTCGCCCGCGCGACGGGGTCGGTGAGCAGTTCCACCGCGTCCCGGGCCAGGGCCCCGAGCAGCGCGGCGCACCGCGGCGGCCCGGTCAGCTCCCGCACCAGGGTGCCGTCCTCGCCGGGCACCGCGCGGGGTGCGGGGGGTGCGGCGAGGGCGAGTTCGTTGACGCGGGCGAGGGCGAGTTCGTAGGGGCGGTTGCCGGGTACCGGGCGGCCGCGCACCAAGCGGGAGGTCTCGCCGCGCAGTTCGCGGAAACCGGTCAGCCAGGAGGGGTCGGCGTGGGCCAGCGGGGTGCCGGGCGGGACGAGTCCGGAGCCGGTGATCCAGGCACGCAGGGCGTCGACGGAGTCGAGGCGTTCCGCGGGGTGGGTGGTGACGATGAGGTCCAGACAGATCCGCCCGGTGTCGAACCGCAGCTCGTACGGGTCGGGGGCCGTACCCAGTGCCATGTTCCTGTCACCGCCTAGGGCTTGCCCGCGGAGGCACGGGCCCGGAAAGGGGAGCAGGGAGACCGCGCGCGGACCGTTTGCGGAGCGCTCCCCTCTACAGTGCCTGCCCGCAACCGCGCCCGGAACCCCTCGTACCGCCTCCTCGTGGACGCTCGCGTATGCGCCCGCGCGCCCGGGCCATGTCCGGCGCGGCGCGGCACCCGTTCACTGGACGCATGACAGACAGCAACGGGGAACGGCGGGCCTCCGCCGCCGACGGAGTACTGGTCGCGGCCACGGTCGCCGCGGGACTGATGGCCGGGGCCTTCTACGTCTTCGCCTGCGCCGTGATGCCGGCGCTGGCGCGCAGCGAGGACCAGGTGTACGTCGACGTGATGCGCGACATCAACGACGTGATCCAGAACCCGGTGTTCCTGCTGGTCTTCATGGGCGCACTCGCCCTCGCGGGCCTCGCGGGGTGGCAGTCGCGCGGGCTGCCGGGCCGCTGGTGGATCTGGGCGGGCGCGACGGCGTACGCGCTCGCGTTCCTGGTCACCGTGGCCGGCAACGTCCCCCTCAACGACGCCCTGGCCCGCCCCGGCGACCCGGCGGCGCTGCGCGAGCGGTTCGAGGACCCGTGGGTGGCCTGGAACGTCGTACGCGCCGTGCTCTCGACGCTGGCGACGGCCTGCCTCGCCGCCGGGCTGACGACACGGGGACGACGACCGGCGCAGTCCGCGCCCCGGATGCCCCAGCGGCCCACGGCGCCCCACGGGGCACCCCACCCGACCGGCCACTGAGCACCGAGCCCCCACCAACACCTCACGGGCGCGCCGCCGCGGCCTCCCCGACCGCGGGCCCCGACGGCACCCGACCACCGACGCGGCCCGGCACCCCGGACACCACAACACCCCACGGAACAGCCCACCCGGTCGGCAGCAACGTCCGGGACCCGACCGACACCTCACGGGCGCGCCTCCACAGCCTCCCCGACCGCGGGCCCCGACGGCACCCGACCACCGACGCGGCCCAGCACCCCGGACACCACGACACCCCACGGAACAGCCCACCCGGTCGGCAGCAACGTCCGGGACCCGACCGACACCTCACGGGCGCGCCGCCACGGCCTCCCCGACCGCGGGCCCCGACGGCACCCGACCACCGACGCGGCCCAGCACCCCGGACACCACGACACCCCACGGGACAGCCCACCCGGTCGGCCGCAACGTCCGGGACCCGACCGACACCTCACGGGCTCGCCGCCACGGCCTCCCCGCCGCAGGCCCGACGGCACCCGACCACCGACGCGGCCCGGCACCCCGGACACCACAACACCCCACGGGACAGCCCACCCGGTCGGCCGCGTCGTCCGGGACCCGGCACCGCGCATCACCGCCCACGTTCAGTCCACGCCACCGGGACCGGCGCGCGTGCCGCGCGGGGCTCAGTCGGTGGTGTACTTGGCGTCCGTGGCCGGGTCCAGGGCGAGGCGGTAGCCGCGTTTGACCACCGTCTGGATCAGCTTCGGGGTGCCGAGGGACGTGCGCAGGCGGGCCATGGCCGTCTCGACGGCGTGTTCGTCGCGGCCGGTGCCCGGCAGGGCGCGCAGCAGCTCGGCGCGGGGCACGACCCAGCCGGGCCGCCGGGCGAGGGCACGCAGCAGGGACATGCCGGCGGGCGGCACGGTCCGCAGCTCCCCGTCGACGAGCACCGCGTGGCCGCGGATCTCCAGCCGGTGCCCGGCGACGGGCAGGGCACGGGCGCGGGCCGGCAGTTCCTGGCACAGCAACTGGACGAGGGGCCCGAGCCGGAAGCGCTCGGGCTGGACCGTGTCGACGCCGTGCGCCTGGAGCGGCACCGCGGTGACCGGCCCGACGCAGGCGGGCAGCACGTCGTGGCCGAACGCGGCGAGCAGCTCCGGCAGCAGCCCCCGCTCTTCGGCCCGGCCGAGCAGGGACACCGCGGCGGGCGCGCTGGTGAAGGTCACGGCGTCCACGCCCCGCGACACCGCGGCGTCCAGCAGCCGGTCCACCGGACCGAGGTCCTCCGGCGGCAGCCACCGGTACACGGGCACGCCCACCACCTCGGCCCCGGCCTCCCGCAGCGCCTCCACGAACCCCGGCAGCGGCTCGCCGTGCAGTTGTACGGCGATCCGGCGGCCCGCCACGCCCTGTTCCAGGAGCCGGTCCAGGACCTCGGCCATGGACTCCGAGGCGGGTGACCACCGTTCGGTCAGTCCGGCGGCCCGTACCGCGCCCTTGACCTTGGGTCCGCGCGCCAGCAGTTCCACCGTGCGCAGCCGCTCCAGCAGGACGTCGCCGAGCCCCCAGCCGTCGGCGGCCTCGACCCAGCCCCGGAACCCGATGGCGGTGGTGGCGACGACGACGTCGGGCGCCCGGTCGACGATCCGCTTGGTCGCGGCCATCAGCTCGCCGTCGTCGGCCAGCGGCACGATCCGCAGCGCCGGTGCGTGCAGCACGGTGGCCCCGCGCCGCCCGAGCAGCGCGCCCAGTTCGTCGGCCCGGCGGGCGGCGGTCACGCCCACGGTGAACCCGGCCAGGGGCCGGTGGCCGGGCCGCCGCACCTCGTCGCCCGCGCCGTCGCTGTCGCCCACGTCGCTCACGTCGCTCACGTCGTCCATCGCTCGCCGCGCTCCGATCCGTTCACACCCACGTGCACAGTCACGTGGCGACCGAGCCTGTCAACCGTGCGTGACGGGCTCGGTTCCGCCTCATGTCACCAGTGTTACGTCACACCTCGGCACGGCTGAGCTCGGCCTGCGCCCTCTCCGGGCCCGCCGTGTCGTCCGGGCCGGCCGTGTCGTCCGGTGCCCGTACGGCCGGTCGGCGAAGGTATACCGCCCAGGTGACGGCGAGACACATGGCGTAGAAGGCGAGGAAGGCGACGAAGGCGCCGGTGCCCGAGCCGAAGGACAGGAAGGACTGCCGGAAGGCGAGGTTGATGGCGACGCCGCCGAGCGCGCCCACCGCGCCGATCAGCCCCATGGAGGCCCCGGAGAGCCGCCGCCCGTACGCCACCGCGGCCTCCCCCCGCAGCCCCTTGGCCAGCGCCTTGTTCTGGAAGATCCCGGGGATCATCTTGAACGTCGACCCGTTCCCGAGCCCGCTGAGCGCGAACAGCACCACGAACACGGCCACGAACAGCACCAGCGACTTCGCCATGCCGGCTGCGACCAGGACGGCCGTGGCGGCGGCCATGGCGACGAAGTTCCACAGGGTGATCCGCGCGCCGCCGTACCGGTCGGCGAGCCTGCCGCCCACCGGACGGATCAGGGAGCCGAGCAGCGGACCGATGAAGGTCAGGTACGCCGCCTGGAGCGGGGTCCGCCCGAACTGGCTCTGGAGCACCTGCCCGAAGGCGAAGCTGTAGCCGATGAACGAACCGAACGTGCCGACGTACAGCACGGACATGATCCAGGTGTGGGCGTCCCGCGCGGCGTCCTTGGCGGCCCCGGTGTCGTTGCGCACGGAGGCGAGGTTGTCCATGAAGCACGCGGCGAGCACCGCGGCCACCAGGATCAGCGGCAGGTAGATGCCGAGCAGCACCCGCGGCCCGCCGCTCGCGCCGATGATCGCGAGCGCGGCCAGCTGGATGACGGGCACGCCGATGTTGCCGCCCCCGGCGTTGAGACCGAGCGCCCAGCCCTTCTTCCTGAGCGGGAAGAAGGCGTTGATGTTGGTCATGGAGGAGGCGAAGTTGCCGCCGCCGATCCCGGCCAGCATCCCGACCAGCAGGAAGGTCGAGAAGGACGTCCCCGGCTCCATGACGGCGAAGGCCGCGGCGGTCGGCACGAGCAGCAGACCGGCGGAGACGATCGTCCAGTTCCGTCCGCCGAAGACCGCGACGGCGAAGGTGTACGGCACCCGCACCACGGCCCCGACGAGCGTCACCACGGACGTCAGCAGGAACTTGTCGGCCGGTGTCAGCCCGTACTCCGGGCCCATGAAGAGCACCAGCACGGACCACATCGTCCAGACGGAGAACCCGATGTGCTCGGAGAGGACGGAGAAGAACAGGTTCCGCCGGGCGGTCCGTTCCCCCGTCCGTTTCCAGAAGGTCTCGTCCTCGGGATCCCAGTGCGCGATCCAGCGGCCGCCAGGGACTGTCATGACGCCTCCACGGTGCTCCACAGCTCGGTGGCACCGACGCTAGGCAGGACGCGTTTCGGGCCGGTGGGGCTGTGGATGACCGGGAGGGAACGTCGCTCTCACCCGGCACGGGCGCGGGGTGAGAGATCGCGGTCAGCCCTGCGGAGGCCGGGGGTGCCAGTGCGGGTTCTGCTGCGGGTGGCCCTGCGGCGGGTACGGCTGCTGCGGTTGCGGCGGTGCGTACGGCTGCTGCTGGGGCTGGGCGTACGGCTGCGGGGGCTGCTGCGGCGGGTACGGCTGCTGGGTCTGCGGGGGCGCGTAGGGCTGCTGGGCCTGCGGAGCCGTGTAGGGCTGGGCCTGCGGAGCCGGCTGCGGGGCGTACGGCTGCTGGACCTGCTGCGGCCCGCCGTACGGCTGCTGCTGCGGCGGCTGGGCGGCGTACTGGCCGGGGGCCTGCTGTCCGTAGCCGCCGGGCACGGCACCGAACGGGTTCCCGTGCCCCGGCAGCTGCCCGCCGGGCGGCAGGTACCGCACCCGTCCCGCCTCGTCCGCCATCGGCACGAACCCGGCGGCCTGCAGCCGGGCCGCGAACTTGGCGTTGCGCTTGCGGGTGACGAGGAAGCCGATGCCCAGGGCCGCCATGAGGACCAGCCAGATGATCCCGGAGAGGACGAAGTCGTCGGACGAACCGCCCTCGCGGTAGGCGATGGCCACACAGGCGGCGGTGCCGCCGAGCGCGCCGTAGCCCATGTTCTTCTGGGCGTTCTTGCCGGTGAGGTCGAAGTTGATGCGCGCCTTGAGGAGTTCGAAGGCGTCCGGCACGAGCGGTGGCAGCGACACGCCGTCGCCGGCGTTCGGGTACTGCGCCCAGTTCTGCGCGGCCCGGGTGCGGGCCTGCGGGCTCGGGTCGGGGACGAGCAGCATGGTGAGCGCGGCGTTGTTCCCCCCGCTCTGGCGCACGTCGGCGTATTCGTACCCGAACTGCTGGGCGACGAAGGCGAGCTTGGCGAGCTTCTTCACCGAGGACATCCGGCTGGTGAGCTGGACCGGCTCCCCGCTCGCCATCAACTCCAGCATCTTCTGCGTCTGTCGCTTGCTCATCCCGCTGCTCCCCCTGACCGGCTCACGCCACCCTCTTCACTCGCGCAACCGGGGCAGTCTCGCACGGGGGGCCGACACACGTCAGCCCCGGTGCACGTCAGCCCCGGTGCGCGTCAGCCCCGGTGCGCGGCGCGGGCCCTGGGCTGCTTCGGTGCCGTGCGCTGCCCGCCGTCCGGCCACAGCTGGGGACTGCGCTTGGCCGCCACGTCCTCCATCCAGCCGAACCAGACGATGCAGCTCCCGATGAGCAGCCAGGCGATGGCCAGGACCGGCCAGGGGCTCTCCAGCAGCCACGGGACGTTCTCGTACATGACCTCGAAGCCCCACAGCTGGTCCCAGAGCGTGGCCGCGATCAGGATGCAGACGTTGTGCCACAGGTAGATCGTCACCGCGCGCGAGTTGAGCAGGGTGATCAGCCGGTCCCAGCGGCGCAGCCGGCGCGGCCACTCGGTCCACGACGGGCTGACGTGCAGGAGCAGCAGCACCGTGGCGAAGGACCAGACGGCCTGCGCGAAGGGGATGGAGTCCAGGTCGTACCCGGTCTTGAAGCCCTCCCGGAAGGCGTACCACAGGCCCAGCGCGGCGATCACCGGGGCCACCGAGGGCACGACGTAGCGCGGCAGCCGTTTCAGGACGCCTTCCTGGTGGGCCATGCCGAGGATCCAGCAGGCCCCGAAGGTGCTGAAGTCGGTGAGCGCGGACGGGAAGCGCTCGCCCGGCAGGTTCAGGTAGCCGAACTGGAAGGCGGCCGACAGGGCGAGGGGCGCGAGGATCGTCAGCCACGGCAGGGCACGCAGCGCGCGCAGCAGGACCGGGGAGAGCAGCACGTACCAGAGGTAGGCGCGGATGTACCACAGCGGCCCGCCGAGTTCCGCGGCCCAGTCCTCGCCCAGGATGCCGTGGATGCCCGGCACGCTCTCGGCGAACGGCGGGTCGCTCAGCGGCAGGACCCAGTAGAGGAGGTGGAACCACCACCAGCCCGGGTGTCCGTCCTCGTTCGGCCCCCAGCCCTGCAGCAGCATGCCGGTCACGCCCACGGCGCCCAGCAGCCACAGCGGCGGCAGCAGACGGCGCATGCGGCTGCGGACCACCTGGACGGCCGGCCGCTTGAGACTGCGGGCCATCAGGTTTCCCGCGAGGGCGAACATGACGCCCATGGACGGGAACACCACCGGCAGCCAGGCCCAGCCCATCAGGTGGTAGAGGACCACCCGGAAGAGGGCGACCGCCCGCAGCAGGTCGAAGTACCGGTCGCGCACGGGGCCGCGCCGGGCCTGCTTCTGCTGGGGCACCACCGGTACGGCGGCGTCCGTGCCCACGGGCGGGTGGAGGGGTGGTGCGGTCATGTGCGGGGCGCTCCGGGTGGGGGCGGGCGTGGCCGGGAAGGGCGTGGCCGGGCCGGGTGCGGGTGTCGGACCGGACACCGGGATCGGACCGGGTACGGGGATCGGACCGGGTACGGGGGTCGGTCGCGTCGGGTCGTACGGCGGGGTGGTCATCCGACCGGCCTCCCGTCCATGGCGCCGGACCGCCGCTGGGGCGGCACGCCGTCGCCGCCGGGCGGCGGTGCGGACACGCCGCCGCTGCGCCGCAGCTTCTGCCAGCGCAGCCGGCCGCCGGTGAGCGCGGTGATCCAGGACTGGAGCAGCACCACGTACATGATCTGGCGGTACAGGATCTGCTGGAGGGGCAGGGAGATGAGCGGGGTCAGCTTCTCCCGGTCGAGCCGGAAGGCGTACGCCGCGCACACCGCCTGGATGGCCAGGACGCCCAGCCACGCCACGATCGTCTTCTCGGTCGGGCCGAAGACGAGGCCGTAGAGCAGGAAGACGTCGATCAGCGGGGCGAGCAGCGGGGCCAGGACCATGAACAGCGAGACGAAGGGCAGGCCCACCCGGCCGAAGCGGCCCGAGGGACCCTTCTCGATCACCGCGCGGCGGTGCTTCCAGATGGCCTGCATGGTGCCGTACGACCAGCGGTAGCGCTGGGACCACAGCTGGCTGACGGACTCCGGGGCCTCGGTCCAGGCGCGGGCGTTCTCGGCGTAGACCACCCGCCAGCCGGCGCGGTGCAGCGCCATGGTGACGTCGGTGTCCTCGGCGAGCGTGTCGTCGCTCATGCCGCCGATGGGCTCCAGGGCGGAACGGCGGAAGGCGCCGACCGCTCCGGGGATGGTCGGCATGCAGCCGAGGACGTCGTACATCCGGCGGTCCAGGTTGAAGCCCATCACGTACTCGATGTGCTGCCAGGCGCCGATGAGGCTGTCCTTGTTGCCGACCTTCGCGTTGCCCGCCACGGCGCCCACCTTCGGGTCGCCGAAGGGCTGGACGAGTTCGCGGACGGTGGAGGGCTCGAAGACGGTGTCGCCGTCCATCATCACGACGATGTCGTAACGGGCGTTGGTCAGGCCCCGGTTGAGCGCGGCGGGCTTGCCCGCGTTGAGCTGCCGGATCACCCGGACATTGGGCAGGCCGAGCCCCTCCACGATCCGGGCGGTGCCGTCGCTGGAGCCGTCGTCGATGACGACGACCTCGATCGGGTGATCGCTCGCCATGAGGGAACGCACCGTGTTCTCGATGCACTTGGCCTCGTTGTACGCCGGGACCAGCACCGTGACGGGTTCGGTGACCGCCGGTCCCCAGCGGAAGCGCCGGCGGCGGACCCGGCGGGCGTGGACGCCGGACAGGAGGAGCATCAGCACGAAGCGTGCGATGACCAGCGTGCCGATGACCGCCAGGCCCACCACCAGGACGTCGGTGAGCTTCTCCGAGGCCTGGACCAGGAAGACCCACGCCCTGCCCTTCCAGAGTTCGGCGCCGGTCACCGGGCTCATGGCACTGGGCACGTCCAGGGCCTCGGTGAGGTTGTCGAACTCGTAGCCCTTCTTCTTCAGGTCGGGCAGGAACCTGTCCAGGGCCTGCACGGTCTGGTGGCGGTCGCCGCCGGAGTCGTGCATCAGGACGATGGCGCCCTTGCCGCCGTGCGGGGTGGCGCGGCGGATGATCTCGTCGACGCCGGGCTTCTTCCAGTCCTCGCTGTCGGTGTTGTTGACGACGGTGATGTAGCCGCGGCTGCCGATGTACTCGGTGACCGGCCAGGACTTGTTGTCCATGGCGTCGGCGAAGGAGGAGTACGGGGGCCGGAACAGCGAGGTCCGCACCCCGGCCGCGCCGGTGATCGCCAGCTGGTTCTGCGACAGCTCCCAGTCGATGCGTTTCTTGGACTGGAAGGAGAGGTCGGGGTGGTTGAAGGTGTGCAGGCCCACCTCGTGGCCCTCGTCGACCATGCGCTGGACGAGGTCCGGGTAGCGGGAGGCCATGGTGCCGGTGACGAAGAAGACCGCGTGCGCGTCGTGCTTCTTCAGCACGTCCAGCACGCGCGGCGTCCAGGTCGGGTCCGGGCCGTCGTCGAAGGTGAGGACCAGCCGGTGGTCGGGCACGCTCAGGCTCTCGGTGCGGCCGCCGCGCACGTCGATGACCGGGCCGCCCTCGATGATCTTCTCGGGCACGTCGGTGGTCGCGGCGGGCGGCTGGACACGGTGGTCGGCGAGGATCTCGCTGTGCACGTATCCGCGCAGCATGAGCATCGCCACCAGGGCGACCAGAACGAGCAGGGGAAGCAGCAGGCGCAAGGGCAGGCGACGGCGGGAGCCCTCACGGGCGCTGCGCGCGGCCCCGTGACGGCGGGTGCGGGTTGCCATCAGAGGGTGTTCTCCGGGGACAGGGAAAGGGAGCGGGACGTGGAGGTGTCGGCGGCCGGCTCGGCGACCACGACGGGCGCGCCGGCCGGACCCGCGACGGGGTCCGGACCGCCCGCGCCGTTGGCGTTGGTGCCACCCGCACCCGGGTCGGTGTCCGTGGTGGAGCCGCCGGTGGGCTGGGTCGGGCCGACGGAGGGGTCGCCGTCGCCGGTGGGGGCCGACGGATCGGTGCCGGTGGACGGCGACACCTCGGTGGACTGGGTCGGGCCGGGGCCGGTCGCGCCGGAGCCGCCCGGGTTCTGGCCGCTGCCGGTCGCGGAGGACTCGGGGTCGGCGCTCGTTCCGGGCTGCCCCGTGCTGCCGCCCGCCACGCCGGACGTACCGGACGCGGGTGCCTCGACGCCCGGTTCGGTCGTCACGCCGGCGTCGGCCGAGGGAGTGGCCTGCGGGGTGGTGGCGTTGCCGGTGCCGGAGGGCTGCACCGACTCCGAGGGCGGCGGGGTGGTGTCGACCTGGCCGGCCGGTGCGCCCTCCTCCTGGCCGGGTACGGGCATCCAGGGCGCGTCGGAGTTGCCGGAGAGCAGCGTGGAGACGATGACGACGGCGTAGACCGCGCAGGCGACGGCGACCAGGATGCCCAGGCGGCGGTAAAGGCGGTTGCGGCGGCCGGACGCGTCCACGAAGACGGGCCCGTCGGAGGCCTCCGGGCCGCGCTTGCGGTGCCCGGAGTCGGCCCGCAGGAGCACGCCGTCGCCCAGGTGGACGGCGTCGAGCTGGACGGTGACCTCGTGCGGGTCGTGGGTGTGCCCGGCGGCGGCGGTGCCCGCGTCGCCGTCCGTGTCCGGCGTCTCCTGCCAGGGGTCGCGGAGTGCGGCGGTGGCGGGGCCGGGGGGTGGAGGCACGGGAAGCGGGGCGGGTGCGGGTGCCTGTGCGGGTGCCTGTGCGGGGAAGGCGCGGGTCGGCGCGACCGGGGTGGCGGGACCGGCCGCCGGGAGGACGTCCGTCCGGTCGGGGTCCGGGCCGGTGCCGGTGCCGGTGCCGGTGCCGGTGCCGCGAGGGTGGCCGGTTCCGGGCGCCGGGGCGGCGTTGTCGCGGTTCGCCCCGGCCGGGTCGGTTCTGCCCCAGGTTATCCGCCCCTGGCCCAGCGGGTCCGGGCCCTGCGCGCGCGGAGTACGGCCGCCTATTCGGGAACCGAGGATCTGCGTCCGGTCGGCGTCGGAACTCCCGCGGTCACGCGGGCTCTCACCGGACTCGCCGAACCACCCCGGACCCGACGCGGTCATCGGGGGTCCCCCGGCCGGCGGGACGGCCCGGGTTGGAGGCAGCACCTCGGTGGCGTCAGCATCTCGTTCAGCCTCCGAGAGATCACGAGCCCCGGACTCGACCTCGGGCCACTCCGGTTGGGCGTCTTTTTGCCAATTCTTCACGCGTGCGCACTTCCCCCCACGGAACACTTCCGGGTGCGCACACGACTCCGAGCACTCGTCGGCCGAACCGGCCCCCACCAGGTTCGAGCGCCCCTTGTATCACACCGTGCTCAGGCAAAGAATGTAGCGCACGCGGAGGATGTGTGGTTGCCGCGTGTCACTTGTGGACGGACATCACAGCGGCGTCGGCGGCCGGAATCCATCCCCCATCGGGGACCCCGAGCCAACCCTTTTCGGTCGCGACCTGGGACGCCGCCCGGCGCAGCGCGTCGAGCGCGGGATGCACCAGTCCCTTTCGCCAGACGAGGGAGACCGGTGACAGCGGCACGGGGTCGACCAGCGGGCGCACCACCGTCGAGGGCATGGCCGGAAAGCTCTCCACCGCGAGTATCGGATTGCGCGTCTTGTCCATGATGCGCTGGAACTCCTCCTCTCCGACCGCCAGCGGCACGGGGGGCGCCACATGGATGCCGCGTCCCGCGAACAGGCGGTGCGCGAGGTCGGTCCACTCCGGCGTGCGCGGGTTGCCGGCCCCGGCGTACACGGTCTCTCCGGCGAGAGCGGCCAGCGGCACCCGCTCCAGCCGGGCCAGCGGGTGCCCCTCGGGCAGGACCACCGCCATGGGCTCGCAGCGCACCGGCTGGTGGCCGAGCCCCGCCCGCAACGCCGCGGGCAGCCCCGCGAACCGGCCGAAGGAGGCGTCGAGGCGGCCCGCGACCAGTTCACCGGCGGCGTGGGTCAGTCCGCTCTCGTAACGCGCCATCAGCTCCTGCTCGGGCGCGAGCGCCCGGGCCCGCTCCAGGACCAGGCGGCCGGTGGCCAGACCCGGGGAGTTGAGGTCTACCAGCAGCGGGCGGGCCTGCCCGAAGGCGGCCAACAGGTCGTCCTGCGCCTGGAGGACCCGGCGGGCGTACGGCAGCAGCCGCTCGCCGTCGGCCGTCGGCGTCACCTGCCGGGTGGTCCGGACGAACAGCTCGGCGCCCAACTCCCGCTCCAGTCGCCGCACGTCCCTGCTGAGCGCCTGCTGGGCGACGTAGAGACGGGCGGCGGCGCGGGTGAAGTGCAGTTCCTCGGCGACCGCGACGAAGGCGCGCAGGAGTCGCGGGTCGAGATGGGCGGATGCGGGCATCCGGCGAATTTACAACGCCGGTGCGTGAATGGCCACGGAGAAGGTGTTGGACCCGCTGATCGTCGCCGGGCGACGGTGGACCCATGCCGCAGCCGACCCCAGCGCACCCCTCCCGTCCCACACCGGCCTCCCCCTTCCTGGCCGTCACCGCCGACACCCTGGTCGCGGCCGACTTCCGCCCCCGCACCCGCCCCCGCACCCGGCGCCGGCCACCCGGCCCGTACCGGCGGCTCCTGTCCACTCCCGGCGCCCGAGCGTTCACGCTCGGGAATCTCATCGCCCGGCTGCCCATGGGCATGTTCAGCGTCAGCGCCGTCGTGATGATCGCCGGCACCCGCGGTTCGTACGCGCTCGCCGGCGCGGTCACCGCGACCGGGCTGGCGGCGACGGCGCTGGTCGCCCCGTGGACCGCGCGGCTCGTGGACCGGTACGGCCAGGCCCGGGTGGCCGTACCCGCCACCCTGTTCGCCGCGCTGGGCTCGGTCGCCCTGCTGCTGTGCGTGCGCCACGGGGCACCCGCCTGGACCCTGTTCGCCGCGTACGCCGCCACCGCGACGACGCCCAACACCGGCGGCATGGCCCGCGCCCGCTGGGCCCACCTGCTGAAAGGCGACGCCGACGCGCTGCACACCGCGAACTCCTTCGAGCAGGCCACGGACGAACTGTGCTACATGTTCGGGCCGGTCCTCGCGGCGTTCCTGTGCACCGCGCTCTTCCCGGAGGCGGGCACGCTGGTGGCCGTGGCGCTGCTGGTGACCGGCATGCTGCTGTTCACCGCCCAGCGCTCGACCGAGCCGCCGGCCCGCCCGCGCCCGACGGCGAAGGCGCCCTTCCGGGCCCCGGGCATCCCGTCGCTGCTGGTGGTGTGCCTGGCGATGGGCGGGGTGTTCGGCGCCATGGAGGTCGTCACCATCGCGTTCGCGGACGCACAGGGTCATCGAGCGGCGGCCGGTCTGGTCCTCGCGTTGCAGGCGGCCGGTTCGTGCGCGGCGGGTCTGCTCTACGGCGCGGTCAAGCCCGCCGGGCCGCCCGAGCACCGGCTGCCGTGGTGCGTGGCCGCGATGACGGCCCTGCTCACCCTGCCGCTGCTCGCGGCCTCCCTCAGCGGCTCCCTGCCCCTGCTGGCGCTCACCCTGCTGATCGGCGGGATGGCGACGGCCCCGACGATGGTCACCACCATGACGCTGGTCCAGCACCGCACCCCGGAGGGCCGCCTGAACGAGGGCATGACCCTGGCGGTGACCGGCCTCCTCGGCGGCATCGCCTGCGGCAGCGCGGCGGGCGGCTGGACGGTGGAACACGTCTCCCCCACCGCCGCCTACGGCATCCCGGTCACGGCGGCCGCGACGGCCCTGCTCCTGACCCTGCTGCCGGCCAAGCCGGCCAAACGGTCACTGTGAACGCAGGAACCCCCTGGGTCGCCGGCACGTGGCCGGTGACCCAGGGGGTTCCCTGGGAATGTGGAGATGGCGGGAATCGAACCCGCGTCCAACGGTGCGGAATCAGGGCTTCTCCGTGTGCAGTCCGCTTCGATTTTCTCAGCCCCGGAGATCACGCGGACAAGTCTCCGACGGGCTCAGTCACTGTTTGGTTTCCCTCTTCACCCCGTGACCGGGATCAAGGTTTAGTCCCCTAGCTGATGCCAGGATCCGGGTCGGGAACAGCCCCGGGCTGACACTCCCTTAGTAGGAGGCTCGCTTCGCTACCTGAGATCAGGCAGCGAGGGCGAAGGCCTGCTGGGAGGAATCGCGCTTGGTGTTGGCGATTATTTTTTCGGCCTGTGGTTTACGAGATCATGGCCGCTTCCTCGACACGCTTCCCCTGCTTCGACAGCCGCTGTCGAAACCGATCATCCCCATGTTGATTTTTCAAGTCCTCCGAAGAGGTCCCTCCGAGGAGGGTGCGCATCCTCTGTGGGGTGCAGTGCCATCGTACGTGACCAACGCGTACGGGTGCCAGCCTATTCCCGGCGGCGGGCGGCGTCAGGCCCGCTGCTTGCGCCGGATCGCGGAGATCGTCCGCTCCGCCTCACGCCGGTCCTGCTTCTCCCGGAGGGTCTGGCGCTTGTCGTACTCCTTCTTGCCGCGCGCCAGCGCGATCTCGACCTTGGCCCGACCGTCCTTGAAGTAGAGCGCCAGGGGCACGATCGTGTGACCGGTCTCCTGGGACTTCGACTCCAGCTTGTCGATCTCCACCCGGTGCAGCAGCAGCTTCCGCTTGCGCCGCGCGCTGTGGTTGGTCCAGGTGCCCTGGCTGTACTCCGGCACGTGCACGTTGTGCAGCCACGCCTCGTGACCGTCCAGCTGCACGAAGCCGTCGACCAGCGAGGCCCGCCCCTGACGCAGCGACTTCACCTCGGTACCGGACAGCACGAGGCCGGCCTCGTAGGTGTCGAGGATCTGGTAGTCGTGCCGCGCCTTCTTGTTCTGCGCGATCAGCTTGCGCCCTTTTTCCTTAGCCATAGTGCGGTCCATTTTGGCACTACGGAGGGGCCTGGCGGAAAGCCGATTACGCGGTCGGCCCGAGCCCGCTCAGCACCGTCCGGGCCCGCGTGAGGGCGGCCGGGTCCGTCGGGTCGACCTCCAGGTCGGGCGTGATGCCCACGCCGTCGACGCCGCGGCCGGAGGGGGTGCGGTAGTGGCCGACGGTCAGCTCGGCCACCGAGCCGCCGGGCAGCCGGCTCGGCATCTGCACCGAGCCCTTGCCGAAGGTGCGGGAGCCCAGCACGACCGCCCGGCCGCGGTCCTGGAGGGCCCCGGTGAGCAGCTCGGCCGCGCTCATCGTGCCGCCGTCGACGAGCGCGACCAGGGGTCTGGTCGTGTCGCCGCCGGGCTCGGCGTGCAGGGCCCGCTGGTCCCCGTCGACGTCGTACGTGGCGACCAGGCCGCCGTCGAGGAAGGCGGAGGCGGCGGTGACGGCCTCGGTGACCAGGCCGCCGGAGTTGCCGCGCAGGTCGAGGACGACCCCGGCGCCGGACGGCACCCGGGCCACGGACTCGCGCACCTGCTCGCCGACGCCCTTGGTGAAGGAGGTGACCTTGACGACGGTGAGGCCGTCGGCGAGCGTGCGGACCGTCACGGAGTCCGTGGACAGCCGGGCGCGGCGTACGGTCTCGGTCCACGCGCGCGTGCCGCGCTCCAGGCCCAGCCGGACGGCGGTGCCGGCGGGCTCCTGCTCGCCGTCGCCGCGCAGTATGGAGACGACCTCGGTGACGGGCCGTCCGTCGACCCGCTCGCCGTCCACGCTGCGCAGCCGGTCACCCTCGCGGATCCCGGCGTCGGCGGCCGGCGAGCCGGAGCGCACCCGGGTCACCTCGATGCGGCCGTCGCGTTCGCGGCGCGCGGAGAGCCCGACGCCGGTGTAGCGGCCGTCGAGGGCGTCCTCCAACTCCTCGTACTCACCCTGGGAGTAGACGGCCCCCCAGCGGTCCCCGCTGCGGCTGACCGCGCGTTCGGCTGCCTCCACGGGGGACTTGCCGTCGGCCATGGCCTCGGCCGCCGCGCGGGCTACGTCGTCGTGGCGGGCCTGCTGACCGGCCGGGGCGGCCGAACGGGCCGTGCCGGGCTCGGACCTCCGGTCCGTCCCGGGCAGCGAGCCGGTGGCCGCGCCCGCGACGAGCACACTCGCGAACACCAAGGTCAGGGCAGCCCCGTGGCGTACGCGGCGGGGCCGGCAGAGCAGGTCACGACCTGACATGCCGGTGAGTCTAGGACAACGGGCAAGGGCCGCACGGTCCCTTGACCGCGCGGCCCTCTTGGCATGTGTCACACCTTCAGGTACTTGCGCAACGCGAAGAACGCGGCCAACGCGGGCATCAGCAGGCTCGTGGCCAGGATGAGCGGCAGCTTCGTCAGGACGGCGTCCCAGCCGATGAAGTTGATCAGGTTCAGCTTCTCGGACAGGGCGAGTCCGTGATCGATGATGAAGTACCTGGCGATCACCAGGAATCCGCAGGCCACACCACCGCCGATGAGACCGGCGACCGCCGCCTCCATGATGAACGGCGCCTGGATGTAGAACCCCGACGCGCCCACGAGGCGCATGATGCCGGTCTCACGGCGCCGGCTGAACGCCGAGACGCGCACGGTGTTGACGATCAGCATCAGGGCGACCACGAGCATGAGCGCCATCACCGCGCGGGCGGCCCAGTTCATGCCGTTGAGCAGACCGAAGAGGTTGTCCAGGATGCCCTTCTGGTCCTGCACGGACTGCACGCCCTCACGACCGTCGAACGCGGTCGCGATGACCTGGTACTTCTCCGGGTCCTTCAGCTTGATCCGGTACGACTCCTGCATCTGGTCCGGCGTGAGGGAGCTGGCCAGCGGCGAGTCGCCGAACTGCTCCTTGTAGTGCTTGTACGCCTCGTCCTGCGACTCGTACGTCACCTTCTCGACGACGGCCATCTCGTCGAGGTCGGACATGATCTGCTTCTTCTGGTCCTCGGTCACCGCGCCCTTGGCGCAGTTGGGGTCGGACTCGGCGTCGCTCTTGTTGCAGAGGAAGACCGAGACGTTGACCTTGTCGTACCAGTAGCCCTTCATGGTGGTGACCTGGTCGCTCATCAGCAGCGAACCGCCGAACAGGGCCAGGGACAGGGCGACCGAGACGATGACCGCGAAGGTCATCGTCAGATTGCGGCGAAGACCGACTCCGATCTCCGAGACTACGAACTGGGCGCGCATGGCGTCTCGTTAAGCCTTTCGTTCCTCGTCGTCAGTGGCTCGTCAGTGCTGGTAGCCGTAGACACCGCGTGCCTGGTCCCGGACGAGGCGGCCCTTCTCCAGCTCGATGACGCGCTTGCGCATCTGGTCCACGATGTTCTGGTCGTGCGTGGCCATCACCACGGTGGTGCCCGTCCGGTTGATCCGGTCGAGCAGCTTCATGATGCCGACCGAGGTCTGCGGGTCGAGGTTGCCCGTGGGCTCGTCGGCGATCAGCAGCTTGGGCCGGTTGACGAAGGCGCGCGCGATGGCGACGCGCTGCTGTTCACCACCGGACAGCTCGCCGGGCCTGCGGTCCTCCTTGCCGCCGAGTCCGACGAGGTCGAGGACCTGCGGCACGGACTTGCGGATCTCACCGCGGGACTTGCCGATGACCTCCTGGGCGAAGGCGACGTTCTCGCCGACCGTCTTGTTCGGCAGCAGGCGGAAGTCCTGGAACACCGTCCCCAGCTGGCGCCGCATCTGCGGCACCTTCCAGTTGGACAGGCGGGCGAGGTCCTTCCCCAGTACGTGCACCTGTCCGTGGCTGCACCGCTCCTCGCGGAGGATCAGTCGCAGGAAGGTGGACTTTCCGGAGCCTGAGGACCCCACGAGGAAGACGAACTCGCCCTTCTCGACCTCCAGGGAAACGTCCCTGAGGGCTGGGTGGCTCTGTTTGGGGTAGACCTTGGAGACGTTGTCGAATCGGATCACGGATGCACCACGGGTCGCCGGGGGTAGATGTGCGTGACCATACGCGAACCGGGGAGCGGACCGCAGTCACCGGTCGGGGTTGCGTATCAGTTGCGCGTTTTGTCCCCACGGGAGGGCGCGCGGGGCCCTTCGGAACCTGGCACAGTGGAAGGGGAACGTTCGTGTCGCTGCGGGCGTTGTCCAGACGGAGCCGGCGGCAAGGAGGGTGAGCGCATGACGTACGACCGGTTGGTGTGCGCGAACTGCGCGGCGCCCGTGAATGAGGGCAGGTGCCCGGTCTGCCGGGCCAACCGCGAGCGGCTGCAGCAGGAGAGCAACTTCTTCGCGGGGCTGAATCCCACGACGCTGATCGCGCTGCTGGCGGTGCTGATCGCGGCGGTGGCCCTGCTGGCCCACCAGACCGTCTGACGGCCCTGGAGCGGCCCCTGGGGGCCGTCAGGACACGGACGGGCCCGGACGGCGGGCACAAAGAGTGGCGGAAGACACAGGAGGGGCCCGGAGCGAAGTGCTCCGGGCCCCTCCTTCCGCGTGCGCGGTGGGTACGTGGACGGCTACCGTCAGGCAGCTGCTCCGCGACCGTTCATCAGGCGCGGCAGGAAGCGGAAGCCGATGCCGCCGGCGATCATCGTCGCGGCGCCGACCAGCAGGAACGTGGTCTCCGCGGCGCCGGTCTCGGCGAGCTCCTCACCGTTGCCCTGGGCGGCGGTGTCGGAGGAGGCCGGGGCCTCCTCGCCGGTGTCGGTCAGCGCGGAGGAACCCTCCTCCTGAGCGACGTTGTCGTTGCCGCCGCCGTCGGGGGTGGTGTTGTCGCCGCCACCGGCACCGCCGGCGTTGCCGCCGTTGCCGTTGCCGCCGTTGTCGCCGTTTCCGCCGTTGTCACCGGCACCACCGTCGTCGCCGTTACCGCCGACGTCACCGGCACCACCGTCGTCACCGTTACCGCCGACGTCACCGGCACCACCGTCGTCACCGTTACCGCCGACGTCACCGGCACCACCGTCGTCGCCGTTACCGCCGACGTCACCGGCACCACCGTCGTCACCATTGCCGCCGACGTCACCAGCGCCACCGTCGTCACCATTGCCGCCGACGTCACCAGCGCCACCGTCGTCACCGTTACCGCCGACGTCACCGGCACCACCGTCGTCACCGGCACCACCGTCGTCACCGTTACCGCCGACGTCACCGGCACCACCGTTGTCGCCGCCCTCGGTCACGCCGACGATGGCGTTGCCCTCGGTCGTACCGCCGTCCTGCTGGCCGCCCTGGGCGCTGACGCCGAGGCCGATACCGTCGCCGTCGGCGCTGGCGCTGACGCCGATCTCGAGCGCCGAGGCGGCACCCGCGGCGGTCAGGGAGGCGCCGGCCGCGATCACGGCGCCGGCCGCTATGCGCGCGACACGGATGCGCGTCTTCTTCGTCATGTAGTTGCTACCCCCAGTAGCCGATTTGGTCGTCGAGGCCGCACTCGGGGGCCGTGATCGACGGGGGGTGGCTGCATGTGTGCTCAAGCCCCCCGGTTCACATGCGCCCCAGAAATACGCATGCCGCGCCTCACCATTCCGAATGTTCAAAGCAACGTCAAGGCCATTGCGTACGCGATGTCCGGGTACGGAACGTATGCCGGACACAATGGGTGTGAGTGTGATGCAAAACCCAGACATCACCGGCGAACGGGGGGCCAGAGAAAAGGCAACCACCGCCCGAGGGGCGGCAGTTGCCTTGTCGACAAAGCGGCGGTTGCGCCTCGCGTTACTTCTCCCGCTGCTTGCGCCAGCGAATGCCGGCCTCCAGGAAGCCGTCGATCTCGCCGTTGAACACGGCCTCCGGGTTGCCCACTTCGTGCTCCGTGCGCAGGTCCTTGACCATCTGGTACGGGTGCAGCACGTACGAACGCATCTGGTTGCCCCAGGAGTTGCCCCCGTCGCCCTTGAGGGCGTCCATCTTGGCCTGCTCCTCCTGGCGGCGCCGCTCCAGGAGCTTGGCCTGGAGGACGTTCATGGCGGTCGCCTTGTTCTGGATCTGGGAGCGCTCGTTCTGACAGGAGACGACGATGCCGGTGGGGATGTGGGTGAGGCGCACCGCCGAGTCGGTGGTGTTCACACCCTGGCCGCCGGGGCCGGAGGACCGGTACACGTCCACCCGCAGCTCGGTCTCGTCGATCTCGATGTGGTCGGTCTGCTCGACCACGGGGAGGATCTCGACGCCCGCGAAGGAGGTCTGGCGGCGCCCCTGGTTGTCGAAGGGCGAGATGCGCACCAGCCGGTGCGTGCCCTGCTCGACGGAGAGGGTGCCGTAGGCGTACGGCGACTGCACGGCGAAGGTGGTCGACTTGATGCCGGCCTCCTCCGCGTACGACGTCTCGTACACCTCGGTCTTGTAGCCGTGCTGCTCTGCCCAGCGCAGGTACATGCGCTGGAGCTTCTCGGCGAAGTCGGCGGCGTCCACGCCACCCGCCTCGGCCCGGATGTTGACGAGCGCCTCGCGCGCGTCGTACTCGCCGGAGAGCAGGGTGCGGACCTCCATCTCGTCCAGCGCCTTGCGGACGGCCGTGAGCTCGGACTCGGCCTCGGCGCGGGTGTCCGGGTCGTCCTCCTCCTCGGCCATCTCGAAGAGCACGCCGAGATCGTCGATCCGGCCGCGCAGGGCCTCGGCCTTCCGCACCTCGGCCTGGAGGTGCGAGAGCTTGCTGGTGATCTTCTGCGCCGCCTCCGGGTCGTCCCACAGGGAGGGCGCGGCCGCCTGCTCCTCGAGCACGGCGATGTCTGCCCTCAGCCTGTCGAGGTCCAGGACGGCCTCGATCGACTCCATGGTCGAGGAGAGGGACTTCAGCTCTTCGGATACATCGACGACTGCCACGCATCCAGCGTAACGGCTCCGTCCACCGGTCCACGCCGGGCGGGTGCGGGCGCGGACGCCGGCGGGTGGCCGCGCCTCAGGGAGCGGCCGGTGCCGAGTTCCGCGTGTCCTGGGGTCCGCCGCCGTCCTCGTCACCGCCCGTGGCCAGCCACGTACCGACGCCGATCGCCGCCACCAGGGCGACCGCGCCGGTCCCCACCGCGATCCGGCGCCGCCGCGCGGTGGCGCGGTTGCGGGCCGAGCCGGGGCGCGGGGCGCCCGAGGCGCGCGGGGCGCGGGCGGTGCCGCGGGCACCGCCGGCCAGCTCGTCCGGGGCGGGTACGCGCATCGACGTGTGGGTGTCGCGGTTGGAGTCGGCCGGCTTGGCCCCCGGCACCAGGGGCACCGCTCCCCGGCGCGGAACGGGTTCCGCGGCCGACACGGGGGCGGCCGGGGACGCCGCGGACGCGTCGGGGTCGTCCTCCGGCTGCTCGGCGTCGGGCTCGTCCACGTCCAGCGGGGCCATTCCGGCGAGCATCGGCAGCAGCTCGCGCAGCCGGGCGCTCAGCTCGGAGGCGCGCAGCCGGGAGGCCGGGGCCTTGGCGAGGCACTGGACGAGGAGCTGCCACAGCTCGTCCGGGATGCCGGGGAGCGGGACGACGGTCTCGGTCACGTGGCGGCGCAGCACCGCGCCGGGGTGGCCGCCGCCGAACGGCGTGAAGCCGGCCAGGAGCTCGTACAGGACCGTGGCGAGCGCGTAGATGTCGACGGCCGCGCGCGGGGGCAGGCCCTCGACGATCTCGGGGGCCAGGTAGTCGGGCGTACCGATGATCTTCGTGGCGCGGGTGCGGCGCGGGGTGTCGATGAGCTTGGCCACCCCGAAGTCCGTGAGCAGTGCCGGGTGGGAGCCGCCGGGGCCGAGCGGGCCCTGCATGTCGAGCAGCACGTTCTCCGGCTTGACGTCGCGGTGCACGACCCCGGCGGCGTGCGCGGCGGCCAGCCCGTCGGCGACGTCGGCGACGACGGCCACCGCGGCCTCGGGCGCCATG
The DNA here is from genome assembly GCF_003369795.1 of Streptomyces sp. CB09001. NCBI lineage: Bacteria > Bacillati > Actinomycetota > Actinomycetes > Kitasatosporales > Streptomycetaceae > Streptomyces > Streptomyces sp. CB09001. The sequence goes on from NZ_CP026730.1 coordinate 2,591,811, forward strand.
CGCCGTTCCCGGTCGAGGCGGGTGCGCAGGTCCGTGCCCCGGACCAGGTCCATCACCAGCGCCAGGTCGTTGCCGTCGACCACCAGGTCGCGCACCGAGACGACGTGCTGGTGGTCCAGGCCGAGCAGGGCGGTGCGCTCCTGCACGAAGCGGGAGACCAGTTCCTGGTCGGACGCCAGGTCCTCGCGCAGCAGCTTGATCGCGACGGGTCCGTCGGGACCCTCGCCCAGCCACACCGTGCCGGCGCTGCCCCGCCCGAGGATCTGGTGGGCGGTGTACCGGCTGCCGATCTTCCGTGCCAAGACTGCTCCTACCGACGCGTGTTGCGCCTAAAAGTACGCGCCCGAGGAGCCAACCTTCACGGCGGAGGCGGAAATCACCCTCCGGATGTCGACAAGTCTCCAGACTCAGCCTCCGCCGGAGCCGCCCAGGTCCCCGATCCAGTCGGTCACGGTGGTGAACCAGTCGGTGAGCTGGTCCCAGTAGCCCTTGCCGGTGCCGATCCAGTCCTGCAGCGGACTCAGCTCCCAGACCAGCCAGCCGGCCACGAACAGGATGACGACGGTGACCAGGCACCCCTTGAGGCAGCCCAGGCCCGGGATGCGCATGGGGTTGGCGCCGCGCTGCCGCGGCGGCCTGGGCTCGCGCCGCGGCTGCTGCGGCTCGGGCGTGGGCGGCGGAGCGTACCGCTGCGGCTGCTGGGGCTGAGGGGTGGCATACCGCTGGGGCTGCGGCTGGGGCTGCTGCGGGTAGCCGTAGCCGGGCTGCTGGGGCGGCGGGCCCTGCGGGGCCTGACGCGGCTGCTGCGGCGGACGGGAGACCTGCCGCTGGGGGCGGCGGCGCAGCGGGTCCTGGTTCGGGTCCAGGTACTGGACCTGAGTCTGCTCGTTGCGGTCGCGGGCGGCGCGCAGCTGGTTCTGCCAGGGGTGCGGGTCCTCGGGTCCGCCCTGTCCCGGGGCGCCGGGCTGCCCCGGCGGCACCGGCGGCATGACGGCGGTCGGGTCGGGGGCCCCGGTGCTCGGGAGTACGGCGGTGGGGTCGGCGGCGCCCGCCGGGCCCGAGGTGTGCGGCAGGACGCTGGTCGCGCCGTTCGGGTCGTAGGCGGCGTCGGGGGCGCCCGGAACCTGCGCGGGCGCCGGGTCGGGGGCGAGGAGCGCCCCCACGTTCTCGGCGGCGCCGATCTGCGCGCTGTTCGCGTGCACGCCGATGCCCTCGGCGACGACGCGCAGACCGCGGGCCAGGTTCTCGGCGCTGGGGCGGTCGTCGGGGTTCTTGCGCAGGCAGCGCTCGATGACCGTCCACAGCGGGTCGGGGACGGTGGAGGGGCGGCGCGGTTCGGCGCTCAGGTGCTGGTGCAGCACCTCGAGGGCGGAGCCCCCGCCGAACGGGGGGCGGCCGGTGACCAGCTCGTACAGCAGGATGCCGGCGCCGTAGACGTCGACGGCGGAGGTCTGCGGGCGGCCCTCGGCGGACTCCGGCGCGACGTACGCGGGCGTGCCCACGAACTCGTGGGTGCGGGTGAGGCCGGGCGAGTCGGCGAGGCGGGCGATGCCGAAGTCGGTGAGCATCGGGTGCATCTCGCCGCCGGTCTGCTTGAGCAGGACGTTGGCCGGCTTCAGGTCGCGGTGGACGACGCCGTCGGCGTGGCTGGCCGCGAGGGCGTCGGCGATCTGCGCGGTGAGCAGGGCCGCGGCAACCGGGGTGAGCGGCCCGTTTTCGCGCAGGTACCGGTGCAGGTCCGGTCCGTCGACGAGGTCCATGACCAGGGCCAGCAGCTCGCCCTCGACGACCAGGTCGCGGACCCGGACGATGTTGGGGTGGGTGAGCCGGAGCAGCACGGAGCGCTCACGCAGGAAGCGCATCACGATGTCGGCGTCGCTCGCGAGCTCTTCCTTGAGGACCTTGATCGCGACGGTCTCGCCGGGCTGTCCGGCCACGGCCGCCTCGGCGCCCGCGGTCTCCCGCTGGCGGGCACGCCAGACGGTGCCCGTGGCACCGCGGCCGAGGGGCTCCTCGAGGAGGTACTTGCTGCCTACCGGCCGCACGTCATGCGCTCCTAGTTGCTTGCTGGCTGTTCGGACCCACTGTCCCAGATCCGGTCGGTCCCAGTCCGACCCAACTGTAGTGGCGCCCTCCGGACCACGTTCGAAGGAAAGACGCTCGACCCGGTCCCGTGGTTGCCGCTGCCCGCACGTGACCGATCTCAAGCGGACGCCATTCGATCATCCGCAGGACACCTGTCAGGCATTTTTGGGGGCAGAGCCGACCAATCAAGATCATTTGACGGCGGGCGACGGGCGCGTTGTCAGTGGCAGGTGCGAGGATGCGTGCAGTACTGGCCGACGTGCTCGTGTGACGGTGGGGGAAGTCCGCGGTGGGGGACCGTGGTGGCGGCTTCCGTCCCGGCGTGCGTGCGCCCGCGCGAAGGGACCGCTTACGGCGATGCAGATCCGGCTGACCGTCGTAGACCCGCTGGGCACGCATGCTTCGGCTGCTTCGGCTGTCCCGGCGGGGGACCGCACCGCGCGGTGTGACGTACTCGTCACCGCCCCGGCCGGCACGGCCCTGGCCGCGGTCGCCTCCGCGCTGGCCGCGGCGCTCCCCGGCGAGGGACCGGGCTCCAACCAGGTGGTGCTCTACGCCGGTGCGCAGCGGCTCGACGCCCAGCGCAGCACCCTGGGCGAGCCGCCGCTGATCGACGGCGCCGTGCTCTGCCTGGGCGCCCCGGGCGAGCCCGACCCGCACACCGAGCCGGCGGACGTCCCCGCCCAGCTCCACGTGGTCGCGGGCCCCGACGCGGGCGGCGTCCACCTTCTGCACGGCGGCCAGATCCGGCTCGGCCGCTCCGCCGACGCCGACGTCGCGCTCGACGACCCGGACGTCTCCCGCATGCACTGCGCCGTGACCGTCGGTCCCGGCGCCCGCGTCTCCGTGGCCGACCTCGGCTCCACCAACGGCACCACCCTGGACGGCACCCGCGTGGGTGACCGCCCGGTCCGCTTCGCGCCGGGCGCGCTGCTGCGGATCGGCGAGTCCGCCCTGCGGCTCGTGCCGGTCCCGCCCGCGGCGGAGGTGCGGGTGGCGACGACGCCGGACGGGGAGGGGCACGTACGGCTGTCCCTGCCGGGGACTGCCTCGTCGGCCGCCGGGGACGGCGACGCGGTGGTCCACGCGCGCGTGGCCGACGGGGCGGAGGGACAGGTGCGCGACGCGGAGGGCCGCTCCCGCGCGTCGGGCCCGGCCCGAGACCGCACGAATGGACAGGCCGGACAGGCCGGACAGGCCGGACAGGCCGGACAGGCCGGACCTCACGGATCCGGCCGGGTGGCGGACCCGGGCGGTGCGGCCGGTCGCGGGTCCGGTGCGGCGGGCGGAGTCGCACCCGACCCCGCACCGGGCGGCACCGGTCCGGAGGGGGCGGTCCGGCCCCGCGGGCGCACCCACCACGCGCACGGCACGTCGGGGTACGACAGGGGCGGGGCGTCCGTCGAGCCGCCGCAGGTCCCCGGCCAGGGCGGCGCACCCCGCATCGAGAGCCACGGCACCGGCCCATCGGCGGGCCTGCCCCGGCAGTTCCCCACCGGGGGTGAGACACACGGCGGCGCGCGGGGCGCGGGGGCGTACGCGACCGGCGGCTCCGGCGCGGGCGGACACGGCACTCCGGCCCCGCGGACACCCGGCCGGGACCCGTACGCCGAAGGCCCTCCGGCGCCGGGCGCGGCCCGTACCGGCGCGGGCGCTCCCCACGCCGACACGCCCGGCCCGGGCGCATACGGCACTCCGGACCCGGGCGCGCCCGACCGGGACCCGTACGACAGGGACCCGTACGACAGGGACGCTTACGACGGGGACACGTACGGCCGGGGCCCCTCCGGGCCGGACTGGACCACTGGGCCGGACCCGGCCGACGCGGGCGGTCCCCGCGCGGAGACGGCCGGCTCGGGGGCTTCCCGCACGAGCGCGACCGGTGCGGCGGCTCACCGTCCCGGTGGTGCGGACGGCGCCGGCCCGGACACCCGGGCCGGTCGTGACGGCGCTCCGGGCGCCCGCACCGGGCGCAAGGGGACTCCCCTGCGCGGTACCGACGTGCCGCACGAGGTGCGCAGGCGCGGGGGGATAGGCGCGTGGGCACGGCGGCTGACCGGCGGACGCGGAGGTGCTCCGGAGGGCCCCGTGCCCGGCGCGTACGCGTCCGACGAGGGGGCGACCGGGCCGGCCCCGGTGTCCCCGTCGGGCACCTCGGGTGCCCCGGAGACCTGGCCGGACCCCGCGTCACTGCTGCTGACCGCGCTGGGACCGGGGCCGCGGCTGTGGGAGCGCGGCCCGGGCCACCCGGAGGCGCTCACCGTGCGGCTCGGTACGGCCGACCGGGTGGCGCCGGGCGGTGACGCCCCGCTGCCCGCGGTGCCGGTGACCGCCGGCCTGCGCGAGGTCGGCGCGCTCGGCCTCGCGGGTCCGCGCGAGCGGCTCACCGGGCTGGCCCGCTCGGTGCTGGCCCAGCTCGCCGCGCTGCACTCCGCCGACACCCTGGAGATCGTCCTGATCAGCGCGGACCGTTCCCGTCCGCTCGCCGAGCGGACGGCCGAGTGGTCCTGGCTGGGCTGGCTGCCCCAGGTGCGCCCGGGACACAGCCAGGACTGCCGCCTGCTGCTGGCCCACGACCGCGAACAGGCCACGGCCCGCGCCGCCGAGCTGCTCCGCCGCCTGGACGACCACCTCGGGGACGAGGCCAAGGACACCACCGCGGCCACGGGGGCCGTCCGGCCGCAGCCCTCCTGGGCGCACCCCGGCGACGGCACCGACCCGGCAGGCGGCTTCACCGGGCCGTACACCGTGGTCGTCGTGGACGGGGATCCCGGCGGCGCGGACGTGCGCGACGCGGTGGCGCGGCTTGCCCTGGAGGGACCGCGGGCCGGTGTCCACGTCGTGTGCCTCGCCGAGACCGCCGCCGCCTCCCCCACCTCCCCGGTGACCCGGACGTACGAGGCGGCCTGCGCGGTGTCGCCGGTGTTCCGCGAGTGCGGCGCCGTGGCGCTGCTCAGCGGCGACGTGGCGACGACCCTGCGCCTGCTGCGCGTCGCCCGCACGGGCCCGAACCCGGGCACGGGCACGGGCACCCCGGCCGCTCCCGCCGGTCCGGTAGGGCACGGCACCCTCGGCACGGTGGACGCCGTGTCCCTGCCCTGGGCCGAGCGGTTCGCGCGCGCCCTGGCCCCGCTGCGCACGGACAGCGCCGCGGGCGACGGCGGGCACCACGCGCGCGTGTCCGCACCACTGCCCCAGACGGCCCGGCTCCTCGACGAACTGGGCCTCGCCCGCGCCACCCCGGCCTCCCTGATGGCCCGCTGGGCCGCAGCGGCCGACGACACGGAGTCCCTCGGAGGACGCGCGCAGGCCGTGCTGGGCGCCGGTCCGCGCGGCCCCGTCCTGGCCGACCTGGCCGCCGAGGGCCCGCACCTGCTGATCGAGGGGCCCTCCGGGAGCGGCCGCACCGAGCTGCTGCGGGCGTTCGTCGCCTCGCTCGCCTCGGCCGAACGCCCCGACCGGCTCGGCGTCGTCCTCATGGACGGCCGCGACAGCGTGAGTTCGGGCGGCGCCCGCGGCGAGGGCCTGCACGTGTGCACGGACGTACCGCACGTCACCACGCACCTCACCGCCAACGACCCCGTACGGATGCGGGAGTTCGCCCAGTCCCTGAGCGCCGAGCTGAAGCGGCGCGCCGAGCTGCTCGGGCGGTCGGACTTCGCCGAGTGGCACACCGGGCGCGAGGTGTCGGGCCGGATAGTCGCCCAGCGCGGCCCGGCGGCCGCGGGGCCCGCGCCGGTCTCCGACTCCGGGGACGTCGAGTCCCCGCCCAGCTCCACCCTGCGGCTGCGCCCGGCCGCCGCCAGGCGCCGCACCGGCCCCGTGCCGCCCCTGCCCCGCCTGGTCGTGGTCGTCGACGACCTCGACGCCCTCGTCACTCCCCCGCTCGGTTCCCCCGGGCGGCCCGCGGCGGGGTCGGTGATGCGGGCGCTGGAGGCCGTCGCGCGGGAGGGCGAGCGGCTCGGCGTGCACCTGGTGGCCGCCACCGCGCCCGACGACCGTACGGACCGGACGGAGCCCGCCCTGCGCGCGACCCTGCGCGTCACTCTGGACACACCGGTGCCGGGCCCGGACGAACCGGCGCCCGGACGCGGACGGTTGACCCGCCCCGACGGACGCACCACCGCCTTCCAGGGCGGCCGGGTCACGGGCCGCATCCCGCGCACGGCGACGCTGCGCCCCACGGTGGTCCCCCTGGAGTGGCACCGCATGGGCGACCCGCCCACCCGCCGCCCCGTTCGCGAACTGGGCAACGGCCCCACCGACTTGGCCCTGCTGGCCAGCGCACTGGAGCGGGCGGCCCGGGAGGTCTCGGCGGCGGAGGTCCCGTCACTCCTGTGAACGCCGGCTCCCTCGGCCCCGGCGATTGAGGACGAGGCCGTCCGGGCCGGAGCGGGGCCCGGGTGCGGCTGCTCCCGAGAGGCCCCGCACCGGCGCCGGATGCCTGATCATGGTCACGACGCGGTCACGATCCCCCCGTTGACGGCGGACGCGCCCTTGCCGCCCTCACCCCCCTGGCGTACACCAGAGCGCACGGGACAGCGCCGAGCGTTCGACGAGGAACGAAGAACGGGGCAGTGATGCGCACGAGCAGCACCATCCGGACACGCGGAACCGTCAAGAGGACCACCCGGGCCGCAGCCGCCCTGGCCGCGGGAGCGCTCGCGCTCTCGCTCAGCGCGTGCGGCGGTGACGACGACAACGGCGGCGGTGACGACGGCGACAAGGGCGGCGGCAGCAAGCAGCCGGGCGCCTCGGTCACCCTTCCGAAGCTGGACGGCGAGAGCCTGGAGGTCGCCGCCGTCTGGACCGGCACCGAGCAGGAGAACTTCAAGAAGGTCCTCGCCGAGTTCGAGAAGCGCACGGGCGCCAAGGTGACCTTCGTGCCCGCCCAGGACCCGATCATCAACTTCCTCGGCTCGAAGATCGCGGGCGGCGCCCCGCCGGACGTGGCGATGCTCCCGCAGCCCGGCGCCATCAAACAGGCCGTGGACAAGGGCTGGGCCAAGCCGCTGGGCGCCGAGGCGACCAAGGAGCTGGGCGAGAACTACTCGCAGGGCTGGCAGGACATCGGCAAGGTCGGCGGTAAGCAGTACGGCGTGTACTACAAGGCCGCCAACAAGTCGCTGATCTGGTACAACGCCCAGGTCTTCGAGAACGCGGGCGCCGCCGAGCCCAAGACCTGGGACGAGCTGCTCAACACGGCCCAGATGGTCTACGACTCGGGCGTCACCCCGTTCTCGGTGGGCGGCGCGGATGGCTGGACGCTCACCGACTGGTTCGAGAACGTCTACCTCTCGCAGGCGGGTCCGGAGAAGTACGACCAGCTCGCCAAGCACGAGATCAAGTGGACGGACCCGTCCGTGAAGGAGGCCCTCACCACGCTCGCGGAGATCTGGGGCAAGAAGGACTTCGTCGCGGGCGGTGCGTCCGGTGCGCTCCAGACGGAGTTCCCGGCCTCGGTGACGCAGACCTTCACCGGCGGCGACCAGCCCAAGGCGGGCATGGTCTACGAGGGCGACTTCGTCCAGGTCAACATCGGTGAGACGAAGGCGAAGGTCGGCACGGACGCGAAGGTGTTCCCGTTCCCGGCCGTCGGCGACACCGCGCCGGTGGTGTCCGGCGGCGACGCGGCCGTGGTCTTCAAGGACTCGAAGGCGGCGCAGGCGCTGGCCACCTGGCTGGCCTCGCCGGACGCGGCGGGGATCCAGGCGAAGCTCGGCGGGTTCCTCTCGCCCAACAAGAGCATCGACTCCTCGGTGTACCCGAACGAGGTGCAGAAGAAGATCGCCGAGGCGCTGGTCGCGGCCGGTGACGACTTCCGCTTCGACATGTCGGACCAGGCCCCGCAGGCCTTCGGCGGCACCCCGGGCAAGGGCGAGTGGAAGACCCTGCAGGACTTCCTGAAGAACCCGAAGGACGTCGCGGGTGCCCAGGCGAAGCTGGAGGCCGACGCGGCCGCCGCCTACGGAGGCTGACGCGATGACGTCGGCCACGGCGGCGGGGACCGGCCAGGCCCCCGAGGGCCCACCGGTCCCCGCCGCCCCCAAGTCACCCAAGTCGCGCAAGAGCGTGACCGGCACCCGGAAGTCCGTGGTGGCGCTGTTCCTGCTGCCCGCCCTGGTGCTGCTCGGCGCGCTCGTGGTCTACCCGATCGGGTACTCGCTGGTCCGCAGCTTCTACGACCAGTCCGGCGACTCCTTCGCCGGGTTCGACAACTACGAGACGCTCTTCTCCGACGACGGCATCCGCACCGCCCTGAAGAACAACGTCATCTGGGTGGTGTTCGCGCCGACGGTCGCCACCGCGCTGGGCCTGATCTTCGCGGTGCTGACCGAACGCATCCGCTGGGGCACGGCGTTCAAGCTGGTCGTCTTCATGCCGATGGCGATCTCGATGCTGGCGGCCGGCATCATCTTCCGCCTGGTGTACGACCAGGACCCGGACAAGGGCGTCGCCAACGCGGTGTGGGTCGGGGTGCACGACACGTTCGCCGAGTCGTCCGCGTTCCCGAAGGCGCACCCGGGCCGCGACTCGCCGCTGAAGCCCGCCGGCGGGGGCGCGTTCATCACCAAGCAGCCGGTCGGCCTGGGCACCCCGGTCGTCCTGCCCCTGGTGGGCGTCGCCCCCGACCTGATGCCCGACGGCGCGACGAAGGCCGCGGCCGCCGAGCCCGAGGAGGGGAAGGTCACCGGCACCACCTGGCAGGACTTCACCCGCGGCAAGGGCGTCGGCAAGCTGGGCGGGGTCGACGCGGCCGAGCTGGGCTACGCCGGGATGAAGATCGAGGCGGTCAAGGACGGCGAGGTCGTGGCGTCGACCACGGCGGCCGGGGACGGCACCTTCACGCTGCCCGCGGCGGCCGACGGGGCGCTGCTCAGGCTGCCCGCCGACAACTTCAAGGAGCCGTACAACGGCCTGAACTGGCTCGGCCCCTCCCTCGTCACCCCGGCGATCATCGGATCGTACGTGTGGATGTGGGCGGGCTTCGCGATGGTGCTGATAGCGGCAGGGCTGGCCGGGATGCCCCGGGAGCTGCTGGAGGCCGCCCGGGTGGACGGCGCCAACGAGTGGCAGGTCTTCAGACGGGTCACGGTGCCGCTGCTCGCGCCGGTCCTCGCGGTCGTCGTCGTCACCCTGATGATCAACGTGCTGAAGGTCTTCGACCTGGTCTTCATCATCGCCCCGGGCTCCTCCCAGGACGACGCGAACGTGCTCGCCCTGGAGCTGTACCGCAAGGGCTTCGCCTCGGACCAGCCGGGCGTCGCCAGCGCCATCGCGGTGTTCCTTCTGCTCCTGGTCATCCCGGTGATGTGGTTCAACGTACGGCGACTTCGGCGGGAGGTGCGGCGATGACCGCGGACACGGGTGCCCTCACCCCGGCGGCCACCCGGCCGCCCGAGACGGTCGTCAAGGCCAGGCAGCCGCTCGCGTCCCGGCTCGCCGAGGCCGTCAGCGGGGGCCTGCTCCGGGTGTTCCTGATCGTGGTGGGCCTGTTCTGGCTGGTCCCGACGATCGGGCTGCTGCTGTCCTCGCTGCGCACGCCCGAGGACATGGCGGCGAGCGGCTGGTGGAAGGTCTTCACCGAGCCGTCCCAGCTGACCTTCCAGAGCTACGAGGAGCTGCTGAAGAACGGCGACATCACCTCCTCGCTCCTCAACACCGCGCTGATCACCGTTCCCGCGACCGTCCTGGTCGTGGTCATCGGGGCGCTGGCCGGATACGCCTTCGCGTGGATGGACTTCCCGGGCCGCGACTGGTGGTTCCTGGCGGTGGTCGGGCTGCTCGTCGTGCCCGTGCAGGTGGCTCTGATCCCGATCGCCGAACTCTTCGGGAAGATCGGCCTGTTCGGGTCGATGCTCGGCGTGATCCTCTTCCACGTCGGCTTCGGCCTGCCCTTCGCGGTGTTCCTGCTGCGGAACTTCTTCGCGGAGATCCCGCGGGAGCTGCTGGAGGCGGCCCGCCTGGACGGCGCGGGTGAACTGCGGCTGTTCGTGCGGGTGGTGATGCCGCTCGGCGGTCCCGCGATCGCGAGTCTCGGCATCTTCCAGTTCCTGTGGGTGTGGAACGACATGCTGGTCGCCCTGATCTTCTCGGACTCCGGGAGCCAGCCGATCACGGTCGCCCTGCAGACCCAGGTACGTCAGTTCGGCAACAACATCGACGTGCTCGCGCCGGGCGCGTTCATCTCCATGGTGATCCCGCTGGCCGTGTTCTTCGCGTTCCAGCGGCAGTTCGTCTCCGGCGTCATGGCGGGCGCCGTCAAGTAGCCGCCGCGACAACACCCTTGAGGGGGCGGGCCGGTCACCGGCCCGCCCTCTCATCCGTACGGGCACAACGTCCCCCGAATGCCCCGGGGACCGTAACCAAGGGGCTCCACCGGCCGTTGCCGGGCAGAACGCCCGCACGACCCCGCCGACCGATGGATGTCCCCGTGCCCAGGTTCAGTGTCATCGTTCCCGCGTACCAGGTGCAGGCCTATCTGCACGCGTGCCTGGAGTCGGTGCTGGCCCAGTCGTACCCGGACTTCGAGGTGATCGTGGTCGACGACTGCTCGCCGGACGCCTGCGGCGCGATCGCCGACGAGTTCGCGGCCCTCGACCCGCGCGTCCGCGTCATCCGCCTGCCGCGCAACGAGGGGCTGGGCCCCGCACGCAACGCCGGCATGGAACGGGCGGGCGGCGACTACCTGGTCTTCCTCGACGGCGACGACACCCTCACCCCGCACGCGCTGCGGGGCATCGCCGACCGGATCAAGGAGACCGGCGAGCCGGACGTCCTGGTCTACGACTACGCGCGCACGTACTGGACCGGCGAGACGGTCCGCAACCAGGCCGCGGCGCACCTCACCGAGCGGGGCCCGGCGCCGTTCCGGCTCGCCGACCGGCCGGGGCTGCTGAAGCTGCTGATGGTGGCCTGGAACAAGGCGGTACGGCGGGAGTTCGCCGTGCGCGAGGGCTTCGTCTTCCCGCCGGGCTACTACGAGGACACGCCGTGGACGTACCCGGTCCTGATGACAGCGGGGTCCGTCGCCACCCTGGACCGGGTCTGCGTCCACTACCGGCAGCGGCGGCGGGGCAGCATCCTGGGCACGCCGGGCGAGCGCCACCTGGACGTCTTCACCCAGTACGACCGCGTCTTCGCGTTCCTCGAGGCGCGCATGGGGACGCACCCCCAGTCGCGCCGGGAGCTGGCCCGCTGGCGGCCGCTCCTGTACCGCCGCATGGCCGACCACCTCACGACGGTGTACACCCGCCCCGGCCGTCTCCCGCGCTCCCTGCGCGCCGAGTTCCTGCGCCGGGCCCGGGTCCACTGCCGCCGCTACCGGGTCCCCGGCGCCCCCGCCCCGCTGCCCGTCCGGCTGCGCCACGCCCTGCTCCGCCTGGGCCTGCGCCGCACCTACGGCGTCCTGCGGCTGGCGTCGGCCCTGCGCCGCCGTACGGCGAGGGTCGCCGCGGGGCTGCTGCGCGCGGCCCGGACCGGCGCACTGCGCCTGCACTACCGCGTCCAGCGCTGTCTCCCGCTCCGCGCCGACCGGGCCGTCTTCTCCGTCGAGGGCGACCGGGGGTACGGCCGCGACCCGGGCGCCCTGGAGGAGGCGTTCCGCCGTCTCGCGCCGCACGTGCGCACGGCGTGGGCCGCCGACCGGGTGCACCACCACACCGTGCCGCCCGGCACCCGCCGCCTGGCCCCGGGCACGGCCGCCCACTGGACGGCACTGGCCCGTTCCCGCTACCTGGTGCGCGAGGGCGCCTTCGGCCCGGGCCTGGTCAGGCGGCGGGGCCAGGTCCTGGTCCAGACGCAGGCCGGGACGCCCCTCAAGCACATGGGCCTGGACCTCCAGGAGCGCCCGGCGGCCGCCCAGGGCACCGACTTCGCCCGGCTGCTGCGCGAGGTCGACTCCTGGGACTTCGTGGTCTCCGCCAACCGCCACTCCACCCTGACCTGGGAACGCGTCCACCCGGGCGACTGGACCGCCCTGGAGTACGGCCAGCCGCGCACCGACGTCCTCCAGCGGGCGACGGCCGAGGACGTGGCCCGGCTGCGCGAGACCCTCGGCGTCCCCGAGGGCACGGTCGCGATCCTGTACGCGCCCACCCACCGCGACTACCGGCGCACCCAGCGCTCCGCCCTGGACCTGGAGCGCGTCGTGCGCCGCCTCGGCCCGCGCTTCGTGGTGCTGGCCCGCGCCCACCCCCGGCACGGCGGACCGCTCGCCGCGTCCGGTGGCCGGGTGCTTGACGTCAGCGACCACCCGCACGTGGAGTCGCTCTGCCTGGCCTCGGACGCCCTGGTCACCGACTACTCGTCCCTGATGTTCGACTACGCGGGCCTCGACCGGCCGATCGTGATCCACGCCGCCGAGCCGGAGGCGTTCGAAGCGGCCCGCGGCACCTATGTCGACCTGCGCTCCTTCCCGCCGGGCGCGATCGCGTGGGACGAGGACGAGCTGATCGGCGTGTTCGCGAGCGGTGACTGGCACGGCACCCGGTCGGCGCGGCTCAGGTCCGCCTTCCGCGAGCGGTTCTGCCCCTACGACGACGGACGCGCCGCCGAGCGCGTCGTACGCCGGGTGGTCCTGGGCGAGACGGACCTGCCGCCGGTCGTCCCGCCGGCCGGGCGCGGCCCCGCGCCCTCGGCCGCCGCGGCTCTCGCGCGGGCCCCGCTGACCACGGTGCCGCAACCCGCGGGGCCGCGCACCGTCACCGACAGCTTCTGACCGCCGTTCGTCCACGCGGAGTCCCCCCGGTTGCTCCTCCGGTACCAGGGCGAGCCGGACCAGGAACACGAGAGAACACGAGAGAAAGAGCAGTATGCCCCGCTTCAGCATCATCGTCCCGTCCCATGGGGTCGCGGGGCGGCTCTCCCAGGCACTGGACTCGGTCCTCGGCCAGTCCTTCGGCGACTTCGAGCTGATCCCGGTCTGCGACGGCCCGGACTGCGCCGCGGCGGACGTCGCCGGGGAGCACGCCGAGCGGGACTCCCGGGTGACGCCCGTGCACTCGCCGCCGTCGGCCGGCCTGGCGGGGGCGCGCAACGCCGGGACGCGGGCCGCGACCGGCGCGTACCTGCTGTTCCTCGACGGCGACGACGCCCTCGTGCCGGGTGCGCTGGCAGCTCTGGACGCGCGGCTGGCGGACGCCGGCGGCGTCGACGTCCTGTACTTCGAGCACGAACGGGTGCCCTGGTGGGAGGGCGAGGTCACCAACCCGGCCGCCCCGCTGCTGGCGAGGACCCCGGACGGCGCGTTCGCCCCCGACCGCGCCCCGCACCTGACCGGCGTGCACCTGCCCGCCTGGAGCGCGGTCCACCGCCGCACCTTCCTCACCGAGCGTCGGCTGGACTTCCCCGACGGGCACTTCACCGACGTCGGCTTCGGCGCCCGGGTCGCGGCGCGCGCCGAGCGCGTGGCCGTGCTGCGCGAGGTGGTCGTACGGCACCGGGTGCGGCGCCAGGGCAACCGGCTGAACCTGCCCGGCGAGCACCACGCGGACCTGCTCGACCAGGCCGAACTCGCCCTCACGCACGCCGCCGAGCGGGGCCTGCCGCCCGAGCGGCGCGGCCCGCTGTTCGAGCAGCTCTTCGCGGCGGTCCTGAAGACGGCCACCCACCCCCGGCGCCTGCCCCGGCGGGGACGGCGCGCCTTCTACCGCCGGGCGAGCCGCCTCTACCGGCGCCACCGCCCCGCGGGCTTCCGGCCGCCGGGCGGACGGCTGGGCGTGCAGCACCGGCTGCTGGCGTCGGGGTCGTACGCCGCCTTCCGCGCGCTGCGTGCCGCCAACCGGACGGCGGCCGGCGTCCTGCGCCGCCTGCCGTGGCCGCACGGGCTGCGCACCCGCCTGCGCTACCGCCGCCACCTGCGCCGCCCGCTGGACCCGAACCTCGTCGTGTACTGCGCCTACTGGGGCCGCGGTTACGCCTGCAACCCGGCCGCGATCCACGCCAAGGCCCGAGAACTCGCCCCGCACCTCCGGTCGGTGTTCCTGGTCGAGCCGGACCAGGCGCACACCCTGCCGGAGGGCGTCGACCACGCCGTCATCGGCAGCCACCGGTACTGGGAGGTGCTGGCCCGCGCCACGTACCTGGTGAACAACGCCAACTTCGCCGAGGGCGTGGTCAAGCGCCCCGGCAGCGTGCATGTGCAGACCCAGCACGGCACGCCGCTGAAGACGATGGGCGTGGACCAGTCGACGTACCCGGTGGTGGCGGCGGCCACCGGCAGCTTCACCAGGCTGCTCGGCCGCGTCGACCGCTGGGACTACAACCTCTCCGCCAACCGGCACTCCACCCAGATGTGGGAGCGCGCCTTCCCCGGCTCGTACGAACACCTGGAGTACGGCTACCCGCGCAACGACGTCTACTGCACGGCGACCGCCGAGGACGTGGCCCGGGTGCGGCGCGAACTGGGCGTCCCGGAGGGGAAGACGGCGGTCCTGTACGCGCCCACGCACCGGGACTGGGAGACCGGGTTCGGCGCGGGCGGCCTGGACCTGGAGGCGTTCTGCGAGGCGGCCGGCGAGGACGTCGTGGTGCTGCTGCGGGCCCACTACTTCTACGACCGGGGCGGGAGCCGGGAACGCACCGGCCGGGTCGTCGACGTGACCGGGCACCGCTCTTCGGAGGACGTGTGCCTGGCCGCGGACGCGCTGGTCACCGACTACTCCTCGATCATGTTCGACTACGCCAACCTGGACCGCCCGATCGTCGTGTACGCCGACGACTGGGACGTGTACCGGGAGACCCGCGGCGTCTACTTCGACCTGATGGCGGCGCCCCCGGGCCCGGTGGCGCGCACGCCGGAGGAGCTGGCCCGCGTCTTCGCCGACGGCAGCTACGCGGGCCCGGAGTCGACGGCGCTGCGGGCGGTCTTCCGGGAGCGGTTCTGCGAGTTCGACGACGGCCGGGCCGCCGAGCGCGTCGTGCGCCGGGTGCTGCTCGGCGAGCCGCCCGAGGCGCTGCCGCCGGTGATCCCGCTCGCGGAGCGCGTCCCGGCCCCCGCCGCCGCCACCCTCGTGAGGAGCTGACCCCGCCGTGCCCCGCTTCAGCGTCATCGTCCCCTGCTTCAAGGTGCAGGGCTTCCTGCGCGAGTGCCTCGACTCGGTGCTGGACCAGTCCTTCCGGGACATCGAGGTGATCGCCGTCGACGACTGCTCCCCGGACGGTTCGGGGGCGATCCTGGACGAGTACGCCGGCCGCGACGACCGGGTGCGGGTGCTGCACCTGGAGGAGAACGCCGGACTCGGCCGGGCCCGCAACGCCGGAATGCCGCACGCCACCGGCGACTACCTGTTCTTCCTCGACAGCGACGACACCCTCACCCCGGGCGCCCTGCGCGCGATGGCCGACCGGCTCACGGAGACGGACGATCCGGACGTCCTGGTGTTCGACTACGCACGCACCTACTGGTGGGGCGGCACCCGGCGCAACGTCCTGGCCCGGGTGCTCGCGGAGGCGGGCGACGGCACCTTCACGGCGGCCGGGCACCCCGAGATCCTCGACCTGCTGATGGTGGTGTGGAACAAGGTCTACCGGCGCGACTTCGTCGAACGGGAGGGCTTCACCTTCCCGGCGGGCTACTACGAGGACACGCCCTGGACCTTCCCGGTCATGTTCAGCGCGGAGCGGATCGCGGCGCTGGACCGGATCTGCCTGAACTACCGCCAGCGCCGCCAGGGCAACATCCTGTCCACGACCAGCCGCAAGCACTTCGACGTCCACGCGCAGTACGAGCGGGTCTTCGCCTTCCTGGACGCCCGTCCGGGACTGGCGGCCAGGTGGCGGCCGTTCCTGCACGCCAAGATGGGCGAGCACTGCCTGGACATCCTGTCCAAGCCGGACCGCCTGCCCCCCTCCGACCGGGCCGAGTTCTTCCACCGCACCGCCGAGATGTTCCGCGCGCACCGGCCCGAGGGCGCGGCGGTCCCGGCCGAACTCCGGGTGCTGGAGGGGTCGTACGCCGCCTACCGGGTGCGCCGGCAGTCCGGGCGGGCGGCGCGGGAGCTGGAGCGCCGGGTGCGGCAGGCGCGCGGCCCGGCCGCCGGGCGGCTGCGCCGGGCGGCGGGCGCCGTGCACGTGCGCCGCCCTCTCGACCCGGACCTCGTCGTCTACTCGGCGTTCTCCCACCGGGGCGTGCTCGGCGACCCCGCCGCCGTCCACCGCGCGGCCCGTGAACTCGCCCCGCACCTGCGCGGAGTGTGGGTGGTGCGGGACGAGGAGTGCGCGGCGGACCCCGCGCTGCTGCCGCCGGGCACCGAGCACGTGGTCCTGGGCAGTGCCGCCTACCGCCGGGTGACCGAGCGGGCGGCGTTCTTCGTCAACAACGTCAACTGGCCCGGCACGGTGGCCAAGCGGCACGGCGCCGTCCATCTCCACACCCACCAGGGAACGCCGCTCAAGCACATGGGCGTCGATCTGCTGGACCGGCCCGGCGCCCGGCACGGTCTGGACGTGCCGCAGATGCTGCGCCGGGCCGACCGCTGGGACCACAGCCTGGTCGCGAGCCGGTACGCGGAGCGGGTCTGGGAGCGGGCCTACCCCTGCCACTTCACCTCCGCGCGCACCGGCAGTCCGCGCAACGACGCGCTGGTCAACGCCGGTCCCGAGGACGGGCGGCGGGTCCGCGAGCGGCTCGGTGTCCCCGACGGCCACACCGTCGTGCTGTACGCGCCGACCCGCCGCGAGTACCGGCGCGGCGGGCTCGTCGAGCGGCTCGACGTGGCCCGGCTCGCCGCCGACCTGGGCGAGGGCCACACCCTCCTCGTCCGCCTGCACCCGTCGCTCGCCACCGGTCCGGCGCGCGGACTGGGTCTCGCGGAGCTGCACCGGCGGGGCGTGGTGGTCGACGCGACGGACGAACCGCACGTGGAGGACCTGATGCTCGCCTCCGACCTGCTGATCACCGACTACTCGGCTCTGATGT
This sequence comes from Streptomyces sp. CB09001, assembly GCF_003369795.1. Classification (NCBI taxonomy): domain Bacteria; kingdom Bacillati; phylum Actinomycetota; class Actinomycetes; order Kitasatosporales; family Streptomycetaceae; genus Streptomyces; species Streptomyces sp. CB09001. The sequence goes on from NZ_CP026730.1 coordinate 2,608,816, forward strand.
TCGACTACGCCCTCCTGGACCGCCCGATCCTGGTCCACGCCGAGGACTGGGGCCCGTACACGGCGACCCGCGGCACGTACTTCGACATCACCGAGGAGGCACCGGGGCACGTCTCGCGCTCCTACCGGGAGCTGGCGTGGCTGCTGGCGTCCGGGGCGTGGCGGGACGAGGAGGCGGCGCGGCTGCGGGCGTCCTTCCGCGCCCGGTACTGCGAGTACGAGGACGGGAGGGCGGCCGAACGGGTGGTGCGGACGCTGCTCCTCGGCGAGCCGATGCCCGCGCCGGAGCCGTCCGGCGTCCCCGGCGCCCGTGCCGTCCCCTCCGGACGCGACCTGCTGCCCTCCACATGAGACCCCGCAGCCGGGCGGGCCGCCCGGGCGCCGTCGTGGGGGTGCTGCTCCTGGCCGCCGTGTTCGCCGCGCTCCAGCTGGCGAACGTCACCGGCCGGGCCACCCCCGACACCAGGAACTACCTGTCGTATGCCCTGAGTCTGACCGGTCGGAGCGAGCAGGCCGCGGCGACGGCCACCATCGACTACGTGTGCGCGGGCCGGGCGGAGCGGGCCCGCCGGGACCAGAGCGTGCACGTGGTGCGCTTCCACCGCCCCGACCCCACCGCCGAGGTGCTGGCCGAGTGCCGCGAGCGGGAGTGGGCGGCGGTTCGGCCGCGGCTGGCGGCCGGACAGACCGGCGGGCACACCGTGCCGTACATGCCGGAGCGCTTCATGGCGATCTTCGAGGCGCGGCCGGGCTATCCGGTGTTCCTGGTGCCGTTCGTCCTGGCCTTCGGGGTGACGTGGGGGCTGTGGGCGGCGGGCGTCGTCGTCGCGTGCGCGGGCGGGTTCCTGGTCTTCCTGATCCTGCGGACCCTGTCGGTGCCGGTGCCGCTCGCACTGGCCGGGCAGGCGCTGTACTACGTGCTGCCGTGCGGGACGACCGCGATGCGCCCGATGACCGAGGGCCTGCTGATGGCGCTGACCCTGGCGGCGGTGTGGGGCTGCGCGCTGGCGCTGCGGGCGGGCCGTACCCGCGCCGGGCTGCTGCTGGTGGCCGGGGCGCTGCTCGCCCTGTTCACGGTCAAGCACTCCCAGGCGCTGTTCCTGGGCGGGTGCCTGGCGGCGGCGGGCACGGTGATCGCCCTGCGCCGGCGACGTGGGCGGCGGGAAGACGGCCCGGCGCCCCGGGAGGTGCTGGCGCTCGCGGCCGTCGGCCTGGCCGGTGCGGCCGCGACCCTGCTGCTGGCGCGGCTGCTGCACTACCCGTCCGAGACGGACAGCCTCCAGGACCTGCTCACCGACCACTTCGCCCGCCCCGACCGCGCGCGTCCGTGGCCGGAGTTCTGGCAGCTGCAGGGCAACTTCTGGGTGGAGTGGCTGCGCCGGCAGGCGTGGCAGCCGCTGTTCGTGGCGGCGCTGGCCGCCGGGGCGTGGGGCGCGCTGCGGCGCGGGGGCGCGGTCGGCGGCTTCCTGGTGGCGGCGGCGTGCACCGGGCTCCTCACCCAGGCGGGGCACCCGGACATCAACATCTGGGGCGAGCGGCTGATCGTGCTGGCCTGGCTGCTGCCGGTGGTGGGGGTGCCGCTGCTGCTGGAGCCGGTGGTGCTGGGCGGCCGGGTGCCGCTGCCGGCGCAGGAGCAGCGGGACCGGGCGGGCGCGGTCGGCTGAGCGTCCCGGGCTTCCGCCGCCCGGGTGACTTGGCCCGGTGAGCGATTGGCGGGGGTGACCCCACCGGGAACATACGCCAAATGTTCCGAATGCCCCACATCCCCCCTGCTTCGTGAGCGCCGACGTCCTCGTCCGGCGACCGGTGCGCGGTGCGACGGCACTGCGCGGCGGACGTGCCTGGCGTCCCACCCCCTACCAGGTCGCCGGCTTCCTCTTCTTCCTCGTGGTGACGCTTGCGTACTGGGCGGTGCCGCTGTGCTGCGACGCCGGACAGCACGCGGCCGTCGTCGAGCGCCTGAAGGCGGACCTGCTCCACCCCCGCCACCCGATGGCCGACCTGCCGGGCGCGGGCAGCGCGTACTACTCGCCGTACGCGGTGGCGCAGGGCGCGTTCGCGCGGCTGACGGGGCTGGGCGGCTGGGAGGTGGTGCGGCTCGCCGGGCCGCTGAACCTGCTGGTGCTGCTGACCGGCCTGAACCGCTTCGTCCGGGTGCTGACCCCGCGTCCGTGGGCGCCGGTGCTGGCGCTGGGCGCGATGACCCTGCTGTGGGGCACCGAGCGGGCCTGGTGGAGCGGCTACCTCGGGCTGATGTCGATGACGGGCAACCTCGGCTACCCGTCGGCCTTCGCGATCGGGCTGACCTTCTGGGCCTGGGCCCTGACCGGGGCGCGGGCGCGGGACGGGCGCCGGGTGCGGTACGTGGGGCCGAGCGGACTGCGCGGCCTGCCCGGATACGCGGCGCTGGGCGTCCTGTACGGCCTGATCCTCCTCGTCCACCCGATCACCTCGGTGGCGGCGGTGCTCGGCGCGGTGGCGCTGGTGGCCGGATGGCAGCGCGGGTGGCGCGGGCCGGTCGTGGGGCGCTGGGCGCTGACGGGTGCCGTGGCGGTGGGGGCGGCGGCGGCCTGGCCGTACTTCGACGTGTTCGCGCTGGCCGGCGACGACAGCGTGGACGCCATGCACCGGGTCCTGTACCTCGACCTGCCCGGGGAGTTCTGGCTGGCCCTGCTCGGCCTGCCCGCCCTGTGGGCGCGCGGACGCCGCTCGCGCCGGGACCCGCTGGTCCTGATGTTCGCGCTGGACTGCGCGGTGGTGGCGTACGGCTGGTTCAGCGGGCACTACACCTACGGCCGGATCCTCGGGCTCACGCTGGTGCCGCCGCAGTTCGCCCTGGCGGTGGAGCTGGCGGCGCCCCGGCCGTGGGGGCGGTGGCGGGCGGCGCTGGGCCGGACCGCGACGGCCGGTGCACTGCTCGGGTTCCTGACCGTCCACGCGGGGGCGGTGGTGCCGCGGGCGCTGGACCCGGTCGGCTTCGAGCAGCCGCCCCAGTGGCCGACGTACACGTGGGCGGCCCGGCACATGGCCCCCGGCGAGGTCGTGATCACCGACGGCTACTACGCCGGGCACGCCATCGCCGGGTACGGACCGAACCTCGCGGCGCCCGCGTGGCCGGACCCGGCGCTGGACGAGCGGGAGCGCGGGCGGCGGGTGGCCGACGTCGAGGCGTACCTCGCGAAGGACTCGACCCGCGCCGAGCGTGCCGCGGTCGTCCGCCGCTACCACGTCCGCTGGCTGCTGCTGACGCGTTGGCACCCGGTGCCCGAGGAGGCGGTGGTGGTGGCGTGGAGCGAGCGGACGGGAGAGGTGCTGGCGCGGGTCGGGTGACTGCTTCCGGTCCGGGCGTGACTACTCGATGACGAGGTCGACCGGGATGTTGCCGCGGGTGGCGTTGGAGTAGGGGCAGACCTGATGGGCCTGCTCGACCAGCTTGCGGCCGGTCTCCTCGTCGAGGCCCTCGGGCAGCTCGACCCGGAGGGTGACGGCGAGCGCGAAGCCCTCGCCCTGCTTGCCGATGCCGACCTCGGCGGTCACCGCGGCGTCGCTGACGTCCACCTTCGCCGCCCGGCCGACCACGCCGAGGGCGCTGCCGAAACAGGCCGCGTACCCGGCGGCGAAGAGCTGCTCGGGGTTGGTGCCCTGCCCGTTGCCGCCCATCTCGACGGGGATGCCGAGGGCGAGGTCGAGCGTGCCGTCGGAGCTGACGGCACGGCCGTCGCGGCCGTGGGTGGCGGTGGCGGCGGCGGTGTAGAGCGCGTCCATGGGAGAACCGTCCCTTTCAGGAGTTCGGGAGGGGGCCTGCGTGCTTGACAGCCATAAGTAGAGCACGCCATTCGGTTGTGTGCAACTAGATTGCCAGCAACTGAATAGCGGACAAGTCCGGTCGGTTACCCTGGAGTGCATGACCACGCCCGCGACCGAGCCCGCAGCCGAGCCCGCGACCGACTGGCTCCGCCTGGACCAGCAGATCTGCTTCTCCCTGAGCGCCGCGTCGCGCGCCTTCGGCAGCGTCTACCGCGTGGTCCTCAAGGATCTGGGGCTCACCTACTCCCAGTACCTGGTGCTGCTGGTGCTGTGGGAGCACGGCGAGCTGCCCGTGAAGAGGCTCGGCGAGCACCTCCGTCTCGACTCCGGGACGCTGTCGCCCCTGCTCAAGCGACTGGAGTCGGCCGGCCTGGTCCGGCGCGAGCGCAGCGCGCGCGACGAGCGGTCGGTGGAGGTACGGCTGACCGGGGAGGGCGCGGCGCTGCGCGAGCGGGCCGTCGAGGTGCCGCGCCAGGTCTCCGCGGCGACCGGCCTGGACCTCGCCGAGGTCCAGGACCTGCGCGCCCGCCTCGACCGGCTCACGGCGGCGCTGGACGCGTACGGCACCGGTCCGGCACCCGACCCGTCCTGACGGGTGCGGGCGCCCGGCGGGCGTCGCGATGACGGATCATGGCTACCAAGGACCACCGAACGAAGGGGACGGCCGCAATGACCTGGCTGATCACCGGCGGCGCCGGATACATCGGGGCGCACGTCGTACGGGCGATGACCGAAGCGGGCGAGAAGGCCGTGGTCTACGACGACCTGTCCACGGGGATCGCCGAGCGCGTGCCCGACGGTGTCCCCCTGGTCGTGGGCTCGGTCCTGGACGGCGAGCGGGTCGCCCGCGCCCTGGCCGACCACTCCGTCACCGGCGTGGTGCACCTGGCCGCCAAGAAGCAGGTCGGCGAGTCGGTGGACCTGCCGCTGCACTACTACCGGCAGAACGTGGAGGGCCTGCGGGTCCTGCTGGACGCGGTCACCGCGGCCGGGGTCCCGTCCTTCGTGTTCTCCTCCTCCGCCGCGGTGTACGGCATGCCCGACGTCGACCTCGTGACCGAGGAGACGCCCTGCGTGCCGATGTCGCCGTACGGCGAGACCAAGCTGGTCGGCGAGTGGCTGGTCCGGGCCACCGGCAGGGCGACGGGCCTCGCCACGGCCTCCCTCCGCTACTTCAACGTGGCGGGCGCGGCGAGCCCGGAACTGGCCGACACCGGCGTCTACAACCTCGTCCCGATGGTCTTCGAGAAGCTCACGGAGTCCGCGGCCCCCCGGATCTTCGGCGACGACTACGCGACGCCGGACGGCACCTGCGTGCGCGACTACATCCACGTCGTCGACCTGGCCGAGGCCCACGTGGCCGCGGCCCGCGCCCTCCAGTCCTCCCCCGGCACCTCCCTCACGCTGAACATCGGCCGGGGCGAGGGCGTCTCCGTCCGCGAGATGATCGACCGCATCAACGCCCTCACCGGTTACGACCAGCCGCCGACGGTCACCCCCCGCCGCCCCGGCGACCCTGCGCGCGTCGTCGCCTCGGCCGACCGCGCCGCCGTCGAACTGGACTGGAAGGCCAAGTACGACGTCGAGGACATGATCACGTCGGCGTGGGCGGGCTGGGTACGGCTCCACCCGGAGGCGGCGCGGGACTGACGCCCCGGGGAGCGCGGGTCATCGGGGCGACGAGACCTGCTCGCGCACCCACGCCGGGTCGGGGTTGGTGTAGGCGCGGCCCGCCACGAGCAGCGTGGGCACGGTCTCGTTGCCGTCGTTGACCTCGCGCACCGCCTGGGCCCCGGCCTCGTCCCGCCAGATGTCGACCCAGTGCAACCGCCGGGCCCTGCGCCCCAACCGGAGGCGCAGCCGCAGGCAGTAGGTGCAGCCCGGCCGCCAGAAGACCACCGGCCGCCCGTCCGCGGCACTGCGCCGCCGCGCCTCCCGCGCACCGACCGGCCTCGGGAACACCAGGGGCGAGGTGACGCCCGCGAGCAGCACGAACGCCAGCAGGAACACGACGGCCGCAACCGGGCGGCCCTGCGCGACCTGCCCGGCCGCGACGCCCGTTCCGACGACCAGGAGCAGCGCGGGCCCCCTCCACACCCGCTTCATCGGACCTGGTCCGAGGTCACACGCCCGTCGGCTTCCCGAGCCGCCCGCTCCAACCGGCCGCGGTACGTCTCCCACCACGCCGAGTTCCCCGGCGCGACCCCCGCGTTGCCCTCGCTCATCCCCACGGCACCGTCCATGAGCTCCCGGACGATGTCGGCATGGCCGGCGTGCCGGTGGGTGTCGGCGATCACGCGGGTCACGGCATGATGCAGGGTCACCTCGTCCTTCCCCTCGTCCCACCACGGCACCCTGCCGACCGTGTCCAGCGCCAGCGCGTCGATCGTCGCGTCCGCGTGGGCCCACGCCCGCCGGTACAGCCCCACGACGTACGCGCGCGACTCGTCGGCGGTGACCCACATGTCCGCGTTCTGCTCGGCACCGTCCGCGAGCCAGGGCAACGGCTCACCGGACGGCCGCCCGAAGACGTCACCGAGATAGCCCAGTTCCACGGTGGCGGCATGTTTCACCAGCCCGAGGAGGTTGGTACCGGTCGGCGTCGCCGGGCGCCGTACGTCGTACTCCGAGAGCCCTTCGAGCTTCCAGAGCAGGGCGTCGCGGGCGGACTGGAGGTAGAAGCGAAGGTCGGCCTTGGGATCTGTCGGGGTCATGGGCCCAGTCTCCCTCTCCTGCCCGGGGGACCCCCGGCCTCATCAGAGCTGGTCCGCGAGCGGCCGTGCGTCAGGAGCGCGGTCAAGGGCCTTCGCGTCACAGGGCGATGAGCCCGGCCGCCGTTTCCCTGAAACCGCAGGCGTCGACGTAGAACGGGCGCAGGCCGTCCTCGAAGTCGACGTGCAGCCATTCGCAGGCCGCCGCCCGGGCCTCCGGCGGCGACCGCGACCAGTTGGGCGCCGACTCCGCGCGACCGGCAGTGCCGGGCGACCACCGTGTCCAGGAGGAAGGCGTGTGCTCCGCCGTCCCAGGCGACGTTGACGAAGCCGACCAGCGAGCCGTCCTCCCAGGCGCAGACCCAGCCGAGGCTGTGCCGCTCCAGCCGTGTCCGCCAGTCGGTCCCGTCGGCCGGGTGGCCGAAGCCGTCGGCGTGCAGCGCGCCGAGGAGCACGTTGTCGACGTCTCCCCGCCACCGGTAGGTGATCGTCACGGTGCGATCGTATGCCGGCCGGGGCACCGACCGGTCCGGGGACGACTGAACGCTCGGGGAGAAATCGCGTTCGCCCGCACCCGGCCCCGGCCACGACGCACACTGCCGGCATGGACCAAGAAGCCAGCACCTACGACCTGTTACTCGTCGGCGGCGGCTCCGGCGTCGGCAAGAGCACCGTCGGCCGGGAGGTGTCCGCGCTGCTGCGGGCGGCCGGAACCGCGCACTGCCTGATCGAGGGGGACGGCATGGACCAGATCCATCCGGCACCCGACGGCGACCCGCACCGCACGGCGATCACCGAGCGGAACATCGCCGCGGTGTGGGCGAACTACGCGGCGCTCGGTCAGCGCCGGCTGCTCTACACCAACACCGTGAGCATCCTCGAGGCCCCGATGATCGGGCGGGCCATGGGCGGGGACGAGGTCAGGGTCACCTGCGTCCTGCTGACCGCCGACGAGGCCACCGTGCGGCAACGGCTCGCCGTGCGCGAGACCGGATCGCAGCTCGGCGTCCACATCGAGCGGAGTCTGCGCATGGCCCGGCGGCTGGCCGAGGAGGCTCCCGTGGGCACGGTGCGGGTGCCGACGGACGGCCGGGCGGTGCCGGACATCGCGGCGCAGGTCGTCCGGCTCGCCGGCTGGTGAGGGGCGCGCCGGCTACAGCGGCCGCACGAAGGGCTCCCGCCACTGCGGCGACGGGTCCGAGCCCAGCTCCGTCCAGTACTCACGGCCCCCGGTGATGCGCCCGTCCCGTACCGTCCACAGCGACAGGGCCCGGTGGACGCCCATCGTCTCGTGCGGGACCTCCACCTCGGAGACCACGGTCGCGCCGTCGGCCACGATGCGTATCACCTCGATCGACCAGCCCTCCGGATACTCGGCGTTGACGCCCACGAAGTCCGCGCGGCCCTCGATCCGCTCGGCGCTGACCGGCCACTCCACCACCAGGTCGTCGGCGAGCAGCGCGCCGAGGCCCGCCCAGTCCCGGGCCTGCATGCGGGTCCAGAACTCCCGCACGACCGCCGCGGGTTCCGTCACGTCCGCCACGTCCATGGGCTCCGTCGGTTCCACTCGTTCCATGGGGGCATCGTGACAGGACCCACTGACAATCGCCCCGGGCTCAGAGCGCCTTGAGCCCCTCCGCCGTGGCCCGTGCCAGCGATCCCAGGTAGCCCTTCGGCGGCTTCGGCCCGCGGACGACCACCGAGCGCCAGTACAGCGGGCCCGAGATCAGGTCGAGGGCCAGGTCGGTGTCGAGGCCGGGGCCCAGCTCGCCGCGTTCGGCCGCCGCGGCGAGGATCCTGCTGGCGACGCCGTCCTGGCCCTCCCGCAGGGTCTTCTGCAGCGCCTGGGCGATGTCGGCGTTGCGGGCCGCCTCCGCCTGGAGGTCGGGGATGATCTGCGAGGCCACCGGGTGGCGCAGGGCACGGGACGTCACCTCGTACAGCAGCCGCAGGTCCCCCTCCAGGGAGCCGGTGTCCGGCGCGGGCAGGCCCTGCACGGCGAGCGCGGAGACGATGTCGAGCACCAGGTGCAGCTTGGAGCGCCAGCGCCGGTAGACGGCCGTCTTGCCGACCCCCGCGCGGCGCGCGATGCCCTCGATGGACATGCGGGCGTAGCCCACCGCCGCCAGCTCCTCGAAGACCGCCGCGCGAATGGCCTCGGTCACGTCCTCGCGGAGCACCGCCGCCCCGGCGGGGGCCCGGCGGCGCGGGCGCGGCGTCGGCTCGTCGGCGGCGGCGTTGGGGGTCATGCGCATCAAGCATAGGGCGTAACGACGAAACGGTTGCGTTCCGGCGTCGCCACGGCCTACGCTCACGTCTCGACGATACGGTGCCGTCCCGACGTAGATGAACACACACGATCACCCAGGTGAACGACGGGCGTCGCCCTCTCGCCCCCTCCCCCGAGCGAAAGCACCGGATGTGAGCCAGGTCCTCGACCCCCCTCCCCCGACCCGGGCATCGACCCAGGCCGCCCCCCGCACCACCGAATCCGGCCCCGCCGCCGGGACCGACCTCGCGGCGCTCGCCGCCCGGCACGGACTGACGGTCAGCGGTGCCCGCCCCTCCCTGCCCCAGTACGTCCGTGAGCTGTGGGCGCGCCGGCACTTCATCGGCGCCTTCTCCACCGCCAAGCTCACCGCCCAGTACAGCCAGGCCAAGCTGGGCCAGGTCTGGCAGGTGATGACGCCCCTGCTCAACGCGGCGGTGTACTACTTCATCTTCGGCATGCTGATGAACACGAGCCGGGGCGTGGAGGATTTCGTCCCGTTCCTGGTCACCGGCGTGTTCGTGTGGACGTTCACGCAGAGCTCGATCATGGCGGGCACCCGCGCCATCTCCGGCAACCTCGGCCTCGTACGCGCCCTGCACTTTCCTCGCGCCGCGCTGCCGGTGTCGTTCTGCCTCCAGCAGCTCCAGCAGCTGCTGTTCTCGATGGCCGCCCTCGTCCTGATCCTGCTGGCGTTCGGCGTGCCGCCGGGCCCGTCCTGGCTGCTCGCCGTCCCGGCGCTGGTGCTGCAGTTCCTGTTCAACGCGGGCGTCGCGATGGTCATGGCCCGGGTCGGCTCGAAGATCCCCGACATGGCCCAGCTGATGCCGTTCCTGCTGCGCACCTGGATGTACGCCTCGGGCGTCATGTTCAGCATCCACCACATGACCGGCCCGGACAGCGGCCTGCCGTCCTGGGTCGGCACCGCCCTCCAGCTCAACCCCGCCACCGTCTACATCGACCTGATGCGCTTCGCCCTGATCGACACCTTCGACGGAAGCCAGCTGCCGCCCCACGTGTGGGCGCTGGCGGTGGGCTGGGCCGTGGTCGCCGGGATCGGCGGCTTCATCTACTTCTGGAAGGCCGAGGAGACCTACGGTCGTGGCTGACAACAACAGCACTGCCGCCGAGCAGGCGGACGAGCGCGTACCCACCGTCGTCGTCGACGGCGTCGACATCGTCTACCGCGTCAACGGCACCGGCGCCGGCCGCGGCACCGCGACCGCCGCCCTCAACCGCATCCTGCGCGGCAAGAAGACCGAGAAGGCCGCGGGCGTGCGCCGGGTGCACGCGGTGAAGAACGTGTCCTTCGTGGCGTACCGGGGCGAGGCCATCGGCCTGATCGGCACCAACGGTTCCGGCAAGTCGACGCTGCTCAAGGCGGTCGCGGGCCTGCTCCCCGTGGAGAACGGCCGCATCTACACCGACGGGCAGCCCTCCCTGCTCGGCGTCAACGCCGCCCTGATGAACGACCTCACCGGCGAGCGAAACGTGTACCTGGGCGGCCTGGCGATGGGGATGTCCCGCACCCAGGTCAAGGAGCGGTACCAGGAGATCGTCGACTTCTCCGGGATCAACGACAAGGGCGACTTCATCACCCTGCCGATGCGCACGTACTCCTCCGGCATGGCGGCCCGCCTGCGGTTCTCCATCGCCGCCGCCAAGGACCACGACGTCCTCCTCGTCGACGAGGCCCTGGCCACCGGCGACCGCTCCTTCCAGAAGCGGTCCGAGGAACGCATCCGGGAGCTGCGCAAGCACGCCGGCACGGTGTTCCTGGTCAGCCACAGCAACAAGTCCATCCGCGACACCTGCGACCGGGTGCTGTGGCTGGAGCGGGGCGAGCTGCGGATGGACGGGCCGACGGAGGAGGTCCTCAAGGAGTACGAGAAGTTCACCGCCGGCCCGGGCCCGGCGGCGAAACCCAAGGCCGCGCCCAAGCCCGCGCCCAAGCCGGCCGCCGGGGCCAAGGCAGTCGCCTGAGCACCCTGTCCCCCGGTAGGCGTACTCACGGCGACCACGATTAATCCTTTTGCCTGATTGATGTCACTATGTCCGAATAGAAGCCGACCCAGAGGAGTGCTCCGGGAGCGACGCGGCGAAGGCCAGGGCGAAGGAGTCCCGCGATGTCCGAGACGGTCCCCGATCCGGTCCCCAAGACGGCCCCCGAGACGGCCCCCGACCTCAGCGTCATCGTCCACGGCCGCAACGTCCAGGACCACCTGCCCGCACTCCTCGACTCCCTGGACGCCCATCCCCTCACCGGCGTCGAGGTGATCGTCGCCGCCGTCGGGGACTGGGCGCGGGAGGTCGCCGAACGGCACGCCCCCGCCTTCACCGTGCTGCCCCTGCCGGACGGGGCCGGCGATGCCGCGGCCCGCTCGGCGGGGGCGGCCCGGGCGCGGGGCCGGTGGCTGCACTTCGTGCACGCCAAGGACGGGCTGCCCGTCGGCGCCCCGCCCGCCGTCGCCGAGCGCGTCGGTGCTCTCCCCGACGCCGCGGAGGTCCTGCTCCTCGACCACGTCCGCAGCTCCTGGCGAGCCTCGGGTCTCCCCTCGCCCGACGGCCCCCGCCTCGCCCGCGCGGGCCGCACCGGGGAGGGCCTCGCCCTCGACGACCGCGCGGGGCTGCTCCGCCTCACCCCGCTGCTCGGCAACCGCGCCGTGCGCGCCGGCTTCTGGCGGGCCCACGAACGGCTCCTGACCACCGAGGACGAGCCGTTCGCCGCGTACGCCGCGCTGCTGCTCGCCGACCGCGTCGCCTGCCTGCCCCACCCGGCGTACGAGGACCGCCGACTGCGCCCCGAGAGCCTGCCGCCGCCCACGCCGGCGCAGCGCTACGCGCTGGTCGACCGCTACGAGGCACTCCTGGGCCTCACCGCCGGCCGGCCCGCCGTGCACGGCGTCCTGTACGACCTGATGATCCGCGACTGCCTGCGCACCTTCGCCCGCGCCGGGATGCCGGACGACGTGGCGCGGGAGTTCTTCCACCGGGCGTCGGTGACCGCCCGGCGCCACCGCCCCGACGGACTGAGGCGCCCGGCCGGACTGGAGGGCGTACGCCGCTCACTCCTGGAGGAGGGCGCCTACGGCAGGTACCGCGCCCTCCAGACCGCCAGCCACGCCCGCCGCGGGGTGCGCTCCGCCGCGCGCACCGGCAGACGCCGGGCCGGCACCCGGCTGCGCACCCTCCAGTACCGCGCCGCTCTGGCCCGGCCCCTCGACCCGCACCTCGCGGTCTTCTCGGCGTACTGGAACCGCGGGGTGGCCTGCAACCCGGCCGCGATCGCCGCCAAGCTCGCCGAACTCGCCCCGGGCGTCCACCCGGTGTGGGTGGTCACGGCGCAGGGCGCGGCCCTGCTGCCGCCCGGCACCGACCACGTCGTGCCCGGCACCCGCCGCTACTGGGAGGTGCTGGCCCGCGCCAAGTACCTGGTCAACAACGTCAACTTCCCGGACGCGGTGGTCAAACGCCCCGGCACCGTCCACCTCCAGACCCACCACGGGACCCCGCTCAAGCGCATGGGCGTGGACCAGTTGCCGTACCCTGCCGCCGCCCACGGCCTGGACTTCCAGGCACTGCTCGAGCGCGTCGACAAGTGGGACTTCAGCATCTCCGCCAACAGCCACTCCACCCGCATGTGGCAGCGGGCCTACCCGTCCCGCCACGTCTCCCTCGACCACGGCTATCCGCGCAACGACGTGTACTACACCGCCGGTCCCGCCGAGGTCCGCGCCGCCCGCGAGCGCCTCGGCATCGCGCCCGGCCGCAGGGCGGTCCTCTACGCGCCCACCCACCGCGACTACGAGGCCGGCTGGACCCCGCGCCTCGACCTCGCGGGTCTCGCCGACCGACTCGGTGAGGAAACGGTTCTGCTGGTGCGTGCCCACTACTTCTACGACAGCGCCGCCGCCCCCTCGGCCCCGCTGGCGGGTCTGCGCCGCACCGGCCGCCTCGTCGACGTCTCCTCCTACGAACCCGTCGAGGAGCTGTGCCTGGCCGCCGACGCCCTGGTCACCGACTACTCGTCGATCATGTTCGACTACGCCAACCTCGACCGCCCGATCGTCATCCACGCCGACGACTGGGAGACCTACCGCACCACCCGCGGCGTCTACTTCGACCTGATGGCAGAGGCCCCCGGACCGGTCGCCCGCACCCAGGCCGGGCTGACGGAGATCCTCACCTCCGACGCCTGGCACGACGAGCGCGCGACGAAGGCCCGGACCGCCTTCCGCCGCCGGTTCTGCGAGTACGACGACGGCCGCGCCGCCGAACGCGTCGTGCGCCGGGTCTTCCTCGGCGAGGACGAGCGGACACTGCCCCCGGTCCTGCCGGTCGAGGACCGCACCCCGGCCCCGAGCCCCGAGGAGGCATGCGCGTCATGAGGACAGCCACCACGAGCCCGGCCACCGGCACGCTCCCACCCCTTTCGTCGAGTACTCCGGACGTCACCGTCACGGTCATCGTGTACAACGACGCCGAACGCCTCCCCCGCGCCGTCGCGTCCGTACTCCGCCAGACCCACGCGAACATCGAGGTCGTCATCAGCGACGACCACTCGACCGACGCGACCGAGGAGGTCGCCCGCGAACTGGCCGCCCAGGACCCGCGGATCGTGTATCTGCGGCTGCCGGAGAACAGCGGCGGGTGCAGCGCCCCGCGCAACCGCGCCCTGGAGATCGCCCGGGCGCCCTACCTGATGTTCCTGGACAGCGACGACGAACTCCCCGAACGCGCCGTCGAGGTCCTGCTCGCCGCCCACCGCGAACGCGACCTGGACTTCGCCATGGGCGCCGTGCACCGCATCCGCGTGGACGGCGGACGCCGCACGACCTGGATGCCGCACCTGGTCGCCGAACGCCGCACCCTCGACGGCATCGAGGCCGACCCGCGCCTGTTCTTCGAGCACCTCTCCACCAGCAAGATGTACGCCCGTGCCTTCCTCGACCGGCACGGTCTGCGCTTCCCCGAGGGCATCCACTACGAGGACCAGCTCTTCTCGGCGCAGGCGTACTGCCTGGCCAAGAGGTTCACCGTCGTCCCCGAGCCGGTCTACCGCTGGTACATCGCCCCGTACGCGGCCTCCGACTCCGCCTCCATCTCCAACCAGCGGCACAAGCTCAGCAACGTCCGCGACCGCGTCCACGTGCAGCGCCTCATCGACGCGTTCCTGGCCGAGAGCGGACACGAGGCGCTGCGCGAGGACAAGGACTTCAAGTTCCTCAAGCACGACTTCCGGATGTACGCCGGTGACCTCCCCTACCGGGACGACACCTGGCTGACCTCCTTCGCGGACCTGGTGAACCCCTACCTCGACACGCTCGCCGAGGGCGCCTACGCCCGGCTGCCCCGCGCCGAACGGGTCCTCCTGCGGCTGCTGCGCGACCGGCGCCTGGCCGACGTACGCACGGCGGCCCGGGGCCTCGGCCACGACGTGGCACCGCGCCGGGTGACGCCGGACGAGCAGAGCGGCCGCGTGTACTGGGGGGAGGCGGTCCCGGCTTCCCCCGAGGCCCGGCGGGAGCTGGACCTGACCGACCTCGAACTGGACACCCGGCCGTTCTTCACCGCCCTGCTCCGGCACGAGATCACGGAGATCGCGCGCGGCCCCGGTGCGTCGGTCGACCTCACCGTCCGCACCTACGACCCGGCGCTGCGCCTCCCCGTCGGCCCCCAGCGCGCGGTGCTCCACCTCTCCCCCGGCGGCAGGCGCCTCACGGTGCCCTTCCGCCTCTCGCCCGTCCGCCCCGGTCTCTTCGAGGGCCGCGTCCGCCTGGACCTGGCGGCGGCCCGCCTCCCCCTGCACGGCTTCGCGGGTACCCGCCATCCCGTGCTCCGCCTCCGCCATCGCGGCCGCACCCACACGGGCATCCTGCTGGCGCCGCTGGCCTTCCCGCCCCTCACGGCCCGCGTCCCCTACCGCACCGGCCTCACCCCCCACCGGATCACCCTCCGCCCGGAGGGCCACAACCCGGGCCGCCTCCAGATCACCTGGCAGCCGGCTGGGGCAACCGCCGCGGTACTCCGCCCGGCAGCCCGCCGCCTGTCCACCCCGAAAACCCGACGAGCAGCCCGCTTGGTGGCCAACATCCTCCGTTGACGTAACTGCGGGCAGTCGTGCCGCTGGGGCGGCACGGGTGGGCGCAGCGGCACCCCGTAAGCGCCGGGCTGCGCACCCACCCCCACCCCGGGCGCGACGCAAAGGCGCCCCGGACCGAACCGGCCCGGGGCGCCTCACACGGCAACAGCGTCAACGCCGTAACACCGCACCGCCTACGAATGCGTGCGCAGCAACGTCCGCATCGTCCGCATGGCCACCGAAAGGTTGGACAGATCAAACGCGTCCGACCCCCGGATCTCCTCCAGCGTGGTCCGCGCCCGCCCGAGAATCGCGGCGTTCTTCTCCTCCCACGCCTTGAACCGCTGCTCCGGCGTCGACGACCCGTTGCCCACCGCCAGGACGTCCGCGGTCAGCGCCGCGTGCGCCGCGTACAGGTCCTCGCGGATCGCCGCACGGGCCATGGACTGCCAGCGGTCGTCCCGCGGCAGATCGCTGATCCGGTCCATCAGCTGGGTGACCCCCAGCCGGTCGGCGAGGTCGTAGTACACCTCCGCGACATCCAGCGGCTCCTTGCCCATGCGGTCGGCCACCGACACGATGTCCAGCGCCGCGAAGACCGAGGAGAACCCGGCCACCCGCGTCGCCGGCTCGTCCGGGACACCGGCACCGGTCAGCTCGTCGTAGATGTGCTGGTACCACTCCGCGTCCGCGCCGCGCAGCAGCTTCGGCAGCTGCGACCACACCTGCTCGACCCGCTCGGCGAAGAAGTCCACCGTCTCGGCCAGCTCCAGCGGCTGCGGCCGGTTGTTGAGCAGCCAGCGCGTGCCGCGCTCGACCAGGCGGCGCGAGTGCAGCCGGATCCGGGTCTGGACGGCGGCGTCGACCTTGGTGTCCAGCGCCTCCACCGCGTCCCACACCGGGGAGGAGCGGAAGATCGCCCGCGCCACGGTCTGCGCCCGCACGATCTCCTCGAGCGACGCGCCGGTCTCCTCGCGCATCCGGTGCAGATACGTCGTACCGCCCGTGTTGACCGTGTCGTTGACCAGGACGGTCGTCGTGATCTCGCGGCGCAGCGGGTGGCCGTCGACCTGCTCGGCGAACTGCTCGCGCAGCGCCGTCGGGAAGTAGGCGTGCAGCAGACCCTTGAGGTACGGGTCGTCCGGCAGCGAGGTGTGCAGCAGCTCCTCGGCGACCGTGATCTTCGTGTACGCCAGCAGCACGGCCGTCTCCGGGCCGGTCAGGCCGTGCCCGCCGCTCAGCCGCTCGCGGATCTGGCGGTCGGTGGGCAGGAACTCCAGGGCCCGGTTGAGGTGGCCCTCCCTGACCAGGTGCCGCATGAAGCGCTGCTGGGCGTGGAGCATGTCCTTGGACTGCGCGAGCGCGTTGGCGATCGCCGTGTTCTGGGCGTAGTTGTTGCGCAGGACCAGCGCGCCGACCTCGTCGGTCATCCCGGCGAGCAGCTTGTTGCGCTGCTTGACGGTCATGTCGCCGTCCTTGACGAGACCGTTGAGCAGGATCTTGATGTTCACCTCGTGGTCGGAGGTGTCCACGCCCGCGCTGTTGTCGATGGCGTCGGTGTTGATCCGGCCGCCGTGCAGCGCGATCTCGATCCGGCCCAGCTGGGTCAGGCCCAGGTTGCCGCCCTCGCCGACGACCTGGACCCGCAGGTCCTTGCCGTCGACGCGGATGGCGTCGTTGCCCTTGTCGCCGACGTCCGCGTTGGACTCCGTGGACGCCTTGACGTAGGTGCCGATGCCGCCGTTCCACAGCAGGTCCACCGGAGAGCTGAGGATCGCCTTCATGAGCTCGGCCGGGGTCATCTTGGTGATGCCCGACTCGATGCCGAGGGCCTCGCGGACGTGCGCGTTGACCGGGATCGACTTGGCCGTGCGCGGGAAGATGCCGCCGCCCGCCGAGAGCAGCCCGGTGTCGTAGTCCTCCCAGGACGAGCGGGGCAGCTCGAACAGCCGGCGGCGCTCGGCGTAGGAGGTGGCCGCGTCCGGCGTCGGGTCGATGAAGATGTGCCGGTGGTCGAAGGCGGCGACCAGGCGGATGTGCTCGCTGAGCAGCATGCCGTTGCCGAAGACGTCGCCGGACATGTCGCCGATGCCGACGACCGTGAAGTCCTCGGTCTGGGTGTCCACGCCCAGCTCCCGGAAGTGCCGCTTGACGGACTCCCAGGCGCCGCGGGCGGTGATGCCCATGCCCTTGTGGTCGTAACCCGCGCTGCCGCCGGAGGCGAAGGCGTCACCGAGCCAGAAGTTGTAGGACTCGGCGACCTCGTTGGCGATGTCGGAGAACTTCGCGGTGCCCTTGTCGGCGGCAACGACGAGGTAGGTGTCGTCCTCGTCGTGCCGTACGACGTCGGCGGGGTGCACGACCTCGCCGGCCACCATGTTGTCGGTGATGTCGAGCAGCGCCGAGATGAACGTCCTGTAGCTGGCGATGCCCTCCGCCAGCCACGCGTCGCGGTCGACGCCCGGGTCGGGCAGCTGCTTGGCGACGAAGCCGCCCTTGGCGCCGACCGGCACGATGACGGTGTTCTTCACCATCTGCGCCTTGACCAGGCCGAGGATCTCGGTGCGGAAGTCCTCCCGACGGTCCGACCAGCGCAGACCACCGCGCGCGACCTTGCCGAAGCGCAGGTGCACGCCCTCGACGCGCGGCGAGTACACCCAGATCTCGAACGCCGGGCGCGGCGCGGGCAGGTCGGGGATGGCCTGCGGGTCGAACTTCATGGAGACGTAGTCGTGCGGCACGCCGCCGCTCGCCTCCTGGAAGAAGTTGGTGCGCAGCGTCGCCTTGATGACGGTGAGGAAGGACCGCAGGATCCGGTCCTCGTCGAGGCTCGCCACCTGGTCGAGGGCCGCGTCGACCTCTTCGAGCAGGGCGTCGACGAGCTCCCGCCCGGCCCGCTGCCGCTCCGGCGCCATCCGCGCCTCGAACAGGTTGATGAGCAGGCGCGTGGTGTGGACGTTGTTGCGGAGGGTGTCCTCCATGTAGTCCTGGCTGAAGGTCGAACCGGCCTGCCGCAGGTACTTGGCGTACGCGCGCAGCACCATCGCCTCGCGCCAGGTCAGTCCGGCGCTGAGCACGAGGGCGTTGAAGCCGTCGTTCTCCGCCTTGCCGGTCCAGGTGGCGGCGAAGGCGTCCTGGACGCGCTCGCGGGCGTCGTCGCCGAGGTAGTCGGCGCCGCCGGACGGGGCCTTGGGCATCCGCAGGCCGAAGTCGTAGATCCAGGCCGTGGTGCGGTCGGCGCAGCGCAGCTCGTAGGGCCGCTCGTCGGTGACCTCGACGCCGAGCCGGCTGAGCACCGGCAGCACGGCGGACAGGGAGACCGTGCCACCCTTCTGGTAGATCTTGAAGCGCCGCTCCTCGGGCGCGGCGCCGACCGGCTCGTACAGGCTCAGCGCGAAGGTCTTCTCGTCGTCGAGCTGTTCCAGGTGGCCGAGGTCGGCGACCGCGGAGCGCGGGCCGTGGTCGGCCTTGTAGCCCTCGGGGAAGGCGGACCCGTAGTGGCGCAGCAGCTCCGCGGCGCGTTCCTCGCCGACCTCGGCGGTCAGCGCCTCGCCGAAGCCGTCGGCCCAGGAGCGGGCGGCC
The DNA here is from genome assembly GCF_003369795.1 of Streptomyces sp. CB09001. Classification (NCBI taxonomy): domain Bacteria; kingdom Bacillati; phylum Actinomycetota; class Actinomycetes; order Kitasatosporales; family Streptomycetaceae; genus Streptomyces; species Streptomyces sp. CB09001. Next base: position 2,627,266 of record NZ_CP026730.1, read on the forward strand.
TCGACCAGACGGGCCTCGACGCGCTCCTTGTCGGCGTCGGACAGGTGCGGCAGCTCGGTGCCCTGCGGGACCCGGACCACGAAGTGCAGCCGGGACAGGATCGACTCGGTGTTCCAGGCCGTGAAGTCGACGTTGGTGCCGCCGAGCTCCTCCTTGAGGATGTCGATGATCCTCAGCCGGACACCGGTGGTGTAGCGGTCGCGGGGGAGGTAGACGAGGGCCGAGTAGTAGCGGCCGTACTCGTCCTGACGCAGGTAGAGCCGCAGGCGGCGCCGCTCCTGGAGGTAGAGCACGGAGGTGACGATGGGCTCCAGCTCCTCGACGGAGGTCTGGAACATCTCGTCGCGCGGGTACGTCTCCAGGATCTGCAGCAGGTCCCGCCCGTCGTGGCTGTTGGGCGAGAAGCCGGCCCGCGCCAGCACCTCCTCCACCTTGCGCCGCACCACCGGCACCCGGCGGACGGACTCGGTGTAGGCGGCGGAGGAGAACAGGCCGAGGAAGCGCCGCTCGCCGACGACGTTGCCGTTCTCGTCGAACTTCTTGACGCCGACGTAGTCGAGGTACGACGGCCGGTGCACGGTGGCCCGGCTGTTCGCCTTGGTCAGCACCAGCAGCCGGTGCTCGCGGGCCTTGGCCCGGGCATCGGCGGGCAGCCGCTCGAAGGACGGGCTGACGGGGTGGCTCTCGTCGGCCGCGTGGTGCGGGTCGGAGCGCAGGATGCCGAGGCCGGTACCGGCGACGGCGGCGAGCGAGTCGTCCTCGCGCAGCTCGTACTCGCGGTAGCCGAGGAAGGTGAAGTGGTCGTCGGCCAGCCAGCGCAGCAGCTCGCCGGCTTCCTCCAGCTCACGCGTGGGGAGGTCCTCCGGGGTGGCCTCGGTCGCCAGCTGGTCCGCGATGCGGACCGCCGCGTCCCGCATCTTGCCCCAGTCCTCGACGGTCTCGCGGACGTCGTTCAGGACGCGCAGCAGGTCGGCGGTGATCTGCTTCAGGTCGCCGCGGTCGGTCTCGCGGTCGATCTCGACGTGGATCCAGGACTCGACGTGCGCGTCGTGCGGGAGGTCGGCGGTGGGGCCGCCGGCGAGCACCTCGACGAGCTTGCCGGTGAGGTCGCGCCGCACCACGATCTGCGGGTGGACGACGACGTGGATGCCGCGGCCCTGGCGGGTCAGCTCGTTGGTCACGGAGTCGACGAGGAAGGGCATGTCGTCGGTGACCACCTCGACGACGGAGTGGCTGCACGTCCAGCCGTTCTCCTCGACCGTCGGGGTGTGCACCCGGACGTTCGCCGTGCCCTGCGGGCGGTTCTCGGCCAGCCGGTAGTGCGAGACGGCGGCTCCGAAGACGTCGACCGGGTCGCGGTCGGCGAGGTCCTCCGGGGCGGTGTGCCGGTAGTAGCGCTGGAGGAACGCGAACACGGACGCGTAGTCCGGGGCGTCCGGCGTGCCCGGGGCGCCGTCCGGGGCGTCCGGCGTGCCCGGGGCACCCGCCGTGCCCTCGCCCGTCGTCCCGGTCGGTAGGTGCCCCCCGACCGGGCTGTTCTCAGCTACCCGCGCAGCCCTTTCGAGCAGCTCGGCCTTGGCTTCGTCCAGCTTGGTCTGCATTGTCCTCTGACTCCTGTCGCGCGCCGTTGCGTGACGTAGAAGGAAGTACGGTCTCCTGCCTTCCGGCATGACGTCGGGACACGGGGTGTCCGGTCTGCTCCGACGCTATGCCGCAAGACGAGAGGAGCGGGGGCATATCAGCCAATGTCGCCGCTCCCACCGGGTGTGACTTCGCTCTCGCCGTCACCGTCCGGGGAGTGCGCGGCGCCGTACCGGGGGTCTTCGATGCCCCGGCCCGCCCGCGAGGATCAGCGACCGCCGCCCGGCCACGGATGTCGTCCGCGGGTGCCGGGCGCAGGGCAGGGGCACCAGTGCCCCCGCGAGCTATCGCGCTGATCACGCCACAAGGCTATCGCCCCGCACGGGCTCCCCGTCATGAGCCGCATGTGTACAAAACCGGGCCCCCGACTTGGACGTTCCGCACAGCTACGACGCGGCGCCGGGTACGCCCCCGGTGCCGCCCGGCACCGTCATCCCGCCAGCCGCTCCGCCACCGCCACGGCCTCTCCCAGCGTGTCCACCACCGGCACCCCGACCCCCTCGAGGCTGGCCCGGCTGTGCGACCCCCCGGTGTAGAGCACCGCGCCGGCGCCCACGTGGCTCGCCGCCACCGCGTCGTCGGCGGCGTCCCCGATCACCACCGTGCGAGCGGGCTCCACCCCGGACAGCGCCAGCTGGGCGAGGTGGCGCACCATGTGCTCGGCCTTGCTGCCCCCGGACGGCCCGGTCCGTCCGTCGACGCGTATGAAGTGCGTCTCGATCCCGAAACCCTTGACCAGCGGCACCAGCTCGTCGTGGCCGTACATGCTGAGGATCGACTGGCTGCGTCCCGCCGACCGCCACCGGGCGAGCAGCTCCGTGACACCGTCCGCGAGCGCGCACCGGCTCCGGTGCACGCTGTAGTGGCGCTGGAAGGCCGCGTCCATGACCTCCCACTCGGCGTCGGTGGGCAGCCGCCCCATCAGCCGCTCGTAGAACTTCGGCACCGGCACGCAGTACAGCGCCCGGTACCGCTCCAGTGTGATCGGCGCCAGCCCGAGCTCGGCGAACGCCGCGTTCGTCGCTCCGATGATCGCGTCGTTGTCGTGGAACAGCGTGCCGTTCCAGTCCCACACGATGTGTGCGCCCGTCTGCATCCCCATGCCCGAAAACGTACCCGGCGCCACTGACAATCGGGACACCGCGATGCGACGTGCCTGGTCACACCAGGTTCGGGATCTCCTGCGTCGCGTACCAGAGCAGCTCGTGGTCCTCCGCGCCGTCCACGACGAACTGGGCGTCGTCGTCCCCGCCGTCCGCCGCGGCGAGGGCCTCCGCCGCGGCGCGTACGTCCGCCTCCGCTTCGGCGGAGTCGACGTGCACCGCGGCCGCCTTGGCCAGCGGCAGCGGCCCGGCGACCCGGACCTCGCCCAGCGCCGCCGGATCGGGGACGCGGTCCGGGTCGGCCACGGCGGCGCCGTCGGAGACGTCGGCGGCGACCACGACCCGGCGCCGCGCCTCGGCCGGGTCGGCCGCCAGCGCGCGCAGCGAGGCCAGGGCGGCCCGGTTGAGGGCGGCGTACTCCAGCTCCTCGATGTCGTCCGACAGGTACCACTCGCGCAGCGCCGGTGTGACGGCGTAGGCGACGAGCGGCCCGGTCCCCAGCTCTCCCGCCCGGTGCGCCTCGGCGAGGCCGGACAGGGTCAGGGGGACGTAGACGCGCATGAGTCTGCCGCTTTCGTGGTCGGGGACGCCGGGGACGCCGCCGGATCGCTCGGCGACCCGGCCGGAGAGCCCTCAGGATACGTGCGGGTGTCCCCTTTCGAGTCCCCACCCGTGACCTCCGACACGTCCACCCCGGTCCCGGAATTCACCCGCCCCACCCGCCCCGCTACGGCCCTTCCGACCCCTTCATCACTCTGATAGGTGAACTTCCCGACCCCCTCGACCCGACCGCCCGCGTCCTTGCCGTGCCGCCCCTCCACCCCGTACAAGATCCCCGACCGCGAAGTTACCGCCCGGTATCACCCGGGCCGCCGAACGGGGACCCCCATGCGCAAGGTCATGACCCGAACCCAGCCCCGCCCCACCGCCCCCACGTCCCTTCCCCCGTCCCATCCCACGTCCCATCCCGCCTCACCGCCGCCGCCCCACGGCCCGGGTGCCACACCGCCCTTCGGCGGCACGGGTGCCACGTCCTCCTACGCCCGAGGGGCCTCGCCGTCGTACGGCCCGGGGGCCCTGCCGTCGTACGGCCCGGGGACCTCGCCGTCGTACGGCCCGGGAGGCATGCCGACCCACGGCCCGGGAGGCGCGCTGACCCACGGCCAGGAGGTCACGCCGACCGGCGAGCCCGGTGGTGCCCCGCCTCGTACACCCGGAGGTGTGCCGCCCCGGAGGCCGGGGGAGCGCGGGGTGCGGGCCACGGCGTCCGGTGGGCGGCCGCCAGGGGCTCCTGGCCGTTCCCAGCGGTCGCGTACGCGGCCGGCGGACACCCGCCCGCCCACGGCCGGACCGGGCCGGGGCGCGAGGCCCGCTCCGGTCGCAGGGCCCCGGGCGCCCCCGTCGCGGGCTCGGCGCCGGCCTCGTCCACCGCCTCCGCCCCTGGCCGCCCGACCGCGGCTCCCGTCGACGGTCGCCCGGGCACGGCCTCCGCCACCGCCCGCACCGCGAACGCCGCCCCGGCCCCTGTCCCGGCCCCGTCCCGGGGGCGGAGCCAACGACGGGTCGCCCGGCCCTCCGCGGCGCCCGTCGTCCCCGCTCAGACGCCTCGCCGGCCCGTCCCGCAGCTGCGCCCCACCGACCACTTCGCCGAGCTCCTGCTCGGCGTCCTCAGCGGTCGGCGTCCCGTCCACTCGATGCTCCGCCACACCGTCGGCCGCGCCTACGACGACCTGGCCCACCTCGCCGAACGCGGCCCGCTGCGCACCCGCGGCACCTCGCCCGTCGTCCGCGACATCGGCTACTTCGAGCCCCGGCCGGGCGCCCTGGAGGTCTTCGCGCGCATCGGCGCGGGCGACCGGCTGCGTGCCATGGCGTTCCGCCTGGAGCGGGGCCGGGACCTGCGCTGGCGCTGCACGGCGGTGGAAGTGGGCGGCCCCAGAAGGACCCGCGCGGACGACGACTGACCGTCCCGGCCGGCCCGCCGGAACGGGGCCGCCACCAGGGCAGGGCCGCCAGGGACACGACGGCCAGGACAGGCCGAAGGGCCGGTCACCCCGGGTGACCGGCCCTTCCCGTCGCCGTGGTGCCCGCGGGCACCGCGGCGTCACTTCTTGCGGCGCCGCCCGCCCTTGGCCTGCTTGCGGCGCTCCGCGCGCGTGAGCCCGTCGGACTGGGCCTGGGCAGGCTCGCCGTCGGTGAACTCGCCCTCGACGACACCGCCCTCGCCGTCCACGGTCGGCGCGGAGAAGTGCAGGTCACGGCGCTGCGGCGCGTCGAGACCCTTGGCACGGATCTCCGGACGGGCGCCCGCCTGGGCCGGAACCGCGTCCTGCGCGCCCTTGTCGAGCGACGGCGCCGCGTCCTCGACCGGGACCTCCTCGACCTGCTGCTCGACCTGGACCTCCAGGTTGAACAGGTAGCCGACGGACTCCTCCTTGATGCCCTCCATCATGGCCTGGAACATGTCGAAGCCCTCGCGCTGGTACTCGACCAGGGGGTCCTTCTGCGCCATCGCGCGCAGGCCGATGCCCTCCTGGAGGTAGTCCATCTCGTAGAGGTGCTCGCGCCACTTGCGGTCCAGGACCGACAGGACGACCCGGCGCTCCAGCTCGCGCATGATCTCGGAGCCGAGCTGCTTCTCGCGCGCCTCGTACTGCTCCTGGACGTCGTCCTTGATGGACTCCGCGATGTAGTCGGCGGTCAGTCCGGCCCGGTCGCCGGCCGCCTCCTCCAGCTCCTCGACGGTGACCTTCACCGGGTAGAGCTGCTTGAAGGCGCCCCACAGCCGGTCGAGGTCCCAGTCCTCGGGGAAGCCCTCGGCGGTCTCGGCCTGCACGTAGGCGTCGATCGTGTCGTTCGTGAAGTGCTGGATCTGCTCCTGCAGGTCCTCGCCCTCCAGAACGCGGCGACGCTCGCCGTAGATGACCTCGCGCTGGCGGTTGAGGACCTCGTCGTACTTCAGGACGTTCTTACGGGTCTCGAAGTTCTGCGTCTCGACCTGCGACTGGGCGGACGCGATCGCGCGCGTGACCATCTTGTTCTCGATCGGCACGTCGTCCGGCACGTTCGCCATGGACATCACGCGCTCGACCATCTGGGCCTTGAACAGCCGCATCAGGTCGTCGCCCAGGGAGAGGTAGAAGCGGGACTCGCCGGGGTCGCCCTGACGGCCGGAACGACCGCGCAGCTGGTTGTCGATGCGCCGCGACTCGTGCCGCTCGGTGCCCAGGACGTACAGGCCGCCCAGGTCCTTGACCTCTTCGAACTCGGCCTTGACCGCCTGCTCGGCCCGCTCCAGCGCGGCGGGCAGGGCCGCGGCCCACTCCTCGATGTGCTCCTCGGGGTCGAGGCCGCGCTGACGCAGCTCCGCCTCGGCGAGGTCCTCCGGGTTGCCGCCCAGCTTGATGTCCGTGCCACGGCCGGCCATGTTCGTGGCCACCGTCACGGAGCCCTTGCGGCCCGCCTGGGCGACGATCGTCGCCTCCCGGTCGTGCTGCTTGGCGTTGAGCACCTCGTGCTGGACGCCGCGCTTGCTGAGCTGCTGCGAGAGGTACTCGGACTTCTCGACCGAGGTGGTGCCGACGAGGATCGGCTGGCCCTTGCGGTGCTTCTCCTCGATGTCGTCGACGACGGCCTCGAACTTGGCGACCTCGGTGCGGTAGATGAGGTCCGACTGGTCCTTGCGCACCATGGGCCGGTTGGTCGGGATCGGCACCACGCCGAGCTTGTAGATCTGGTGGAACTCGGCGGCCTCGGTCATCGCCGTACCGGTCATGCCGGACAGGCCGGGCTGTTCCTTGTCGTTGTGGTCGTGGCGCTTGTAGAGGCGGAAGAAGTTCTGGAGGGTGATCGTGGCGAGCGTCTGGTTCTCGTCCTTGATGTCCACCCCTTCCTTCGCCTCGATCGCCTGGTGCATGCCCTCGTTGTAGCGGCGGCCGGCGAGGATACGGCCGGTGTGCTCGTCGACGATCATGACTTCGCCGTCGAGGACGACGTAGTCCTTGTCCTTCTTGAACAGTTCCTTGGCCTTGATGGCGTTGTTCAGGTAGCCGACCAGCGGGGTGTTCACCGACTCGTAGAGGTTGTCGATGCCCAGCCAGTCCTCGACCTTGGACACGCCCGACTCGTGGATGGCGACGGTGCGCTTCTTCTCGTCGACCTCGTAGTCACCGGTCTCCTCGATGCCCTTGAGGGTGTTGCCGGCCTCGCCCTTCTTCAGGCGGGTGACCAGCTTGGCGAAGTCGCCGTACCACTTGGTGGCCTGGTCGGCCGGGCCGGAGATGATCAGCGGCGTACGGGCCTCGTCGACGAGGATGGAGTCGACCTCGTCGACGATGGCGAAGTTGTGGCCGCGCTGGACGAGCTCGTCCTTGGACCACGCCATGTTGTCGCGCAGGTAGTCGAAGCCGAACTCGTTGTTCGTGCCGTAGGTGATGTCGCAGGCGTACATCTCACGGCGCTGGGCCGGCGTCTGGTTGGCGAGGATGCAGCCGACGTTCAGACCGAGGAACTTGTGGACGCGGCCCATCATCTCGGAGTCGCGCTCGGCCAGGTAGTCGTTGACCGTGACGATGTGCACGCCCTCGCCGGACAGGGCGTTGAGATAGGCGGGCAGCGTGCCGACGAGGGTCTTGCCCTCACCGGTCTTCATCTCGGCCACGTAGCCCATGTGCAGGGCCGCGCCGCCCATGATCTGCACGTCGTAGTGCCGCTGGCCCAGGACGCGCTTGGCGGCCTCGCGGACGGTGGCGAAGGCTTCGGGCAGCAGGTCGTCAAGGCTCTCACCGTCGGCGTAGCGCTGCTTGTACTCGTCGGTGAGGGCCCGCAGCTCGGCGTCGGAGAGGTCAGCGAAGTCCTCTTCGATGGAGTTGACCTGGTCCGCGATGCGGTGCAGCTTGCGCAGGATCTTGCCTTCGCCTGCACGCATGAGCTTCGAGAGGACGGACACGGGGGTTGGTCTCCTTGCCGGTCGGGCCTGGGACGGTCGGTTTCCTGTGACGGATCGGGCAACGGCCATCGTATGCGAGGACCCCGCTGCCCCGGGAGGCCTGCTGCGACGGGGACCTGCCCGCTCCTCGCATCCAGCATCCCTGTCTGCTGCCACCCCTTTCAACGTCCGGGCCCCGCGGATGGTGCCGCGCCTTCCGGCGAATCGCACGAGAGGTGACCGGATGTTCACGCACGGCAAAAATATTGGCGCCGCCACGGGACGCCGCGCAGAATCGGCCGATGGAACCCGTCACGCTCACCACCGACCGCCTCGTCCTGCGCACGGTCGGCCCCCGGGACGCCGAGGCCGTGTACGCCGCCGCGCAGGATCCCGACATCCAGCGCTGGACGACGATCCCCTCGCCCTACCTCCCGGAGCACGCGCGCGGCTTCACGGAGCAGATGGTCCCCGACGGCTGGGCGAACGACTCGATGTTCACCTTCGGCCTCTTCCTCCCGGCCGGGGACCTGGTGGGCATGCTCGCCGTCACGATGATCTCGCTGGGCACCGGTGAGATCGGGTTCTGGGGCACCAAGGAGCACCGCGGCCGGGGCTACACCACCGAGGCCGCCGTCGCCGCCGCCCGCTGGGCCTTCACCGAGCGGGCCGTGGACCGCCTGGAGTGGCGTGCCGAGGTCGGCAACACGGCCTCCCGCGCGGTGGCCCAACGCGCGGGCTTCGCCATGGAGGGCACGTTGCGCTCCGCGATCAACAACAAGGGCGTCCGCCGCGACAGCTGGATCGGCTCCCTCCTCCCCTCGGACCTCGCCCTCCCGTCCACGTCCCCGTACCTCCCGACACCGGCGTAGCCGCGGGCAGGCCCGGCTCCCCGGTGCCCGAACGGCCTGGGCGGTCGCCCCAGGCGGCACGGGTGGGCGCAGCGGCACCCGGCAAGCGCGGGCCCGCGCCCACCCCGCACCCGCCCCCGCTGTCAGACCCACCCCCTATCGTGCGGACGTATGACGACCCTCCCGCCCCCCGCCACGGAACTGTCCGCAGACGAGGCCCGCCGCCTCGCCCTCCGCGCGCAGGGCTTCCTCGGCGCCCCCGACCGCCGCGCGGGCGTCCGCGGCGTCCTCCGTCACCTGGGCGCGGTGCAGCTCGACACGATCTCGGTCCTGGCCCGCTCCCACGAGCTGATCCCCTACGCCCGGCTCGGCGCGGTCGGCCGCCGGACCGTCGACGACGCCTACTGGACGGACACCCACGCCTTCGAGTACTGGTCCCACGCCGCCTGCATCCTCCCCATCGAGGAGTGGCCCCACTTCGCCTTCCGCCGCCGCGCGTACCGCAACCGCCCGCACTGGAACCACCACCTCCCCGACGGCGACTACGACCGCGTCGTCAAGCAGCTGCGCGAGGAGGGCCCCCTCACCGCGACGGACCTGGGCGGCGCGAAGAGGACCAGCGAGTGGTGGGACTGGTCGGGCACGAAGGTCGCCGTCGAGCGCGCGCTCATGTACGGCGAGGTGGTGTGCGTGGAGCGGCGCGGCTGGAAGCGGGTGTACGACCTGGCCGAGCGTGCCGTCCCGGCCGCGCTGCTGCACGACGACCTGGACGACACGGAGTGCCTGCGCCGCCTGGTCCGCCTGGCCGGCCGGTCCCTGGGCGTCGGCACGCGCGCGGACATCGCGGACTACCACCGTCTCAAGGCCGAGCAGGTGGACGCGGTGATCGCCGACTCGGGCCTGGTGCCGGTCACGGTGGCGGGCTGGGGCCGTCCTGCCTGGGCGGACCCCGCGGCCCTGGAGACGACCCCGCGCGGCCGTCACCGCACGACGCTGCTCTCGCCCTTCGACTCGCTGATCTGGGAGCGGGCGCGCACGGAGCGGATCTTCGGCTTCACCCACCGGCTGGAGGCCTACGTACCCAGGCAGAAGCGGGTGCACGGCTACTTCGCGATGCCGGTCCTGGCCGGCGGCCGGCTCGTCGGCCGCGTGGACCCGGCCCGCGAGGGGCGCACCCTGGTCGCCAAGCAGGTCACGCTGGACGGCCCGAAGGCGGTCCCGGCCGTGGCAGAGGCGCTGGCCGAGGCGGCGAGCTGGGTGGACTGCACGAACGTGCGCGTGGAGCGGGTCGAGGCACCGGGTCTGCGGGAGCCCCTCACCCGGGAGCTGGCCCGGCTGCTCGACTGACCGGGAACGGGCTCAGCGGGTCACCGGCTCTCACCGGATCTCGAGAATCTTCTCCCGCATCGCGTACACCACGGCCTCCATCCTGGAGTGCAGCTGGAGTTTCTCCAGGATGTTGCGCACGTGGTTCTTCACGGTGTTCTCGGAAATGAACAGTTCCTTGGCGATGTCCCGGTTGTTCATTCCCGTGGCGACGAGCTTGAGGACCTCCAGCTCGCGATCCGTGAGCCGCGGCGCGGGCACCAGTCGGCGTTCGTCGGTGCGCTGGATCATCGACTTGAACTCGGTGAGCAGTTTCGAGGCCATGGACGGGCTGATCTGGGACTGTCCGTCGGCCACCGCGCGAATGGCGGTGGCCACCTCGTCCGTCGAGATCTCCTTGAGGAGATAACCGGTCGCGCCCGCCTTGATCGCGTCGTAGAGGTCGGCCTCCTCGTCGCTGATCGTCAGCATGATGATCTTGGCACTGGGGGCCACCTCCTTGATGGAGGTGCAGGCCTCGATGCCGCCCCGCTTGGGCATCCGCACATCCATCAGGACGATGTCCGGCAGCAGGTCGGCCGCCTTCTCCACGGCCTCGGCGCCGTCACCGGCCTCTCCGACGACCTGGATGTCCTCCTCGGCCGCGAGCACGATCTCCAGGCCGCGGCGGAAGAGGGCGTGGTCGTCCACGACCAGCACCCTGATCGGCTCCTCGCGTGCGGAGCCCGCGTCCGGGCCCATGCCGGCGACCCCGTCGACGATCCCGTGGTCGACGCCCGCGCCCCGCATCGGTCCGAAACTGTCCGCCATCGTTCCTCCCCCTGAAGGCTGTGGCACGTGGTCCTGAGCCATCGCCAACCCAGAGCAACGACCCACCGGTTGGGCCGTTGCCGCCATGATTCCATGCCCGGCGGACAGCGGAGTGACCGAACGGGCAGCTCTGGGGTCGCACACCCTCGCGCACCGTCGCACACCGGTGCCCCTGGGGGCGCACACGCGCTCCAGGGGCACCGAACCGCTGTCACCCGGCGGCGGGTGTCAGCCGCCGAGCGCGTCGCCCGCGTCGGGGGCGTGGGCCTGAGTGACCATCGTGTCCGTGGTCAGGTGGATCACGCCGTAGTCGTAGGCGTGCCGCCGGTAGACGACGCTGGGCTCCTTCGTCTCGGAGTCGACGAACAGGTAGAAGTCGTGCCCGACCAGCTCCATCTCGTAGAGCGCCTGGTCGAGGGACATGGGTGCGGCCACGTGGGTCTTCTCCCGGACGACGAGCGGACCGTCGCCCTGGACCTCCAGCGAGCCGATCTTCTTGGTGGGTACGCCGTCCTGCTTCTCCGTCGGGACGACGTCGCCGTTCCCGTTGAGCGTCGCCGCGCCTGGTACGTGGTCGGCGACCTCGGCCGCCGAGATCCGGCGGGCGCCACGGCGCGAGAAGCGCTTGTCGTGCTGCTTGCGCAGCCGTGCGCCGAGCTTCTCCGCCGCCAGGTCGAGCGCCGCGTAGGGGTCGCTCGCCGCCGCCTCCGCCCGGATCACCGGACCGCGGGAGCGGAGCGTGATCTCCACCCGGTCACAGCGGTCGGCCTGCCGGGGGTTCGGCTCCTTGGACACCTCGACGTCGAGGCTGATCACCTTGCCATCGAGCTTCTGGATCTTCTCCAGCTTCAGCTTCTCGGCCACGTGCTTCCGGAACCGCTCGGGCACCTCGGTCTTGCGGCCCTTGACGACGATGTCCACGCAGAACTCCGTTCCCGGATCGCTCCGCTTCGACGGCGGAGCATCTCCCTTTTGCACCAGGTTCCGGTCGATCCCGAAACCTCGGACTCGGTGACGTCCACCTCCTCCCCCGCGGGCGGGATCTCCACTCCACCGGTGCGGGTGATGACGGTAAACCCGCAGCACGGCATTCGGATTTGAGAGGTGTGGCCTGCGGCTTTGCCTCACAACCGAACATATCTCGCCCGGACGGATGTCGTCACCCTCTACCGCGGCGTACCTCCGTTCCGGTGAATTGACTCCCTCATTACCTGCAACGACGTAAGTTCTCAGTCAGTTCCGGTTTATTTCGAAAGAATCTGGTGAAGCCGCGACCACTGCCGCGCAGATCGCTTCACGGATCACGCCACCGCCTCCGTACGGACCCGCCATTCGGGGTCCGGTCTTCCGTTCCTCTCTGCCTTCCCCTGCCGCGGCCGGATACACAGCCGATCTCGCCGTCCCGTACGCAGCCGGCCCCGCCCGCGACCCAACGGCGGCGGCCGTCGCCGCGCGCACCGCACGGGCCGCCTCGGCCAGCGACGCCCCCGTCGTCATCAGGTCGTCGACCAGGACGACCGGCCCACCGCCGCGCAGCAGCCCGCCACCGCCGGGCGCCACCGCCAGCGCGCCGGCGAGGTTGTCCAGCCGCCGCCGGGCGTCGAGCCCCGACTGGTCGGCCACGGCGTAGCGCTGCCGCAGCACGGCGAGCACCCGGGCGGACGTCCCGGTGCGCCGCAGCTCCCCCGCCGCCGCGAGGGCGATCCGCCGCGCCGGATCGTGCCCCCGCGTCCGCACCGCTCTGCGCGCCGACGGCACCGGCACGAGCAGCACCGGTCCCCGCACTTCCACGGGACGCGCCACTCCGCCCCTCACCGCACCGGCCCCCACGTCACCGGCGTCCGTCCACGCCGCCCGGAGACCCGCCCGCACCGCTTGCGCCAACGCCACGCCGAGCGGCCTGGTGAGGGCGAGCACCCCCCGCTCCTTGTGGGCCAGCAACGCCGCCCGCACCTCGTCCGCGTACGGCGCCGCCGCGTGCACCGCGGGCAGCCCCGGCGGCTCCGGCTCCGGACGCACGCGGCACGGCGGGGCCCCGCCCAGCGCCCTACGGCACCGGGGGCACAGCACCTCACGAGCCGTGCCGCAGCCCCCGCACTCGGCGGGCAGCACCAGGTCCGTGAGGTCGGCCCACCCGCTCCGCCATGTCCGCCGTGTCAGGCATGTCCGCAATCCGCGCATGGCCACCACTGTGCCCGTGCCCGCGAAGCCCCGCCAGGCCTGTGGAAAACGGCGACCGGACCCCTGTGGAAAACCCGTCGGGCACGAAACGGCGGACGTCTCACCCGGCCCGGACGGGACGCCTCACCCGGCCCGGACGGGACGCCTCACCCCGGATAGACCGGCGCGGTCCCCTCCGTCACCTTCTGCCACTGCAGCCCGGACGGCAGCCGCACGATGAGGTCCTCCGAATACGCCACCAGCGGCAGCCGCTCGTCCTCGGTCGCGGCGATCTCCTTGACGCCGGTCAGCGCCGCGGGCACCGATGCCTCCGGCGTCGAGCCGTCGACCTGGACGTATCCGATCTGCTGGACGCCCCCGCGTTCACGCCCCACCACGACGAGCCGGGCGTCACCGGCCCAGGACATGGCCGTGACCTCCTCCAGCTCGGGGGTCGCGGAGCGCAGTTCGAGCACGGTGACCGCGGGCGGGTCGCCCGCCTTCCCGTCCCGTTCGATCCGCCCGATGAGCAGCGACCGCTTGCCGTCCTTCTCGACCACGAGCGCGATCCGCACCCCGTCGGCGGCCACCCGTACGGCCTGGACGCGCCCGTCGAGGCCCGGGGTCCGCACCTCCACCGGATCGCCCGCGCCCTCCTTCAGCAGCAGCAACCGCGGGTCGGCCGGGTTGCGGTCGGCGATCCACAGGTCGCCCTGCGCATCCCAGCTGGGCGGTGTCAGCCGGTCCGACTCCTTCTTGCCCCGACTGGTCAGCACGGGGTCGCCGAGGGAACCTCCCGACACCAGCGAACCGACGTACAGCAACTTGTTGTCGAGACCGATCCCGGCCGCGCTGTGCTCGTCGCGCGACACCGCCACCGACCGCAGGGCCTGCCCGCCCTCGCCCAGCGGGCCGGGCACGGGTTCGGCCCGGGTCCCGTTGCTGCCGGCCGCGATCCGTACCAGGCGGTCCTGGTCGTCGACGAAGTACAGGTAGTCGGGCCGCTGTGCCGAGCCGCGCGTCGCCACCGTCTCGGCGCGGTCCTCGGAGAGCGAACACAACTGCTCGCCGCCCGAGCGCAGCTCGACCTCCTGCACCGCCGGGGTGAGGTTCTGCAGCGTGAACAGGAGTTGCGCGGCCATCTCGTCGCACTTGTCCGCGCCGGCCCGCGCCGCCTTGTCGTTCAGCGGAACGGTCAGCTTGCTGCGGTCGTCGGGCGTCAGCGCGCCGGCGTTCTTCGCCAGTGCCGTCCCGGTCGGGAAGCTGGACCTGACCACGGGCCCCAGCAGGCTCGTCGGCCCGCTCAGCAGGGAACGCACCACCTGGGTCATCGGATCCACGCGCCGGCGCACGTAGACGGGATCGGCGACGGCCGCCGGCTCCCGCACCGGTCCCGTCTCGGCGGCCGCCCGCGCCGGGGTGTTCGAGGCGAAGTAGTACCGGTTGACCGACATGTAGTTGCGCTGGAAGTCCGACTTGCCCATGACGACGCCCGGCGGCAGCGAATCGATGCGCCACTGCTTGGACTTGCCGTCCCGTGTGAGGTGCACCGACTCGCGGTACGCGCCGTCGGCCGGCGCGTACGACTGCTGCGCGTCGACCGTGGCGACCCTGGTGCCGCTCAGGGTGACCGAGTAGTCGTTGGCGTCCTCGCGGTTGCCCGAGTGGTCGGACTCCGTTCCCGGCCCGCCCGCGAGCACCGTCGCCGACTCGTCCGGCCGCCAGTTCTTCGCGGCGTCGCCGGTCAGGTATTTGCGTGCCGTCTCGTAGTGCGGATCGTCGCTGGTCAGCGCCTCCAGGAAGCCCTGCACGATGTCGGCGGGCGGGGCGTCCTCCTGCGGCGGCATCGCGAACACCCGCACCTGCGGGTCCTGGCGGGGCGTGGACTCCACGCCCCTGAGGTCCCCGCTGTCGGGCATGGCCGCGCATCCGGCCAGCAGTACGACACCGCCGACGGCGTACGCCACCACGCGTGCCGGCCCCCGCCGACCGCCCCTCCCGCGGTCAGCGCCCACGAGATGCCTCCCCTTGCCTGCTCGAGTCCTCTGGGCCGGCGTCCTGGCGGCCCGCCGCCTCCGGTGCCGGCCCGCCGTCCTGTCTCCGCGCACCCGACACCGGCCTCGGCACCACGCGCGCGCCGTTGCCCGGCAGTGCCGTCGGATCCGCCGTGGGTGCCACCGTGGCCTGCCGCGGCGTTATCGGCCCCCGCGCGGGCACCGCGGAGACCTGCCCGGCCGGCACCTGCGCGGGGACCCCGACCGACTTGTCCGCGCCGCGCGCCACCGCCGGGTCGGCGAGGCCCGCGTCGTTGAGCCCGCGGTTGCGGCGCGAGTCCGTCGGCTCCAGCGGTATCGGCGACCCCCTGAGCGGCTCGTCCGCGGTCCTGGGCAGGGTCAGCCGGAACTGCGAACCGCCGCCGGGCTCGCCCCAGGCCTGCAGCCAGCCGCCGTGCAGTCGCGCGTCCTCCAGGGCGATCGAGAGCCCCAGCCCCGTACCGCCGGTGGTACGCGCGCGTGCCGGGTCGGCCCGCCAGAAGCGGCTGAAGACCCGGGTGGCCTCGCCCGGCTTGAGTCCGACGCCGTAGTCGCGCACCGCGACGGCGACGGCACCCCCGGCCGCGGCGAGCTTGACGACGACGTCCCGGCCCTCGCCGTGCTCGACGGCGTTGACGACGAGGTTGCGCAGCACGC
The DNA here is from genome assembly GCF_003369795.1 of Streptomyces sp. CB09001. Lineage (NCBI taxonomy): Bacteria > Bacillati > Actinomycetota > Actinomycetes > Kitasatosporales > Streptomycetaceae > Streptomyces > Streptomyces sp. CB09001. The sequence continues at coordinate 2,642,774 of NZ_CP026730.1, forward strand.
GCTCGACCCGTCGGGCATCCGCCTCGGCGACGACGGGCTGCTGGTCGCCGACGACGCGTATCCCCGTGCCCTTGCGCTCGGCGAGCGGCTCCGCACCGCTGACGACCCGCCGTACGACCTCCCTGAGGTCTATCGGCTCCGCCTCCAGCGCGGCGGCGCCCGCGTCGAAGCGGCTGATCTCCAGCAGGTCCGCGAGCAGCGTCTCGAACCGGTCCAGCTGGTCGGCGAGCAGTTCGGCCGACCGCGCGGTCACCGGATCGAAGTCCACGCGCGCGTCGTGGATGACGTCGGCCGCCATCCGTACGGTCGTCAGCGGCGTGCGCAGCTCGTGCGACACGTCGGAGACGAACCGCCGCTGCATCCGCGACAGGTCCTCCAGCTGGCTGATCTTGAGCTGGAGGTTCTGTGCCATCTTGTTGAAGGCCTCGCCGAGCCGGGCGATGTCGTCCTCGCCGGTGACCTTCATCCGTTCCTGCAGCCGCCCCGCGGACAGCCGCTCGGCGATGCTGGCCGCCATCCGGACCGGCGTGACGACCTGGCGCACCACGAGCCAGGCGATGGCCCCGAGCAGCACGACGACGAACAGCCCGGCCGTCGCCAGAGTGCCCCTGACCAGGCTGAGCGACTTCTCCTCCTGGGTGAGCGGGAAGAGGTAGTACAGCTGGTACGGCTCGCCGTTCGGGTCGTTGACCTGCTTGCCGATGACCAGTCCGGGCTGGGACGCCTGGTCGGAGTTGTAGACGATCCGGGTGTAGCTCTGGGCGGCCGCGGTGTCGCCGTCGATCCGCTCCCGCAGGGCCTCGGGGACGCTCACCGCCCAGTCGACCGATCCGGAGGCGCGCGGCCCGCGGCCGCTGCCGCTCTCCCCGCCCATGGGGAGGGTGACCACGTCGAAGGCGCTCTGGCCGCCGCTGGAGAGCGACTTCACCAGCTCGCTCATCCACTGGATGACGTTCTGCGAGGGACGCCCGTCCGCGGGGGTGCCGTCGTCGCCGTTGGTGCTCGCCGCCGCCTCCTCGGCCTTCTGCTTGGCCGCGGTGAAGCCACCGGTGGCCTGGCTCTGGGAGGCCTTCACCTTGGCGTCCAGCAGTCCGTTGCGGACCTGCCCGATCACCACGAAGCCGAGCAGCAGCACCACGCCCAGCGACATCAGCAGGGTGGTGGCGACGACCTTGAGCTGGATGTTGCGCCGCCACAGCCGCATGACCGGCAGCAGGGGACGGCGCACCCAGCGCATGAACAGACGGAGCACCGGGCTGCCCTGCACCCCGCCGTGCAGCAGCCCGCCCTCCAGCACCCTGCCGAAGAGGCGGGAGCCGGCGCTCCGGTGGCCGACAGGCCGTCCGGCGCGGGCCTCGGACCCGGGCGCCGAAGCGGCACTGTCCCTGGCCATGTCAGCTCGGTCCGGCCTTGTAGCCGACGCCGCGGACGGTCACCACGATCTCCGGCTTCTCCGGGTCCTTCTCGACCTTGGAGCGCAGCCGCTGGACGTGCACGTTGACCAGGCGGGTGTCGGCGGCGTGCCGGTAGCCCCAGACCTGCTCGAGGAGCACCTCACGCGTGAACACCTGCCACGGCTTGCGGGCCAGCGCCACCAGCAGGTCGAACTCCAGCGGCGTCAGCGCGATCGACTGCCCGTCCCGCTTCACGGAGTGACCGGCCACGTCGATGACCAGGTCGCCTATGGCGAGCTGCTCCGGCGCCGGTTCCTCGGACCTCCGCAGCCGCGCCCGGATCCGGGCCACCAGCTCCTTCGGCTTGAACGGCTTCACGATGTAGTCGTCGGCACCCGACTCCAGACCCACCACGACGTCGACGGTGTCACTCTTCGCCGTCAGCATCACGATCGGCACCCCCGACTCCGCCCTGATCAGGCGGCACACCTCGATGCCGTCCCGTCCGGGCAGCATCAGGTCGAGCAGCACCAGGTCCGGCTTGGTCTCCCGGAAGGCGGCCAGCGCCTTGTCGCCGTCGGCTACGAAAGATGGCTCAAAACCCTCACCACGCAGCACAATGCCGAGCATCTCGGCCAGTGCGGTGTCGTCGTCGACGACAAGGACTCGTCCCTTCATAAACGACATCATCCCATTAGCTAATCGTTACCTGGCGTGACCTGGCACACAGCGAGGCCAGGGCCTCGGCCGTCACGGGCGAAACCACGCCCTCCTCGGTGACGATCGCCGTCACCAGTTCGGGCGGAGTCACATCGAACGCCGGGTTGTACGCCTGGGTCCCCAGGGGTGCCACCGGAATCCCGCCTCCCGCTCCCGCCACCGGCACCTGAGGTGCTGTGACCTCGGTCACTTCATATCCGGGGCGCTGTTCCACATCGATGGACGCCCCGTCCGGCGTGTCCGGATCCACCGTCGTGACCGGAGCCACCACGACGAACGGCACATGGTGGTACCGCGCGAGCACCGCGAGCGGATAGCTCCCCACCTTGTTCGCCACCGAACCGTCGGCCGCGATGCGGTCCGCGCCGATCAGGACCGCGTCCACCTCACCCGCCGCGAACAGCGAACCCGCCGCGTTGTCGGTGAGCAAGGTGTACGCCATGTCGTTGCGGGCCGCCTCGTATGCCGTCAGGCGAGCACCTTGCAGCAAGGGACGCGTTTCGTCCACCCACAGGCGTCGCAGCCGCCCCGACCGGTGCGCCGCGAGCGCCACCGCGAAAGCGGTCCCCTCACCGCCCGACACCAGCGAACCGGTGTTGCAGTGCGTGAGGACGCGGTGCCCTCCGGCTGGCAGCAGCTCGTCGAGCAGCGCGAGTCCGTGCGCGGCCATCCGGGCGCTGGCCTCGGTGTCCTCCCGGTGCAGCGCCCTCGCCGCGGACAGCGCCGCCCGGGCCGCCTGCCGGGTGTCACCGGTCCTGGCGAGCGCCTCCCGGTGCGCGGCCTGCGCCCGGCGCACCCCGACGGCGAGGTTCACCGCAGTCGGGCGCGCCCCCGCCAGCGCCGCCGCGGCCTCCTCGACCTCGAAGCCCCGTACGGCGGCGAGCGCGACCCCGTAGCCGCCCGCGATGCCCAGCAGCGGTGCCCCGCGCACGGCGAGCGAGCGGATCGCCTCCACCAGCGCGGCCGGGTCCGTGCAGACCAGCTCGACCTCCTCGGCGGGCAACCTGGTCTGGTCCAGCAGCACCACCACCGGTCCCTCGGGGGGTTCCTCCCAGCGAAGGGCCGGTATCCCGGTCGGCCGCTTGTCCTCGCCGTTTCGCGCGTCCTGATCAGCCATGCGGTCAGTCTGCCCTCTGTACGACGGACAATTGAAGGTGCGCAGCCCCTACCGCGGCCGGTCCGCACCCGACGCCCCCATGGCACGATGGCTGCCAACCCGCCGCCGCGACCGCGGACGCGCACCGTGAAGGAGCGACGATGAACGACACTCCGGGCTGGGCATCGCCCGGATCCGCCCCCTCCGACGGGCACGAGCCCGGCGCGTCCGGCCCCGCCGAGCCCGCCGACCGCCCCGCCGGCCCCGATCAGCCCGCGCCGCCCGCGGACCGACCGGGTGCGGACCCGACGAGCCCCGGCACGAAGTGGTCCAAGGAACAGCCGCCTCCCGGCCAGTGGTCCGCCCCCACCGGCCCCGCGGACCGGGGCCAGGCCGCGCCTCCCCCACCGCCCGGCCCCGGCTGGGGCACCCCGCCGCCCGGACCCCCCGGAGGCGGCTACGGAGGCTACGGCGGCCCCGGGCGCCCCGGCGGATACGGCGGCCAGGGAGGGGGCTACGGCGCCCCCGGTGGACACGGCGGCTGGGGAGGCGGCTGGGGCGGTCCCCCGCCCGCGGCCAAGCCCGGCGTGATCCCGCTCCGCCCGCTCGGTGTCGGCGAGATCCTCGACGGCGCCGTCTCCACCATGCGCACCTACTGGCGCACCGTCCTCGGCATCTCCCTGACCGTCGCCATCTTCACCGAGGTCATCGTCGTGCTGCTCCAGGGCCTCGTCCTGGACGACACCGGCAGCGAGGCCCTCAACGACCCCGACGCCACCCTGAGCGAACTCGGCGACGCGCTGGCCGAGACCACGATCAACTCGGGGGTCATCTTCCTGATCTCCCTGATCGGCACCGTCCTGGCCACGGCCCTGCTCACCACCGTCACCAGCCGCGCCGTACTCGGCAGGCCGGTGACCACCGGCGAGGCCTGGCGCGACGCCCGCCCGCAGGTGCTGAAGCTGTTCGGCCTGATCCTCCTGCTGCTCCTCATCGTCGCCGGACTCGTCACGGCCGGTATGACACCCGGTCTCCTCGTCACCGCCACCGCGGGCGGCGATGCCGGAGTGGCCCTGACCGCCCTGGGCTTCCTGGCGGGCGGCGTCGTCGCGGTCTGGCTCATGGTCCGCTTCTCGCTGGCGTCCCCCGCGCTGATGCTGGAGAAGCAGGGCATCAAGAAGGCGATGGGCCGCTCGGTGAAGCTGGTGCGCGGCTCCTGGTGGCGCGTCTTCGGCATCCAGCTGCTCGCCACGGTCATCGCCAACGTCGTCGCGTCGATCATCGTCATCCCCTTCGCCTTCCTCGCCGCGACCCTCGGCGGCGACGGCGTCGGCGGCTTCCTGGACGGCACCGGCGACCTCGGCTGGACGTTCCTCGTCGTCAGCGGCATCGGCTCGGTGATCGGCTCCATGATCACCTTCCCGATCACGGCGGGCGTGACCGTGCTGCTCTACATCGATCAGCGCATCCGCCGCGAGGCCCTCGACCTCGAACTGGCCCGCGCCGCCGGGGCCCAGGGCTCCGGCCCGCAGGGCTCCGGTGCCTCCGGCGCCGTCCCGGGGAGCTGACGGGGTGGGTCCGGCGGGGGGAGTTCTCACGGAGGTGCTGGCACGCACGGCCGCACGAACGGTGTCGCGCTCCGGCGACGAACCACCGGTGACGATCCCGCGCGACCCCGCGCGGGAGGCCGCGCGGCGCGAGCTGTCCAAGCGGATGTACCACGAGAACGACCCCAGCTGGTTCCAGCGGGCCCTGAACGCCTTCTGGGACTGGGTCGAGGAGCTGTTCGGCAAGGCGTCCACCGCGACACCCGGGGGAACGCTCGGCCTGGTGGTCGTCGTCGTAGCCGTCCTGGCGGCGCTGGGCGCCCTCTGGTGGCGCCTGGGCACCCCACGCCGCGGACCCGTCTCCGCCCCCGCCCTCTTCGACGACCGTCCCCGCAGCGCCGCCGACCACCGCGCCGCCGCCCAGGCACACGCCGCCCAAGGACACTGGAACCAGGCGGTCCAGGAACGCATGCGGGCCGTCGTCCGCGCCCTCGAGGAACGCGCCCTGCTCGACATCCGCCCCGGCCGCACCGCCGACGAGGCGGCCACCGAGGCTGGCCACGCCCTGCCGGCCCACAAGGACCGGCTGCGCGCCGCCGCACGGGACTTCGACGACGTCGCATACGGCGGCCGGCCCGGCAGCGAAGAGTCGTACCGGCGCCTCACCGAACTCGACCACGACCTGGACCGCAGCAAGCCGGACCTGGCGAGCAGCACGGCAGGCGGCCGCACGGGCGATGCCACGGACCGGGACACCCGCCGGGGAGCCGCCGAATGACCACCGAGGCCACGCTTCCCACCACCGCGGCCTCGCCCACCGCCCGCCAGGTGTGGACCCGCGCGCGGGGCATCGCACTCGCCCTGGTCCTGCTGCTCGTCGGGGCCGTCGCCATCGCGGTCGTCCGCTCGGACGCCCGGCACGGGGAACTCGACCCGCGCTCCGCCGACCCCTACGGCAGCCGCGCCGTCGCCGAACTCCTCGCCGACCGGGGGGTCTCCACGCGCGTGGTCACCACCCTGGACGAAGCACGGGCCGCGGCCGGACCCGACACCACCCTGCTGGTCGCCGTGCCCGACCTCCTGACGGAACGCCAGCAGACGCGGCTGCACTCGGCGACGACCGGCTCCGGCGGCCGCACCGTCCTGGTCGCCCCCGGCGGCGGTGCCGTCGAACGCCTCGCCCCCGGCGTCACCGCCGACCCCGCGCTCAGCGTCGACTCGACGCTGGCCCCCGCCTGCGACCTGCCCGCCGCACGGCGCGCGGGCAGCGCCGACACCGGCGGCATCCGCTACAGCACCCACCTCGAAGCCGACGCCTGCTACCCCAGCCGGCGCCTGGCCACCCTCCTGCGCATCCCCGCCCCGTCCACGAAGGCGTCCGCGGAGGGCACCCCGGGCGACACCGTCGTCCTCGGCGCCCGCGACATCCTCTTCAACAACCACCTCGACGAGCACGGCAACGCCTCGCTCGCTCTCCAACTCCTCGGCTCCCGCGACCACCTGGTCTGGTACCTCCCCTCCCTCTCCGACCTCCCGGACCCGGACGACGAACGCGGCTTCTTCGACCTGCTCCCGTCCGGCTGGCTCTGGGGCACCCTGCAGCTCTTCATCGCCGCCGCCCTCGCCGCCCTGTGGCGGGCACGCCGACTCGGCCCCCTGGTGCCCGAAAAACTTCCCGTCGCGATCCGCGCCTCCGAAACCGTCGAAGGCCGCGCCCGCCTCTACCGCAAGGCCAACGCCCGCGACCGCGCCGCCACCGCTCTTCGCTCCGCCACCCGCACCCGCCTCGCCCCCCTCGTAGGCGTCCCCGTCACCCAGGCGCACACGCCCGAGTCCCTGCTCCCCGCCCTGTCCGCCCACCTCCACGGTGCACACGGCGACGGACAGGCCCTGCACACCCTCCTCTTCGGCCCGCCGCCCGGCGACGACGCGGCCCTCATCGCACTCGCCGACCAACTCGACGCCCTCGAAAGAGAGGTACGCCGTCCATGATGGACCCGAGCACTGACAACGCCGGGCAGTCCGCGGCCCCGGGCAACGCCCGCGCCGCCCTCGAAGCCCTGCGCGCCGAGATCGCCAAGGCCGTGGTCGGCCAGGACGCCGCCGTGACCGGCCTCGTCGTAGCCCTGCTCTGCCGCGGTCACGTCCTGCTCGAAGGCGTCCCCGGGGTCGCCAAGACGCTGCTCGTCCGCACCCTCGCCGCGGCCACCGAACTCGACACCAAACGCGTCCAGTTCACCCCCGACCTGATGCCGAGCGACGTCACCGGATCCCTGGTCTACGACGCCCGCACCACCGAGTTCTCCTTCCAGCCGGGCCCGGTCTTCACCAACCTCCTGCTCGCCGACGAGATCAACCGCACTCCCCCGAAGACCCAGTCGTCCCTCCTCGAAGCCATGGAGGAACGCCAGGTCACGGTGGACGGCACGCCCCGCCCGCTCCCCGAGCCCTTCCTCGTCGCGGCCACCCAGAACCCGGTCGAGTACGAGGGCACCTACCCCCTCCCGGAAGCTCAGCTGGACCGCTTCCTCCTCAAACTCACCGTCCCCCTCCCCACCCGCCAGGACGAGATCGACGTCCTCACCCGCCACGCGGCCGGCTTCAACCCGCGCGACCTGCACGCCGCCGGCGTACGCCCCGTCGCCGGCGCCGCCGACCTGGAGGCCGCCCGCTCGGAGGCCGCCAAGACGACGGTCTCCCCGGAGATCACCGCCTACGTCGTCGACATCTGCCGCGCCACCCGTGACTCGCCGTCCCTCACCCTCGGCGTCTCCCCGCGCGGCGCCACGGCCCTGCTGTCGACCGCCCGCGCCTGGGCCTGGCTCACCGGCCGCGACTACGTCACCCCCGACGACGTCAAGGCCCTGGCCCTCCCCACCCTCCGGCACCGCGTACAACTCCGCCCGGAGGCCGAGATGGAGGGCGTGACCGCCGACTCGGTCATCAACGCGATCCTCGCCCACGTCCCCGTTCCCCGCTGATGGCACTCACCGGACGCGCCGCGCTCATCGCGGCCCTGGCCTCCGTCCCCGTCGGCATCTGGGATCCCAGCTGGACGGGCATTCTCGCGGTCAACGCCCCGCTGGCCGCGGCCTGCGCCTGCGACTTCGCCCTGGCCGCCCCCGTACGCCGCCTCGGCCTCACCCGCTCCGGCGACACGTCCGCCCGCCTGGGTGACACCGCCGATGTGACCCTGACGGTCACCAACCCGTCGGGCCGCCCGCTCCGGGCCCGCCTGCGCGACGCGTGGCCGCCCAGCAGCTGGCAGCCCGGCACCGAGACGGTGGCCTCCCGCCACAGCCTGACCGTGCCCGCCGGCGAACGCCGCCGCGTCACCACCCGCCTGCGCCCCACCCGCCGCGGCGACCGCCACGCCGACCGCGTCACGATCCGCTCGTACGGCCCCCTGGGCCTCCTCACCCGCCAAGGCACCCACCGGGTCCCCTGGACGGTACGCGTCCTCCCCCCGTTCACCAGCCGCAAGCACCTCCCCTCCAAGCTGTCCCGGCTCCGCGAACTCGACGGCCGCACCAGCGTCCTCACCCGCGGTGAGGGCACCGAGTTCGACAGCCTGCGCGAGTACGTCCCCGGCGACGACACCCGTTCCATCGACTGGCGCGCGACGGCCCGCCACTCCACCGTCGCCGTACGCACCTGGCGCCCCGAACGCGACCGGCACATCCTGCTCGTCCTCGACACCGGCCGTACCTCGGCCGGTCGCGTGGGAGACGCCCCTCGCCTCGACGCCGCCATGGACGCCGCCCTGCTCCTGGCCGCCCTGGCCTCCCGCGCCGGTGACCGGGTCGACCTCCTCGCCTACGACCGCCGGGTACGCGCCCTGCTCCAGGGCCGCACCGCCGGCGATCTTCTTCCCTCCCTGGTCAACGCCCTGGCGGCCGTGGAACCCGAGCTGGTGGAGACCGACGCGCGTGGCCTCACCGCCACCGCTCTCCGGTCGGCCCCTCGCCGGTCCCTGATCGTCCTGTTCACGACTCTCGACTCGGCCCCGATCGAGGAAGGGCTGCTCCCCGTCCTGCCACAGCTGACCCAGCGCCACACGGTCCTCGTGGCCTCGGTGGCCGACCCGCACGTCTCCGCCATGGCCGCGGCCCGCGGCCACACAGATGCCGTGTACGAGGCCGCGGCGGCCGCACAGGCCCAGTCCGAGCGCCGCCACATCGCCGACCAGCTCCGCCGGCACGGCGTCACGGTCGTCGACGCGACCCCGGACGAGCTTCCTCCGGCACTCGCGGACGCCTACCTGGAACTCAAAGCCGCAGGCCGCCTATAAAAAACGGCGGGGCCTTGTGGCCCCGCCCAGTTCAGTCCCACTTCAACGACCCCTGAACGCAGAAAACCCCGCACCGTTCCCGGTGCGGGGTCTCCTCGCAATGATTGTTCGGCGGCGTCCTACTCTCCCACAGGGTCCCCCCTGCAGTACCATCGGCGCTGTAAGGCTTAGCTTCCGGGTTCGAAATGTAACCGGGCGTTTCCCCTACGCTATGACCACCGAAACACTATGAAACACTCAACCGCACCACGCTGTGGACGTGGGGTTGTTCGTGGTTTCAGAACCAACACAGTGGACGCGAGCAACTGAGGACAAGCCCTCGGCCTATTAGTACCGGTCACCTCCACACCTCACGGTGCTTCCAGATCCGGCCTATCAACCCAGTCGTCTACTGGGAGCCTTAACCCCTCAAGGGGGTGGGAGTCCTCATCTCGAAGCAGGCTTCCCGCTTAGATGCTTTCAGCGGTTATCCCTCCCGAACGTAGCCAACCAGCCATGCCCTTGGCAGGACAACTGGCACACCAGAGGTTCGTCCGTCCCGGTCCTCTCGTACTAGGGACAGCCCTTCTCAAGACTCCTACGCGCACAGCGGATAGGGACCGAACTGTCTCACGACGTTCTAAACCCAGCTCGCGTACCGCTTTAATGGGCGAACAGCCCAACCCTTGGGACCGACTCCAGCCCCAGGATGCGACGAGCCGACATCGAGGTGCCAAACCATCCCGTCGATATGGACTCTTGGGGAAGATCAGCCTGTTATCCCCGGGGTACCTTTTATCCGTTGAGCGACGGCGCTTCCACAAGCCACCGCCGGATCACTAGTCCCGACTTTCGTCCCTGCTCGACCCGTCGGTCTCACAGTCAAGCTCCCTTGTGCACTTACACTCAACACCTGATTGCCAACCAGGCTGAGGGAACCTTTGGGCGCCTCCGTTACTCTTTAGGAGGCAACCGCCCCAGTTAAACTACCCATCAGACACTGTCCCTGATCCGGATCACGGACCCAGGTTAGACATCCAGCACGACCAGACTGGTATTTCAACGACGACTCCACCCACACTGGCGTGCGAGTTTCAAAGTCTCCCAGCTATCCTACACAAGCCGAACCGAACACCAATATCAAACTGTAGTAAAGGTCCCGGGGTCTTTCCGTCCTGCTGCGCGAAACGAGCATCTTTACTCGTAGTGCAATTTCACCGGGCCTATGGTTGAGACAGTCGAGAAGTCGTTACGCCATTCGTGCAGGTCGGAACTTACCCGACAAGGAATTTCGCTACCTTAGGATGGTTATAGTTACCACCGCCGTTTACTGGCGCTTAAGTTCTCAGCTTCGCCCCACCGAAATGGAGCTAACCGGTCCCCTTAACGTTCCAGCACCGGGCAGGCGTCAGTCCGTATACATCGCCTTACGGCTTCGCACGGACCTGTGTTTTTAGTAAACAGTCGCTTCTCGCTGGTCTCTGCGGCCACCCCCAGCTCACGGAGTAAATCCGGTCACCGAGTGTGGCCCCCCTTCTCCCGAAGTTACGGGGGCATTTTGCCGAGTTCCTTAACCATAGTTCACCCGAACGCCTCGGTATTCTCTACCTGACCACCTGAGTCGGTTTAGGGTACGGGCCGCCATGAAACTCGCTAGAGGCTTTTCTCGACAGCATAGGATCATCCACTTCACCACAATCGGCTCGGCATCAGGTCTCAGCCATGTGTGCGACGGATTTACCTACCGCACGGCCTACACCCTTACCCCGGGACAACCACCGCCCGGGATGGACTACCTTCCTGCGTCACCCCATCACTCACCTACTAACCGCTTGGTTCGGCGGCTCCACCACTCCCCTCAACTCCGAAGAGATCAGGGCGGCTTCACGGCCTTAGCATCACGATGCTCGATGTTTGACGCTTCACAGCGGGTACCGGAATATCAACCGGTTATCCATCGACTACGCCTGTCGGCCTCGCCTTAGGTCCCGACTTACCCTGGGCAGATCAGCTTGACCCAGGAACCCTTAGTCAATCGGCGCAAACGTTTCTCACGTTTGTATCGCTACTCATGCCTGCATTCTCACTCGTGAACCGTCCACAACTCGCTTCCACGGCTGCTTCACCCGGCACACGACGCTCCCCTACCCATCACAGCCGGCGTTGGCCGTATTGCTGCAATGACACGACTTCGGCGGTACGCTTGAGCCCCGCTACATTGTCGGCGCGGAATCACTAGACCAGTGAGCTATTACGCACTCTTTCAAGGGTGGCTGCTTCTAAGCCAACCTCCTGGTTGTCTGTGCGACTCCACATCCTTTCCCACTTAGCGTACGCTTAGGGGCCTTAGTCGATGCTCTGGGCTGTTTCCCTCTCGACCATGGAGCTTATCCCCCACAGTCTCACTGCCGCGCTCTCACTTACCGGCATTCGGAGTTTGGCTAAGGTCAGTAACCCGGTAGGGCCCATCGCCTATCCAGTGCTCTACCTCCGGCAAGAAACACACGACGCTGCACCTAAATGCATTTCGGGGAGAACCAGCTATCACGGAGTTTGATTGGCCTTTCACCCCTAACCACAGGTCATCCCCCAGGTTTTCAACCCTGGTGGGTTCGGTCCTCCACGACCTCTTACAGCCGCTTCAACCTGCCCATGGCTAGATCACTCCGCTTCGGGTCTTGAGCGTGCTACTAAAATCGCCCTGTTCGGACTCGCTTTCGCTACGGCTTCCCCACCCGGGTTAACCTCGCAACACACCGCAAACTCGCAGGCTCATTCTTCAAAAGGCACGCAGTCACGAGGATGGAGCAAGCTCCACCCCGACGCTCCCACGGCTTGTAGGCACACGGTTTCAGGTACTATTTCACTCCGCTCCCGCGGTACTTTTCACCATTCCCTCACGGTACTATCCGCTATCGGTCACCAGGGAATATTTAGGCTTAACGGGTGGTCCCGCCAGATTCACACGGGATTTCTCGGGCCCCGTGCTACTTGGGTGTCTCTCAAACGAGCCGCTAATGTTTCGACTACGGGGGTCTTACCCTCTACGCCGGACCTTTCGCATGTCCTTCGCCTACATCAACGGTTTCTGACTCGTCTCACGGCCGGCAGACCGTAAAAGAGAGATCCCACAACCCCGCACACGCAACCCCTGCCGGGTCTCACACGTATACGGTTTGGCCTCATCCGGTTTCGCTCGCCACTACTCCCGGAATCACGGTTGTTTTCTCTTCCTGCGGGTACTGAGATGTTTCACTTCCCCGCGTTCCCTCCACACTGCCTATGTGTTCAGCAGCGGGTGACAGCCCATGACGACTGCCGGGTTTCCCCATTCGGACACCCCCGGATCAAAGCCTGGTTGACGACTCCCCGGGGCCTATCGTGGCCTCCCACGTCCTTCATCGGTTCCTGGTGCCAAGGCATCCACCGTGCGCCCTTAAAAACTTGGCCACAGATGCTCGCGTCCACTGTGCAGTTCTCAAACAACGACCAACCACCCATCACCCCGAAACCTACATCCCGAGTGCACTGGGGCCGGCAACTGAAAGCAGGCCAACGGCCGTACCCTCAGATACCCAACAGCGTGCCCGACACGAACCCCTCTCCGAGACCACGTTCCACGCCGAAGCAGTACTAGTGATCCATCAAGAAGACCCGTGCCGAGTAGTCAACGTTCCACCCATGAGCAACCGTGCAGAACATTTGCCTGCAGTCGGCCATGTGCTCCTTAGAAAGGAGGTGATCCAGCCGCACCTTCCGGTACGGCTACCTTGTTACGACTTCGTCCCAATCGCCAGTCCCACCTTCGACAGCTCCCTCCCACAAGGGGTTGGGCCACCGGCTTCGGGTGTTACCGACTTTCGTGACGTGACGGGCGGTGTGTACAAGGCCCGGGAACGTATTCACCGCAGCAATGCTGATCTGCGATTACTAGCGACTCCGACTTCATGGGGTCGAGTTGCAGACCCCAATCCGAACTGAGACCGGCTTTTTGAGATTCGCTCCACCTTGCGGTATCGCAGCTCATTGTACCGGCCATTGTAGCACGTGTGCAGCCCAAGACATAAGGGGCATGATGACTTGACGTCGTCCCCACCTTCCTCCGAGTTGACCCCGGCGGTCTCCCGTGAGTCCCCAACACCCCGAAGGGCTTGCTGGCAACACGGGACAAGGGTTGCGCTCGTTGCGGGACTTAACCCAACATCTCACGACACGAGCTGACGACAGCCATGCACCACCTGTACACCGACCACAAGGGGGGCACCATCTCTGATGCTTTCCGGTGTATGTCAAGCCTTGGTAAGGTTCTTCGCGTTGCGTCGAATTAAGCCACATGCTCCGCCGCTTGTGCGGGCCCCCGTCAATTCCTTTGAGTTTTAGCCTTGCGGCCGTACTCCCCAGGCGGGGCACTTAATGCGTTAGCTGCGGCACGGACAACGTGGAATGTTGCCCACACCTAGTGCCCACCGTTTACGGCGTGGACTACCAGGGTATCTAATCCTGTTCGCTCCCCACGCTTTCGCTCCTCAGCGTCAGTATCGGCCCAGAGATCCGCCTTCGCCACCGGTGTTCCTCCTGATATCTGCGCATTTCACCGCTACACCAGGAATTCCGATCTCCCCTACCGAACTCTAGCCTGCCCGTATCGACTGCAGACCCGGGGTTAAGCCCCGGGCTTTCACAACCGACGTGACAAGCCGCCTACGAGCTCTTTACGCCCAATAATTCCGGACAACGCTTGCGCCCTACGTATTACCGCGGCTGCTGGCACGTAGTTAGCCGGCGCTTCTTCTGCAGGTACCGTCACTTTCGCTTCTTCCCTGCTGAAAGAGGTTTACAACCCGAAGGCCGTCATCCCTCACGCGGCGTCGCTGCATCAGGCTTTCGCCCATTGTGCAATATTCCCCACTGCTGCCTCCCGTAGGAGTCTGGGCCGTGTCTCAGTCCCAGTGTGGCCGGTCGCCCTCTCAGGCCGGCTACCCGTCGTCGCCTTGGTGAGCCATTACCTCACCAACAAGCTGATAGGCCGCGGGCTCATCCTGCACCGCCGGAGCTTTCGAACCTCGCAGATGCCCGCGAGGGTCAGTATCCGGTATTAGACCCCGTTTCCAGGGCTTGTCCCAGAGTGCAGGGCAGATTGCCCACGTGTTACTCACCCGTTCGCCACTAATCCCCACCGAAGTGGTTCATCGTTCGACTTGCATGTGTTAAGCACGCCGCCAGCGTTCGTCCTGAGCCAGGATCAAACTCTCCGTGAATGTTTACCCGTAATCGGGTGACACCACGAGAGCGGAACAGTCGGAGGAATAATCCGACCGTTCACAGCGTCCTCGCTGTTGTGTTACTTCAAAGGAACCTCAACCCGAACGGAAATCCGATCAGGTCGGGGTATCAACATATCTGGCGTTGACTTTTGGCACGCTGTTGAGTTCTCAAGGAACGGACGCTTCCTTTGTACTCACCCTCTCGGGCTTTCCTCCGGGCGCTTCCCTTCGGTCTTGCGTTTCCGACTCTATCAGATCTTTCCGACCCGATTTCCTCGGTGCTTTCCAGGTTCCCGCTTTCGCGTTTCCCTTTCCGGCGGTTCCGACTTTATCAGAACTTCCGGGCCGTTCTTACCGGCCTTCGTTTCCGATTCATCGGGAGAGTGCTTCGTCGAATTCGTTGATTCGGAGAAGCTGATAGATGTTCGCTGCTGCCCTCTGGGATGAACCCGTCTCCAGGCAACTGTTCGAATCTACCTCCCCGCTTGCTCCGTGTCAACGGTTCATGCGGGAACGAAGAGGACAGTAGCAGCTCGCCAGGGGTGGATGCACATCAGGCGGCCGTTGGCACCGTGGCGCTGCGTTCAGCGGGCTCGACGTCGCCCGTGTCGCCGGCGCGCGCGGCACGGCCGCCCAGAACGTAGACGTAGGCCAGGAAGGCCAGCTCGGCGACGACGCCAATGGTGATGCGGGCCCAGGTGGGCAGACCGGACGGGGTGACGAAGCCTTCGATGGCGCCGGACACGAAGAGGACGAGGGCGAGGCCGACCGCCATGCCGATGGCTGCCCGGCCCTCCTCTGCGAGGGCGATGCGCCGGGTACGGGGACCCGGGTCGATCAGGGTCCAGCCCAGGCGCAGGCCGGTGCCCGCGGCGACGAACACCGCCGTCAGTTCGAGCAGGCCGTGTGGGAGGACCAGGCCGAGGAAGGTGTCGAGGCGGCCGGCCGACGACATCAGACCGAAGCCGACACCGAGGTTGAGCATGTTCTGGAAGAGGATCCAGATGACGGGCAGCCCCAGGAAGACGCCCAGGATGAGGCAGAGCGCGGCGGCCCAGGCGTTGTTCGTCCACACCTGGGCAGCGAACGAGGCGGCCGGATTGCTCGAGTAGTACGTCTCGTACTGGCCACCGGGGCGGGTCAGCTCGCGCAGTTCGCTCGGGGCGGCGATGGTGGACTGCACCTCCGGATGGGTGCCGATCCACCACCCCAGCAGGGCCGCGACGGCGGTCGACAGGAGGGCGGTGGGGACCCACCAGTGGCGGGCACGGTAGACGGCCGCCGGGAACTGCTGGGTCAGGAAGCGCGTGACGTCGCGCCAGGAGGCGCGTCGGGTGCCTGTCACGACACTGCGCGCGCGTGCCACCAGTTGGCTCAGACGTCCGGTCAGCTGGGGATCGGGCGCGCTGGACTGGATCAGGGAGAGATGGGTGGCCGTGCGCTGGTAGAGGGCGACGAGTTCGTCGGTCTCCGGACCGGTCAGCCGGCGCCGGCGCCGGAGGAGGGCGTCGAGGCGGTCCCACTCCGCGCGGTGGGCGGAGACGAAGACGTCGAGGTCCATCGGTGTGCCTGCTCCTCGGCTATCGTCGGCGGCTCGTCGTGGATCAGCTTGTCGTACTGCGGCGCGGTGCGTCCTCAGCTTGGCAGACTGGCGGGGACGGGGGCAGTCAGGGGAAGGACGGCGGGCGTGAGCGAGCTGGTGACGGGCGAGGCCGTGGCGCTGGAGCTGCGCCCCGCGAGGCTGCCCAGCAGGGCGCTGGCCGTCCTGCTCGACCTGGCGGTGGCCGTGGCCGTCTACGTGGCGGTGACGGTCGCCCTGATGGCGGCCACCTCGTCCCTGGACGTGGCGGCGCAGACCGCGCTGTCGATCGCGGCCTTCGTCCTCGTACTGGTGGGCGGGCCGATCGCCGTCGAGACGCTGAGCCATGGGCGGTCGCTCGGGAAGATGGCGTGCGGGCTGCGGGTGGTGCGGGACGACGGCGGGCCGATCCGGTTCCGGCACTCGTTGGTGCGGGGCTTGATCGGAGTGATCGAGATCCTCATGACGCTCGGCGTCATCGCTTGTGTCGCCTCACTGGTGTCGGCGCGGGGACGGCGGCTCGGCGACGTGTTCGCGGGCACCCTCGTCGTGCGGGAGAGGGTGCCGTTCTCGTCGGCGGGCTTCATGCCGCCGCCTCCGCCCTGGCTGGCGGGGCGGTTCTCGGGGCTCGACCTGTCCGCGGTGCCCGACGATCTGTGGCTTGCCGTCCGTCAGTACCTGGCGCGGATGGGGCAGCTGGACCCGCGCGTCGGCTGGGCCATGGCCGAGCGGCTCGCCGCGGACGTGGCGGCGCGTACGGGGGCTCCGGTGCCGCGGGAGGTGCCGCCGCCCGCGTATCTGGCGGCGGTGCTGCAGGAACGGCAGGCCCGGGAGGCCTGGCGGGCGTTCGGCGGCGCTTCGGCGGCCGAGAGGGCTGCCGGGTCGGTGCCGGTGGCTCCCGCGCCGCCCGCCCCGCCGGCTGTGCCGTCGTCTCCGCCGACTGCCCCGCCGCCCGCGCCGTCACCGGGTGGCGGCCCCGCGGTGCCACGGGACGTGCCGTCGGACCGCCGCTCCGGAACCGGGTTCGTGCCGCCGGCGTAGGCCGGGCCGCCCGACGCCGCTCACGGGAACACGGACGGTGGTGTCTCCAGGTCCTCCAGCTCGATCCCGGGGGCCGCGAGCACGACGTCGCCGGCGATGTGCACGGTGTGCTGTTCGCCCGTGTCCAGGACTGTGACCTGGTATTCGTCCACGGTGAGGGGGCCGTTGTCAGTGCCGTGTGCTTCTCTGTTCAGCAAGGCCCAGGACTGGTCCACGGTGCGGGGGGCGAGGACCGGGTCGGTGAGGGCGACGAGGCGTACGCGGGTGGCTGATTCGGAGGGGGTGAGGCGCAGGAGGCGGGTCACGGCGACGAGGAAGGCCGGGGACGTGCCGGTGAAGGCGTGGGCGCGCGCATTGCCTTCGGTGGCGTGGATTCCGGTGGGGTCGGTCCGGACCCAGGTGACGCCGTCGATGGCGGCGCCGCGGACCTGCCAGTCGGCGGCGTGGAGTTCCAGGCGGATCGGGCGGCCGAGCTCGTCGAGGGCGAGGTCGACGGAGCCGTGGTGGTCCCCGGTGGGCGTGGTCAGCCGGGAGACGTAGCGCCAGCCGGAGGGGCCGGGGGCGCACTGGAAGTGTTCTTCCGCGAGGGGGGTGTGGTCGTGCGGATCGTGGAGCGAATAACGGCCGCGGGGCATGGGTGTCCTGGGTGGTGACGGGCTGGCCCGGCCGCTGATGCGGACGCGGCGCCAATGGGGCAGGCCCCCGGCACGGGGGTGCGGGGGCCTGCCTCGGAGGAACCGGTGACTCAGTAGCGGTAGTGGTCCGCCTTGTAGGGGCCCTCGACCTTGACGCCGATGTAGTCGGCCTGCTCCGGGCGGAGCGTGGTCAGCTTGACGCCGAGGGAGTCGAGGTGGAGCCGGGCGACCTTCTCGTCCAGGTGCTTCGGCAGCACGTAGACGTCGGTCGGGTACTCGTCGGGCTTGGTGAACAGCTCGATCTGGGCCAGGGTCTGGTCCGCGAAGGAGTTGGACATCACGAACGACGGGTGGCCGGTGGCGTTGCCCAGGTTCAGCAGGCGGCCCTCGGAGAGGACGATGAGCACCTTGCCGTCGGGGTAGGTCCAGGTGTGGACCTGCGGCTTGACCTCGTCCTTGACGATGCCGGGGGTCTTGGCGAGGCCGGCCATGTCGATCTCGTTGTCGAAGTGGCCGATGTTGCCGACGATGGCCTGGTGCTTCATCTTGGCCATGTCCGAGGCCATGATGATGTCCTTGTTGCCGGTCGTGGTGACGAAGATGTCGGCCTTGTCGACGACCTCGTCGAGCGTCGTGACCTGGAAGCCGTCCATCGCCGCCTGCAGGGCGCAGATCGGGTCGATCTCGGTGATGATCACGCGGGCGCCCTGGCCGCGCAGGGACTCCGCGCAGCCCTTGCCGACGTCGCCGTAGCCGCAGATGACGGCGGTCTTGCCGCCGATCAGGACGTCGGTGGCGCGGTTGATGCCGTCGACCAGGGAGTGGCGGCAGCCGTACTTGTTGTCGAACTTCGACTTGGTGACCGCGTCGTTGACGTTGATCGCCGGGAACAGCAGGGTGCCGTCGCGGTGCATCCCGTACAGGCGGTGGACGCCGGTCGTGGTCTCCTCGGTCACGCCGCGGATCTCGGACGCCAGCTGGGTCCACTTCTGCGGGCTCTCGCCGACCGTGCGGGTGAGGAGCTCGAGGATGACGCGGTGCTCGTCGGACTCGGCGGTGTCGACCGAGGGGACCTTGCCGTCCTTCTCGTACTCGACGCCCTTGTGGACGAGGAGAGTGGCGTCACCGCCGTCGTCCAGGATCATGTTCGGGCCGCCGGTGGGGGTGTTCGGCCAGGTCAGTGCCTGCTCCGTGCACCACCAGTACTCCTGAAGGGTCTCGCCCTTCCAGGCGAAGACCGGGACGCCCTGCGGGTCGTCGGGCGTGCCGTTCGGGCCGACGGCGATGGCGGCGGCCGCGTGGTCCTGGGTGGAGAAGATGTTGCAGGAGGCCCAGCGGACCTCGGCGCCGAGGGCGACGAGGGTCTCGATGAGCACGGCGGTCTGCACGGTCATGTGCAGGGAGCCGGTGACGCGGGCGCCGGCGAGCGGCTGGGCCTCGGCGTACTCCTTGCGGATCGCCATGAGTCCCGGCATCTCGTGCTCGGCGAGGGTGATCTCCTTGCGGCCGAACGCGGCCAGGGAGAGGTCGGCGACCTTGAAGTCCTGTCGGTTGTCGACAGTCGTCATTACGGGCTGCTCCTCGGGTTGGGTCGAGGTGGGTACGGCTGACCTGCGCGGCGGCGGACACAGGAGTGCCCAGAAGAGGACACAGGCATGCCCGCGTACGCGCAGCGCAGTCCGTCGGAGGCCCTCTCTCCCTCGGCCGGTCCGTCCTGGACCGCCCGACCGCCATCAGCAGCGACGTCTGGCTCCGTCCCAAGCTACACCGCGGGCGCCCGCCGTCCCCAGTCCGCCTCCGAACACTTCCGGACGTTCACGCAGGGTGATGACGGTCGCGGGCGGTCGGTCAGTGGGCGGCGGGCGGGGTGGTCGGGCCGCCCGGGGTCGCCTCGGGGTCGGGGCCCTTGGCGGCCTCGGACTCGCTGTAGATGTCCGGTTCCAGGTAGATGACGCGGGCGATCGGGACCGCCTCGCGGATGCGGGACTCGGCGGCGTCGATCGCGGAGGCGATCTCCGTGGCCGTGCCGTCGTGCCGGACGGCGATCTTGGCGGCGACGAGCAGTTCCTCGGGGCCGAGGTGGAGGGTGCGCATGTGGATGATGCCGGTGACGGTGTCCCCGGCGACGGCCGCGGCCTCGATCTGCCGGACCGCGTCGGCGCCCGCGGCCTCACCGAGCAGCAGGGACTTGGTCTCGACGGCGAGGACCAGCGCGATCAGGATGAGCAGGATGCCGATGCACAGGGTGCCGACGCCGTCCCAGACGCCGTCGCCGGTGAGCAGGGCGAGGCCGACGCCGCCGAGGGCGAGGATCAGGCCGACGAGGGCGCCGAGGTCCTCCAGGAGGACGACGGGCAGCTCCGGGGCCTTGGCGTGGCGGATGAACTCCTTCCAGGACTTCTTGCCGCGCAGGGGGTTGGACTCCTTGATGGCGGTCCGGAAGGAGAAGCCCTCGGCGATGATCGCGAAGACCAGGACGCCCACCGGCCAGTACCAGTGCTCCAGTTCGTGCGGGTGCTTGATCTTCTCGTAGCCCTCGTAGAGGGCGAACATGCCGCCGACCGAGAAGAGCACGATGGAGACGAGGAAGGCGTAGATGTAGCGCTCGCGGCCGAAGCCGAAGGGGTGTTGCGGGGTGGCCACGCGCTGGGCCCGCTTGCCGCCCAGGAGCAGCAGGCCCTGGTTGCCGGAGTCGGCGAGGGAGTGCACGGACTCGGCGAGCATCGACGACGATCCGCTGAAGAGGAACGCCACGAATTTCGCTACCGCGATCGAGAGGTTGGCGAGCAGTGCCGCCACGATCGCCCTGGTTCCGCCTGACGCGCTCATGGGTCGCGTTGTCCCTTCGACTTCAACTGTGGCCGGCTTTGCCCCGCCTTTGCGGTCCGCCATTGTTGCAGCCCGCGCGGGCCCCGACGTGCCGGATGCCCCCTCGGGCACGGGTCAGACGCGCACGGTGGCCCGGAAGAGCGTGCCGGTTCCGGACACTTCGGCCTTTTCGTGCGCCGGGACGAAGACGGAGCGGCCGGGGGCCAGTTCGTGTTCGCCCGCCCGTACGGTGCCCGCCGTGCAGAGCAGGATCTGCGGGGTGGGCAGGGTGAGGTCGTGGGCGCCGGAGCCCTCGGGCAGGACGTAGCGGGACAGGCGGAACTCGTCGATCGGGGTGTCGTAGACCTCTTCGCCGTCGGGGGACGCCTCGGGGCGCAGGATGCCGGGGTCGCCGGACTCGAAGCGGACGATGCGCAGGAGTTCGGGGACGTCGACGTGCTTGGGCGTGAGGCCGCAGCGCAGGACGTTGTCGGAGTTGGCCATGATCTCGACGCCGAGGCCGTTCAGGTAGGCGTGCGGGATGCCGGCGCCGAGGTAGAGGGCCTCGCCGGGCTGGAGCCGGACGTGGTTGAGGAGCATCGCGGCGAGGACGCCGGGGTCGCCCGGGTAGTGGTGGGCGATGTCGGCGTACGGCCGGTAGGCGCCGCCGAGGCGGTCACAGGCGGCCGCGACCTCGGTGACCGTGCGGGACATGTCCTCGGGGTCGGCGGTGAGGACCGCGGTGAGGACCTCGCGCAGGGCCGCGTCCTCGGGCTGGGCGCGCAGCAGGTCGACGTACGGCTTGAGGGAGGCGACGCCGAGGCCGTCCAGCAGGTCGGCCGTCTCGGCCGGGGCGCGGAAGCCGCACAGGCCGTCGAAGTCGGTGAGGGCGCAGACCAGTTCGGGCTTGTGGTTGGCGTCCTTGTAGTTGCGGTGCGGGGCGTCCAGCGGGACGCCGCGGCGCTCCTCGTCCTCGTAACCGGCCCTGGCCTGGGCCAGGTCGGGGTGGACCTGGAGGGAGAGCGGGGCGCCGGCCGCGAGGAGCTTGAGGAGGAAGGGCAGCCGGGGGCCGAACCTGGCCACGGAGGCGGAGCCCAGTTCCTTCTCGGGGTCGGCGTCGACGACCTCGGCGAGGGTGCCCCGGCCGGTGCGGGAGGGGGCGCCGGGGTGGGCGCCCATCCACATCTCCGCCTGCGGTTCGCCGGTCGGCTCGGTCCCGAGCAGGGTCGGGATCGCGGTGGTGGAACCCCAGGCGTAGGGGCGGACGGTGTTGTCGAGGCGGTCCATGGGCTCTCTCTGCCGGTGCGTGCTGGTGCGTGGGCGATGCTGCGCCTGGGTCAGGCTCCCGAGGCGAGCGCCAGGTAAACGGCGGCGAAATCCGTGATGGCGATCAGTTCGGCGAGGGTCTCCAGTTCGCCGCCCTCTTCCGGTTCCAGTTCGCTGATCGGCGTGTCGTGGCCGAGGGCCAGGTCACGGGCGTTGGGAGCGGCGGTGAGGCCGCCGCTGGGGCGGTCGCGCAGGAGGACCACGCGTGCGTGCAGGGCGGGCGGCTCCTCGACGCGGTCGCGGAAGAAGTCGTCGGGGTCGGCGCCGGCGGCGAGCCGGCCGGAGAGCAGTGCGTTGTGCGCGGCGAGCGCCTCGGGCAGGTCGGCGACGACGGCGGGGGTGCCGGACAGCTCGGCGAGGGCGGCCGCGAAGCGGCGGCCGGCGGGTCCGGCGGAGGTGCCCTCGGTCCAGACGACGGGGAGGGACTCGGCCAGCTCGGACGCCAGGGTCTTGGCGGGGTTGCTGTAGGTCACGATGGCGGGCCCGCAGCGTTCGGCGATCCGGTCGAGGCGGTCGGCGACCTTGTCGATGGCCTCGGGCGGCGCGTCGAGCAGGCCGGTGCGGTCCAGCAGGGCGAGGAGCGGGGTGAGCAGCGCCCACAGGACGCCCGGGGCGGCGCCGGCGAGGGGCTCGTCGTGGTCGTAGGGGGCGGTCGCCATCGGGATGAACAGGCCGCGGGAGGCACTCACCGCATCGTTGAGCGGGGAGCGGGCGGGGGCGACGGCGACGACCGTGCAGCCCCTGCGGTAGGCCTGTTCGGCGAGGAGGGACAGGCCCGGCTCGGCGCCGTCGGGGGTGGCGATCAGCAGGAGGTCCACGGATCCGGCCCAGCCGGGCAGTTCCCAGCGCAGGGCGCCCGCGGCGGGGGCGACGCCGGTGGGGGCGAGGCGGGTGACGGGGCTGCCCGCCCCGGCGAGGGTGCCGAGGAGGTCGGCGGCGTGGGTGGCGGCGGCGCCGGGTCCCGCGATCAGTACGGCGCGGGGGCGGCCGTCCGGCTTGAGGTTGCCGACGCCGGCCTCGGCGGCCTGCCGGGCGGCGGTGCGGACGCGGGCACCGGCCTCGGCGGCGCCGCGGAGCAGGCCGCGGCGGTCGGCCTCGGTGAGGCGCTCCGGGGCGTCGAGGAGCGATTCGTCGAGCATGGCGGCAGGTCTCCGATCGCCGGGGCGTTCGTTCGAATGCGCGGGTGCGCGGGGTCGTCGCCGGGTGGCCGGTCGCCTGGCCGGCGGCTACTCGGGGCGGCGGGCCTCGTCGACGAGGAGGACGGGGATGCCGTCGCGCACCGGGTAGGCCAGGCCGCAGTCCTGGCCGGTGCAGATCAGCTCCGCGTCCTGCTCCTTGAGGGGGGCGTGGCAGGCGGGGCAGGCGAGGATCTCCAGGAGGCCGGCTTCGAGCGGCATGGGGGTTCCCTTCGGGGGCGGTGGGGCTTGTGTGGATGTGCTGGTCAGGGTACCGCCGGGGCGGGGCCCGTGCGGGTGGCCCACGGTGAACCCGGTGTTGGGGCGGGGGCGGTCGCGCGCCGGGCGCCGGCCGGGTGCCGCTGCGCCCACCCGTGCCGCCTGGGGGCACCTCCCAGGCCGTTCAGGCACTGGGGGAGGTACGACTGCCCGCAGCGGCGGGGGCGAGTGCCTGCGGCCGCCGGGGGCACGAGGTCCGCGGCTGGGGAGCGGCACGAGGTCCGCGGCCGCGGCCGCGGCTAGGCGCGGATGATCGCCAGCGCTTCGTCGCGCACCTTCGTCATCGTCGCCTCGTCGCGCGCCTCCGCGTTCAGGCGGAGCAGGGGCTCGGTGTTGGACGGGCGGACGTTGAACCACCAGTCGGCCGCCTGGACGGTGAGGCCGTCCAGGTCGTCCACGGTGACGTCGTCGCGGCCCTCGTAGGCGGCCCGGATCGCGGCGAGGCGGGCCTGCTGGTCGGCGACGGTGGAGTTGATCTCGCCGGAGCCGGTGTAGCGGTCGTAGGCGGCGACCAGGGCGGACAGCGGGCCGTCCTGCTCGCCGAGGGCGGCGAGGACGTGGAGGGCGGCCAGCATGCCGGTGTCGGCGTTCCAGAAGTCGCGGAAGTAGTAGTGCGCGGAGTGCTCGCCGCCGAAGATGGCGCCGGTCCTGGCCATCTCGGCCTTGATGAAGGAGTGGCCCACACGCGTGCGTTCCGGTGTGCCGCCGTTCTCGCGGACGACCTCCGGGACGGTCCACGAGGTGATCAGGTTGTGGATGACCGTGCCCTTGCCGCCGTTGCGGGCCAGTTCGCGGGCGGCCACCAGGGCGGTGACGGCGGACGGGGAGACCGGCTCGCCGTCCTGGTCGACGACGAAGCACCGGTCGGCGTCGCCGTCGAAGGCGAGGCCGAGGTCGGCGCCCTCCTCGCGGACGCGCCGCTGGAGATCCACGAGGTTGGCCGGGTCGAGCGGGTTGGCCTCGTGGTTGGGGAAGGTGCCGTCCAGTTCGAAGTACATCGGCACCAGGTCGAGGGGCAGGCCGGCGAAGACCGTGGGGACGGTGTGGCCGCCCATGCCGTTGCCCGCGTCGACGACGACCTTGAGGGGGCGGCTGCCGGTGAGGTCGACGAGGGAACGCAGGTGGGCGGCGTAGTCGGCGAGGACGTCGCGCCGGGTGACGGTGCCGGGACGGGCGGTCGGCTCCGGGGCGCCCACCTCGCTCCAGCGCTCCACCAGGGCGCGGATCTCGGCGAGGCCGGTGTCCTGGCCGACCGGGGCGGCACCCGCGCGGCACAGCTTGATGCCGTTGTACCGCGCGGGGTTGTGCGAGGCCGTGAACATGGCGCCCGGCAGGCCGAGCGCGCCGGAGGCGTAGTACAGCTGGTCGGTGGAGCACAGGCCGATCCCGGTCACGTCGGCGCCGCGGGCCGCCGCGCCGCGCGCGAAGGCGTCGGACAGGCCCGGGGACGAGGGCCGCATGTCGTGGCCGACCACGATGGCGCCCGCGCCGGTCAGTTCGACGAAGGCCGCGCCGAACAGCTCGGCCAGCGACTCGTCCCACTGGTCCGGGACGACACCGCGCACGTCGTACGCCTTCACGATCTGCGACAGATCAGCAGCCACGGCCAACCTTCCTGAAAGTCCTGTCGGAGCCCACAAACTACCCCGTAGGGACCGACGGGCCGCCCGGGCGGTTCCCTGAGGTCAGGGCAGCATCCAGCCCAGGACCGCCGTGGACTGCCCGACCACGATCAGGCACATGACCAGCAGCAGGCCGAGACTCCAGGGGAGCACCTTGCGCAGCAGGTCGCCCTCGCGGCCGGCGAGACCCACGGCGGCGCAGGCGATGGTGAGGTTCTGCGGGGAGATCATCTTGCCGAGGACGCCGCCGGAGCTGTTGGCGGCGGCCAGCAGTTCGGGCGAGAGGCCGGACTCGCGCGCGGCGGTCACCTGGAGGGCGCCGAAGAGCGCGTTGGCGGAGGTGTCGGAGCCGGAGACGGCGACGCCGAACCAGCCGAGCACCGGGGAGAGGAACGCGAGTCCGGCACCGGCCGCGGCGACGAAGTGGCCGATGGTGGCCGCCTGCCCGGAGAGGTTCATGACGTAGGCGAGGGCGAGGACCGAGGTGACGGTGAGGATCGCGAACCGCAGTTCGTGCACGGTCGCGAGCCACTCCTTGACCGCCACACGCGCGTGCACGCCGAGGACGACGGCAGTGGCCAGCCCGGCGAAGAGCACGAGCGTGCCGCCGGTGGAGACGATCGGCCAGGAGAAGACGTTGCCGCCGACCGGCTTGCCCTCGGGGCCGGCCACGTCCAGGAACGGCCAGTCGTAGGACTGGGTGGCCTTGGCAAGCCAGTCCTTGACCGCCGGGATCTGCGCCACGGAGAAGACGGCGACGATCAGCGCGTACGGCGCGTACGCCCGCACGACCTCACGGGCGGGGTCCCGCTCGTCCAGTTCCTCGCTGCGCGCGCCGGTCAGTACGGACGCCCGTACGGGCTCGGCGGCGGGCCGGCGGGAGTGCGGTACGGCGACCAGGGCGCCGGCGCCGATCAGGGCGGCGGCGATGTCGGCGAGCTGGGCGGAGACGTAGTTGGAGGCGACGAACTGGGCGACGGCGAAGGCGACTCCGCAGGCCAGTGCGGGGATCCAGGTCTCGCGCAGTCCGCGCCGCCCGTCCACCAGGGCGACCAGGAGCAGCGGTACGACGAGGGCCAGCAGGGGCGTCTGCCGGCCCACCACGGAGGCGACGTCGTCCAGGGGCAGCCCGGTGACCTGGGCCAGCGTCACCACCGGCGTGCCCATCGCGCCGAAGGCGACCGGTGCGGTGTTGGCGACCAGCGAGACCACGGCGGCGCGTACGGGGTCGAAGCCGAGGGCGACGAGCATGACCGAGCAGATCGCGACGGGCGCCCCGAACCCGGCGAGGGCCTCCAGGAGGGCGCCGAAGCAGAAGGCGACGACGAGGGCCTGGATGCGGGGGTCGTCGGACAGCCGGCCGAAGGAGCGGCGCAGGATGTCGAAGTGCCGGGTGCGGACGGTCATCCGGTAGACCCACAGGGCGTTCACGACGATCCACAGGATGGGGAAGAGGCCGAAAACCGCCCCCTGGACGGCGCTGGAGGCCGTCTGGCCGAGCGGCATGCCGTAGGCGAGCCAGGCGACCAGTACGGCGGCCAGGAGGCCGATGAGGCCCGCCAGGTGCGCCTTCATGCGGACGCCGCCCAGCAGGACGAGGACGATCACCAGTGGCAGGGCCGCCACCAGGGCGGACAGGCCGAGCGAACCGGCGACGGGTTCCAGTTCCTGCACGTACACGGACGCCTCCCCGGATTCCGCCATGCGAAAGCGATTTCTCGCGACTTCCGGAATGGTCGTGTCCGCGACAACGAGGCGTCAATGGGTGTGCAGCAACGGATGTGACCGGGGCCACTACGAGTGAGGGGTGCGGGTCCCTCGAACAGGGATCAGTTGTCCGGCGAGCGCAGCACGCGCAGGTGGCCGCGGCGCGCGACCTCCATCGGGTCGGCCCTGCGTGCGCCGCCACCGGCCTCGGCCGCCCGCTCCTGGGGACGGGCCGCCTCGCGCACCGCGTTGGCGAGCGCCTCCAGGTCGTCGCCGCTGGGGCGGGCCGGGGCGGATCCGTCGAGCAGGCGGACGACCTCCCAGCCGCGCGGGGCGGTGAGGCGCTCGGAGTGCTCGGCGCACAGGTCGTAGCAGTGGGGTTCGGCGTAGGTGGCGAGCGGGCCGAGGACCGCGGTCGAGTCGGCGTAGACGTACGTCAGCGTCGCGACGGCGGGACGGCCGCAGGCGGTGCGCGAACAGCGACGTACAGGGCTCACGATGTTGGACGGTACCGCACTCTTGAGCGGGCCGCGACGACTCTCCACCGGGTCACACCCCCGTGTCGTGGCGTGAAACGTCCTACGGCCCTTCCGAACAGGCCCCTTTGACCTGCGCGGACCCCGGCCCCGACGATCCCGCGCGGTTCGGAGAACGGTCACGACCCGATACAAACAACGACATTTGCCTTGAGTTCCACGGTCGCGGAGAGATACGGAATTGAGCCCAACCTTGGCTGGAATGGTCATTCGACGACAAGGGGAGCGGGCCGCCGCCACGCCGCCCGCGGTGCGCGTGCGGTCGGGCACGTGACCTCGGCGGGGACTACCCTTCGACGGTGATGGACAACCCCGTGACGCCCCGTGACACCGGCCGCCCAGGACCCCGCCGTCGTGATCGGCACGGCCGGGGCATGCGCGGCCCGGTCGCACCCCCGCAGGTGCCGCTCGCGGCGAGCCGTGGCGAGGTGTTCGCGGACCTGGTGCAGGACTCCGTGGAGCGCCTGGAGCGGCGCTGGCCGCAGCTCGCCGACATCGACTTCCTCGTCCTCGACGTGCCGCGACCGGCCGAGGCCGGGGACGCCTGGAACGACGAGGCGGTCCCGCTCGGGGCCATGGTGCCCTCGCGCGACGGGCGGCGGGGGCGGGTGGTCGTCTACCGGCGACCGGTGGAGATCCGGACCAAGGGGCGGGACGAGCGGGCGCTGCTGGTGCACGAGGTCGTCGTCGAGCAGGTCGCGGAGCTGCTCGGGCTGACCCCGGAGACGGTGGATCCGCGGTACGGGGAGGACTGAGCGGCGGAGGTCCCAGCCCCCCGCGGCCGCTACTTCTGCAGCACCGACAGGTCCTCGTCCGCGTTCGGCACCGAGACCGTGCCCCGGTCGTCGGGGAGGGTCTGGACGGTGAAGGCCGCCACGTCGTCGTCCGAACCCGTCAGGGTGCGGGACGCGTGGACCGGGCCGCCCGAGACGGTCTCGACGGTCAGCGCGTAGGAGCCCTTGAGTCCGGCGGGAACCGGTGCGTCGACGTTCTGGGTCGTGCCCGCCCCGACCGTGTACGTCTTGGTCGCCGTCGTGCCGCCCTCGGTGCCCGCCGACGCCGTGACCTTGACCTTCGCCGCCTTCCCGGGCGCGGAGAGGGCCAGGGTGGTGCTCTTGGCGCGGTTGTCCGCGACGGTCGCGCGCGCACCGACCGGGTCGGCGGCCGGGATGAACGCGGACTCCTGCTCGTCGCCCTTGCCCCGCACGACCCGGACCGCGGCCACGACCGGAACGGACCGGTCCGTCGGGGTCAGCACCAGCGAACCCGCCTCGCCGCGGGTGACCTCGCCGAGGTCGACGCCGGTCGTCATACCGGCCTTGACGTGCACCGTCTCATGGCCGGCCGGTGTGATCAGACCGGACGGCGAGGCGAGCCGCACCTTCAGGTCGGCGTCGGTGCCGCCGGGTGTGAACAGCACCAGGCGGACGGCGGTGGCGTCCTTCGGGATGCCCGGCAGCACGAGGTCGCCGGCCGGGTCCGCGGCCGCGGTCAGCCAGTCGCCGCCGGTCTTGTCGTCCAGGGCCTGCACCGCGGCGCCGAGCCGTCCGCTGCGCACGCCGACGTGCACGGTCAGGTCGGTCTGCTTCACGTCGCTGAGCGTGGCCAGCAGGAGGGACTCACTGCCGTGCGGTGGCACCGTGACGCCCTCCCCCACCGTGGACTTCAGGGCTCCGTCCTTGCCGTACAGCTCGATGTCGACGACGGCCGCCGAGTCGTCGGGGTTCGTCAGGTGCACGTAGTCGGTGCGGCCGGTCGCCGTGCTGGCGCCCGGGAACCAGAACTCCGTGTCCGGAGCGGTGCAGTTGACGCCCTGCAGGCCCCGGCCGGTCCCGGCGGCGACCTCCGTCGTCTGCTGGACCGTCCAGCCGGGCGCGCTGCCTCCCTCGGCGGTGCCGATGAGCGCGGGGGTGTCGGCGCCGGTGGCCTCCCCCGCGACGGGGGTGCCGGGCGCCTTGGGCTGGACTACCGGCTTCTCGTCCTTCTGGTCCTTCTGGTCCTTCTGGTCCTTCTGGTCCTTCTGGTCCTTCCCGGCGTCCTCGGCCGACTCCGCCGTCGCGAGTTCCGCGCCGCCCTTCTCGTCCGCGCCCTTCGTGACGGGGGTGAAGGACGTGTACGCGGTCTCGGCGAGGTCGGAGGTGCTGGGCGCCGGGCACAGCAGGCTGGTGCGCTCCACGGGCAGCCGGGCGGCCGGTGCCGCCGTGTCCGTGCCGGAGCCGTCCGGGGCGGACACCGCCGCGAAACCGGTGACCGCGGCGAGCGCCGTCGCACAGGCGATCAGGGACAGGGTCGTGCGCTTCACTGCTGGCTCCCGTCGGGACGCTCACTGCCCGTGCCGTGGGGCTGCTGGGGCTGCTGGGGCTGCTGGGGCTGCTGGGAAGGGTCGTACGTCGTGTCGTATCCGCCCTGTCCGTACGTCTGGTCGTAGGCGGGGTCGTAGCCGCCCTCCTGAGCCTGCGTCGGGTCGCCGTAGGCGTAGGGGTCGTACTGCCCCGACCCGTACTGCGCGCCCTGGTCGCCCTGGCTGCCGTGACCGCCCTGGTAGGCGTCCGCCTGGTACGGGTCCGCCGCCTGGTACGGCTGCTGTCCGTACGCGCCCGGGTCGTACTGCTGGGCGCCCTGGTACTGCTCACCGCCGTAGCCACCGTCGTAGGAGCCGTACCCGGCGCCGGTGTACCCCGTCGCGTCCCATTCGCCGTACGCCTGCTGTTGCGGGACCGGCACGGGGGCCTGGAGCGGTGGCTCGGGCACCTCGGCGGCGTCACCCGCCGCTCCGTGGCCCGGCTCCGCCTCCGAGCCTGCCCCGGCCTCCGCTTCGGCCTCGGCCTGGGCGCGCAGTCGCCGGGCCCGGCGCCCTTCGCCGTCGACGGGCTGGGCGGGGACGAGCGGCTCGTCGGGCAGGTCGTCGTCGACGTCGCGGCGCCTGCCGGGCAGGGCGAGGACGACCAGGACGACGGCGAGGAGTCCCTGGGCCCACAGCCAGGCCGTGTGCGTGAACGGGTCGTCGTAGGTGACGTCCAGCCGGCCGCCGGAGGCGGGGAGTTCGAAGCCCTGGGCCCAGCCGTCGACCGTGGTGCGGGCCAGCGGCTTGCCGTCCAGGGTGGCCGTCCAGCCCTCGGCGGCGGTGTCGGCGAGGCGCAGTACCCGGCCCTCGGTGCCCGCCTCGATGTCGGTGTGGATCTCCACAGGTCCGGCCGCCACGGGCTCGGGCTCGCCGCCACCGGACTTCCCGGCGCCGGCCTTGTCGCCGGTCACGATGGTCGCGCGCGCGACCTCCTGGTCCACCCGCCACAGTCCGCTGCCGTCCTGCTGGCTGAGCCTGCTCAGTCCGGGCGTGGCGTCCAGGACGCGGGTGACCTCGCGGGGGGCGCCCTTGTGCACGAGCACGTAGCGCACCGCGAACCCGCCGAGTTGGTCGGCCTGGTCGGCGCCGGAGCCGGCCACCAGGTTGGCGACGACCTTGTCCAGCGTGCTGTTGCCACCGTCGCCGGAGGCCAGTTCGCCGTCGCCGAGGCGGGCGCCGGAGCCGCGGACCAGCATGTAGCCCACGTGCGCGGCGGAGTCGCTGTCGAGGACGAGGGTGCGGGCCTGGTCGCGGGTGTGGCTCTCCTCGGCGACGAACGCGGGCACCTGCACGGGATCGCGGCGCTCCACGGGGCCGTCGGCGCCGCCGAACATCCAGCCGGCGGCGGCGATCAGCGGGCCGAGGGCCGAAGCGAGGGCGATCAGGGCGGCGACCGGCTGGCGCCAGCCGAAGCTCTGCTCGGCCACGCGGAAGCGGGCCCCGTCGGCGCCGAGTGTCGCGGCGGACAGCAGGGCGATGCCGTAGACGAGGGTGGCGGGGCCGGCCCAGCCGGAGCGGTTGGAGAGCACCGAGAAGACCAGGGCGACCAGGGCAACGGCCCAGGCGGTACGGACGCCCAACTGCCGCTCGGAGCGCAGCAGGGCGGCCAGCGCGGCCAGCACGATGCCGAGGAGGAGCAGCCCGCCCACCGTGCCGGGACCGCCGGGGCTGGCGCCGAGCAGGTCGAGGGCGGAGGCGGCCGAGGAGCCGTACTCGAGCCCGGCCTCGTCGAAGAAGCCGAACGGCAGCAGCGACAGCGACCAGGGGGCGAGCAGCAGCAGCGGGGTGCCGAGCTGGGCGAGGAAGCGCGGCCCGTACGCCGTGATCTCGCCGCGCCGCAGGGCGAGCACCCCGATGCCGAGGACCAGCGCGACGGGCCACACGACGGGCGTGAAGGCGGTGGTGACGGTGAGGAGCAGGGCGTACGCCCAGGTGGCACGCCAGCTGCCGCGGGCGCCGGAGGAGCCCGACAGGCCGGCCGCCGCGACGCCCGCGCGCGCGATGAGCGGCAGCAGTACGGCGAGGACGGCGGTGCCGATGCGGCCGCCGGCGAGCGCGCCGGTGGCGGCGGGCAGGAAGGCGTAGGCGACCGCGGCCCAGGCGCGCAGCAGCCGGGACGGGACCAGCGGGCGGGAGGCGAAGTACGCGGTGGCACCGGCCAGGGGCACCGAGCAGACCATCAGCAGGGTGACGGCGAGTCCGGTGGAGCCGAGCAGCAGCGACGCGACGGTGGCGACGATCGCCAGGTAGGGCGGTGCGGAGGCGGTGCCGCCGGTGCCGACCGTGTGCCAGGCGTCCGCGTACCGCGACCACAGCTCACCGGCGCCGGCCGGTGCGGGCAGCAGCGCGCCGCCCGCCAGGGCGCCGCCGCCGAGGAGCGCCCGGCAGGCGGCCAGCGAGACGAGCAGCAGCACCAGGAAGAGCACCGGCCCCGGCTTGCGGGCGATGCGCTTGAGGCGGGCGAACTGCTCGATCTCCAGGAAGTCGGCGTCGTCGCCGCCCGGTCCGGACTCGATGCCGCCGCCGTGCCGTCCGGCGCCCGCGGCGGCCTCGGCGTCGGAGCTGCCGAAGAGGTCGCCCGCGACCTGCTCGACGGTGGCCCGGACGGTCGCGCCCGGGGGCGGGAACAGGGGCCGCAGTTCGTCCTTCTCGACCTGCGGGCGGCCGCGTTCGCGCCGGCCCGCGATGATCCGCTCGGGCCGCAGCAGGACGCCGAGCAGGCCCCGGATCTCGTCGAGGGCCTGACCGGGGACCTTGCCGACGAGGTAGGCGACGGTGCGCAGCAGCGTGCCGAGGACGACGCGCAGCAGCACCCACGGCAGGACGGCGGTGCGGACGTTGACCAGGAGGGTGTGGACGGCGCCGGCCTTGTCCACCTTGTGCGGTGAGGCGGTGGTGCGGCCGGCGCAGTCGACGGCGCGGCGTTCGCGTGAGGCCGCCTCGGCGTGACGGACGACCGCCTCGGGAGCGACGAGGACGCGCAGTCCGGCGGCGTGCGCGCGCCAGCACAGGTCGACGTCGTCGCGCATCAGGGGCAGCCGGCGGTCGAATCCGCCGAGCCGCTCGAAGACGTCGCGCCGGATCAGCATGCCGGCGGTGGACACCGACAGCACGGTTTTGACGTGGTCGTGCTGCCCCTGGTCCTGTTCGCGACGGTCCAGGCCGGTCCAGCGGCGGCCGGAGTTGGCGATGGAGACGCCGACCTCCAGCAACTGCCTGCGGTCGTACCAGCCGCGCAGTTTGGGGCCGACGACGGCGACGTCGTCGCGGCCGAGTTCGTACTCGGTGTCCACGACGCGCAGCAGCTGGGCGAGGGCCTCGGGTTCGGGGGCGCAG
The DNA here is from genome assembly GCF_003369795.1 of Streptomyces sp. CB09001. Taxonomy (NCBI): domain Bacteria; kingdom Bacillati; phylum Actinomycetota; class Actinomycetes; order Kitasatosporales; family Streptomycetaceae; genus Streptomyces; species Streptomyces sp. CB09001. The sequence goes on from NZ_CP026730.1 coordinate 2,675,453, forward strand.
TCGTCGTGCAGCAGCCACAGCCACTGGACGGGCTCTCCGTGGGGAAGCTCCGGCATGTCGTAGGCGTCGTCGCGCCAGGAACGGGTGACGGGGTCCCAGCCGCTGGGCCGCCTCAGGTACGGCAGGTCCTCGGGGGTGAGGACGGGGGCGATGCGGGCGGCCTCCTCGACGGCCTGGCCGAAGCCGGTGCGCCGGGCGAGGTGGAGCACGCGGTCGTCGCCGAGCGCTTCGGCGACCAGCCGGGAGGAGTCGTCGGCGCTGCCGGTGTCGGCGGCCACGGCGTACTGGACGGGGCGCTCCTGGCCCAGCAGCCCGGCGAGCGCGTCGGGCAGCCAGCGGGCTCCGTCGTGGGCGACGAGGACCGCGGTCACCACGTGACGCGGGAACTCAGGTGTGGCAGCCAGGTCTTGCTGGGCTGCCGTGTGACTCTGCACGGACATCGAGGTACGGGCCCCGGTTCAGTGGACTGCGGTGGACGCCCGTGCCCGTTGAGGGTGGCGGGGCGTCTCGGACGAGCGCCCACACTATCGGCTGGGCAGCAAGAGGGCCCGCCGCCTGTGGACAACCCACCTGCGACGGGCCGTTCTCGCTGATCGGGCCGTTTCCGCCGCTGCGTCGGGCGGTGCTTTCAGACCGCGGCCTTCTTGAGCCGGCGGCGTTCCCTCTCGGACAGGCCGCCCCAGATGCCGAAGCGCTCGTCGTTGGCAAGGGCGTACTCGAGGCATTCGGAGCGGACCTCACAGGCGAGGCAGACCTTCTTGGCCTCGCGGGTGGAGCCGCCCTTCTCGGGGAAGAAGGACTCGGGGTCGGTCTGGGCGCACAGTGCGCGCTCCTGCCAGCCGAGTTCCTCGTCCGCGTCGTCGACCAGCAGTTGCTGCACCAGCTCGGTCATGTGCGCCCCTCGTCTGTCTTTCGCGTCCCCGTGATCTAGCCGTTACCGATTCCGGCTGAACGACACGAGTGAAATTACAAGTGTGCTGCTCCGGGCGAGTCAAGCCGGGATCTGCTATTGGGCCCCTTATTCACTCTGCGGAACCAAGCCCATGCAGTAAGTGTTCAAATCGCCATAAACCTTGACATACCCATGAGGCCCACCGGGACACCCGCCCCGATTCACGCCCGCACCAGGAAGGACGCCCCGGCGTTCGATCCCGTTCCGATACACGCGCCGAAGCGAACCTGATCACATTCGGATCACGGGATCGCAACGGGGGTTGTGCGCCCGGCTTGTGCGCCATGTGTCCCGGAAGCCGTCTGAGCAAACCTTTCGGCAGGACGATCAACCGGATGAGGTGAAACATGTCCCACATAACGGGCATCGAGTTGACAGTGCTGGTGTGAACCGCTGTCCTTGAGGGCATGCTCGCGAACTTGGCGCTCGCCTCGACCCGCACCGCCGGGTCCCACGGTGCTGCCCGCGCTCGCTGTAGCTGTCGCCGCTGTTCCAGCTGTTGAGCCAACCGCGCTCCGGCTGTCCCCGAGTCCCACGTGACTCGACTGCTCCGTTCCCGCCCCACCAGGGCGTGCTTCGTCCTTCGCTCCGCTCCGCCGCTCTCTTCCGCCGAGGAACCACGCACCCATGAACAGCGACAGCGACCTCCAGATCGCCGGCGACATCCTCGAAGTCCCCCACCTGCTGCAGGCTCCGCGCGAGCACCCGGCCACCGTCGCCGAGTTCGCCGGTCTGCTCCGCTCCGTCGCCGCCGACCGGTCCGAGTGGGGGCACCTCGTCCGGTACGACGCGACGACCCGCTGGTACCACCGGCTGCGCACCGGCCCCGGGTACGAGGTCTGGTTGCTGTCCTGGGTGCCGGGACAGGGCAGCGGACGCCACGACCACGGCCCCTCCTCCGGCGTGTGGACGGTCCTGGAGGGCACCCTCACCGAACACACGGAGCGCGGCACACACGCGTTGGGCGCCGGCACGCAGCGCGTGTTCGCACCGGGGTACGCGCACGAGGTGGTCAACGACGCGCTGGAGCCGGCGGTCAGCCTGCACGTCTACTACCCGGGCCTGACCGAGATGCCCATGCACTCCCCGCAGTGCTCGGCCGCCGCGGCGACGACCGGCTGACGCGATGACGACCGGCTGACGCGATGACGACCGGCTGACGCGATGACGACCGGCTGACGCGGTGACGACCGGCTGACGCGGTGACGACTGGCTGACGCGCTGTCGTACCCGCCTGCAAGACTGGGGCCATGCGCATTGTGGTTCTGGCAGGCGGCATCGGTGGTGCCCGGTTCCTGCGTGGTCTCAGGCAGGCCGCGCCGGACGCGGACATCACGGTCATCGGCAACACCGGGGACGATATCCACCTCTTCGGGCTGAAGGTCTGCCCGGACCTCGACACGGTGATGTACACGCTCGGCGGCGGCATCAACGAGGAGCAGGGCTGGGGTCGGGCCGACGAGACCTTCCACCTCAAGGAGGAACTGGCGGCGTACGGCGTCGGCCCCGAGTGGTTCGGCCTCGGCGACCGCGACTTCGCCACGCACATCGTGCGGACGCAGATGATCACCGCGGGCTTTCCGCTGAGCGCGGTGACCGAGGCGCTGTGCGATCGCTGGAAGCCCGGTGTGCGCCTGATCCCGATGACCGACGACCGCGTGGAGACGCATGTCGCGGTCGAGCTGGACGGGGAGCGCAAGGCGATCCACTTCCAGGAGTACTGGGTGCGCCTGCGCGCCTCCGTCCCCGCCGAGGCCGTCGTCCCGGTCGGCGCCGAGCAGGCCAAGCCGGCCCCCGGCGTCCTGGAGGCCATCGGGGAGGCGGACGTGATCCTCTTCCCGCCCTCCAACCCGGTCGTCTCCATCGGCACGATCCTCGCCGTGCCCGGCATCCGCGAGGCGATCGCCGACGCCGGGGTGCCGGTGGTGGGCCTCTCCCCCATCGTCGGCGACGCGCCCGTGCGCGGGATGGCCGACAAGGTGCTCGCCGCGGTCGGCGTGGAGTCCACGGCCGCCGCGGTCGCCGAGCACTACGGCTCGGGCCTCCTCGACGGCTGGCTGGTCGACACGGTCGACGCGGACGCCGTCACCCGGGTCAGGGCGGCCGGCGTCCTCTGCCGCGCCGTACCGCTGATGATGACCGACCTCGACGCGACGGCGCGGATGGCCCGGGAGGCGCTGACGCTGGCGGAGGAGGTGCGGGAGGCATGAGCGACGAGGCGCACGACGACGCTCCCGGCCGGGACGGCTGCCTGGCCGGCTACCGGGTGTGGGCCCTGCCCGGACTGCCCGAGGTGCGGCCGGGCGACGACCTGGCCAAGCTGATCGCGGCCGCCGAGCCCGCGCTGGCCGACGGGGACGTGCTGCTCGTCACGTCCAAGATCGTGTCCAAGGCCGAGGGCCGGGTCGTCGAGGCCGCCGACCGGGAGGCCGCGATCGACGCGGAGACCGTACGGGTGGTGGCCCGGCGCGGCCCGCTGCGCATCGTCGAGAACCGCCAGGGCCTGGTCATGGCGGCGGCCGGCGTCGACGCCTCCAACACCCCGGCCGGGACGGTACTGCTGCTCCCCGAGGACCCCGACGCCTCCGCGCGCAGCATCCGCGAGGGACTCCGCGACACGCTCGGCGTGGACGTCGGCGTCATCGTCACCGACACCTTCGGGCGCCCCTGGCGGGCCGGGCTCACGGACGTGGCGATCGGTGCCGCGGGCGTCCGCGTCCTGGACGACCTGCGCGGCGGCACGGACGCGCACGGCAATCCGCTCGGCGCCACCGTCGTCGCCACCGCGGACGAGCTGGCCGCCGCGGGCGACCTGGTCAAGGGCAAGGCCGCGGGCCTGCCCGTGGCCGTCGTGCGCGGGCTGCCGCAGGTGGTCGCCGAGGACGACGGCGAGGGCGCGCGGGCGATGGTGCGCGGCGCGCGCGACGACATGTTCCGCCTCGGCACCTCGGAGGCGGTACGGCAGGCGGTCGTCCAGCGCCGTACGGTGCGGGCCTTCACGGACGAGCCGGTCGATCCCGGTGCCGTACGGCGGGCGGTGGCCGCGGCCGTGACCGCGCCGGCACCGCACCACACGACGCCGTGGCGGTTCGTGCTCCTGGAGTCCGGGGAGTCCCGCACCCGGCTCCTCGACGCGATGCGCGACGCCTGGATCGCCGACCTGCGGCGCGACGGAAAGAGCGAGGAGTCCGTCGCCAAGCGCGTGCGACGCGGCGACGTCCTGCGCAACGCGCCCTACCTCGTCGTCCCCTGCCTGGTCATGGACGGCTCGCACACCTACGGGGACGTGCGCCGCGACGGGGCCGAGCGGGAGATGTTCGTGGTCGCCACCGGCGCGGGCGTACAGAACCTGCTCGTCGCGCTCGCCGGGGAGCGGCTGGGCTCGGCGTGGGTGTCCTCGACGATGTTCTGCCGGGACGTCGTGCGGGAGGTGCTGGGGCTGCCGGGCGGCTGGGATCCGATGGGGGCGGTGGCGGTCGGGCATCCCGCCGAGGAGCCGAAGGCCCGGCCGGAGCGGGACGCGGAGGCGTTCATCGAGGTGCGGTGAGCCCTCTACTCTCGTAGGGGCCCTCTCCTTACTTTCTCGTCAGGGCTCTCGCCCGCTCCCCCGCTTCTCCCCCACTTCGCCCAAGGACCTCACTCGTGGCAGGACGCTTCGCCCCCCGGCCCCCGCGCGCCGCTGTGCGCGACGGGATCCCCCGGCAGGCGCTCGCGCCGGGCCGGGTACGGGTGTGGGTGCCGGACGGGCCGCTGGACCTGGGGCTGGTGCTCGGGCCGCTGCGGCGCGGGCCGGGCGATCCGACGTTCCGGACGATGCCGGACGGCTCGGTGTGGCGGGCCGGCCGGACGCCCGCCGGGCCGGGCACGCTGCGGGTCACCGCGCGCGGCGGCGAGGTACGGGGCCAGGCCTGGGGCCGGGGGCCGAGTGGCTGCTGGAGCAGCTGCCGCGGATGCTGGGCGCCGAGGACGACCCGTCCGCGTTCGTGCCGCGACACCGGCTGCTGGCGGTCACGGCCCATCGGCGGCCGGGGCTGCGGCTGACGCGGACCGGGCTGGTGCTGGAGTCGTTGATCCCGTCGATCCTGGAGCAGAAGGTCACGACGCTGGAGGCGTACCAGGCGTGGCGGCTGCTCGTACGGAAGTTCGGGGAGCCGGCGCCGGGGCCCGCGCCCGGGCGGATGTGTGTGATGCCGGCGGCGCGGACGTGGGCGCTGATCCCGTCCTGGGAGTGGCATCTGGCCGGGGTGGACGACAAGCGGGCGTCGACGATCCTGCGGGCCGTGCGGGTCGCCGCGCGGCTGGAGGAGGCGGCTGCGATGGAGCCGGCGGCGGCGCGGGAGCGGCTGGAGGTGCTGCCGGGGGTGGGGCCGTGGACGTCGGCGGAGACGGTGCAGCGCAGTCATGGGGCGGCGGACGCGGTGACGGTGGGGGATCTGCATCTGCCGGGGATCGTGGGGTTCGCGCTGGGTGGGGACCGGTACGCGGACGACGCGGAGATGCTGCGCTTGCTCGAGCCGTATGCGGGTCAGCGGCATCGGGCGGCTCGGCTGGTGTTGCTGAGCGGGCGGGTGCCGGGGAGGCGGGCGCCGCGGATGGCTCCGCGGGGGATCGAGCGGTTGTAGGTGGTCCGGCGTTCCCTTGGCGCCCGGGGTGGGTGTGGGCGGCGGGTGGGTGCGCGGCCCGGCGTGGCGGGGTGCCGCTGCGCCCACCCGTGCCGCCCCAGCGGCACGACTGCCCGTAGCTACGGCGGCACGCGACGGTCCGTAGCTATGGCGGCACGCGACTGCTCGGAAGCGGGAGGGGGCACGGCTATCTGTTACTACGCGTCCGGGGAGAAGCGTAGGGCTCCCGGGGGGATGTGGGCGTTGCACCAGATTCGGGCGCCGGAGCGGAGTTCGTTGTCGGCGCCGACGACCGCGCCGTCGCCGATGACCGTGTCGGCGAGGACCGAGCGGGTGCCGACGCGGGCGCGGGCGCCGATGAGGGAGTCGGTGATGACGGCCCCCGGCTCGATGACGGCGCCCGGCAGGATCGTGCTGCCGAAGACGCGGGCCCCCTCCGCCACGAAGGCGCCCTCGCCGACCACCGTGCCGCCGGCCAGCTTGGCGTCGCGCGCGACCCGTGCCGTGGGCAGGACGAGGCGGTCGCCGCAGCGGCCCGGTACGGCCGGAGACGGGGCGCGGCCCAGGACCAGGTCGGCCGAGCCGCGGACGAAGGCCGCCGGGGTGCCCAGGTCCAGCCAGTACGTGGAGTCGACCATGCCCTGGAGGTGCGCGCCGGTGGCGAGGAGCTCCGGGAAGGTCTCGCGTTCGACCGAGACCGGGCGCCCCGCCGGGATGGTGTCGATGACGGAGCGGCGGAAGACGTACGCCCCCGCGTTGATCTGGTCGGTGACGATCTCCTCGGGGGTCTGGGGCTTCTCCAGGAAGGCGAGCACCCTGCCCGTGCCGTCCGTGGGGACCAGCCCGTACGCCCTCGGGTCGGTCACCTGCGTCAGGTGCAGGGAGACGTCCGCGCCCGTCGTCCCGTGGGTGCGGACCAGCGCGCCGATGTCCAGGCCCGTCAGGATGTCGCCGTTGAAGATCAGCACCGGTTCGTCGGGGCCCGAGTGCAGCCGGGACGCCACGTTGCGGATCGCGCCGCCGGTGCCGAGCGGCTCCTCCTCCGTGACGTACTCGAGGTGCAGGCCGAGGGCCGAGCCGTCGCCGAAGTACGGCTCGAAGACCTCGGCCAGGTAGCTCGTCGCGAGCACGATGTGCTCGACGCCGGCCGCCTTGGCCCGCGCCAGCTGGTGTGTGAGGAACGGCACCCCGGCGGCCCGGACCATGGGCTTGGGCGTGTTCACCGTGAGCGGGCGCAGCCGCGTGCCCTTGCCGCCGACCAGGAGGATCGCTTCTGTCACCTGTCGTCTCTGCTTCCTGCCGGGACCGGCCGAACTGTCTTTCGGCGGGCCAGTGTATGCAGACCGTTCACACGCTCAGCGGCCCTGGTACTGCGCCGCCTTCGCACGGGCCGTGCCGAGCCTGGCGTAGAGCTTCGTGCCGGGGCAGTTCGTGGCGAAGCCGTCGCGATGACCGGAGATGACGTTCAGTCGTACCTTCCTGCCCTTTCGGTAGAGGTTGCCACCCCCGGACTTCAGGTATGTCTTCCCGCGCGGATTCATGCCGTAGAGCCCGACCTTCCACGCGGTGAGCCGGGCGATCGCCTTCAGCGCGGCCGACGACGGCTTCTTCGAGCTGTACGTGCCGAGCACGGCGATTCCCATGCTGTTGGAGTTGAACCCCAGGGTGTGGGCGCCGAGCACCGGCTTGGACACGCCTCCGGCCCGGCCCTCGTAGATGTGTCCGCACTTGTCGACGAGGAAGTTGTAGCCGAGGTCGCGCCAGCCCGTGCTGTGGACGTGGTAGCGGTAGATACCGCGGATGACCGACGGCGCCTGCGCGCAGCGGTAGTTGTTGCCGGTGGCCGAGTGGTGCACGAAGGCCGTCTTGACCTTCTTCGTGTACACGAACCCCTTCTCGCGCAGCTTCTCGTCGGCGCCCCAGCCGCGGCGCGTGGTGATGCCCGGGCGGGGGCCGACATGCGGCCCGGCCTTCCGTCGCGCGGGAAGCGCGGGGAGTACGGAGGGTTCCGTCCGGGTCCGCGCGCGGTTCGTCGGCGGCGGGGCGCCCTCGCCGGGGTCGACGAGTTCGAGGCGCAGGCCGGCGGGGAGCGGCGAGGCGGAGCGGGCGGTACCGGGCGTGTTCCCGGCCCGCACCCGGACCTCGACGCCGTCGGACTCGCCCACCCACAGCGGTGCGGTGGCCCCGCGAACCCGGCCCGAGGCGCTCTCCGGGGTACCCGGGTCGGCGGCGTGGTCGGCGTTGTGGGTCTCCAGTTCCTGCCAGCCGGACCAGGTGCCGGTGGCGGTGGCACGAGTACGGACCTCGACGCGGCCGTGGAGTTCGGTGGCGGGGCTGTCCCAGACGACGCCGACGAGCGAGAAGTGCCGTACGTCCGAGCGTCGCAGGCTCTGTTCGGCCGCACCGGCCGCACCGGGCGCACGGTCGCGGGCGAGGGGGGCGAGGGGCAGCGACTGGGTGCCGCCGGGGGCGTATGCCCCGGGCCGTGCGGTCGAACTCGTCGGGGGTGGGGCCGGGGAGGTGGCGGCTGCCGCGGGCGGGGCGAGCGGGAGGGCCAGGGCCGCCGCGCACGTGACGCCGGTCGAGGAAGCTAGGAATCCACGCATGCCCCTGATATTGGACATGATCCTACAAATATGTCCATTGGGGATCTGACGGGTCGTAGGGTGCCTTGGACCGATCCGGTGGTGGCGCGGTCCGCCGTGCGCTCGTTGCGCGTTACCCGTCCCGCGTACGCTTGCGCGGGTGAACGCGACCGATCGCACCCCTGCCGACCTGCTGAGTTCCGCGCTCGCCGCGGACCCGGGACGCCCCCTGGTGACCTTCTACGACGACGCCACGGGCGAACGCGTCGAACTGTCCGTGGCCACTTTCGCCAATTGGGTGGCCAAGACCGCGAACCTGCTCCAGGACGAACTCTCCGTCGAACCCGGCGACCGGGTGGCGCTGCTGCTGCCGGCGCACTGGCAGACGGCCGTGTGGCTGCTGGCGTGCGCGTCGGTGGGTGTCGTCGCCGACGTGGCGGGTGATCCGGGGGCGGCGGACGCGGTCGTGAGCGGGCCGGAGCCGGAGTCGCTGGAGGCGGCGCGGGCGTGCTCGGGTCCGCGGATCGCGCTGGCGTTGCGGCCGCTGGGGGGACGGTTCGCGCCGGCGCCGCCGGAGGGCTTCGCCGACTACGCGGTGGAGGTGCCGGGGCAGGGGGACCGGTTCGTGCCGTACGCGCCGGTGGAGCCGGAGGCGCCCGCACTGATCGTGGCGGGGCGGGAGTTCAGTGGGGCCGAGGTCGTGGAGCGGGCTCGGGCGGAGGCGTCGGGGCTGGGGCTCACGGGGCCGGGGGCACGGATTCTGTCGGGGTTGCCGTACGACACGTGGGAGGGGTTGAGCGCGGGGTTGTACGGGCCGCTCGCGAGTGGGGGGTCGGTGGTGCTGTGCCGGCATCTGGAGCTGGCGGCGGCGGGTGTGGTGGACCAGCGGATCGAGACGGAGCGGGTTTCGGCGACGGCGCGGTGAGGTTTCGCGGGGTGGGTGTTGGCGGACCGGCGTCGAGGTGGACGCCGGTGAGTCGATGAACCGGAGCTGACCGGCGCCCGGGGTGGGTGTGGGCGCGGGGTGGGGTGGGGTGGACCCGGCGTCGGGGTGGGCGCGGGGTGAGATGCGCCGCCCGGCGCTCACGGGGCGCCGCCAACAAGGCGATGAACCAGAGCCGACCCGGACCCGGCCTCGGAGTGAGCGCCAGGTGAGATGCGCCGCCCAGCGCTCACCGGGCGCCGCCAACAAGGCGATGAACCGAGCCAACCCGGACCCGGCCTCGGCGTGAGCGCCAGGTGAGGTGCGCGGCCCGACGCTGACGGGGTGCCGTGCCGCCTGCGCCCACCCGTGCCGCCCCGGGCGGCACGAATGCCCGCAGGTTGCGCGGGGGGTGCCTCACGTGCTCGCAAGTTGCCCGGCGGGAGACGCCTCGCCTGCTCGCAAGTTACCCGGCGAGGGACGCCTCACGTGCTCGCAAGTTACCCGGCGAGGGACGCCTCACGTGCTCGCAAGTTACCCGGCGAGGGACGCCTCACGTGCTCGCAAGTTGCCCGGCGAGGGACGCCTCGCCTGCTCGCAGGTTGCGGGGGTGACGCTCGTTCGGGCTAGCTGCGTGCTGTCTTCCGGGGCTGCTCGGGGCATGGTCGTAGCAGCGTGCGGGTGTGGACGGAGGCAGGTGTGGGCGATGACGCGGGCACGGCGGACTCCGGCGGGGGCCCGGGGCACGGGGCGTCCGCGAGCGGGGTCGGGCTGAAGCGGCGGCGACGCAGGCGGCGGCTGGGGATCGCCGGGATCGTGGTCGTCGCGCTGGCAGGGGGCGCGGTGGGCGTCGGGTGGGCCGTGTACGCGAAGCTGAGCGGCAACATCACCGCGGACGAGGCGGCCGCGGCCGAACTCGCCCGGTACGAGAAGGAGCGGCCCACCTCGCTGGTGCGCGGCGCGCAGAACGTCCTGCTGATCGGGTCGGACTCCCGGTCCGGGGACGGCAACGCGCGCTACGGGCGGGACTCCGGGACCGAGCGGTCGGACACCACGATCCTGCTGCACCTGGCCGCGGGCCGGGACAGCGTCACCGCCGTCTCCCTCCCCCGCGACCTGATGGTGGACGTCCCCGGCTGCCACCGGCCGGACGGGTCACTCACCGAGCCGGCGCTCCAGCAGTTCAACTACGCCTTCGCCGTGGGCGGTTCGGCGTGCTCCATCCGTACGGTGGAGAAGCTGACCGGCATCCGGATCGACCACCACGTGGTCGTCGACTTCGAGGGCTTCAAGGAGATGGTCGACGCGCTCGACGGCGTCGAGGTGTGCCTGCGAAAGCCGGTCGACGACAAGGACGCCAAGCTGAAACTGCCCGCGGGCCGGGTGACGCTCGACGGGGAGCAGGCGCTCGGGTACGTCCGGGCGCGGAAGTCGCTCGGCGACGGCAGCGACACCGACCGGATGGACCGGCAGCAGCGCTTCCTGGGAGCGCTCGTGAGCAAGGTGCAGAGCAATGACGTGCTGCTGAATCCGGTGAAGCTGTACCCCGTTCTGGACGCCGCCACGTCGTCGCTCACCACGGACCCGGGCCTGGCGAGTCTGCGCGATTTGTACGACCTTGTGCGTGGGCTGCGCGGGATTCCCACCGAGCGCGTGCAATTCCTGACCGTCCCCCGGGAGTCCTACTCGGGCGACGCCAATCGGGACCAGCTCGTGCAGCCCGCCGCGGAGAAGCTGTTCACCCGCCTGCGCACGGACGAACCCGTGACGATCACGGCTGCCCGACGGGACTCGACGGGCGGTACGGCGAATTCCGGCGAACCCGGTGACCCCGATTCCCCGGCGCCCACGTTCAGCGGGAACACCGCCGACGAGGACGTCTGCGAGTAAAGCGCATTCCAAAAAGAAGCCACCCGCATGCAGGGCGGGCACGAACGCGCGGGCAATTGTCCAAGAAATGGCCCGGATTGCCCAGTTGTAAGGTTCGTGGAATGCGTCACTGCCGTCGCCCTACGCCGAAGGGGGCGGTTAGTGTGAGCGATCCGGTGTGCCCGGCCGCGGACTTCAGCCCTGGCCACGCACTGAACTGACGTGAGCGAGACCGTGCGCCCGGAGGGGAGGGCGCCGCGTGGCCCCGACGGAGGATTCGGACAACCGTGGACGCGCAAGGCCGTGGGCGGGCGGAGGACATCGACCCCGCAGACCAGTGGGTACTCAATCCGGACACCGGTGACTACGAACTGCGACTGTCCCCTTCCGCACCGCAGTCACCCGTTCCGAGGCCCCGCCGGGCCACCCCCGCACCGGATCCCGAGATTCCGGTGCCCCGCAGACGCCGCGCGACGCCCGAGGAGCCGCCACCGCCCGGCCGGCGTGAGCGCGAGGAGCCGCCACCCGGCCGGCGCGGTCGCCGGCGGCCGGCGAAGAAGAAGTCGCGGGGCAAGAAGATCCTGCTGTGGACCGGCGGCACGATGGCGTTCGTCGTCCTCGCCGTCGGCGCCGCCGGATACCTCTACCTGCAGCACCTCAACGACAACATCGAGTCCCTCCCCGACGACGGCGCGAGCACCGGCGGGTTCCAGAAGGACCAGGCGATCAACATCCTGCTGATCGGCACGGACAAGCGCACCGGTTCCGGCAACGACGGCTACGGCGACAAGGGCAGCGCGGGCCACGCCGACACCACGCTCCTGCTGCACGTCTCCAAGGACCGCTCCAACGCGACCGCACTCAGCATCCCGCGCGACCTGATCGTCGACGTCCCCGACTGCCCGACCACGCAGGAGGACGGGAGCACGAAGGTCATCCCGGGTTCCTCCGGTGTCCGCTTCAACACCAGCCTCGGCCAGAGCGGCCGCACGCCCAGCTGCACCATGCGGACCGTCACCGAGTTGACCGGCGTCACGCCCGACAACTTCATGGTGGCCGACTTCAACGCGGTCAAGACCCTCTCCTCGGCGGTCGGCGGGGTCGAGGTCTGTCTGGCCAAGGACATCGACGACCCCGACTCGCACCTGAACCTGTCGGCGGGCAAGCACACCGTCGAGGGCGAGGAGGCACTCGCCTTCGTCCGCACCCGGCACTCGGTCGGATTCGGCGGCGACCTGAGCCGTATCGAGCTCCAGCAGCAGTTCCTCAGCTCGCTGATGCGCAAGCTGAAGTCCAACGACACGCTCACCAGCCCGACCAAGATGGTGAAGCTGGCCGAGGCGGGCACCGATGCGCTGACCGTCGACGCCAAGCTGAAGAGCATCGGCAAGCTGAAGGACCTCGGTCTGGAGCTGGGCAAGCTCGACACCAAGAACCTCACCTTCGCCACGGTCCCGGTGAAGGACAACCCGGCCGAGGAGACGCCGGTGACCGTCGTCCTCAAGGACGGCCCCGCCCAGCAGGTCTTCGACATGGTCAAGAACGACATCTCCTTCACCGAGGTCAAGAAGCAGGAGAAGGAGAAGAAGAACAAGGAGGACGCCGCGGTCGCCGCCCGCCTTGAGGGCGAGAAGTCCGAGCCCTCCGAGGTCCGCGTCCGCGTCCTCAACGGCGGCGCCTCGTCCGGCAGCGCGGGGCGGGAGCTGACCTACCTCCAGAACGAGGCGGGCGTCACCAAGTCGGAGAACGCGGGCAACGCCCCCGCCGACATCGCGAAGACCACCCTGGAGTACGCCCCCGACCAGGCCGACCAGGCCCGCGCCCTCGCCGAGATCCTCGGCCTGTCCGGCGCCGCCATGAAGCCCGGGGAGAGCGTCACCAACTCCCAGGGCCTGCCCGCCATGACCCTCACCCTCGGCAAGGACTTCAAGGGCGCGGGCGTCAAGCTCGACGCCACCTCCGCCAAGGCACCGGAGGACCTCCAGAAGTCCACGGCGGACAAGGTCGAGTGCGCGAAGTGACCTGAGGGCCTCCACGCACGTCTGACAGTACGACAGTCCATCGGTCGACCGGTCCAACCGCGAACAAACCACCGGGCGTCGTACAGCCAACGCGAGGCTTCGTACGTCCAACTGTGCGAACAGGTCGCGTGCGGGAGCACGTTCGCGGGTCCGAGGGTGGGAGAGGCATGACGCAGAGCAGTGTGCGCGGGGAGGGAACGCGACCCGACACGGTCCGGCACGCCCGCGGCAGGCGAGCCGGACGCAGCGGCCGTGACGAGGGCGGGGCGGGAACGGGCGGGCGGGGCGGCCCGGGTGGCAACGGCGGCCACGGCGGGCGCCCCGGGCGGCGGCGCGCGGGAGGGCGTCGGCACCGGGCACTGAGGTGGTCCGCGACAACCCTCGCGGTACTGATACTCGGCACGGCCGGCGCCGGATACCTCTACTACCAGCACCTGAACGGCAACATCGACAAGGGCGAGCGCAGCAGCGGCGACTCCAAGGCGCACAAGGCCGAGCCGAACGCGGCCGGACAGACGCCGCTGAACATCCTGCTGCTCGGCTCCGACAGCCGCGCCTCCGACGCCAACGTGGCGCTGGGCGGCGGCAAGAACCACCGCGACAACCCGCCGCTGGCCGACGTGCAGATGCTGATCCACCTGTCCGCCGACCGCAAGAGCGCCTCGGTGGTGAGCATCCCCCGGGACACCCGGGTCGACATCCCGGCCTGCGAGAACCCCGACAGCGGCGAGAAGTTCCCGGCGACCAACGCCATCATCAACACCTCGCTGGCCCGCGGCGGCGCCGGCTGCACGCTGGCCACCTGGGAGAACCTCACCGGGGTCTACATCGACCACTGGATGACGATCGACTTCGCGGGCGTCGTCTCGATGGCGGACGCCATCGGCGGGGTCGAGGTGTGCGTGAACCAGAACGTGTGGGACCGCCCGCTGCCGGGCGTGCCCGGCGGCTCCGGCCTGAAGATGACCGCCGGCCGGAAGAAGGTCGAGGGCGAGCAGGCGCTGCAGTGGCTGCGCACCCGGCACGCCTGGGGCAGCGACCCGCTGCGGGCCCGGGCCCAGCACATGTACATGAACTCGATGATCCGCACGCTGAAGAGCCAGAACGTCTTCACGGACGCCGGCCGGCTGATGGACCTGGCCGAGGCCGCCACGAAGTCGCTGACGGTGTCCGAGGAGATCGGCACCGTGAAGAAGCTGTACGACCTGGGCATGCAGCTCAAGACGGTGCCCACGGACCGCCTCACCATGACCACGATCCCCACCGTCGAGGACCCCGAGGACAAGAACCACCTGCTTCCGGCCCCCGACGCCGACAGGATGTGGGCGATGCTCCGCGACGACGTGTCCTTCGACGACAAGGGCACGAAGGAGAAGAAGGACACGGGCACGGGAGACGGCAAGGCCGACGCCGGCGCGCAGGGCGACACCGGGCAGCCCTCCGACGAGCCCGCCGCCGACTCCGAGATCGGCGTCCTCGTCCAGAACGCCACCCGCTCGGCCACCCTGGGCCCGGTCACCGGCCGGGCCGGTGACATCGCCGGGAGGCTGGTGGACAAGGGCTTCGCCAAGGCGGCCAAGGACACCTCGGCGGCGCTCTCCGAGGAGCGGACCGTAGTGCGTTACCCGAGCGACGAGTTGGCGGGGGACGCGCGGCGTGTCGCCGAGGCGCTGGGGATCCCCGCGAACGCGGTGCGCAAGTCCACGGACGTGTCCGGGATCACTCTCGTCGTGGGAGCTGACTGGCGCGAGGGGACGTCCTATCCGAAGCAGAAGACGCCCGAGGCCGGAGACCTGCCGGAGACCAGCGACGCCATCAACGGCTCGGACACCAGCAAGTGCATGGACGTCTACAAGCCCTACCGATGGTAGGAGTTCACGAAAATAGGAGGGAATGCCCTGTTGTAGGGGTGACGATCGTGACACCAGGGTCGTTCGACGCCGAACCAGGCGGATAGTGTGAGCGCTCCGGTGCCCCCTGCCGCGAGGTCCGCCCTGGCGTCGTGCACTTGTTGACTTTTACCGGGCACCTTCAGAGGAAGGTGCCGCGTGGCCCCCGACGGAGGATTGGGAGACCGTGGACGCGCAAGGACGTGGGCGGGCAGACGACGTCGATCCCGCAGACCAGTGGGTGCTGAATCCGCGGACCGGTGAGTACGAACTGCGACTGTCCCCCTCCGCACCGGAGTCGTCCGTGCCGGGGCCCCGCGCGGAAGGCCCCCGTACGGCGGGGCGCCGTACGACCGCTCCGGGCCGTGAGGTGCCGCCCCAGCGGCGGCGGCGTCCGGAGCCCGAGGCGCCGGTGCCCGGGCGGCGCGGACGTCGGCCGGAGAAGAAGAAGTCCAGGGGCAAGCGGGTCCTGCTGTGGACCGGCGGCAGCATGGCCTTCGTCGTCCTGGTGGCCGGTGTGGGCGGCTACGTCTACCTCAAGCACCTTGAAGGCAACGTCTCGACGACGGACGTCGGCACCGCCGGAAGCAGCAGCTTCAAGAAGGACGAGGCCTTCAACATCCTCATCATCGGCACCGACAAGCGCACCGGTGAGGGCAACGAGGGCTACGGCGACAAGGGCAGCGCCGGGCACGCGGACACCAACATCCTGCTGCACGTCGCCAAGGACCGCTCCAACGCCACCGCGCTCAGCATCCCCCGCGACCTGATCGTCGACATCCCCGACTGCGAGACGACGCAGGAGGACGGGACGAAGAAGGTCGTCCCCGGTACCTCCGACGTCCGCTTCAACCAGAGCCTCGGCGACTTCGGCCGGGACGCGGGCTGCACGATGCGCACGGTGGCGGAGACGACCGGCATCAAGCCGGACCACTTCATGATGGCCGACTTCAACGCGGTCAAGACGCTCACCACGGCGGTCGACGGGGTCGACGTGTGCGTGGAGCACGCCGTGGACGACCCGAAGTCCCATCTCGAGCTGCCCGCGGGCGAGTCCAAGGTCGAGGGCGAGCAGGCACTGGCCTTCGTCCGCACCCGGCACGCCTTCGGCAACGAGGGCGACCTGGACCGCATCAAGGTGCAGCAGCAGTTCCTGGGCTCGCTGATGCGCAAGATGGCCTCCGGCGACACCCTCACCAGCCCCACCAAGCTGGTGAAACTCGCCGAGGCCGCGACCAAGGCCCTCACCGTGGACAGCGCCATCGGCAAGGTGGGCACGCTCAAGGACATCGCCCTGGAGCTGAAGAAGGTGCCGACGAAGAACATCACGTTCACCACGGTGCCGGTGATCGACAACCCGGCCGAGAAGGTCAAGGCGACGGTGGTCGTGAACGAGGCCAAGGGCCCCCAGGTCTTCGACATGATCAAGAACGACATCTCCTTCACCGAGGTCGAGCAGAAGAAAAAGAAGGAGAAGGCCGAGGTCGCCGCCCGGCTCAAGGGCGAGAAGTCCGAGCCCGGCGAGGTCCGCGTCCGCGTCATGAACGGCGGCGCCCCCACCGGCAGCGCCCAGCAGGAACTGGCCTACCTGCAGACCCAGGCCGGGGTCTCCAAGTCGGAGAACGCGGGCAACGCCCCCGCCGACATCGCGAAGACCACCCTGGAGTACGCCCCCGACCAGGCCGACCAGGCCCGCGCCCTCGCCGAGATCCTCGGCCTGTCCGGCGCCGCCATGAAGCCCGGCGAGAGCGTCACCAACTCCCAGGGCCTGCCCACCATGACCCTCACCCTCGGCAAGGACTTCAAGGGCGCGGGCGTCAAGCTCGACGGCTCCGTCAAGAAGCCGGACCTGGACACCGAGTCCACGGCCGACCAGAAGCTGTGCGCCAGTTGACCTGAGGGGCCTGTCGTACGTCTCACAGGGCGGCGACGGGCCCACGCGGTGGCCCGGGGGTGGGGAGGGACGCGGACGTGACGCGGAGCAGTGTGCAGGGGGAGGACACGGACGAGGGCGCGGCAGACGCCCCCGAGCGTGAGGAGACCGTCCGGGGGGACGGCGACAACGGTGTCGCCGACACCAAGGGCGAACCCACGGACGACACCGAGGACGAAACCGAGCGCGGCACCGAAGGCCCCCGTCCGCGCAAACGCCGGGGGGTCCTGCGCTGGACCGCGGTGGTGCTCGCCGTGGTGCTGGCCGGCACGGCCGGAGCGGGTTACCTCTACTACGAGCACCTCAACGACAACATCAAGCAGGACGCCCTGAACCTGGGCGACGGCAAGGTCGCCGCGCCGACGCCGAACGCGGCCGGGCAGACCCCGCTGAACATCCTCGTCATCGGCTCGGACGCGCGGGACAGCGAGGAGAACCAGCAACTCGGCGGCGCCCGCGAGACGTTCGGCTCCACGCCGCTGGCGGACGTGCAGATGCTGGTGCACCTGTCCGCCGACCGCAGCAACATGTCGGTGGTCAGCATGCCGCGCGACACCCTGCTCGAGATACCGAAGTGCACCGACCCGGACGACGGCGAGGTCCACCCGGCGAGCGAGGGCCGGGTGATGACCAACCAGAGCCTCGGCCACGGCGGACCCGGCTGCACGGTGGCCACCTGGCAGGAGCTGACCGGCATCCACATCGACCACTTCGTGATGGTCGACTTCGCGGGCGTGGTCTCGATGGCCGACGCCGTCGGCGGCGTCCCGGTCTGCGTGGACGCCAACATCCACTCGCGCGACGCCGGGGGCCACGGCTCCGGTCTGAAGCTGGAGAAGGGCACGCACCCGGTCAAGGGCGAGCAGGCCCTGCAGTGGCTGCGCACCCGGTACGGCTTCGAGGACGGCAGCGACCTGGCGCGGGCCAAGGCCCAGCACATGTACCTGAACTCGATGGTCCGGGTGCTGCGCGAGAACGCGACCCTCAGCAGCCCGAACAAGCTGCGCAGGCTCGCCGAGGAGGCCACCGCAGCGCTCACCGTCGACCCCGGCCTGGACTCGGTCAAGAAGCTGTACGACCTCAGCAACGAGCTGCGCACGGTGAAGCCCGAGCGCATCACCATGACCACGATGCCCAACCGGTACGTGGGCGCCCGCGTCGAGCCGACCGAGGACGCGGAGCAGTTGTTCCGGCTGGTGCGCGAGGACATCGCGCTGGACGGCAAGGACGCGAAGAAGAAGCCCGACGCGGAGCCGGAGCTCCCGGCCGACCCGGCCGCACCCGACGGCGACATCGCGGTACAGGTCCGCAACGGCACTCACAGCGACGAACTGGGCACCGCCCCCGGACGCGCGAACACGGTCACCGGGCTGCTGGTGGAGCGGGGCTTCACGAAGGCGGTCGCGGACCCGTCGGTGCTGCCGAGCGAGGACCGTACGGTGATCCGCTACCCGAGCGCCGACCTGGAGGGCGACGCCCGCCGCGTCGCCAAGTCCCTCGGGATCCCGGCGAGTTCGGTGCAGCGGTCGACGGACGTCTCCGGCGTCACGCTCGTCGTGGGCGCCGACTGGCGCGAGGACACGGCCTACCGGGCGCCCGAGAGCGACGACCGCACCCCCGAGTCGGCCGAGGCCCTCAACGGCGCGGACGACAGCGCCTGCATGCACGTGAACCCGGCGTTCACCTGGTCCTGACGCCCGTCATCGGACAGGCGGCGAGGCCGGCGTCCGGCCGGTCGGGCATGATCACGGAAACGGCGGGCAGCCGCACGTCGGACCTGGCCCTCACCGACGCTCACGTTACCGCGAACGGGGGACACGGGTGCGCGCCGCGGGGGTCACAGCCCGGGCAGCAGATCGTATGGGCCTACGGTGCTCACGAATCCCGCGTCACTGCCATGTCCGGCCGCACGGTCCACGTCCAGGGCCCCGTCCCCGCGGAGGTGTCCCCTTGCCCACGCCGCCCCGCTCGTCCCGGGTCCCGGCCTCGACCAACCGGGGCGGGCCACCGCCGCAGCGCGGCGGCCCCCGGCCGTCCGGGCGCCCGCCGAGGCCCCCCGTGCGGCGGAGGAAGCCGCGCTGGGCCATGCGGACGGTGACCGCGCTGTCGGTGGTGGTGCTCGCCTCCGCCGGGATCGGGCACGCGGTGCTCTCGAGTCTGGACTCGGACATCTCGCGGTTCGACGCGTTCAAGGACATGAAGAACCGGCCGCGGGCGGGCGACGGCATGAACGTGCTGATGGTCGGCACCGACGGCCGGGACGAGATCACCGAGGAGGAGCGGCGCAAGTACCGGCTGGGCGGCGCCCCCTGCCACTGCACCGACACGATCATGATCGTGCACATCTCGGAGGACCGGGAGCGCGCGAGCGTGGTCAGCCTGCCGCGCGACTCGTACGCCGAGACGCCCGGCCACACCGACCGCACCACCGGCGAGCACCACAAGGGGCATCCGCTCAAGCTGAACGCGGCCTATGCCGAGGGCGGCCCGCAGCTGACCATCCGCACCGTGGAGAACATGACCCGGGTGAAGATCGACCACTATCTGGAGGTCGACTTCACCAGCTTCATGAAGACCGTGGACGTCCTCGGCGGGGTCAAGATCTGCACGGTCCAGCCGCTCAAGGACAGCTACACGGGGCTCGATCTGCCGGCCGGCTCGCACACCCTGATGGGCGGGCAGGCGCTGCAGTACGTGCGAGCCCGCCACCTCGACGGCGCCTCGGACCTGAGCCGGATGAAGCGTCAGCAGCGCTTCCTGGCCGCCCTGATCGACCGGGCGACCTCCTCGGGGATCCTGCTGAACCCGCTGAAGTTCCGCGACGTCACCCGGGCCGTCCTCGGCTCGGTCCGGGCCGACCAGGGCTTCGGCACCGACGAGCTGCTGACGCTCGGGCGGGCGATGCGGAACTTCTCGCCGTCGTCCTCCGAGTTCACCACCGTGCCGATCGGGCAGATGGGCTACGCCGTCAAGGGCGTCGGTTCGACGCTGAAGTGGGACCCGGCCAAGTCGGAACGGCTCTTCGACGCCCTGCGCGAGGACAAGCCGCTGGCCGCGCCGAAACCGCAGCCGAAGGGACCGGCGCCGGTGCGGGTCCCGGTGGACCCGAAGCAGATCCGCGTCCAGGTGGAGAACGGCACCCGCACCTCCGGGCTGGGCAAGCGGGTGGACGACGCGCTGGCGGCGACCGGGTTCCGCACCACCAAGGCACCGCGGAACGCCGGGGACCGGACGGTCGAGCGGACCGTCGTCGCCTACGACCCGCGCTGGGACCAGTCGGCGAAGTCACTGGCCGCCGCGCTGCCGGGCAGCGAGCTGAAGCCGGTCAAGGGGCAGGGCGCCACGCTGAAGGTGATCGCGGGCGCCGACTTCGGGAAGGTGGCGAAGGTGCGGCCGGCCGACCCGCCGCAGGAGTCCGGCACGGTGGTGCGGGGCGACGAGGTGGTCTGCGGCAAGGAGTGAGGCGCGCCGGGGCTCACCGGCGCGCGCCGGCTCAGTTGCCGGAGACGGTGACCTCCGGCTCAGTTGCCGGAGACGGTGACCTTCTCGTCGTTCTTCAGCTCCTCGACGAGCTTCTTCACCTTCGCGTCGTCCCACTTGAGGTTGCCGCCGACGCTGCCCGAGATCGGCATGTTCATCGAGATGCCCTCGCCGCCGCTGACGCTCTTCATCGCCCAGAACATGCTCGCCAGGTCGAACAGGCCCATGTCCTTGTCGACGATCAGGGAGTCCAGGCCGGCGCCCATCGTGGGGTAGAGCTTGAACGGGTTGAGGACCGTCGACGGGGTGGCCACCTGGCTCGCCAGCGCCGACAGGAACTTCTGCTGGTTCTTGGTGCGGTCCAGGTCGGAGCCGGCCAGCGCGTACCGGGTGCGGACGAAGGCGAGGGCCTCCTGGCCGTCCAGGGTCTGCTTGCCCTTCTTGAGGTCGGCGCCGGACTTCTTGTCCTTGATGTCCTGCGGGATGTCGATCTCGACACCGCCGACCGCGTCCACGATGTTCGCGAAGCCGCCGAAGCCGATCTCCACGTAGTGGTCCAGGCGCAGCCCGGTGTTGTGCTCGACGGTGCGCACCAGCAGCTCGGGGCCGTCCTCGGCGTAGGCGGCGTTCAGCTTGGTGTGCCGGCCCGTGCCCGGGTACTTCTTGCCGGACTCGGAGCCGACGAAGCTCGGGATCTCCACGTCCGAGTCGCGGGGCAGGGAGATCAGCGTCGACCCGTTGTCCCCGGTGTGCAGGATCATCATCGAGTCGGTGCGCTTGCCCTCGGCGTAGCCGGTGTGCAGGTCCTTCATCTCGTCCTTGGACATGCCCTCGCGGCTGTCGGACCCGACGATGAGGTAGTTCGTGCCCTCGCCGGCCCCGGGCCGCTCGATGACCTTGGACAGGTCGACGTCGCGGTTGAGCTTGGAGTCGGCCCAGAAGTAGGTGCCGACGGTGGTGACGACCAGCACGGTCACCACCGTGATGGCGGTCCACTTGATCCGGCGGCGCCAGTTCGGCGCGGGCCGGCCCTGTGCCTGGCGGCCGGGCCCCTGGCCACCGCCGCCGCCGTAGACCTGGCCGGTGTTGTAGCCGCTGTCGTAGCCGTCGCCGCCGTGTCCCTGACCGTCGGTGTACGACGGCTGCTGGGGCACCCCGGCGCCGTACGGCGGGGCCGCCGGGCCCGGGCCGGGCGGCGGCGTCGCGCCGCGGCGGACCTGACGCATCACGCGTGCGCTCTCCGGCCGTGCGCTCGCGCTGCCGCGCCCGTAGCCGCTGCCGCGGTTGTCACCGGACCATCCCTCGGGCCAATCATTCATGCGCACCAGTGTGCAGGGCCGCCCCGTGGGCGTTACAAGGTATGTCGGAAAATCAGGGCAGTGCTGTTGCGAACCCGACACAAAATCACGCCGGTGTAGCCCCGGCATAAGGTGGAGGCCATGACAGACCAGGCAGAACAGGCCTCGGCCGCGCAGTCGACGGCCCCGGAGATCCCGGGCAAGCCGACCTCGGCGTCCCGCACCACCCTCAGTCACATCATGACGCACAGCGACACCAACCTTCTGGGCACGGTGCACGGCGGTGTGATCATGAAGCTCGTCGACGACGCGGCGGGCGCCGTGGCCGGACGGCACTCCGGCGGGCCCGCCGTCACCGCGTCCATGGACGAGATGGCCTTCCTCGAACCGGTCCGCGTCGGCGACCTCGTCCATGTGAAGGCCCAGGTCAACTGGACCGGCCGCAGTTCCATGGAGGTGGGCGTCCGGGTCCTGGCCGAGCGCTGGAACGAGTCGACCCCGGCCACCCAGGTCGGCTCGGCCTACCTGGTCTTCGCGGCCGTGGACGCCGACGGCAAGCCGCGCACGGTGCCGCCGGTGCTGCCCGAGACCGAGAAGGACAAGCGGCGCTACCAGGAGGCCCAGATCCGCCGCACCCACCGCCTGGCCCGCCGCCGCGCGATCATGGAACTTCGGGAGCGGCGGGTGGCGCAGGGGTACGAGGACTGACCCCTGCCCGGGGCGCCACCCCACCCCGGGCGTCGGCGGCGTCAGAGCATGAGCAGGAGCCGTGTGTTCGGTACGAGCTTCCGGTTCACGCTCGTGCTCTGCACGAAGATCGTGAACTCGTCGTTGTGGTCGGGCTTGATGCGGACCTCCACGTCCGGCAGGCCGAGCAGGGCGCGGGCCTCGGGCCCCGTGTACACCCGGTCCGTCTTCTTCTCCAGCACCGATATCTGCTTCTTCGGCTGGACCTTCTCCGACTTGCTCAGCTGGTAGAACGCACCACCGGTGCGGTAGGTGTGCCCGCGCTCGACGACCCAGTCCCGGATCGCCACGTCGCGGGTGACGTCGATCAACTGGTACTTCGACGACTCCACCGGCGTGAGGCCGGCCGCCTTGATGGTGTCCTTGTTGACCGCGTCGCCGCCCGTGGAGAACACGGCCCGCGAGCCCCGGATGCCCTTGGTGCGCCCCACCATGAACTTCTCGGTGGCCTCCTGGATGACCTGTCCGGCCTCCTCGAGGCCCTGGGTGCTCGTGGCGTCCCAGATGGCGATGTTGTCCTTGGGGAACCCGTACTGCATGGCCTCGCGCTTGCCCATCTGGTCCGGCACGAGGACGGCCAGCGTCCAGTTGTCCGCCTGCGTCTCGATCATCCGGGACACGGCCTCGACCAGGGCGCGCGGGTCCCTGACGGGGGCGTCCGGGCAGCGGTGGCTCACGTTCTCCTGCCCGTCGGTGAGGACGAAGGTCAGGAAGCTGTGGTCGCCGTACAGCTGGGCCGTCTGCGCCAGCTCCCGCTGCGACTTGAGCGTGGCCGCCAGCAGTGCCGTCATGCCGCCGACCCGGTACATCTGCTTCAGCGACGGCATCCGCAGCACGTCCTTGTCGTAGATGACGCACTCCACCTGGTCGGCGAAGACGTACACCGTGACGCGGGTCTCCTGGTCCAGCTCCTGCGACCGGCGGGCCAGGTAGGCGATCTGCTGGTCGGCGACCTCGACCACCTTGTGGCTCAGCCGCCGCATGGACGAACTGGCGTCCAGCACGAGAGCGACGTGGTTGATGTAGTTCTGGCTCTTGGGCATGGCGGCTCCCCCTCTTACCGATTGCCGCTCGGCGGCTTCCCGACTCGATGGATCCACCGTCTCATCCACCACTGACAATCGGTCACGACGAGCGAGGGGCGCCCGCCGGCGGACGCCCCTCGCTGACAAGACCCCGGCCGCTACGGCAGGTTGCGCGCCATGACGATGCGCTGGA
The DNA here is from genome assembly GCF_003369795.1 of Streptomyces sp. CB09001. NCBI lineage: Bacteria > Bacillati > Actinomycetota > Actinomycetes > Kitasatosporales > Streptomycetaceae > Streptomyces > Streptomyces sp. CB09001. The sequence goes on from NZ_CP026730.1 coordinate 2,698,989, forward strand.
CCTGGTTGGTGCCCTCGTAGATCTGCGTGATCTTGGCGTCGCGCATCATGCGCTCCACCGGGTAGTCCCGGGTGTAGCCGTAGCCGCCGAGCAGCTGGACGGCGTCCGTGGTGACCTCCATGGCCACGTCCGAGGCGAAGCACTTGGCGGCGGCACCCTGGAAGGTGAGGTCGCTGTCACCGCGCTGGGACTTGGCGGCGGCCGCGTACGTGAGCTGGCGGGCGGCCTCGATCTTCATGGCCATGTCGGCGAGCATGAACTGGATGCCCTGGAAGTCGGCGATCGGCTTGCCGAACTGCTTGCGCTCCTTGACGTAGCCCTTGGCGTAGTCGAGGGCGCCCTGGGCGATGCCGAGGGCCTGGGCGGCGATGGTGACGCGGGTGTGGTCCAGCGTCTGCATCGCGGTGGCGAAGCCGGTGCCCTCCGCGCCGATCATGCGGTCGGCGGGGATGCGGACGTTGTCGAGGTAGACCTCGCGGGTCGGGGAGCCCTTGATGCCGAGCTTCTTCTCCGGGGCGCCGAAGGAGACGCCCTCGTCGGACTTCTCGACCACGAAGGCGGAGATGCCCTTGGAGCGCTTGCTCGGGTCGGTGACCGCCATGACGGTGTAGTACTCGCTGACGCCGGCGTTGGTGATCCAGCGCTTGACGCCGTTGAGCACCCAGAAGTCGCCGTCGCGGACGGCCTTGGTCTTCATGCCGGCCGCGTCGGAGCCCGCGTCGGGCTCGGAGAGGCAGTAGGAGAACATGCCGTCGCCCTTGGCGAGCGGGGTCATGTACTTCTTCTTCAGCTCCTCGGAGCCGGAGAGGATCACCGGGAGCGAGCCGAGCTTGTTCACGGCCGGGATGAGGGAGGAGGAGGCGCAGGCGCGGGCCACCTCCTCGATCACGATGACCGTGGCGAGCGCGTCGGCCCCCGCGCCGCCGTACTCCTCCGGCACGTGCACCGCGTGCAGGTCGTTCGCGGTGAGCGCGTCCAGGGCCTCCTGCGGGAAGCGGGCCTCCTCGTCCACCGCGGCGGCGTACGGCGCGATCTTCGCCTCGGCCAGCGAGCGGACGGCGTCCCGGAGCATGTCGTGCTCCTCGGACGGGCGGTACAGGTCGAAGTCAGCCGATCCGGCCAAGGTGTCTCACGCTCCAAAACGCTGTGATGCTGGGCACGCTAACTACCGTTAAGTAACCCAAATTTTAGAGCCCCTGCCGGTCCGTGGATAGGTGAGCTTGACGACAGCCGGCCCAAAGGCCTCGAAAGGCTCTTCCCGCGTCCCCGATATGCTCGGGCGCGCAACCGTGCCGTACACCTCTGGAGCGCATCCATGGCCCTGAAGATCACCGTGATCGGTACCGGCTATCTCGGCGCCACCCACGCGGCGGCCATGGCCGAGCTCGGTTTCGAGGTGCTGGGCCTCGACGTGGTGCCCGAGAAGATCGAGATGCTCCAGCGGGGCCAGGTCCCGATGTACGAGCCGGGCCTGGAGGAGCTGCTCGCCAAGCACGTCGCCGGGATCGAGGGCTCCAGCGGGCGGCTGCGCTTCACCACCGACTTCGCCGAGGTCGCGGCCTTCGGCGACGTGCACTTCCTGTGCGTGAACACCCCGCAGAAGCACGGCGAGTACGCCTGCGACATGTCGTACGTCGACTCGGCGCTGGCCTCGCTGGCGCCGCACCTGACCGGCCCCGCGCTGGTCGTCGGCAAGTCGACCGTGCCGGTGGGCTCCGCCGACCGGCTGGCCGCCTACCTGGCCGAGCACGCGCCGGCCGGCGACGGGGCCGAGCTGGCCTGGAACCCGGAGTTCCTGCGCGAGGGCTTCGCCGTCGAGGACACCCTGCACCCCGACCGGCTGGTGGTCGGCGTACGCAGCGAGCGGGCCGAGAAGCTGCTGCGCGAGGTGTACGCGACGCCGATCGCGGAGGGCTCGCCGTTCGTCGTCACGGACTTCCCCACGGCCGAGCTGGTGAAGACCGCCGCGAACTCCTTCCTCGCCACCAAGATCTCCTTCATCAACGCGATGGCGGAGGTCTGCGAGGCGGCCGGCGGCGACGTCGCCAAGCTGGCGGAGGCGATCGGGTACGACGACCGGATCGGCAAGAAGTTCCTGCGGGCCGGGATCGGCTTCGGCGGCGGCTGTCTGCCGAAGGACATCCGCGCCTTCATGGCCCGCGCCGGTGAGCTGGGCGCCGACCAGGCGCTGACCTTCCTGCGCGAGATCGACTCGATCAACATGCGCCAGCGCGGCCAGATGGTGGAGCTGACCCGGCAGGCGCTGGGCGGCGGTCCCTTCCTGGGCAAGCGGGTCGCGGTGCTGGGCGCCACCTTCAAGCCCGACTCGGACGACGTACGGGACTCCCCCGCGCTGAACGTCGCCGGGCAGGTGCACCTCCAGGGCGCCCAGGTGACGGTGTACGACCCCAAGGGCATGGAGAACGCCCGGCGGCTCTTCCCGACCCTCGGCTACGCCGACTCGGCGCTGGAGGCGGTGCGGGGCGCGGACGTCGTCCTGCACCTCACCGAGTGGCGGGAGTTCCGCGAGCTGGACCCGGAGACGCTCGGCGAGGCGGCGGCGGCCCGGGTGATCCTGGACGGGCGCAACGCCCTGGACCCGGCGCGGTGGCGGAAGGCCGGCTGGACGTACCGGGCGATGGGCCGTCCGACCGCCTGAGGGCTGCCTGAGGGCGGCGGAGGCGACGCCGGTTCGGCCGAGGCTCAGTCGGCCGAACCGGCGTCGATCGCATTGTGCCGCAGTGCGCGGCCGGCCGGCCGGTGAAGCGGGCGGTGTTTACGACTCCTTGGCCCGGTACCGGCGCATCTTGGCGCGGGCCCCGCACACCTGCATGGAACACCAGCGGCCGCGTCCCGCGGGGCTGCGGTCGTAGTAGGCCCAGTGGCAGTCGGCGGCCTCGCACGCCTTGAAGCGGCTCCAGGTGCCTGCCACCAGTGCCTGGGCGACGGCGGCGGCGACGCGGGCGGTCAGGGAGCCCTCCCCGGCCGGGGTGAGGGCTGCGGAGCCGTCGGCCGGGTCGACGGCGACCACCAGCGGGGCGGCCGCCAGCAGCTCCCCCAGCGGGGTCACCGCGCGGTGCGGCGGGTGGCCGGCGTGGGCGAGCAGGGTCGCGCGCAGGGACTCTCGCAGCTCACGGGCCGCGGGCACGTCGTCCTGCGTCAGGCCGAGCCGCGCCCGGCCCTCCTCCGTGTCCAGCGAGTCGGCGCCCGTTTCGAGGTCCAGTGTGTTCACCAGGGCCTCGACCAGTTCCAGGCCGCCCGGTGCGGGCGATCTCTCACTCATGCTTGCGACGTTACCGCCAATGCGGCAGCATGCAGTAACCGTTACCGGTTACCCGCACTATGCAGGTAACCGAACACCGCGTGCCTCAAGGAGGAAGTCATGGCTGTCGCCGAACTGGGCCCCGTCGTCCTGGACTGTCCCGACCCCCGTGCACTGGCCCGCTTCTACGCCGGCGTGCTCGGCGGCACCGTCGAGGGCGAGGACGACTGGATCGACCTGAAGCTGCCGGACGGACGGGTGCTGGCGTTCCAGGCCGCCCCCGGGTTCGTACCGCCGAAGTGGCCCGCGCCCGACGACTCGCAGCAGTTCCACCTCGACCTCACCGTCACGGACCTGGACGCGGCCGAGAAGGCGGTGCTGGAGCTGGGCGCGCGTGCGCTGGACACGGAGGACCGCACGCGTACCTTCCGGGTCTACGCCGACCCGGCCGGGCACCCGTTCTGCCTCTGCGCCTGCTGAGCGGCGATCCGGCGGGGCCATCCGTTCTGCCGCTGCCGGACCGGGCCCGCGTGACGCCTGCGCGGACTATCCGTCCAGGTCGGCGATGGTCGCCGTGGACGGGTCGCGGCGCAGCTGGGCCGCCTTCGCGGTGAAGGCGGCGGCACGCAGGACCCGCTGGACGTTGCCCCAGGTCAGCAGGGCCACGTCCGCCTCGTCCCAGCCGCGCCTGAGCAGTTCGGCGATGAGCCGGGGGTAGCAGGAGGGGTCGCCCAGCTCCAGCGGGTGCGCGGCGCCGCTGTCGTAGGTGCCGGACAGGCCGACGCTCTCCGGGCCGGCCACCGTGCGGACGTGGTCGAGGTGGTCGGCGACGTCCCGGACGGTCGGCCCGGTCTGCTCGGCGGTCAGCGGCACCATGCACAGGCCGCCGGCCGCGCCGAGCTCCACCAGCAGGTCGTCGGGGAGGTTGGCGGGGTGCGGGCGCAGGGCGCGGGCGGCGGAGCGGGTGCACAGCGCCGGCGCCTTGGACACCGCGAAGGTACGGCGGACGGTCTCGGCACCGGCGCCGGAGAGGTCGGCGACGACACCGAGCCGGTTCATCTCCCGGACGACCTCCTCGCCGAACCGGGTCAGCCCCGCCTCGCTCGCCCAGCTCACCCCGGACAGCGTCAGGACGCGCAGGCCGAGGGCGTGCAGGGAGCGCAGGATGCCGATGCGGTCACCGAGGGCGGCGGCGCCCGCGGGGCCGGGCAGCACGGCGACCCGGCCGCAGTTGCGGGCGTCGATGGTCTGCCCCGCGTCGTACGCCAGGCGCAGCCCCTCCGGGTGGGCCCGCACGACCGTCTTGACCAGGTCGAGCTGCTCCAGCGTGGCACCGACCGCACCCTCCCCGTCGAGGGACTCGGGCAGGTGCAGCGACCACAGCAGCGCTCCCACGTGTCCCTCGCGCAGCCGCGGCACGTCGGTGTCGACGGCGCTCTCGCCCAGCTCCAGGTCGTACCAGGGCAGGTGTCTCAGCGCCCAGGGCAGGCCGTTGCAGCCGTCGGCGACCGGATGGGCGGCCAGCACGGCGTGCGCCCGGGTCAGCGGCTCGTCGTCGGGGTCGGACACGGGAGCGTAGGGCTCCGGCGGAAAGGCCTCCGCGGCGAGCGGCACGGGCAGGTCGTCGAGCCCACCGGCCTCGGTACCGGTGTGCAGGTCGTCCTGGAGGTCTGCCATGACGGGCTCCGTACGGTCGTCGTGAGGTACGGCCACCGTCGCACGGAGCGGAAAGGGCTTCCTGGTGGGTGGGGCGTTCGGGGGTACCGACGCCCCACCCGGCCGGGAGCGGGGCGGCCTCAGCCGTTCGGCTGCCCGGCGGCCGGCCCGTCCAGCTGCTCGATGGTGGCGTTGGACGGCCCCCGCGTCGCCCGGAGCCCCCGGGCCACGTCCTCCGCGGCGTCGAGTACCCGGACCGCGTTCTTCCAGGTCAGCTTGGCCAGGTCGGCCTGCGACCAGCCGCGGTCGAGCAGCTCGGCGATCAGGTTCGGGTAGCCGGAGACGTCGCCGAGGCCGTCCGGGGTGAAGGGCGTGCCGTCGTAGTCGCCACCGAGGCCGAGGTGGTCGACGCCGGCGACCTCGCGCATGTGGTCGAGGTGGTCGGCGACCGTGGAGACGGTGGCGACGGGGCGCGGGACGCGCTCCTCGAAGGCGGCGTGGACCTTCATCGCCTCGGGGCCGGAGTCGAGGTGGTGGAAGCCGTGCGCGCGCATGTTCTCGTCGGCCTCGGTGGTCCAGTCCACGGCGGCCTGGAGCACGAACTTCGGCACGAACGTCACCATCGCCATGCCGCCGTTGGCCGGCAGCCGCTCCAGGACGTCGTCCGGGATGTTGCGCGGGTGGTCGCACACCGCGCGGGAGGACGAGTGCGAGAAGATCACCGGTGCGGTGGAGGTGTCCAGCGCGTCGCGCATCGTCGTCGCCGCGACGTGCGAGAGGTCGACCAGCATGCCCTCGCGGTTCATCTCCCGCACGACCTCGCGGCCGAAGGCCGACAGGCCGCCGACGCCGGGCTCGTCGGTCGCCGAGTCCGCCCACGCGTTGTTGTCGTTGTGGGTGAGCGTCATGTAGCGCACGCCGAGCGCGTACAGCCCGCGGAGGGTGGCCAGCGAGTTGTCGATGGAGTGGCCGCCCTCGGCACCCATCAGGGACGCGATCCGGCCCTCGGCGCGCGCGGCCTCCAGGTCGGCGGCGGTCAGCGCGGCCCGCAGCTCGCCGGGGTGGCGGTCGATCAGCCGCCGTACGCAGTCGATCTGCTCCAGCGTCGCCGTCACCGCGCCGGGCAGGTCGGAGCGGACGTACACCGACCAGTACTGCGCGCCGACGCCGCCGGAGCGCAGCCGGGCCAGGTCGGTGTGCAGGTGGGCGGACTGGTCGGTGGCGATGTCACGGGCGTCGAGGTCGTAGCGCACCTGCTCGCGCAGCGCCCAGGGCAGGTCGTTGTGCCCGTCGACGACGGGGAACTCGCGCAGCAGTTCCCGGGCCTTGTCCAGCGATGTCATCCGCGTCCCTTCCGTCACTTTCCGAATCCGAAGCCGGCCGCGGAGCCCTCGACCTTGGTGCGCAGCCGCTTGCCCTTCTCGGTGGCCTGGTCGTTCAGCTCCTGCTGGAACTCGCGCATCCGGCCGAGCAGTTCCTCGTCGTGGGCGGCGAGGATGCGGGCGGCCAGCAGACCGGCGTTGCGGGCGCCGCCGACGGAGACGGTGGCGACGGGGACGCCGGCCGGCATCTGCACGATGGACAGCAGGCTGTCCATGCCGTCCAGGTACTTCAGCGGCACCGGCACGCCGATGACCGGCAGCGGCGTCACGGAGGCGAGCATGCCGGGCAGGTGGGCGGCGCCCCCGGCCCCGGCGACGATCGCCTTGAGGCCGCGTCCGGCGGCCTGCTCGCCGTACGCGATCATCTCGTGCGGCATGCGGTGCGCGGAGACGACGTCGACCTCGTAGGGGACCTCGAACTCGTCGAGGGCCTTGGCGGCGGCCTCCATGACGGGCCAGTCGGAGTCCGACCCCATGACGATGCCGACGACCGGGCTCACCGGGCTGGGCTGGCTCATTCGGTGATCGTGCCTCTCAGGTAGCCGGCAGCGTGACGGGCGCGCTCCAGCACGTCGTCCAGGTCGTCGCCGTAGGTGTTGACGTGGCCGACCTTGCGGCCGGGCTTCACGTCCTTGCCGTACATGTGGATCTTCAGCTGCGGGTCGCGGGCCATGCAGTGCAGGTACGCGGAGTACATGTCCGGGTAGTCGCCGCCCAGGACGTTGACCATCACCGTCCACTTGGCGCGCGGGCGCGGGTCGCCGAGGGGGAGGTCGAGGACCGCGCGGACGTGGTTGGCGAACTGCGAGGTGATCGCGCCGTCCATCGTCCAGTGGCCGGAGTTGTGCGGGCGCATCGCCAGTTCGTTGACCAGGACGCGGCCGTCGCGGGTCTGGAACAGCTCGACGGCGAGGTGGCCGACGACGCCCAGTTCCTTGGCGATGCCGAGCGCCATCTCCTCGGCGCGCAGGGCCAGCGCCTCGTCCAGGCCGGGCGCCGGGGCGATCACCGTGTCGCAGACGCCGTTGACCTGCCGGGACTCGACGACGGGGTAGGCCACCGCCTGGCCGTGCGGGGAGCGGACCACGTTGGCGGCCAGCTCGCGGACGAAGTCGACCTTCTCCTCCGCCAGCACGGGCACACCCGCGCGGAAGGGCTCGGCCGCCTCCTCGACGGAGTCCACGACCCACACGCCCTTGCCGTCGTACCCGCCGCGGACCGTCTTGAGGACGACGGGGAAGCCGTCGCCCCCGGCGGCGCCTTCCGCGACGCCTTCCGCCGCGAAGGCGGCCACGTCGGCCGGATCGCGCACGATCCGGTGCCGCGGGCAGGGCACGCCGATCGCGTCGAGTTTCGCGCGCATCACGCCCTTGTCCTGGGCGTGCACGAGCGCCTCGGGGCCGGGGCGGACGGGGATGCCGTCCGCCTCCAGGGCCTTGAGGTGCTCGGTCGGCACGTGTTCGTGATCGAAGGTGATCACGTCACAGCCGCGCGCGAACTCGCGCAACGTGTCCAGATCGCGATAGTCGCCGACGACGACTTCGTTCACGACCTGCGCCGCAGAGTCCTGGGGAGTGTCACTGAGAAGCTTGAACCTGATGCCGAGCGGGATGCCCGCCTCGTGTGTCATACGAGCGAGCTGGCCACCGCCGACCATGCCGACTACCGGGAACGTCACACCCCTAGCGTATCGGCCGCGCGGAGCCCACCTGTTTACCGGCCGTTTCCCGCCGTTCCCCGTGCCCGTTCCGCCCCCCGTGCGCCCGTCCGCAGGAAGATCGCGTGTCCGGGTGGTTAGCATGAACGGATTGACGCCAACCCTGGACGGGGGCCTGCACGACCATGGGACATGGTTCCTCGGGTGCTCACACGGCTCCCTCCGCGCCCGATGCGCCCCGCGCCGGGATGCGGGAGCGGATCGAGCGGCTCGTGCGCGAGGTCGTGAAGTTCGGCGCCGTGGGCGGCGCGGGGGTGCTGGTCAACCTCCTCGTCTTCAACCTCGTACGGCACACGACCGACCTCCAGGTGGTGCGGGCCAGCATCATCGCCACGATCGTCGCGATCGTCTTCAACTACGTGGGCTTCCGCTACTTCACGTACCGCGACCGCGACAAGAGCGGCCAGACCCGCGAGATGTCGCTGTTCCTGCTGTTCAGCGCGGTCGGCCTGGTCATCGAGAACGGCGTGCTCTACACGGCGACGTACGGGTTCGGCTGGGACAGCCCGCTGCAGAGCAACATCTTCAAGTTCCTCGGCATCGGGATCGGCACACTGTTCCGCTTCTGGTCGTACCGCAGCTGGGTCTTCCGCTCGCTGCCCGCCGGTGAGCCGGTGACGCGGGCGGAGACCTTCCTGGAGCACGAGCACCCGACCGTGGTCCCCCGCCCGGACGGCGCCCCCGCCGGCCATCGCTGACGCGCTCCCTCGCCGCCCCGCTCCCTCGCCCCTCAGGCCCTCAGGCCCTCAGGCCCTCAGCGCACCGTCCCCCCGCCGTCCCCCGAGGGCTTCTTCGAGGGCGGCGTGCGGGACAGGAACAGCCCGAAGACCGGCGGACGCCCCTGGAGCAGCTCCAGTCGGCCGCCGTCCGCCTCCGCCAGGTCGCGGGCGACGGCGAGGCCGATGCCGGTGGAGTTGCGCCCGCTGATCGCGCGCTCGAAGATCCGCGCCCCCAGGTCGCCCGGAACGCCGGGGCCCTCGTCGGTGACCTCGACCACGGCCTGGTTGCCGGTCACCCGGGTCCGCAGGGCGACCGTGCCGCCGCCGTGCATCAGGGAGTTCTCGATCAGCGCGGCCAGCACCTGCGCCACGGCGCCCGGGGTGCCCACGGCCGTCAGATGGCGCTTGCCGGAGCTGACGATGGCCCGTCCCTCACCGCGGTAGGCCGGGCGCCACTCGGCGATCTGCTGCTGGATGACGTCGTCCAGCTCGAAGGTGACGGCGGAGCCGCTGCGCGGGTCGCGGGAGTTGGTGAGCAGCCGGTCCACGACGTCCGTCAGCCGCTCCACCTGCGACAGCGCGATCGTCGCCTCCTCCTTCACCGTCTCCGGCTCGTCGGTCAGGGTGATCTCCTCCAGCCGCATCGACAGCGCGGTCAGCGGCGTGCGCAGCTGGTGCGAGGCGTCGGCGGCCAGGCGGCGCTCGGCGGTGAGCATCCGGGCGATGCGCTCGGCGGAGGAGTCCAGGACGTCCGCGACCCGGTCCAGCTCGGGAACGCCGTACCGCTTGTGCCGCGGGCGCGGGTCGCCGGAGCCGAGGCGTTCCGCGGTTTCGGCGAGGTCGGTGAGCGGGGAGGAGAGGCGGTTGGCCTGCCGGATCGCCAGCAGTACGGCGGCGATCACCGCGAGCAGCGCCACCAGGCCGATGATCAGCAGGGTCCGCCCGACCTCCCGGGTCACCGAGGAGCTGGGTTCCTCGACGAGGACCGTCTCGCCCTCCTCGCCGGTGGCCCTGCCCTGGAGGACGTCGCCGGTCGGCTTGCTGCCGACCTCGACGACCGGCTCGCCGGGGATGCGGATCATGGCGTACCGGGCGTCGCGGATCTGCTCCCGCAGGAAGTCCTCGTCGACGGAACCGGTGCCGATGAGCCGGCTGTCGACGATGCTGGCCAGCCGCACCGCTTCCAGGTCCACCCGTTCCTGGGCCGTGCTGCTGATGGTGCGGGTCTCGACGATGACGAGGGAGACGCCGAAGACGGCGATCACCACGAGCACCACGGCGAGCGTGGACTGGATCAGTCGACGGCGCATGTCCTCTTACCCGAAAGCTCCCCCGGGGGCTCGCTCAGTTCTTCTCGAAACGGAAGCCCACGCCGCGCACGGTGGCGATGTAGCGGGGGTTGGCCGCGTCGTCGCCCAGCTTCTTGCGCAGCCAGGAGATGTGCATGTCGAGGGTCTTGGTCGACGACCACCAGGTGGTGTCCCAGACCTCGCGCATCAGCTGGTCGCGGGTGACGACCCGGCCGGCGTCGCGCACCAGGACCCGCAGCAGGTCGAACTCCTTCGCGGTGAGCTGGAGCTCCTCCTCGCCCATCCAGGCCCGGTGCGACTCGACGTCGATGCGCACGCCGTGGGTGGCGGGCGGCTGCGGCGGCTCGGCGGCACCGCGGCGCAGCAGGGCCCGGACCCGGGCGAGCAGCTCGGCGAGGCGGAAGGGCTTGGTGACGTAGTCGTCGGCGCCCGCGTCCAGGCCGACGACGGTGTCCACCTCGTCGGCACGCGCGGTCAGGATCAGGATCGGCACGGCGTGCCCCTCGGACCGCAGCCGGCGGGCGACCTCGAGACCGTCCATGCCCGGCAGGCCCAGGTCCAGCACGACCAGGTCGATGCCACCCTGCAGTCCCGCGTCGAGTGCGGTGGGTCCGTCCTCACGCACCTCGACCTCGTACCCTTCCCTGCGCAGTGCGCGGGCCAGCGGCTCCGAGATGGACGCGTCGTCCTCGGCGAGCAGTACACGGGTCATGGGCTGATGGTAGACCGCTCGGAGCAACGCCCGGGGCAAGATCGACCCGAGGGCCGCCCCACCCCGCCACCCCCGCGTCCGGACCTGCGGCTGTGGGGTGCCATCCTGGGGGAAACCTTCGAAAGATCGTTCACGGTTCCACTATTACCTGTGATCCGCGTCTCAAGTCCTTCCATACCGGGCGGTGTCCTGCCGTATGGTGAATCAGCGCCTGTAGCACCCAGTGGACCTTTGGCGACAGTTCGACGCTGAAGGTCTCTTTTGTGTGCGGGCCGACCCCCACGGTCGGCCTTGAAAGGAATGACCTGTGGCCGGGCCTCACCGCGTGCAGTGACGCGCGCAGAGGCGTGGATCCCGGTGGCCGCCGCCCGCCGCTTCGCAATCCGGAGCGGATCCCTCAGGCGTGGGAGGGGCGGGACGGGCCGCCGGTGCCGGCCGCCCCCCACCGGGCGCGCATCGCCTCATGAGCGCGTCCCGACCAGCAAGGATCGACCATGGCGTCCAGCCTGACGAAGGACTCGGTCACCCCGGGCACCCCCGGCACCGAGAAGACCTTCTTCGGCCACCCCCGCGGACTGGCCACACTCTTCATGACCGAGATGTGGGAGAGGTTCTCCTACTACGGCATGAGGGCTCTGCTCCCGCTGTACCTCGTCGCCCCGGGTGGTCTCGGCCTCGGCGCCGGCACCGCGACCGCGATCTACTCGGTGTACCTCTCGCTGGTGTACCTGCTCACGATGCCGGGCGGCTGGTTCGGCGACCGCGTCTGGGGTCCCCGCAAGACCGTCGCCATCGCCGGCGGCGTGATCATGCTCGGCCACCTCACGCTGGCGCTGCCGTCCTCCGGCACGTTCTACGCGGGCCTCGGCCTGGTCGCCATCGGCTCGGGTCTGCTGAAGGCCAACATCTCCACGATGGTCGGCCAGCTCTACGACGGCCCCGACGACCCGCGCCGCGACGGTGGCTTCACCGTCTTCTACATGGGCATCAACCTCGGTGCCTTCGCCGCCCCGCTGACCATCGGCACCATCGGTGAGAACGTCAACTGGCACCTGGGCTTCGCGCTCGCGGCGGTCGGCATGGGCCTGGGCGTGCTCCAGTTCCTGATCGGCAGCCGCCACCTGGCCGCGCACTCCAGCGTGGTCCCCAAGCCGCTGTCCGTCGAGGAGAAGACCTCGACGCTGCGCAAGGCCGCCTTCTGGGCCGCGCTGGCCGTCGTCTTCTACGCGATCGTCGGCTTCTCCGGCCACTACACCCTGAACTGGATCCTGGTCCCGCTGACCCTGCTCGGCGTGATCATCCCGATCCTGGTGCTGACCAACATCAAGCGCGACAAGTCCCTGGACCGCGCCGAGCAGTCCAAGATGTCGGCGTACATCTGGTTCTTCGTCGCCGCCGCCGTGTTCTGGATGATCTACGACCAGGGCGGCTCGACCCTGTCGCTCTTCGCCGACTCCTCGGCGAACAACAGCGTCTTCGGCTGGGACTTCCCGGTCTCCTGGTACCAGTCGGTCAACCCGGTCATCATCATGGCCCTGGCCCCGGTCTTCGCCACGGTGTGGCTGGCGCTCAACCGCCGGGGCAAGGAGCCCAGCACGGTCGTCAAGTTCTGCGGCGGTCTGGTCCTGGTCGGTGCGTCCTTCTTCCTCTTCCTGGCCCCGCTGGGCATCGCGGAGGGCGGCCACAAGGCGGCGGCCCTCTGGCTGGTGGCGATCTACTTCGTCCAGACCTGCGGTGAGCTGATGCTCTCCCCGGTCGGCCTGTCGGTCACGACGAAGATGGCGCCGGTGAAGTACGCCTCGCAGATGATGGGCGTCTGGTTCCTGGCCGTCACCGCCGGTGACGCCACGACCGGCCTGCTCTCCATCGCCGGCGTCGACCTCAACAGGACGGGCATCGTCGCCGCGGAGGCCACCCTCGCGGTGGTCGCGGGCGTCGCGATCTGGATGTACCGCAAGCGCGTCAAGGAACTCATGGGCGACGTGCGCTGAGCCCCGCGAACGGCTGTCTTTGAACGGAGGGTCACCTCATCCGGCGGATGGGGTGACCCTCCGGGCGCTCTACCCCGCCCGCAGAGCCACGTACGAGGCGAAGTCGGCCCACGTGGCGGGGAGCAGGGCGAGGGGCAACTCAGTCGGGTTCTTCGAGTCCCGGACCAGGATCGTCGTCGGGGTGGCGGCCATCTCGACACAATTCGACCCGTCGGGGCTGTAACTGGACTTGCACCACTGACGGATGTCCGTATCGGCCTCTTTCACGACTGGACCTCCGCGTCGAGAAACCCTCAGTCAGAGGCTACGCGCGACTTCGCCGTGTGGTGAACGAAATCCGCCCAGACGGTGCGTGGGAAGGCGAGGCGTGATCCGGTGGGGGCCTTGGAGTCGCGGACCAGGATCTTCGCCGGGGCGGTGGCTATCTCGACGCAGTTCGAACTGTCGCCGCTGTACGTGGACTTCCGCCACTGGTGGATGTTCATGCCGACCTCTCTCACAAGTCCCGCCCGAGCTTCTGAATGAAGTCGCGCGATGCGGTGGTGTCGAGCGCGCAGGACTCCATGTGGTCCAGCACGGCACGGTACTTGGCCAACTGAGCCTCCGCGTCGAGAAATCCGCAGCCGCCGTGGTGGGTGTCCAACTGCACGGTGTCGAGTTGGGGCACGGCTCCCTCGACGTAGTCGAAGGACTGTCCAGTGCTGGGGTGGTACTCCGCCCCGAAGGGGATGACGCGAACCGTGACGTTCGGCAACTCGCCCATGGCCAAGAGGTGCTTGAGCTGACCGCGCGCGACCTCGGGGCCACCGAAGCCCATCCGGAGAGCCGACTCGTGGATGATCGCCGAGTACGGCGGCGGACTCTCCTTGTGAAGGATGCCCTGTCGCTTGATGCGGTGGGTGAGGCGGTGCTCGATCTCGTACTGCCGCATCGACGGGACCACGGCTCGAAAGAGCGCTCGTGCGTGGTCCGTTGTCTGCAGGAGCGCAGGGATGTGCATGGTGAGCCACGCGCAGGCCTGTGGCGTGGTGCTCCAGTTCGGCCAGGTCGATCAGGGCCGCATGCGGGTGCTCGCGGTACTCCTCCCACCAGCCACGGGTCCGGCACCTACCGGCACACCCGCGGCCCCTGCTCGCTGCGGCTCACCGCGCTGAGCGACGGGCGGCTGCGGGTCGGGGTGTGGGACAGCAGCCCGCATGTCCCTTCCCCCTTCGCGGAACCGCCGGGAGGCCACCGCACGGCTCCCCGCCCGCCGGGGGACGCGGAGGGCGGGCGCGGGCTGCACCTCGTACAGGCGTGTGCCGACTCGTGGGGCGGGTGGTCGCTGGGCGACGACGTGCTCCCGCGGGGCGCCGGGAAGCTGCTCCGGTTCGAGGTGCGGGGGTAGCGCGGGGCGCGCAGCCCCCGGGGACGGCCTTACGCCGGAGCGCCCAGCTCCGCCCAGACCCGCTTCCCCGCGACCCCCGGGGTGCGTACGACGCCCCAGTCCAGGCACAGGCGCTGCACGATGAACATGCCGTGGCCGCCGGGGCGACCGGCGCGGTGCGGGGTGCGGGGCGCGGGCTGTCCCGTGCCCCGGTCGGAGACCTCCAGCCGGATCACCTTCTTCTCGCAGGTGATCCGCAGCTCGTCCGGCCCCTCGGCGTGCAGGCACGCGTTGGTGACCAGCTCGGAGACCACGAGCAGGACGTCCTCGGCGGCGGCACGCTGGTCCGCGGTGGCGGAGGGCAGCCAGCCCCAGGCGTACAGCGCCTCGCGGGTGAAGTCGCGGGCCAGCGGGACGACCCCGCTCGCGTCCTCGAAGCTCAGCCTGCGGGACTGCCGCCCGCCGCCCTCCCCGGACGCCGAGGCGGGCGCGGACGCGGACGCTCCGGAAGCGCCGCCGGGCTCCGGACCGCGGTCGCCCGGCGAGTAGGGCCGGGTGGTGCTCATCAGCGCTTCACCTCACCGATTCACCAGTTCACGTTTCAAATTCGTAGACAGCAATGTCGTACACAGCCGGTTCAGGGTCTCTCCTGCCCGACCGGACCGTACGAACACCCCTGTATTGCGCACGAAACCCGGCGCGGGGTGAGAACACCCGCTCCGGGAAGCACACGCGCCCCTCCGCCGGCCGGACAAGGACGGCTCAGTCGGACGCGTCGGCCAGGGCGGCCGCAAGCGTGTCATGAAGGGTGAAGACAGCTTCCGCCCCCGTGATCTCGAACACGCGCGCCACCACCGGCTGCATGGCCACCAAATGCACTCCGCCCCCCGCGGCCTCCGCTTTCAACCGGGCGCCGAGCAGGACGTTGAGCCCCGTGGAGTCGCAGAACTCCAGCCGTGAGCAGTCCACGACGAGCCGGTTGAATCCCTTGTCGAGACAGCCCTCCAGCGGCTCGCGCAACAGATCGGCGGTGTGGTGATCCAGCTCACCCGCCGGGGTCACGACGGCGCTGGGGCCCTCTTCCCGCACCTCCACCAGAAGCCGGCCCGACTGGGCACTGCCGACCGTCCCGCGGTCCATGCCGTTTCTCTCTCCCGAGGTCGTGACTGCTTGCTGACGCACTCGAACACTACGCCTTCCCACCGCACTCCGACACCCGAACAACCGCACACAAACGGACATACCCGCACAGAACACACTTGCGGTCGGCTCGGTAAACCCGGTAGGGCTAGTAGGACACGTAAACCGACACGGCCGGCTTTGGAGGCGCCGCACACCGCAGTGCACGAATTTGGCTTCGGCAGCCGTATGCCGAGAACGATGGAGGACATCATGTCACCCCGGCTCGACGGATCGCGTACCCACGAAGCGACGTCGACACTCCCTCCGGAACATCTGGATCCCATCGCGCGCCCTGACGCCGTCGTCGACCACGACGACGCGCTCGCCGGGCTTCCGGACATCCCCGCGTACGACGAGGTCGCTCCGGCGGACGCCAGGGCCCTGTCCAAGACCCTCTTCGAGCGGCTGGAGTCGCTGGAGGAAGGCACCCACGAGTACGCGTACGTACGCAACACGCTCGTCGAGCTGAACCTCGCGCTGGTCAAGTTCGCCGCCTCCCGCTTCCGCTCGCGCAGCGAGCCGATGGAGGACATCATCCAGGTCGGCACGATCGGCCTGATCAAGGCGATCGACCGCTTCGAGATGTCGCGTGGTGTGGAGTTCCCCACGTTCGCGATGCCGACCATCATCGGCGAGATCAAGCGCTTCTTCCGCGACACCTCGTGGTCCGTGCGCGTTCCGCGCCGCCTCCAGGAGCTGCGGCTCGACCTGGCGAAGGCCGGTGACGAGCTGGCCCAGCGCCTCGACCGCGCCCCCACGGTGACCGAGCTGGCCGAGCACCTCGGCCTGTCCAAGGACGAGGTCGTCGAGGGCATGGCGGCGTCCAACGCCTACACCGCCTCCTCGCTGGACGCCCAGCCGGAGGAGGACGACGCGGAGGGCGCGCTCGCCGACCGCATCGGCTACGAGGACCACGGGCTCGAAGGCATCGAGTACGTCGAGTCGCTGAAGCCGCTGATCGCCGAGCTGCCTTCCCGGGACCGGAAGATCCTCTCCCTCCGTTTCGTCGCCGGCATGACCCAGTCGGAGATCGGCGAGGAGCTGGGCATCTCCCAGATGCATGTCTCACGTCTGCTGTCGCGGACCCTCGTACGGCTGCGCAAGGGGCTCACGGTCGAGGAGTAGTCCTCAGACCCTGCCGGGTGTCGCTTGCCCTCCAGGGGGGCGGTCCGAAATCGGGCCGCCCCCCTTCGGGTTGCCGCCGCACCTCACGGGGAGTTGGCGATCAGCGCCGCCGTCGGCAGGAGCGGCACCAGGACGCACAGCAGCCAGAACGAGCGCGGGGCGAGGGCGGTCCTGCGCCGCAGGGGCTGGTTGGCCAGCCACCAGACGAGCCCGAACAGCGCGACCACCGGGACGACGATCACCAGCCAGAGGGCCATGCCGTCGTTCTCCGTCGGCTCGCGCACGGTCCAGCCGAGCTCGGCCAGCGGCCAGTTCACCAGCAGGTACCGGACGAGCCAGATCGGCACCACGGCCGGAACGCCGAGCAGCAGGTTCACCAGGAACGGCGCCCACCAGGCCCGCAGGTGTCGCGCCATCCGCCCCGTCCCCCGCTCCCACCGACGCTCGTACGCTCACACCTTACGTACGCCCCGGCGCCACACCCCCGCGACCAGCGGCACCCCCGGCCGGTAGGCCAGGTGGACGTGGCTCGGGGCGTCGAGCAGCGTCAGGTCGGCGTACGCGCCCGGGACGAGGTGGCCGACGTCCTCACGGCGCAGGGCCGCGGCGCCGCCCGCGGTGGCCGACCAGACCGCCTCGTCCGGCGTCATCCCCATGTCCCGTACCGCGAGCGCGATGCAGAAGGGGACGGAGGACGTGAAGGAGGAGCCGGGGTTGCAGTCGGTGGAGAGGGCCACCGTGGCACCCGCGTCGATGAGACGCCGGGCGTCCGGCCACTCGGCGCGGGTGGAGAACTCGGCGCCGGGCAGCAGGGTCGCGACCGTGCGGCTGCTCGCGAGGGCGTCCACGTCTGCGTCGGTGAGATGGGTGCAGTGGTCGGCGCTGGCGGCGTCGAGTTCGACGGCGAGCCGGACGCCGGGGCCGTAGGAGAGCTGGTTGGCGTGGATGCGGGGGTGCAGGCCCCTGGCCCTGCCCGCGGTGAGGATCGCGCGGGCCTGGTCGCCGTCGAAGGCGCCCTCCTCGCAGAACACGTCGATCCAGCGGGCGTGCGGGGCGCAGGCGTCGAGCATCTCGCCGGTGACGAGGTCGACGTAGGCGGCGGGGTCGTCGGCGAGTTCGGGGGCGACGATGTGGGCGCCGAGGAAGGTGACCTCGTCGGTGTGGCGGGCGGCGACGCGCAGGGCGCGGGACTCGTCGGCGGTGGTCAGGCCGTAGCCGGACTTGGTCTCGAAGGTGGTGGTGCCCTGGCGCAGGGCCTCGGCGAGGTAACGGGTGAGCCCGGCCTCCAGTTCGTCGTCGCTCGCGGCGCGGGTGGCGGCGACGGTGGTGCGGATGCCGCCCGCGCCGTAGGGGCGGCCGGACATGCGGGCGTTGAACTCCTCGGTGCGGTCGCCCGCGAAGAGGAGGTGGGAGTGGGAGTCCACGAAGCCGGGGAGGACCGCCCGGCCGCCCGCGTCGACCCGATTGTCAGTGGCGGGTGCTTTGCTTGATTCACCGGTCCACACGACGCGGTCGCCCTCGATGACGACGGCCGCGTCCCGGACCAGGCCGAGCGGGGAGTGGTCGCCGAGGGAGGGGTCGTTGGTGACGAGTGCGGCGATGTTGGCGATGACGGTGCTGCTGCTCATGGGGTCCCTGGTGTCCTCGTGGGGGCGGGGGCTGGGCCGTGTGACGGGCCGCGGGCGGGGGCCGGTGGTCAGGCGCGCAGGGCTGCGACGGCCCGCGCGAGGGCCTGCGGCACGTCCGGTACGAGGGCGTGCGCCCCGTCGCGTACGACGTGCCGCCCGCCCACGACCGTGTGCCGTACGTCCGCTGCCGTCGCGGCGAATACGGCCGTCTCGGCGCCGAGCCTGGGCAGCGGCCCCGCTGTCCTGACCGAGTCCAGCGCGACGGTCGCGAGGTCGGCGCGGGCCCCGGCCTCGATGCGGCCGGTGTCGTCCCAGCCGAGGGCCGCGTGACCGTCGGCGGTGGCGGCCCGCAGCAGGGCGGCGGCGGTCCAGTGGCCGCGGGCGCGGGTGCGCAGGCGCTCGTTCAGCTCCATGGCGCGCGCTTCTTCCAGCAGATCGATGACGGCGTGGCTGTCCGAGCCGAGGGAGAGCGGCGAACCGGCCCGCTGGAGCTCGGCCGCGGGGCCGATGCCGTCGGCCAGGTCCCGTTCCGTGGTGGGGCACATGCAGGTGCCGGTGCGGCTGCCGCCGAGCAGGGCGACGTCCTCGTCGGTGAGGTGGGTGCTGTGGACGCCGGTGGTGCGGGGTCCGAGCACGCCGTGGTCGGCGAGGAGGCGGGTCGGGGTGCATCCGTGGGCCTGGCGGCAGGCGTCGTTCTCGGCGGTCTGCTCGGACAGGTGCACATGCAGCGGGGCCCGCCGCGCCTCGGCCCACTGCGCCACGGTCGCCAACTGGTCCGCGGGCACGGCCCGTACGGAGTGGATCGCGGCCCCGATCCGTGCGTGATCCCGTTCCTTGAGAACTGAACAGCGTTCGGCCCAGGCCTGAGCAGTGCCGTCGGAGAAGCGGCGCTGGTGGGTGTTCGGGGGCTCGCCGAAGCCGGAGGACAGGTAGCAGGTGTCGAGGAGGGTGATGCGGACACCGGCTTCGGCGGCGGCCTCGATCAGGGCCTCGCCCATCGCGTTGGGGTCGGCGTAGGGGGTGCCCCCGGGCGCGTGGTGCACATAGTGGAACTCGCCGACGGTCGTGATGCCGGCCAGCGCCATCTCGGCGTACACGGCGCGGGCGAGGGCGTGGTAGGTGTCAGGGGTCAGCCGGTCGGCGACGGAGTACATGACCTCGCGCCAGGTCCAGAAGGTTCCGGAGCCGACCTGGACGGTGCCGCGCAGGGCGCGGTGGAAGGCGTGCGAGTGGGCGTTCGCCAGCCCGGGCAGGGTCAGTCCGCGCAGGATCTCGGCGCCGGGCGGCGGGGTGTTGACGCCCTGGTGGACGGCGGTGATGCGGCCGTCACTCACGTCCACGGCGACACTCGGCTCGACGTGGGTGCCGAGCCACGCGTGCTCCAGCCAGTACGTCCGGGTCCGCTCGGAGGAGGTCACGTGCAGGCCAGCCCTTCCAGTACGTCGGCGAGTGCGTGCACCCCGGCCACGCAGTCGTCCTCGGCGGCGTACTCGGCCGGGGAGTGCGAGACGCCGGTGGGGTTGCGTACGAACAGCATGGCGGTCGGGATGCGGTCGGCGAGGATTCCGGCGTCGTGTCCGGCGCCGGTGCCGAGGACGGGGACCTTCAGCTCCGTCTCCGTGCCCAGGATGCGCGCGAGTTCGTCGCGCAGGGCGTGGTCGAACTCGACGACGGGTGTGAAGGACTCGCGGACCACGTCGAGGTCCACGCCGTGGGCCGCGGCGTACTCGCGGGCGGCCTTCTCGATGCCGGTGAGCACGGTGTCCAGGCTCGCCTGGTCGGCGGCGCGGGAGTCGAGCCAGCCGCGTACCAGGGAGGGGACGGCGTTGACGCCGTTGGGCTCGACGCCGATCTTGCCGAAGGTGGCCACGGCACCGGCGAGTTCGGCCTCGCGGCGGGCGGCGAGGACGGTCTCGGCGTACGACAGCATCGGGTCGTGCCGGTCGGCGAGGCGGGTGGTGCCGGCGTGGTTGGCCTCGCCCCGGAAGTCGAACCGCCAGCGTCCGTGCGGCCAGATGGCGGACGCGATGCCGATGCGGTCGCCGGACCGGTCGAGGGCGCGGCCCTGCTCGACGTGGAGTTCGACGAAGGCGCCGATGCGGGCCAGCCGTTCGGGGTCGGGGCCCAGGGTGTCCGGGTCGTACCCGGCGGACTCCATGGCCTGCGGGAGGGTGATGCCGTCACCGTCGGTGAGGCGGTGCGCCTGCTCGACGGTGAGCGCGCCCGCGGTGAGCCGGGAGCCGACGCAGGCGAGGCCGAAGCGGGCGCCCTCCTCGTCGCCGAAGTTGACGACGCCCAGCGGCCTGGTGGGCCGCGCTCCCCGCCCGCGCAGTTCGTCGAGGGCGGCGAAGGCGGAGACCACGCCGAGGGGGCCGTCGAAGGCGCCGCCGTCGGGCACGGAGTCCAGGTGGGATCCGGTGACGACGGCGTTCCCGGCCGCCGGGTCGCCGAGCCAGGCCCACTGGTTGCCGTTGCGGTCGGTCTCGTGGGTCAGCCCGCGTGCCTCGGCCTGTTCCTGGAACCAGGTCCGGCAGTCGGCGTCGGCGCCGGTCCAGGCGGCGCGGCGGTAGCCGCCGGAGGCGGAGCTGCGGCCGACCGGCAGCAGCTCCGCCCACATGCTGTGGAAACTCACGCGCCGTCACCCTCGCGCGCCGTGTCGCTCTCGCGCGCCTCGTCGCCCTCGTACGCCTCGTCACCCTCGCGCATCGGCACCCGCACGTCGCGCTCGGCCGCCACCGACTCGGCGATGTCGTACCCGGCGTCGACGTGCCGGATGACGCCCATGCCGGGGTCGTTGGTGAGCACCCGGCGGATCTTCTCCCCGGCGAGCGGGGTGCCGTCGGCGACGGTGACCTGCCCGGCGTGGATGGAGCGGCCCATGCCGACGCCGCCGCCGTGGTGGAGGGAGACCCAGGAGGCGCCGGAGGCCACGTTGACCATGGCGTTGAGCAGCGGCCAGTCGGCGATGGCGTCGGAGCCGTCGAGCATCGCCTCGGTCTCGCGGTACGGGGAGGCGACGGAGCCGCAGTCGAGGTGGTCGCGGCCGATGACGATCGGCGCGGCCAGCTCGCCGCTCGCGACCATGTCGTTGAACCGCTCACCGGCCTTGTCGCGCTCGCCGTAGCCGAGCCAGCAGATGCGGGCGGGCAGGCCCTGGAAGTGGACCCGCTCCCCCGCCATCTTGATCCAGCGGGCCAGGGACTCGTTCTCGGGGAAGAGGTCGAGGATCGCCTTGTCGGTCTTGGCGATGTCGGCGGGGTCGCCGGACAGGGCGGCCCACCGGAAGGGTCCCTTGCCCTCGCAGAACAGGGGGCGGATGTAGGCGGGGACGAAGCCGGGGAAGGCGAAGGCCCGGTCGTACCCGGCGAGCTGGGCCTCGCCGCGGATGGAGTTGCCGTAGTCGAAGACCTCGGCACCGGCGTCCTGGAAGCCGACCATGGCCTCGACGTGCCGGGCCATGGACTCGCGGGCCCGCGTGGTGAAGCCGGCCGGGTCCTTGGCGGCGGCGTCGGCCATGTCCTCGAAGGCGATCCCGGTGGGCAGGTAGGCCAGCGGGTCGTGGGCCGAGGTCTGGTCGGTGACGATGTCGATCGGTGCGCCCATGGCGAGCAGCTGCGGGACCAGCTCGGCGGCGTTGCCGAGGACACCGATGGACAGCGGCTTGCGCCGGTCCCGTGCCTCGGTGGCCAGCTGGAGGGCGTGGTCGAGGGAGTCGGCCCTGACGTCGAGGAAGCGGTGCTCGATGCGGCGGTCGATGGCGCGCGGGTCGCAGTCGACGCAGATGACGACGCCGTCGTTCATGGTGACCGCGAGGGGCTGGGCGCCGCCCATGCCGCCGAGGCCTGCGGTGAGGGTGATGGTCCCGGCCAGGGTGCCGCCGAACTTCTTGGCGGCGACGGCGGCGAAGGTCTCGTAGGTGCCCTGGAGGATGCCCTGGGTGCCGATGTAGATCCAGGAGCCGGCCGTCATCTGCCCGTACATGGTCAGGCCGAGGGCCTCCAGGCGCCGGAACTCCTCCCAGTTGGCCCAGTCGCCGACGAGGTTGGAGTTGGCGATGAGGACGCGCGGGGCCCACTCGTGGGTCTGCATGACGCCGACCGGGCGGCCGGACTGGACGAGCATCGTCTCGTCCTGCTTGAGGGTGCGCAGGGTCCGCACCATCGCGTCGAAGGAGCGCCAGTCGCGGGCCGCCTTGCCCGTGCCGCCGTAGACGACGAGCTTGTCGGGGTGCTCGGCGACCTCCGGGTCGAGGTTGTTCTGCAGCATCCGCAGGGCGGCCTCCTGCTGCCAGCCCAGGGCGCTCGGCTCGGTACCGCGTGGCGCTCGGACGGGACGAGGGGGCGGCTCGGAGGGCCTCGGTTGAGGGTGGTGGCGGGAGACGGGTGGGCGAGGTCCGGACATGGTCTGCCTCCTGGTGGCTTGCTCCCGGCGGATTGTTGCTACGGATATTCACATCCTCGCCGCTTGAATAGAGCTAGTCAACAGGGTCGTGTCCGTGCCGCCCACATGCGCGTGCGGGGCCCCCGGTCGGGGCCCCGCACGCGGACTGCCGGACGTCGCTCAGACCGCCGCCGGCGCCTTCCGCCTCGCTCCGCCCGGAGCCGCGTCGCCCGCCGCGATGCCTGTGCTGCGGTAGGCCTTGACCGCCTTGCCCGCGGGGCGGCCCGCGTTGTCGGCCAGCCAGTCCACACGGACCCACAGCAGAGCGTCCCCAGCCTGCTCGCGGCGGCCGATCCAGGCGGACTTGAGCCACAGCCCGGCGCCGCAGCCGGCCAGCAGCAGTCCGCCCGCGGCGGGCAGGGCGAAGGCGCCGCCGAGGGCGGCGAGGAAGGCGAGGAGCAGCCACCAGCGGTGGCCCCGGCGCCAGTTGCGTACGGTCACCCCGCGGTCCTGGAGCACGTCGTGCTTGCCCGCGCGGACCGCCGAACCGGCCAGGGCGGTGTAGCGCCGCCGGCGCACCCACGCCACGGCGGCCGTGGCGACGATGAAGAGTGCGGCGCCCGCCAGCACGCCGATCCGGCGTCCGGTGAGTCCTGGCACCAGCACGCCGATGCCCGCCGCGAAAACGCCCAGCCACCACAGTGGTGCGGCGCCCGCCCGTACCACGACGGCGACCCGAGCCAGCCCCACCTGTCCTCCGCGCGCCACGTCCTGCCTCCTGTCCCGTTCCTGCCTGTGCGATGCGTCTGAAGGGTGTGTCAGGCGCCGCACTGTAACGGGGCAAGCTGAGACGAATCTGAGAACCCGTCCGCCGACCGGGCCACCTCCGGGGTGATCCGGGTGATCCGGGTGATCCGGGGTGATCCGGGGGTCAGTCCACGAAGAGCCCCCGTGCCGCGGCCTTGGCGTCGAACTCCTCCAACCGGGCCTGCGCGTCCGGCAGGTCGTCGCACATCGCCTCCAGCAGCACCCGGCCGAGCAGCATCGGCGCGCAGGCGGTGTCGAAGGCGAGGCCGGTGCCGACGGCGGCGGGCAGCAGCAGGTCGGACACCTTGGCGACCGGCGCGAAGGCGGAGTCGGCGACGGTCACCACCGTGAGCCCGGCCTCCTTGGCGTGGGCGAGCGCCTCGACGACCTCGCGCGGGTGCCGGGGCAGGGCGAAGCAGAGCAGCGTGCCCGCCCCGGCCCGGACGGCGGCGTCGATGCGGTCGTGGAGCATCGTGCCGCCCTCGCCGAGGAGCCGGACGTCCGGGTGGACCTTGGCGGCGAAGTAGGCGAAGCCGTACGCCTGGGCGGCGGCGGCCCGCAGCCCGAGCACCGGCAGCGGCCGGCTCCCGGCGAGCAGGCGGCCCGCCTCCCGCACGGGCTCCGGGTCGGCCAGCACCTCCGCGAGGTGCCGCAGGTTCTCGATCTCGGCCGCCACGGCCTGCTGGTACTCGTTGACGGCGCCGGTGTCCGCGACCGGCTCCGCGGGCGCGACCTCGCGCAGATGGCGGCGGAGCGCCGGGTAGCCGTCGAAGCCGAGGGCGACGGCGAAGCGGGTCACGGACGGCTGGCTGACCCCCGCCAGCTCGGCCAGCTCCACGCTCGACAGAAAGGGCACGTCGGAGGCGCGGCGCACCATGCTGTGCGCGATGCGCCGCTGGGTCGGCGTCAGCCGGTGCCCCTCGAAGAGCGTCTGCAGCCGCGCGGCCGGACTGTCGGTCCCGCTCGCCCCGCTGGTGCCGCCAGTCCCGTCCATGACGTGGCCCCCTCGACCTATTCACGCTCCCCGGCTTCTGCATACCGTTATACAGCGAGGCGGCGGCGCAGGCCGACCCGTACCGGACCGCCCCCCGCCGGAAACGGGGGTTGTCCCCAGTGCCGGCGGCGCCCCGGCTGCCTACGGTGGGGTTCATGACGGGAATGGACGCACGCGACGCCGACCTGAAGAAGGAACTCGACGCCACCCTGCGGACCCGCAGGGAGCTCGGCGAGGAATACGAGTCCGCTCTGGTCGACTCGTTCCTGGAGAAGGTCGACCAGCGCATCGACGGAGCGGTGGAGCGCCGGGTGCGCCGGCAGCTCGCCGAGCAGCAGATGACGGCGGCCCGGGACAGCCGGTCGCCGCGGCCCACGGACTCCTTCGGCGAACGCTTCGGCTTCGGCATCGTCTCGCTGGTGCTCGCGATCCCGCTGTCCGCGATCGGGGGCGGTGTCGCGAACCTGCCCGGGATGCTGGTCGCCTGGGCGGGCATCGTCGGGGTCAACGTGGTCCAGGTCGCCCGCACCAACCCGGACCTGTTCGGGTACCGCCGCCGCGGCGGGCGCGGCGACGCCTGGGAGGACTGAGGAGAGGCGCCTCGAAGGGCTGCGAAGAGCGGGGGAAGACTGCGCGGGGACCGCCGCACCCCCATCGCTGGGGGGCGGGACGACGGCGGTCCCCGCGGGGGACGCGCGTGCCGGGCCTCACGGCCGGGGCGGCGCGTCCGTGGCGTCCTTGGAGGTCCGGGAGCCGCTCCGGAAGGTCCGTGACGCCGTTCGGCGTCGGCGGGACCGGGGAGCCGCTCCCAACCCTGCCGACACCCCGTACTCTGCCGGTCCCGTGTTAAGCGACTGCTGCGGGCACATGACGTGCGCGTACCACTTCCGCGAAGTCCACGAAGATCACCGACCGGGCCGCGGGTCCCGCCCGCCCCGCTGCGCGTTCCCGGCGACCTCTACTTGCCCTTGGCGAGGAAGGACAGCAGGTCCTGCCGGCTCACCACGCCGGTCGGCTTGCCCTCGACGAGGACGATCGCCGCGTCGGCGCCGCCGAGCACCGACATCAGGTCCGCGACCGGCTCGCCGGAGCCGACCTGGGGCAGCGGGGCGGACATGTGCTTCTCCAGCGGGTCCTCCAGCGAGGCACGCTTGGCGAACAGCGCGTCCAGCAGCTCGCGCTCCACGACGGAGCCGACGACCTCGGCGGCCATCACGTCCGGGTGGCCGGCGCCGGGCTTGACGATCGGCATCTGCGAGACGCCGTACTCGCGCAGCACCTCGATGGCCTGGCCGACGGTCTCGTCCGGGTGCATGTGGACGAGGGAGGGGATGTGGCCGCGCTCCTTGTGGTTCAGGACCTCCGCGACGCGGGCGCTGGGCCCGGCGTCCTCCAGGAAGCCGTAGTCGGCCATCCACTCGTCGTTGAAGATCTTGCTGAGGTAGCCGCGCCCGCTGTCCGGCAGCAGGACGACCACCACGTCGTCCTCGCCGAGCCGCGCCGCCACCTCCAGCGCCGCGACGACCGCCATGCCGCAGGAGCCGCCCACCAGCAGGCCCTCCTCCTTGGCGAGGCGGCGGGTCATCTGGAAGGAGTCCTTGTCGGAGACGGCGACGATCTCGTCGGCGACCTCGCGGTCGTACGCCGTCGGCCAGAAGTCCTCGCCGACGCCCTCGACCAGGTACGGACGCCCGGAGCCGCCGGAGTAGACGGACCCCTCGGGGTCGGCGCCGATCACCTTGACCGCGCCGTCGCTGGCGTCCTTCAGGTACCGGCCGGTGCCGGAGATGGTGCCGCCGGTGCCGACGCCGGCCACGAAGTGGGTGATCTTCCCCGCGGTCTGCTCCCACAGCTCGGGGCCCGTGGAGTGGTAGTGGGAGAGCGGGTTGTTCGGGTTGGAGTACTGGTCCGGCTTCCAGGCGCCCGGCGTCTCGCGGACCAGCCGGTCGGAGACGTTGTAGTAGGAGTCGGGGTGCTCGGGGTCGACCGCGGTCGGGCAGACCACGACCTCGGCGCCGTACGCGCGCAGCACGTTGATCTTGTCGGTGGACACCTTGTCAGGGCAGACGAAGATGCACTTGTAGCCCTTCTGCTGGGCCACGATGGCGAGGCCGACGCCGGTGTTGCCGCTGGTCGGCTCGACGATCGTGCCGCCGGGCTGCAGTTCACCGCTCTTCTCCGCGGCCTCGATCATGCGCAGGGCGATGCGGTCCTTCACCGAGCCGCCCGGGTTGAAGTACTCCACCTTGGCCAGGACGGTGGCCCTGATCCCCTTGGTCACGTTGTTGAGCCGCACCAGCGGGGTGTTGCCGACGAGGCTGATCATCGAGTCGTGGAATTGCACCGTGGTCTCCGGATGCCGCAAATGAAGGGTCGATATCGGTCCGGCCAGCCTATGGCCTGCGGACCCGCGGATGCCCCGTGACGGTCGTTCACCCTGCGTTGAGATTGGGCGACCGTCCGTACGGGGCAAGGAGTGGGTGTACGGGTTGGAGGAGGTGGCGGCGACGCATGACGAGCATGTCGAGGGCGCGGGTGGCCCGGCGGATCGCGGCCGGCGCGGCGTACGGCGGCGGCGGCATCGGGCTGGCGGGAGCGGCGGCGGTCGGCCTGGTGGTGGCCGAGGTGCAGCTGGCCAGACGCCGGGTGGGGGTGGGCACGCCGGCCCGGGTGCCGAACGCGCAGGGACTGTACGGCGGCACCCTGCCCACGGCCGGTGACCCGCCGCTGCGGCTGATGATGCTGGGCGACTCCACGGCCGCCGGGCAGGGCGTGCACCGGGCCGGGCAGACGCCGGGCGCGCTGCTGGCGTCGGGGCTCGCGGCGGTGGCGGAGCGGCCGGTGCGGCTGGGGTCGGTCGCGCAGCCGGGGGCGTGCTCGGACGACCTGGACCGGCAGGTGGCGCTGGTGCTCGCGGAGCCGGACCGGGTGCCCGACATCTGCGTGATCATGGTCGGCGCCAACGACGTCACCCACCGGATGCCGGCGACCCGCTCGGTACGGCACCTGTCCACGGCGGTACGGCGGCTGCGTACGGCCGGTGCGGAGGTGGTGGTCGGCACCTGTCCGGACCTGGGCACGATCGAGCGGGTGCGGCAGCCGCTGCGCTGGCTGGCCCGGCGGGCCTCGCGGCAGCTCGCGGCGGCGCAGACGATCGGCGCCGTCGAGCAGGGCGGGCGCACGGTGTCGCTGGGCGATCTGCTGGGTCCGGAGTTCGCGCAGAACCCACGGGAGCTGTTCGGCCCCGACAACTACCACCCGTCCGCCGAGGGGTATGCCACGGCCGCGATGGCCGTACTGCCGTCGGTGTGCGCCGCGCTCGGCCTGTGGCCGGCCGAGGAGGAGCACCCGGACACGCTGCGGCGCGAGGGTTTCCTGCCGGTGGCGCGTGCGGCGGCGGAGGCGGCGTCGGAGGCGGGTACGGAGGTCGCTGCCGCTGTGCCTACGGGGTCTCGGGGGCCCTGGGCGCTGCTGAAGCGCCGGAGGCGGCGGCGGGTGTCGGAGGCGGAGCCGTCCAGCCCGTCCGGCGTTTGAGGACGAGGCCGTCCAGGCCGAAGGGGGGTCTGGGGGCACAGCCCCCAGGTACGCCCGCCACCCACAGCACCCGGCGCGGGTGCACCGCCCGACCGCCGGAGGCAAAAGCAAGCGCTTAGACAGTTGCGGTCCATGTCACACAGCCGTACACGTGACCCGGGCCATACGGCCGGGTAACTTCCCAACCAGCCCTGCCCGCCCCGTACCGCCTCGCCACTGGAGCCGTGATGCCCGAAGCCGTGATCGTCTCTGCCGCCCGTTCCCCCATCGGCCGCGCCTTCAAGGGCTCCCTGAAGGACCTGCGCCCCGACGACCTGGCCGCCACGATCATCCAGGCGGCCCTCGCCAAGGTCCCCGAGCTGGACCCGAGGGACATCGACGACCTGATGCTCGGCTGCGGCCTGCCCGGCGGCGAGCAGGGCAACAACCTCGGCCGGATCGTCGCCGTGGAGATGGGCATGGACCACCTGCCCGGCTGCACCGTCACCCGGTACTGCTCCTCCTCCCTGCAGACCTCCCGCATGGCCCTGCACGCCATCAAGGCCGGTGAGGGCGACGTCTTCATCTCGGCCGGTGTCGAGATGGTCTCCCGGTTCGCCAAGGGCAACTCCGACAGCCTGCCGGACACGCACAACCCGCTGTTCGCCGAGGCCGAGGCCCGCACCGCGGAGGTCGCCCAGCGCGAGGGCACCACCTGGCACGACCCGCGCGAGGACGGCCTCGTCCCCGACCCGTACATCGCGATGGGCCAGACCGCGGAGAACCTCGCCCGCGCCAAGGGCATCACCCGGCAGGACATGGACGAGTTCGGCGTCCGGTCCCAGAACCTCGCCGAGGAAGCCATCAAGAACGGCTTCTGGGAGCGCGAGATCACCCCGGTGACGCTGCCCGACGGCACGGTCGTCGGCAAGGACGACGGCCCCCGCGCCGGCGTCACCCTGGAGGGCGTCCAGGGCCTCAAGCCGGTCTTCCGCCCCGACGGCCTGGTCACCGCCGGCAACTGCTGCCCGCTCAACGACGGTGCCGCCGCCCTCGTGATCATGAGTGACACCAAGGCCCGCGAGCTGGGCCTGACCCCGCTGGCCCGCATCGTCTCCACCGGCGTCTCCGGCCTGTCCCCCGAGATCATGGGCCTCGGCCCGGTCGAGGCCAGCAAGCAGGCGCTCTCCCGCGCGGGGCTGACCATCGGCGACATCGACCTGGTCGAGATCAACGAGGCGTTCGCCGCGCAGGTCATCCCCTCCTACCGCGACCTCGGCATCCCGCTGGAGAAGCTGAACGTCAACGGCGGTGCCATCGCCGTCGGCCACCCCTTCGGCATGACCGGCGCCCGCATCACCGGCACGCTGATCAACTCCCTCCAGACGCACGACAAGAAGTTCGGCCTGGAGACCATGTGCGTCGGCGGCGGCCAGGGCATGGCGATGGTGATCGAGCGCCTGAGCTGACCCTCACCGAGGGCCGCCACCGAGGGCACTGAGGGACCGTCAGTAGTACCCCGCGGACCCAGCGTGACGACACGGCCCGGAACCCCGCTCGCCCCAGGGTTCTGGGCCGTTTTGTGACCCAAACTCCCCCAGGATGTGACCTACCTCTCTCGCACCCTTGATTTACGCAGGTCAGACCAGCACCACCCGCACCGTCCGGGCCCAAAGTCCTGTCCGTTTCGTGACGTTACGCACTGACAGACGGTTAGTCCTCCCTTCAAGCTGATGTAGGAAGTCGGGGGTCGACTTTGAACCGGGAGTACGTCAGTGAGCGCCATGCCGATCGCCCTGCTGCTCACCACGGCCGCCACCGGCGCCGTGGGCGTCGCCGTCCTGCGCAGCATCCTGGTGCTGCGCCGGCAGGTGACCGCCTTGCGCGCCGAGCTGGCCGAGAGCCGGGCCACCGCCACGCGGGGCCGGGTGCCCGCCGCCCGCACCACCGCCGACGCCGAGGAGATACGCGCCGCCGTCGCGGAGGCGCTCGCCGAGGAGCGCGAGCGGGAGCTGGCCGAGGCGCGGGCCTTCTGGGCCGCCCAGGAGACCCGGGACGCGTCCGACGCGCCCCTGCTGCTCGGTCTGTCCGACAGTGAGCTGTTCCTGCCCCGCCAGGCGGACCTCGTGGGTCTGGAGCCGGTGACCGAGCCGGCCGCGGACACCGACGAGCCGTCCGCGCAGGACGCGGGCCACGCGGGTCCCAGGGAGTCCGCCGAGCTGGCCGCCGCCCGCCGCCGGCACCCCTCGCACCCGGACTTCGTGCCGAACCCTTCCCCGGCCGTGAACGATCACGACCGCACCGTGGCGACCCTGGAGGGGCTGGCCGAGTCGAGCGTGGCGCTGGCCGACGTCCGTCCGGGTCCGCTGGGCACCCTCGACGTGTACGTCTTCGCCGACGGCACCACCCTGTGCATGACCCCGGGCCACCGCGAGACCGCGGAGCGCCTGGCCGCCGCCCTGGGCGCGGGCCAGACGCCGTACCTCCTCGGCGGCTCCGGCATCTCCGGTGCCTACACGCTGACCTTCGCCTGCGGCGAGGAGAACGTGTACATCCTGGCGGACCGCGTCATCGCGTCCCTGTAGTCACGTCAGTCACGTCAGTCGCGGTAGTAGCGCCAGTCACGCCGGTCGCGTCAGACCCCGGCCCGTTTGCGGGCCTCCTCCACCAGTGCCGCCGCCTCTTCCACCTGGCCCTCGTCCGCCAGGACGAGGGCCAGGTCGTGCGCGGCGACGGCGATCTGGTCGGCGGCGGCGAACATGCCCGCGTCCGGCATCTCGCGGGGCTCGGCCCCGGGTTCCTCCACGAGTTGGGCGCGCCGGGCCAGCTCCCTGGCCAGCTCCAGCGCCTCGGCGGCGGCACCGCGCTGCAGCCTGCTCTGCGGGGCGGCCCGCAGCCGGTCGGCGAAGTCGTCCACGGCACGGGTCAAAGGCGTCGTATCAACCACGGCGCGAGCGTACGCGGCCGTCCGGGACTGTTGCCAACGGGCGAACGCTCAGGCACGGTGACCTGAAGGACCGGCCACATCCCCTTTCGCCCGGAGGCGCCGATGTCCCAAGTCTTCTCCGAGGAGACCCATCGCAATCTGCTCGCCCGTATCCCCCAGTGCACCGGCCGTGAGATCTCCGACTGGCTGCGCGCCGTCGAGGACGGCCCCGCCCTCTTCCGCTTCGAGGAGAAGGTCAGCTGGCTCCGCCACGAACACAACCTCGCGTACGGCCACGCGAAGGCGATCGTCCACGAGTACGACCTGAGAAGGGCCGCGCGCCGACTGCTGTGAGCGGGCGCGCCGGCCCCACGACGACGAAGGGCCCCGGGCGCGAAGCCCGGGGCCCTTCATGTGCGCGGTCCTGTGCGCGTCCTACTAGTCGTTGCTGTTCAGGATCGCGATGAGGCGCAGGAACTCCAGGTAGATCCAGACCAGCGTCAGTGTGAGGCCGAAGGCGGCGAACCAGGCCTCCTCGCGCGGGGCGCCGTAGGCGAGGCCGTCCTCGACCTGCTTGAAGTCGAGGGCCAGGAAGCACGCGCCGAGGATGATGCCGACGATGCCGAAGACGACACCGAGCGCGCCGCTGCGGAAGCCGAGGCCGTCACCGCCGCCGAAGACGGCGAACAGCAGGTTCACCATCATCAGGAAGACGAAGCCGAGCGCGGCCGCCATCACGAAGCCGTAGAAGCGACGGTTGACCCGGATCCAGCCCGCCTTGTAGGCGATCAGCACACCGGCGAAGACCGCCATCGTGCCGATCACGGCCTGCATGGCCGCGCCGTCCGCGATGCGGTTGTCGACGACGCTGGAGACGACGCCGAGGAAGACACCCTCGAACGCCGCGTAGGACAGGATCAGCGCCGGCGTGGGCTTGCGCTTGAAGGACTGGACGAGCGCCAGGACCATGCCGATCAGTGCGGCGCCGATGCCGATGCCGTACGAGCGGTTGATGTTGGCGTCGTCCACGGGCAGCAGCGCCCACGCGAGCGCGGCCGTCACCACGAGCACGCCGAGCGTGCTCGCCGTACGGATGACGACGTCGTCCATCGTCATCCGGCCGGTGGTGGCGGGCGCCTGCGGCGGCGCGCCGAACTGCTGGTCCGGCTGGGCGTACGGGTTCTGCGCGTACGGGTTGCCGGCGGGCTGCTGGGCGTACGGGTTGCCCTGGGTGCCCTGCGCGTACGGGTTGGCCTGCGTGGCGACGGCGGGTCCCCCGGCCTGCGGCGCGGCGTTGAAGCCCGCGTAGCCGTTGTCGCGGCTGAACCCCCGTCGCGAGAAGACCGGGTTTCTGCTCCTCATTTCACTCCTCCATGGCCACACGGCGCAGCCTTGGCTCAAGAGTAATAGAACGGCAAAGGAATGACCCTACTGCTTGGGGAGGATCTTTCCCTTGCCTTGCGACTCAACACGCTACGCCGATCAGTGATTCCCCTCACGGCCGGGGTCGCGCGGGCCGCCGGGCGCGGTTCAGCCGATCGGGAACCCGGTGTAGGCCTCGGCGAGGTCGGTCTCGGCGGCGCGGGAGGAGGTGATCCGGTCGAGGCGGGCCAGCTGGAGCCGGTCCTCGAAGGGCGTGGCGTCCGGGGCGGTGTGCAGCAGCGTCGTCATGTCGTACGAGAACCGCTCGGCCTGCCAGACGCGGCGCAGACAGGTCGCGGAGTAGGCGTCGAGCAGTTCGTCGGAGCCGGTCGCGGTGCGGTGGGCCAGTGCCCGCGCGAGGGTGACGACGTCACCGACGGCGAGGTTGAGGCCCTTGGCGCCGGTGGGCGGCACGATGTGCGCGGCGTCGCCGGCCAGGAAGAGGCGGCCGTGCCGCATGGGCTCGTGGACGTAGGAGCGCATCGGCGTGACCGACTTCTGGGTGATGGGGCCCCGTCGCAGGCTCCAGTCGTCGTCGGTCTCGAAGCGGCGCTCCAGCTCGTCCCAGATCTCCTCGTCGCTCCAGCTGTCGGCGTCCGTGTCCGCGGGGACCTGGAGGTAGAGGCGGGAGACGGACGGGGAGCGCATGGACAGCAGGGCGAAGCCGCGGTCGTGGCGGGCGTAGACCAGCTCGTCGTGCGAGGGGGCGACGTCGGCGAGGATGCCGAGCCAGCCGAAGGGGTACGTCCGCTCGAAGGTGCGCCCGTCCGGGACCGCGCTCCGGGCCACGCCCCAGAAGCCGTCGCAGCCGACGACGTAGTCGCACTCCAGGACGTCCTCGGCGCCCTCGCGGCGGAAGCGGACGCGCGGCCGGTCCGTGTCGGCGCCCTCCACGGCGAGTGCCTCGGTCTCGAACAGCAGCGGGCCGCCCTCCTTGAGCTGAAGGGCGATGAGGTCCTTGCAGACCTCGGTCTGGGCGTAGACCATGACGGACCTGCCACCGGTGAGCGCGGGGAAGTCGACGCGGTGGCGGCGCCTGGCGAACCGCAGCTCGATGCCGTCGTGGCGCAGCCCCTCCCGGTCCATCCGCTCCCCGGCCCCGGCCTCGCGCAGCACGTCCACCGTGCCCTGCTCCAGGATCCCGGCGCGCTGCCTGCGCTCGACGTAGGCGCGGTCGCGGCTCTCCAGGACGACCGAGTCGATCCCGGCGTTGTGCAGCAGCCGGGCCAGCAGGAGCCCCGCGGGGCCTGCCCCGATGATGCCGACGGTGGTGCGCATCGGTCGTTCCCTTCGATCGGCGTCGTTGCCCTGCTCGAATCAGCAGTTGTTCGCGGCGGTTGTTCGCAGCAGGTGTCTGTTCGCATGGTGAAATTTCCTTCACCATTACCTGACGCCGAGTCTCGGCCTCCCGCGCACCACTGTCAACGGGCGAACCGGACATCTCCCGGAGAGCCCCTCCGGGAGATGTCCGGTCCGTCCCGGGCGCCTCAGCCCTCCCGGTGTTCCCGCAGCAGTCGCCGGATCTCGTCCAGCGTCTCCCGGTCGGTGCCCCGGCCGGCGCCCGCGAGGGCGTCCAGGCGCTCGACGGTGCGGAAGCCGTAGGCCCGCTCCTCCTCCTGTCCCGGTACGGCGGCGTACGTCTCCTTCTCCGCGAAGCCGACGACGACGTCCACGGCCTTGGCGAGGATCCAGGTCAGGACGAAGGAGAAGGCGGCCACGGCGAGGATGGCGACGATCTGCTTCCAGAGCAGGGAGCCGCCGCCCCCGTAGAAGACGCCCTCCTTGCCGCTGACCGTGGAGGTGGCGAAGAAGCCGACCATGAGCAGTCCGACCAGGCCGCCCGCGCCGTGCACGCCGACCACGTCCAGGGTGTCGTCCACGTTCAGCCGGTACTTGAGGGTGACGGCGAAGGCGCAGACGAAGCCCGCGACGAGTCCGGTCACCAGTGCCCCGCCGGGGTCGATCTCGCCGCAGGCGGGGGTGATGGCCACCATGCCGGCCACGGCCGCCGAGCCCACGCCCATCATGGTGACCCGCCGGGTGCGCCAGTACTCGACCAGCGGCCAGGTGACCATGGCACCGGCCGCGCCGAGCTGGGTGTTGATGAAGGCCGTGGCGGCGGTGCCGGTGTCGCGGACGGCCGACCCCGCGTTGAAGGCCAGCCAGCCGAACCAGAGCAGCGCGACGCCGATCATGACCAGGGGGATGTTGTTGGGCGTCGGCTCCTTGCGCCGGAAGTCCGCCGGACCTCTGATGACCAGCGCGGCGGCCAGCCCCGCGATGCCGGAGTTCAGCTCCGCCGAGCGCGGTCCCCTTCCAGGTGTGCGCGGCCGTCCGCGGCGGCGACCCGGGGCCGTGTTCGGACGACTGCGAGGCCACGCCGGCTCCTTCGGGCAGGACTTGAGGCCCCTGACGGGCCGTCCAGAGGCGGGAAGCCGTCGTCCGTGCACGCGGGGGACGCATGATCGATCGCCAGCTAGCGTGACGATATGCACCTTATTGGCGGTACGCACCGTCATCCGCCCCGGACTCCACGGCCGGCTCACGGCTGCCCGTGGTCGCGGCGGTGGCGGCCGGCGGTGCGGCCGGCGCCCTCCCGCGCTACGGAGCCTCCCGCCTGTGGCGCAACGGCAGCGACGCCGCGCTCGGAAACCGCCGTCCGGACCGGCTGCCTGGCCCTCGGGGCGGCCGTGTCCTGGCTGGCAGGCATGTCGGGCCGACTGTCCCGCCCGTACGGACCCGAGGAGCGGGAGGTGTCGGCCGCCTTCCGGTCGGTGGCGGCCTTCGCGGAGGCACGGACGGCGCCCGAGGAGGCTCCGGGACCGAGTCCGAGGCCGAGGCCGGAGCCAGAGCCGGAGCCAGGACCGGAACCGCGGCCAGAACCGCGGCCAGGACCGAGACCGGGGCCGGGACCGGGACCGGGACCGGGACCGGGGCCGGGGCCGGGACCGGGACCGGGGCCGGGACCGGGGCCAGAGCCGGGGCCGGGACCGGGGCCGGGACCGGAGCCCGCGCCCCGGCGGATGACGCTGTACGCCCTGATGACCGGGCTCGACGCGGTGCAGAACGCGGCGCCCCGTGTCCCCCGCTCCCGACGACGCCGTCCGCGTCGGGCGTCACACGGACGCCCTGGCCCGGGCGGCGGCCGCGGGACTGCCCGGCTCACCCGACCTCCGTGAGGCCCTGCCCACGCCGTCACCGTCGGCCCCGGCTCCGGCACACGCTCCGGAGCTGGGCCGCAGGCTGGTCGCGCTCGGGGACGCACTGGTGCGCCCCGCCCCCCACGGCGGGCGGCCGCGGCGGGGCAAGCACACCGCTCGTAACTGCGCGTCGTAACAACTGCTCGTAACTGCTCGTCTCGTGGTCACGACGGGAGTGTCATGACACGGTAACCACGCTTCCCGCAGGTCACCGCGTCGTTCAGGATGATGATCGGTAAGGCAGAGAGGCGGGCCGGAACGACCACTCCGGCGGCCATCACCATCACATCAGGGGGAGCCCACCATGCTTCACGCACGCCGACGCAAGACCGTCCTCGCCGCCGCGGCCCTGGTGGCCACGACGATGCTGCTGACCGCCTGTCAGGGAGAGGACGCGGACGGCGGTGACAAGTCGGCCGGGACCACGGCTTCGGACCCGGCCGCCAAGGGGAAGTCCGACGGTGGCGGGAACGGCACCGGCACCGGCACCGGGTCCCAGCCGGGCGCGAAGGGCTCGAAGAGCGGCATGGTGTCGGGCAAGTGGGTCGGCACGGTCTCCTACCTCGCGCCCGGCAAGTACACGGTCACGGACGCCGGCGACGTGCAGCAGGCGTTCTTCACCTCCGAGGACACCGACATCGAGGGC
Source organism: Streptomyces sp. CB09001 (assembly GCF_003369795.1). Classification (NCBI taxonomy): domain Bacteria; kingdom Bacillati; phylum Actinomycetota; class Actinomycetes; order Kitasatosporales; family Streptomycetaceae; genus Streptomyces; species Streptomyces sp. CB09001. The sequence continues at coordinate 2,734,927 of NZ_CP026730.1, forward strand.
GCCGGCAAGATCTGCGGTGACGCGGACGGCCAGGCCGCCACGCCCTGCACCGAGGAAGAGCTCGAGGCCGCGGCCAAGAAGGGGTTCGGGGCGACGGTCGACGTCAAGGACGGAGTGGCTGTCAGCATCATCGAGGACCACACCGACAGCGGCAACGGCGGCGGCAACGGTATGGGAGAGGGCGAGAGGTCGGGGCTCTTCTCGGGCACGCTCGGGTACATGGCCCCGGGCAAGTACTCCCTCAGCCGCGACGGCAGCGAGCGCGCGTTCTTCACCGCCACCGACACCGAGATCAACGGCGCCGGCTGGATCTGCGGTGACGCGGACGGCCAGGCCACCACCCCGTGCACCGAGGAGGACCTCGAAGCCGCGGCCAAGAAGGGCGGCATCGCCGTCGCCGTCCAGGTCGAGGACGGCATCGCCGTCACCATCGACGAAGAGCACAACTGATCGCGGAACGCTGCTCGCCCCCGCCGTTCACGGATCCGCCGCCCACCGCACCCCACCCCGGACCCTCGGGCCTTCTGCTCGAACGCTCCGGTCCGACACTCCTGGCCGAGGCGGTGCGGGCGGCCAGGTCCGCAGAGGCGCTCACAAGCCCGCGGATCACGCGAGTGACGGTGCTGACCGGGACGGCGCCGCGTAACAGCGGATGGCCACCGTCCGGTGCGGACCCCGGTACCGCTCGACCGTGGCCGTCAGCTCCCGGTCCAGCCGCTCGTACAGGGCTGCCGCCGCGGTATCGGATGCGACGACGTCGAGCACCGGACGCAGGCCACGACGCCGCGCTTCCTCCGCTGCTCGACCGATCAGCGGTGCACCGATCCGACGCCCACTCGCCCGCGGGGCAACGAAAAGCCTGCTGACCACCGCCGGTCACGCAGGGTGACAGTGGTGGTGCCCGGAGCCGGACTTGAACCGGCACGCCCTCGAAGGGGCAGCGAGGTTTAAGCTCGCCGTGTCTGCATTCCACCATCCGGGCAGGCCATGGGCTCCGCTACGCGTGCCTTGAGCCTATCGGGACGCTCCTCCCGGCCTCGGGCGGGACGGCCGATGTTGTCTTATTTTATTGGCGCCTGAGGGAGCATCAGTTACCAGGGCAGGCCAACAGCACATGCCAACAGCCTTGCGTGCGACTGTCCGCGCCGTATGCGGAATGACGGGATTTCACCGTCTCGACGAGGGCGCCCGCCCCGTTCTCGCGCGCCCCGCCGTCGGGGTCGCCGTCATCCGCAGGTATGACACCGGCCCGGCCCGTCCGACCGAAGTCGCCCCCCTGAACCGGAACAGCGGCTGACTACAGGGCGGCGTACGGCCGGGACGATGGATGACATCCCCGAGCACACGCCGTGCCGACCGCACACGCCGTGCCGGCCGCACACGCGGTGCCCACCGCACACGCCGTACCGACAGGAGCGCCCTTCCCGTGACCACCGCACCCATCGCCGACCGGTCCACCCTCGTGGCCGCGCGCGCCACGGAGCTTTCCAAGATCTACGGCCAGGGCGAGACCCAGGTGGTCGCCCTGGACCGGGTCTCCATCGACTTCCGGCAGGCCGAGCTCACCGCGATCATGGGGCCCTCCGGCTCCGGCAAGTCCACGCTGATGCACTGTGTCGCGGGCCTGGACACCTTCTCGTCCGGCTCGGTGCGCATCGGCGAGACCGAGCTGGGCTCGCTCAAGGACAAGCAGCTCACCAAGCTGCGCCGGGACAAGATCGGCTTCATCTTCCAGGCGTTCAACCTGCTGCCGACGCTGACCGCGCTGGAGAACATCACCCTTCCGATGGACATCGCGGGCCGCAAGCCCGACAAGCAGTGGGTGGACTCCGTGATCCAGATGGTCGGGCTGTCCGGACGTCTCGGGCACCGGCCCGCCCAGCTCTCCGGCGGACAGCAGCAGCGGGTCGCCGTGGCCCGGGCGCTGGCCTCCCGGCCGGAGATCATCTTCGGTGACGAGCCGACCGGAAACCTCGACTCCCGTTCCGGCGCCGAGGTCCTCGGCTTCCTGCGCAACTCGGTGCGGGAACTGGGCCAGACCGTGGTGATGGTGACCCACGACCCGGTGGCCGCCGCCTACGCGGACCGGGTGGTCTTCCTCGCCGACGGACGCATCGTCGACGAGCTGTACGGGCCGACGGCCGACTCGGTGCTCGACCGCATGAAGCGGTTCGACGCCAAGGGCCGCACCAGCTGACGCTCCCCGTCCGCTCCCCACCCCGTACCCGTACCTCGTACCCGTACGCCGCACCCGTACCCCGTACGTCTGGACAGAGAAGACCCCCATGTTCCGTACCGCCTTGCGCAACGTCTTCGCGCACAAGGCCAGGCTGTTGATGACCGTGCTCGCCGTGATGCTCGGCGTGGCGTTCGTGTCGGGCACCCTGGTCTTCGCCGACACCCTCTCCAACGCCTTCCGCAACCAGTCGGCGAAGAGCTACCAGGACGTCGCCGTCGCCGTCACCTCGTACGCCGACTCGGACAACCCCAAGGAGGAGTACGGCCTGTCCGGCGAGGTCCTCGACCGGATCTCCGCCGTGGACGGCGTCGCCGGGGTGTACGGCCGCGTCGAGGGTTTCGCCGGCGTCGCCGACCCGGACGGCAGGCTCATCGGCGTCGGCTGGTCCAACAAGGGCTCGAACTTCGCCCCCGGCAAGGACGGCAAGGACGCCGCCTACACCTTCACCGACGGCTCGGGCCCGGTGAAGGACGACCAGATCGCGCTGGACGAGGAGTCCGCCGCCAAGGGCGAGTACGAGGTCGGCGACCGGGTGCGCGTCGCGACCAACGGCCCGGTGAAGGAGTACACCCTCAGCGGTGTGTTCACCACCGAGGACGGCGCCGTCAACGCGGGCGGCAGCCTCGTCCTCTTCGACACGGCCATCGCCCAGAAGCAGTATCTCCGGCCCGGCCACTTCGAGAGCGCCACCGTCTCCGCCGCCCCCGGCGCCGACGACGCGCGGATCCTGAAGGCGGTCGAGCCGCTGCTGCCGGAGACCGCCGAGGCCCAGACCGGCCGGGCGCTCGCCGACGAGCAGGCCGACCAGATCGAACAGAGCATGGGCAACCTCAAGCAGGTCCTGCTCGGCTTCGCGGGCATCGCGCTCTTCGTCGGCATCTTCCTGATCTCCAACACCTTCACGATGCTGGTCGCCCAGCGCACCAAGGAGATCGCCCTGATGCGCGCCGTCGGCGCGTCCCGCAGGCAGATCACCCGCTCGGTGCTCGCCGAGGCCGCGCTGGTCGGTCTGGTGGCCTCGGCCGTCGGCTTCGCGCTCGGCGTCGGGCTGGCCGTCGGGCTGCGCTCCGGCATGGCCGCGTTCGACATGAAGATGCCGGCCGGTCCGCTGGTCCTGTCCGCCACGCCGGTGGTCGCGGCGTTCGCGGTGGGCGTGCTGATCACGGTGTTCGCCGCCTGGCTGCCCGGCCGCAGGGCCGCGAAGATCCCGCCGGTGGCGGCCATGAACAGCGTCCACGCGGTGGCCACCACCAAGTCGCTGGTGGTACGCAACTCCATCGGCGCGGCCATCACCGCCCTCGGTGCGGCAGGGATCGTCGCGGGCGCCTCGACCGGCGGCGACGACGGCCGGATGTACATCGGCGCGGGCGCGTTCTTCGCGCTGATCGGCGTGATCGTCCTCATCCCGCTGCTGTCCCGGCCGGTGATCGCGCTCGTCCGGCCGCTGCTCGTCGGGCCCTTCGGGGTGGCGGGCAAGCTGGCCGGCCAGAACGCGGTCCGCAACCCGCGCCGCACCGGCGCCACCGCCTCGGCGCTGGCGATCGGACTGACGCTGGTGACCGCCCTGTCGGTGCTCGGCGTCACGGTCGGCGCGGCCATCGACAAGATGACCACGGACAACATCAGGGCCGACTACATGGTCTCGATGGCCAACGGAGGCGACCTCGACCGGTCCGCGCTGACGGCCCTGGAGAAGGCCGGCGTCGTGTCCGCGGTGTCGCCGCAGCAGGACGCCTACTTCCAGGTCGACGGCGACTACGTGTCCGCCTCGGCGGTCACCCCGGGCGACATCGAGAAGGTCCTGACCGTCGACGTCGTCAGCGGCGACGCGGGCTCACTGGCCCAGGGCCGGATCGCGGTCGCCGAGAAGACGGCCGAGAACAGGGGCTGGAAGCCCGGCGACACCGTCCCCGTCACCTTCGACGACGACGAGCGGGCCACGCTGACGGTCGGCGCCGTCTACAAGGACAGCGAGTTCCTCTCCCCCGTCCTCGTCGACCGGAAGGTCGTGGCCCCGCACGAGGCGAAGCCGTCCATCCGGCAGATCTTCGTGAAGGTCGACGGCGGCCAGTCCGCGGCGAACGAGAAGGTCCTCGTCGACGCGCTCGGCGACAACCCCGCGATCACCGTGATGGACCGGCAGGACATCCGCGACGAGTTCGGCGGCGCCATCAACACCCTGCTGAACGTCATGTACGGCCTGCTGGCGATGGCCCTGATCATCGCGGTCCTCGGCGTCGTCAACACCCTCGCGATGTCCGTCTTCGAACGGCAGCAGGAGATCGGCATGCTGCGCGCGATCGGTCTGGACCGGCGCCGGGTGAAGCGGATGGTGCGGCTGGAGGCCGTCGTCATCTCGGTGTTCGGCGCGGTGGTCGGCATCGGTCTCGGCACGTTCCTCGGCTGGGCGATCGGCGAGACCGTCGCCGAGGAGATCCCGGGGTACGCGCTGGTCCTGCCCTGGGACCGGATCGGGATCTTCGTGGTGCTGGCCGGTCTGGTGGGCGTCCTGGCCGCCCTGTGGCCGGCCCGCAACGCCGCCCGGCTGAACATGCTGAACGCGATCAAGGCCGAGTGACCTCGCCGCGACGCGGAACACCGAGGGCCGGGCTCACCGCGCGGGGAGCCCGGCCCTCGGCTCGTGTGCGGGTCAGGCCCGGCCGGGCGCGCCCCACACACGGGCCCGCAGCGGCAGGCCGGAGGTGCCCGAGTCGGGCGTCTTCACCGCGAGGACCTGGTTGACGCCGATGCGGTTGCGTTCGAAGGCGAGCGCGGAGGCGGCCATGTACAGCTGCCAGACCCGGGCGCGGCCGGGGCTGACGAGCCGGACGGCGGTCGCCCAGTCGGACTCCAGGTTGGCGACCCAGCGGCGCAGCGTGAGCGCGTAGTGCTCGCGGATCGACTCCACGTCGCGTACCTCGAACCCGGCCCGCTCCAGCTGGGTGACGGTGGTGCCGACGGGGGCCAGTTCGCCGTCGGGGAAGACGTAGGCGTCGATGAACTCGTCGACGTTGTAGGTGGACTCGTCCCGCTGCGGCCGGCGGGCGATCTGGTGGTTCAGCAGCCGTCCGCCGGGCTTGAGCAGCTTGTGCAGGTCGATGGCGTACTCCAGGTAGCGCTCGGCGCCGACGTGCTCGGCCATGCCGATGGAGGAGATGGCGTCGTACGGCCCGTCCGCGACGTCCCGGTAGTCCTGGACGCGGATCTCCACCCGGTCGGTCAGCCCCTCGTCGGCGACGCGCTTGCGGGCGTAGGCGGCCTGCTCCTGGGACAGGGTCACGCCGACGACGCTCACGCCGTGCTCGCGGGCCGCGTGGATCGCCATGGAGCCCCAGCCGCAGCCGACGTCGAGGAGACGCTGACCGGGGCTCAGGTCCAGCTTGCGGCTGACCAGTTCGAGCTTGTCGCGCTGGGCGTCCTCCAGAGTGCCGCCCTCGGCCGGCGGGGCGGGCCAGTAGGCGCAGGAGTACACCATCGAGGGGCCGAGGACGAGTTCGTAGAAGTCGTTGCCGACGTCGTAGTGGTGGCTGATGGCCCGCTTGTCGCTGCGCCTGGTGTGCAGGTGGCCGCGGGCCCGGCGGACCTCCTCCGGCGGCGGGGCGGGCGGCAGCGGCGGCCCGGCGAGCTTCACCAGGCCGCGTACGGCGGCCCGGACCTCGGGGTCGCGCAGCGCCTCGACCAGGCCGCGGGCGTCCTCGCCTCGCTCCCAGATCAGGCCGGACATCAGGCCGAGGACGGTGTAGAGGTCTCCGTCGACGTCGATGTCCCCGGCCACCCAGGCGCGGGCCAGGCCCAGTTCACCCGGTTTGAACAGCAGGCGGCGCAGTGCCCTGCGGTTGCGGACGACGAGGGTCGGCGCGCCCGGCGGACCCGCCTGCGAACCGTCCCAGGCGCGGATACGCACCGGGAGTGGTGCTCCCAGCAACTGTTCGAAGAGGTTCTGCAGCCGCAGCGCGGCGTCAGCCATGGCGTGCCTCCGTGATGAGCGATCCCGGAATGTCCAACACCACGTAAACACCTGGGAGCCCGCGGTACAGTCCCCGGCGCGCGTTACGACTCGGCAAAATAGCTGTACACACCAACGGACTTGTCGCCCGCACGGCGCGGCACGCGCGCAGCGCGAAGGGGCCGCCCGCACCACGGATGGCGGACGACCCCTTCGGGAACTGCTGAGTACTGCTCAGCACACTGCTCGGTACTGCCCGGTACTGCTCAGCGCTGCTCGGTGCCGCTGAGACTGCCACGGCTGTGAGCAGGCGGGAGTCAGGAGGCCTTGGCCTCGGTCTTCTCCTGCTTCGCGGCCTTCTCGCCCTGGTCGCCCTTGTCGGCGGCCTTCGCCGCGGCGGGCTTCGGGGCCGGCTTGGCGGCCTCGTAGAACTCCTCGCGCGGGGTCTCCATCGCGCCGAGGGAGACGACCTCGCGCTTGAGGAACATGCCGAGCGTCCAGTCCGCGAAGACGCGGATCTTCCGGTTCCAGGTGGGCATGGCCATGCCGTGGTAGCCGCGGTGCATGTACCAGGCGAGACGGCCCTTGACCTTGATCTTCATCTTGCCCATGACGATCATGGCGACGCCCTTGTGCAGGCCGAGGCCCGCCACCGCGCCCTTGTTGGCGTGGCTGTACGGCTTCTGCGGGAAGCCCCGCATACCGGAGATCACGTTGTCGCCGAGGACCTTGGCCTGGCGCAGCGCGTGCTGGGCGTTCGGCGGGCACCAGGCGTTCTCGTTGCCCGCCTTGCGGCCGACCAGGTCCGGGACCTGGGCGTTGTCGCCCGCGGCCCAGATGTAGTCAGTGCCCTGGACCTGGAGGGTGGCCTGGGTGTCGACGTGACCGCGCGGGCCCAGCGGCAGGCCGAAGCGGGCCAGCGCCGGGTTGGGCTTGACGCCCGCCGTCCACACGATCGTGTTGGAGTCGACCTCGAGCCCGTTCTTCAGCACCACGTGGCCGTCGACGCAGGAGTCCATGGAGGTGGACAGGTAGACCTCGACGCCGCGGCCCTCGAGGTGCTCCTTGCCGTACTGGCCGAGCTTCGGGCCGACCTCGGGGAGGATCTTGTCGGCGGCGTCCACGAGGACGAAGCGCATGTCCTCGCGGGAGACGTTGTTGTAGTACTTGGCCGCGTCCCGGGCCATGTCCTCGACCTCACCGATGGTCTCCGCGCCGGCGAAGCCGCCGCCGACGAAGACGAAGGTGAGCGCCTTGCGGCGGATCTCCTCGTCGGTGGTGGAGTCGGCCTTGTCGAGCTGCTCCAGGACGTGGTTGCGCAGGCCGATGGACTCCTCGATGCCCTTCATGCCGATGCCCTGCTCGGCGAGGCCGGGGATCGGGAAGGTGCGGGAGACCGCGCCCATCGCGATGACCAGGTAGTCGAAGGGCAGCTCGTACGCCTCGCCGACCAGCGGCGCGACGGTGGCGACCTTGCGGTCCTGGTCGATGGTGGTGACCCGGCCGGTGAGGACCTCCGCCTTGGGAAGCACGCGCCGCAGGGGGACGACGACGTGCCGCGGGGAGATGCTGCCGGCGGCGGCTTCGGGGAGGAAGGGCTGGTAGGTCATGTACGACCGCGGGTCGACGACGGTGACGGTCGCCTCGCCGTAACGCATCTTCTTCTGGATGCGTCGAGCTGCGTACAGGCCTACGTACCCACCGCCTACTACGAGGATCCTGGGACGCTCCGTGGTGCTCATGCCATCGAGTATCCACCCGGTTGAGGGGGGTCGATCGTGCGCCCCTTCACAAGCTTCGGTGGGTACTGTGCTACCATCCGCCACCCACGTGACGGAGATCATGACGGGCGAAGGAACCAGCGTGCGGGGGACCCCGTTGTCAACGCCGCGTGAGCTGCACCTCCGCGCTTCGGGAGCGGTGGACCACCCCTCCGCGAGGGCTCCTCGGGACCCCTCCGCGACACCGACCTGAACACGTTCAAAGGGCAGTTGAAACCCCAAAAGGGTCAACGCGCGCGCTTTCGTCGTCCGACGGGGCCCAATTCCTTGTGAAGAACTTCACGAACTTTCCCGACGGGACGTCACCGAGGGACCCGAAAGGCCCCCCGGCACCCGCTCAATCGTTGTCCGTCCTGCTCAGACCGCTGGCGCGCCCACCACCGCGAGCGCCCTACGCGATCGACCACGCGATGCCGTCGAGGATGTCGTGCTCGCTCACGACGACCTCCTCCGCACCCGTCCGCTCCATGATCGCCAGCAGCACCAGGGACCCGGCCGCGATCACGTCGACCCGGCCCGGATGCATGGCGGGAACCGCCGCCCGCTCGGCGTGGGTGGAGGCCAGCAGCCAGTCGGTGATCTCCCGGACCCGGTCGCGCGAGACGCGGGAGTGGTGGATGGCCGCCGAGTCGTACTCCGGGAGCTCCTGCGCGATCGCGGACACCGTCGTCACCGATCCGGCGAGCCCCACCAGCGTGCGTGCCTCGCGCAGCGGCACGGACTGCTCGGCGAGGTCCAGGGCCGCCTCGATGTCGGCCCGTATGGCCGCGACCTGGCCCTCCGACGGCGGGTCGGTCACCGCGCCGTCGCGCACCAGGTGCCGCTCGGTCATCCGGACGCAGCCGACGTCCACGGAGCGGGCGGCGCGCACGTGGTCGTCGCCGACGACGAACTCGGTGGAGCCGCCGCCGATGTCCACGACCAGGTAGGGCCTGTCGAGGTCCGCGCGGCCGGTCAGCTCCTTCGTCGCCCCGGTGAAGGAGAACTCGGCCTCCTGGTCGCCCGAGATGACCTCCGGCTCCACACCCAGGATGTCCAGCACCCCGCGCACGAAGTCGTCCCGGTTCTCCGCGTCGCGGGAGGCGGAGGTCGCGACGAAACGCAGCCGCTCGGCGCCGTGCGCCTTGACGGCCTCGGCGTACTCCCGGCAGGCGGCGAAGGTCCGCTCCAGCGCCTCGGGCGCGAGCCGCCCGGTGCGGTCGACGCCCTGGCCGAGCCGCACGATGGTCATGCGGCGGTCCAGGTCGGTCAGCTCGCCGGTGGCCGGGTCGGCGTCGGCCACCAGCAGCCGGATGGAGTTCGTACCGCAGTCGACGGCGGCGACTCGGGTCACTTGGCGTCCTCCCCGCAGGTCTCGGAGACCGTCACGCACGGCCCCTTGCGCCACCACTCGGGCAGCATCGCGATCGCCTCGTCGCCCAGCGGGTTGACGCCCGGACCGGCGGCCAGCGAGTGGGCGACCAGCACGTGCAGGCACTTCACGCGGTCCGGCATGCCGCCCGCGCTCGGGAATCCGGTCAGCTCCTCGATCTCGTCGCGGCGCCGGACGTAGTCCTCGTGCGCGGCCCGGTAGGCGGCGGCCAGCTCCGGGTCGGTGGCCAGGCGCTCGGTCATCTCCTTCATCACGCCGTTAGCCTCCAGCGTGCCGATGGCGGAGGCCGCCTTCGGGCACGTCAGGTAGTACAGCGTGGGGAAGGGCGTGCCGTCGGGCAGCCGCGGCGCCGTCTCCACGACGTCCGGCTGTCCGCAGGGGCAGCGGTGCGCGATGGCGCGCAGGCCGCGCGGGGGCCGTCCGAGCTGCTGCTTGAAGGCCGCCACGTCCGCGTCGGTCGGCTCGGTGCGCGGGGTGGTCGGCGGGGGAGTCTGCATGACTGTCTTCTGCTGGTCTTCCTGTTGAGTCACCGGCGGAGCGGGTCGGCGCGGTCGGTTCACTGCCGGCGGGCGACGGCGTCGGCCTTGTCGACCCCGTCCCACACGTTCCGGTACCAGGGGCGGTCGGCGGCGGCGGCCCCGGCGCGGGTCTGCTCGGCCGCCTCCGGGTCGACGACAACGAACCCCGTCTCCCCCGGCATCACGTAGTGCAGCCGCAGCCGGACCTGCTGCTCGGCGTAGGCGTCGTCCTGCCAGCGTGCCTTGAGGTCGCGCAGGTCCTCGACCCGCTGCCGGGTCTCCCGCTGCTCCCGCTGGAGATCGGCGATCTCGGCACGCTGGGCGACGTACTGCCGTATCGGGTAGGCGAGCGCCACGACGAGCGAGCAGAGCACCATCGCGAGCAGCGCGGCCCGGCCGGTCAGCCGGGAGCGCCGGGCCTGGCGCCTGGTCTGCGAACGGTAGACCCGGGCCGCGGTCTGTTCCCCGATGATCCGGATCCTGGTCGCGGTGGAGAAACGGTCCCGGTCCTTCACGGCCATCTGGTCTCCGCCTCCCGTGCACGCGCGTACGTCCCCGCACACGGTACGGGACCGGATACGGGGACGTACGTACGACGCTGCCTTCTACCGGGCGGTCAGCCCTTACTGGGCCTACTGGTTCGCAGAGCGGAACCGGGGGAACGCGCTGCGGCCGGCGTACACCGCGGCGTCGTCGAGGATCTCCTCGATGCGCAGCAGCTGGTTGTACTTGGCGACGCGCTCGGAGCGGGCCGGGGCGCCGGTCTTGATCTGGCCGCAGTTGGTGGCGACGGCCAGGTCGGCGATGGTGACGTCCTCGGTCTCGCCGGAGCGGTGGGACATCATGCACTTGAAGCCGTTGCGCTGGGCCAGCTCGACGGCGTCCAGGGTCTCGGTCAGCGAACCGATCTGGTTGACCTTGACCAGCAGGGCGTTGGCCGAGTTCTCCTCGATGCCGCGGGCCAGGCGCTCCGGGTTGGTGACGAACAGGTCGTCACCGACCAGCTGGACCTTGTCGCCGAGCTTGGCGGTGATGGTGTTCCAGCCGTCCCAGTCGTCCTCGAACAGCGGGTCCTCGATGGAGACCAGCGGGTACGCCTCGACCAGCTCGGCGTAGTACTCGGTCATCTCGGCGGCGGTGCGCTCCTTGCCCTCGAAGGAGTAGGAGCCGTCCTTGTAGAACTCGGACGCGGCGACGTCGAGCGCGAGGGCGATCTGCTCGCCGGGGGTGTAGCCGGCCTCCTTGATCGCCTCGAGGATGAGGTCGAGGGCCTCGCGGTTGGAGCCGAGGTTCGGGGCGAAGCCGCCCTCGTCGCCGAGGCCGGTGGCCAGGCCCTTGTTCTTCAGGACCTTCTTGAGGGTGTGGTAGACCTCGGCGCCCCAGCGCAGGGCCTCGGAGAAGGACTCCGCGCCGATCGGGGCGATCATGAACTCCTGGATGTCCACGTTGGAGTCGGCGTGCGAGCCGCCGTTCAGGATGTTCATCATCGGCACCGGCAGCAGGTGCGCGTTGGGGCCGCCCAGGTAGCGGAAGAGCGGCAGGTCGCTGGCCTCGGAGGCGGCGTGGGCGACGGCGAGGGAGACGCCGAGGATGGCGTTGGCGCCGAGCGAGCCCTTGTTGTCGGTGGCGTCCAGGTCGAACATGGCCTGGTCGATCAGGCGCTGCTCGGTGGCGTCGTAGCCGACCAGCTCCGGGCCGATCTGCTCGATGACGGCCAGCACGGCCTTCTCGACGCCCTTGCCGAGGTAACGGCTCGGGTCGCCGTCACGCAGTTCGATGGCCTCGAAGGCACCGGTGGAGGCGCCGGACGGAACGGCGGCACGACCCGTGCTGCCGTCGTCGAGGCCGACCTCGACCTCGACCGTGGGGTTGCCTCGGGAGTCCAGGATTTCCCGGGCTACGACGACGTCGATGGACGGCACGAGCATCTCCTTCTTCAATGTGACGCTTCACTGTGACGCTTCGGTGTGCCGCGGTCCCGCGGGACCGCGACGGCTCTGCGGGACCGAGCCTAACCGGCTCCGGGCGATCGGCCAGCCGATCGCCCACCCGCTGGACAGAACCGAGAGTAAATTGTTTCCGAACGGAACAAAGGCGGAACATGAAAAGTCCCGCCCCGGTGCGTACGGGGGAACACGCACCGGGGCGGGAGTCGCGGAGGCCGCCGCCGCTTACTTCAGGTGCAGCTGCTGGCCCGGGTAGATCAGGTCGGCGTCGTCGACGATGTCGTCGTTCAGCTTGAAGAGCTTCGCCCAGCCGCCCTTGACGTCGTGCTCCTCGGCGATCGAGCTGAGGGTGTCGCCCTTGACGACCTTGTACTCGCCGTCGCCCTTCTCGACCTTCTTGCCGGTCGGGGTGGTGACGGTCTTCTTGGCGGGCTTCTCGGCCTTCGGCTCGGCGGCCGGGCGCTCGGAGGAGCGGGAGGCCTTCTGCTCGGTGGAGCGCTCGGTGGTGGAGCCGCTGCTCTGGCTCTGCGAGCCCTCGGAGCTGCCGGAGCCGCTGTCCTGGGAGCCGCCACCGGTGTAGGCGGCGCCCGACAGGCCGGTGCCGCAGACCGGCCAGGCACCCTTGCCCTGGCCCGCGAGCACCTTCTCGGCGATCTCGATCTGCTGGGACTTGCTCGCCTGGTCGGCGGAGGAGGCGTACTGCGTACCACCGTAGGCGGCCCAGGTGGAGGCGGAGAACTGCAGACCGCCGTAGTAACCGTTGCCGGTGTTGATGGACCAGTTGCCGCCGGACTCGCACTGGGCGACGGCGTCCCACTCGGACGCGGTGGCGGCGGAGGCGTTGCCGGCCGCCATCAGCGGGGCGGCGACGGCGGCACCGGTGACGCCGGCGACGGCGATGACACGGGTGGCCTTGGACGGGCGACGGTGCTTGCCCTTGCCGGAAAACAGCATGGTTGATCCCCTCACCGACGCCTGCGAGGTGAGCTGTCGGGTTCGGGCCGGTTGAGTTGCCCGGCCGGGTTCCTCCCGGAACTCGGCTTCACCCCTAGCCGCTCCGGCTCAACTGCCCGGTGCGGCACTTACCTTGGGTCCCCCGCTCCTGCCTGCGGCGCTTGACGCGACGACTGTTCCCGTACGGCCGCTGGCAGGATTCGGCGTTGCGGCTGTCGGGGCCCGCGGTGGCGAGCGGTCATGACCGTAGACACGCGCTCCGCGGATTTTCAAAGACGATCACGGCTTCTGAGACCTATCTCTCACGAGATCCAAAAGGGACATACGGTCTCTAACCGTGACGTGAACTCCCCCTACTTTTCGCCCGATTCGCCCGTGACCGTGAGCGTCTGACCGGGCAGGATGTGGTCCGGGTCGGCACCGACGACGGTCGCGTTGTCGGCGTAGAGCGTGCGCCACCCGCCGTCGACCTCAAGGGAGTCGGCGATGGCCCAGAGACTGTCGCCGGTGCGGACGACGTAACGGCCGTCCCCGGCCTCCCGCTCGCCACCGTCGCGCGAGGCGTGCCGGCCCGTCGTCGGGTCCGTACGCCCCTCCCCCGCCGCACCCTCGTCCGCGGTGCCGCCCCGGTGCTTGCCGGAGCCGGACGAGCCCTCGGTGCCCTGCGATTCGGCACTGACGGAGGGGTCGGATTCGGACGAAGTGTCCGGCTTGGCGGATTGGTCCGCCTCATCGGACGGAGCGTCAGACGACGGCGAAGAAGAGGGCGAAGGGGACGAAGAGGATGCTCCGGACGTCGACTCCGGCGTCTCGGCCGTGCCGGACGAACCGCTCGAGCCGGACGACTCGGATGACTGGGGCGACTCGGGTGTTTCGGTGGTCGCGGGTGTTTCGGACGACTTGGTGGTGTCCTGCTCCCCCGAGGTGTCCGAACCCTCCGACGCCCCGTCACCGGCCGTGCCGGAGCCGGAGCCGCCGCCCGTGACCCCGGAGTCGCTGCCCAGTCCGGCCAGCAGACCGCAGGTCGGCCAGGCGGCGATGCCCTGGTCCGCGTGTATCTTCTCGGCGATTCGTATCTGCTGGGAGCGACTGGCCTGGTCGGCGCTGGGGGCGTAGTCCAGCCCGCCGTACCGCTCCCAGGCGTCCTGGGACAGCTGCAGGCCGCCGTAGTACCCGTTGCCGCTGTTCTGGCTCCAGGCACCACCGGTCTCGCACTCGGCGACCTGGTCCCAGTTCGCGGAGTCGGCCGCGTGGGCGCCGGTGGCACCGAGCAGCGGGATCGCGATGGCGGAGCCGGTCACTCCGGCGGCGACGACCAGTGCGGGTGCCTGGCGGGGGCGGCGGTGACGACCGTTCCCGGAGAGCATGCGACGACCTTTCACGAGACGACGGGGACCGCGCGGCGGATGACGCTCGACACCACGCTGATCCGTGAACGTATAGGGAGATCATCACTTGTCACAAGTTCATGCCGCGCAGATCACGTGAAGATCACAGAGTTGAGCGCGTGTCACTTTTGCGTCGGCGACGGACCGTTGCCCGCCGATGACGCGAGCGGTGTGAACGAGACCGGCAAAGTGCGCAGACCTCGCATGATGAGGCCGCCGCGCCACCGGAGTTCGGCCGGGTCCGCGGCGAGGCGGAGGTCCGGCAGCCGGGTGAGCAGGGTGGCCAGCGCCGTCTGCCCCTCCAGCCGGGCGAGCGGGGCGCCGAGGCAGTAGTGGATGCCGTGGCCGTACCCGAGGTGCTGGCTGTCGCGGCGGGCCAGGTCCAGGGTGTCCGGGTCGGTGAACCGCTCCGGGTCCCGGTCGGCGGCGGCGAGGACGACGAGGACGGGGTCGCCGGCCGCGACGTCCTGTCCGCCGATGGTCAGCGGCCGGGTGGCGAAGCGCCAGGTGGCCAGCTCCACCGGGCCGTCGTAGCGCAGGAGTTCCTCGACGCCGGTCTCCAGCAGGCCGCGCTCCCCGGCGGCCAGGGACGCCTGCAGCCGCTCCCGCTGCCCGGGGTGGGTGAGCAGGGCGTACGCGCCGTTGCCCACGAGGTTGACCGTGGTCTCGAAACCTGCGAAGAGCAGGATGAAGGCCATGGCCGCGGCCTCGTTCTCGGTGAGGTGCTCGCCGTGGTCGGAGGCGCGGATCAGGCCGGAGATGAGGTCCTCGCCGGGCGCGGGCTCGGGCGGCAGTGCGGCGCGCTTGCGGTGGATGAGATCGGCGAGGTAGCCGCGCATCTTCTTCACCGACCGGGCGACGCCGCCCCGCGGGCCTCCTTGGTGACGGATCATCATGCCCGCCCAGTCCCGGAACTCGTCCTGGTCCTCGCGGGGGACGCCGAGCAGGTCGCAGATGGCGTAGATGGGCAGCGGGAAGGCGAACTCGTGGATCAGGTCGGCGGAGCCGGTGGCGGCGAAGCGGTCGATGAGGAGGTCGGCCAGCTCCTGCACCCGGGGCGCGAACTCGGCCACGCGGCGGGGCGTGAACGCCTTGCTGACCAGCCGTCGCAGCCTGGTGTGGTCGGGCGGGTCGATGTTGAGCAGATGGGTCATCAGCTCGGCCTTCCGCTCCCCCGGAATGCCGGTCTTGCCCTTGGCGTGCGCGGGCTCGGCGTGGTGCGCCGGGTTCTTGGACAGCCGCGGGTCGGCGAGGGCCTGTTTCGCGTCGGCGTACCGGGTGACCAGCCATGCCTCCACTCCGCTGGGCAGCCGGGTGCGGTGCACGGGGGCGTGCTCGCGCAGCCAGGCGTAGGCAGGATAGGGGTCGCTCGCGAACTCCCAGGTGAACAGCTCGGGGACGGGGGCGGAAGAGCTGCCGGTCATCCCTCGACCGCCCGGATCGCGTCCCGGTAGGCGCGGGCCGCCGCTCTCAGGGCCGCCTCGGGGTCGGTGCCCGCGGACTCGGCGCGGGCGGCGAGGGCGAGCAGTTCGTAGCCGATGCCCTCGCCGGTGGGCAGCGGGACGTCGAGGCCCGCGGTGCGGACGCGGGAGGCGAGCTTGGCGGCGAGGGCGAGGCCGGGCTGGCCCAGGGGGACGCCCTCGGTGACCGAGGTGCGCCGCTTCTCCGCGGCCTTGGTGCGCAGCCAGTGCTCCCGGACCTCCTCGGGGGTCTCGGCCGTCTCCTCGCCGAAGACGTGCGGGTGGCGGTGGATGAGCTTGGCGACGATGGTGCCGGCCACGTCGTCCACGGAGAACGGGGCGTCGGGGTCCTCCTCGGCGATGCGGGCGTGGAAGACGACCTGGAGGAGCACGTCGCCCAGCTCCTCCCGCAGCTCGTCGCGGTCGCCGTCCTCGATGGCCTCGACGAGTTCGTACGCCTCCTCGATGGCGTACTTGGCCAGGCCCTTGTGGGTGCGCTGCGAGGACCAGGGGCATTCGAGGCGGATGCGGTCCATGACCTGGACGAGGTCGAGGAGGCGGGCGCCCGGGAGGTCGTAGGAGGCGGGGAGCAGCTCGAGGTCGGGCATCCGGACACGGCCGGAGCCGGCGAGGCGGGCCAGGCCGTCGGTGAGCGCGGGGTCGCCCTCGCCGGTCGCGACGACCACCGCGGTGCGGCCGCCGGCGCAGGCGTCCACCAGTTCCTCGGCGGTCGGGGCCGCCTCCTCCACCCGGATCCCCGCCTCGCGCAGATAGGGCACCTGCGGGTGGGCGCCGTCGGCGCACAGGACGCGGTCGGCGGTGCGCAGGGCCTGCCAGGCGGGCCAGGACAGCAGGCCGGGGGCGACGCGGTGGCTGGTGGTGAGCAGGACGATGCGGCCCTGGTCGGGGGCGGTCGCGTCGGCGGTGGTTGCGTTCACTCCTCGAACCTAACGCACCCGGTCGACGGCCCCCCGAGTTGTCCACAGGGGACCGTATCGCCGCTGCTCAGGGGTGCTACGCCGGCTGCTGGGGCCCCGCCGCCGTGATCTCGCGCACCCACGGTGTCCGCGTGTCGACACGGCTGCTCTTCTGGACGTCCCAGGCGCCGTAGCGCGGGTTGAGGTCGACGTCGAGCTTCTTGGATGCCTCGGACAGGGCCTGCCAGAACTCGGGCCGGCTGGTGTCGGTGCCGAGGCTCTGGGCGAGCTTCTGGGCCTCGATCTGGACGAGGAGGTTGTCGTCGAGGCGGTCGGGGGCGACGCCGTACTGCTGGAGCCAGACCGTCTCCAGCTGCTCGGGGCCGCCGGCCTGCTTCTCCAGCTCGCCGCGCATGTCCTGCACTTCCTTGCGGCTGACGCCCACCCCGGCGTCCTGGGCGGCGCGGTGCAGGACCCGGTCGAGGACCATGCCGTGCAGGGTGTCGCGGGTGAGGGTGCCGGTCCGGGCGACGACCTGCTGGTACTGGGTGTCGTCCGGCACGGCGGCGCGCTGTGCCTCGCGCACCTCGTCCACGCGGTTCTCCAGCTGGGCGACGGTGATGCGCTGGTCGCCGACGACGGCCGCCGCGCCCGGATGCGCGTCGTTGCCGCAAGCGGTGAGCAGGGGGGCCGCTGCGGCGATCGCGGCGGTGAGGAGAAGCGCGGAGCGACGGCGGCTGCGGCGGTGCAAGGGAACCTCCCGTTTGGAGATTGTGCGACGGTGCACAAAGTCTTGCGATGATCGATGTTAGGCAGTGGCCCGGCTCTGGCCAACCCATTGGACCAACGATTCATCGGGACTTCGGGCACCGCCTCGTGCCCGGCCCGCCACCGGGCCCTCGTGGCGGCGGTGGTCAGCCGCGCATCCGGCCCAGCCACTGGAGCGTGCGCCGGATGTCGTCCGCGAGCGGATGGCCGGGTCCGTGGACGTGCTCCACGTCGTGCAGCAGCCGGACCAGCGTGTCGTGGGCGGCGGCGCGGTCGCCGAGGGCGAGGAGGAGATGGCCGATGCGGCGGCGGACGTCGTGGGCGAGGTCGGGGTCGCCGGCCACGTACTGGTTCTCGTAGTACGGCAGCAGCGCGCGGTACTCGGCGAGGGCGGCGGCCGGTTCGCCAAGCTGTTCCAGGCACTGGGCGGCGTCGTAGCGGTGGCGCAGGGACTGCGGGTCGGCCTGGCCGGCCTCGGCGGCGCGTTCGTCGGCGAGGCGGCGCAGTTCGGGCAGGGCACGCCGGTACTGGCCGTCGTCCATGAGGGTCGCCGCGTACTGCCTGCGCAGGGTGCGCACGACCGGGGAGCGTTCGCCGTGCTGTTCGGCTGCGGCGGGCAGGATCGCGCCGAGGACGTCGACGGCCTGGGTGATGCGGCCCTCGCCGAGGAGGCGTTTGACGTCGTCGACGGCGCGGGCGACGTCCGGTTTCTCCGCCTCGGCGGCGGGCGGTACGGGCGCCGGTTGCGGCGCGGGGGTGCGGGCGCGGTCGGGCCAGGGGGCGTGCGGGCGCACGAAGGGGCGGGTGGGGTCAAGGGGGCCGCCGGTGGGCACGCCGAGCGTGGGCAGCAGCGGCGCGAGGTGCTCGTAGACCTCCTGCGCGGAGTCGGGGCGGTGCTGCGGGTCCTTGGCGAGCAGGCGCAGCACCAGGGCTTCGAGCGCCTCCGGGACCTCGGGGCGGGTACGGCGCACGGGCAGCGGGGGCTCGTACAGGTGCCGGTGCAGCACACCGAGTGCCGTGGAACCCGCGAACGGGACGTCGCCGCTGAGCAGTTCGTGCAGCAGCACGCCGAGTGCGTACAGGTCGGTGTACGGGCCGACGGCGCCGCCCATGGCCTGCTCGGGGGCCATGTAGGCGGGCGAGCCGATGGGGGTGCCGGTGTGGGTGAGGCGGGTGGTGTCGGCGTCCATGACGGAGGCGACGCCGAGGTCGAGGACGGTGACGGTGCCGTCCTGCTTGACCATCACGTTGCGCGGCTTGAGGTCGCGGTGGACGATCGGCACGGCGTGCACGGCGCTGAGGACGGCGCACAGTTGGGCGGCGACCGCGACGGCCCACTGCCACGGGTAGGGATCGTGCTCGGCGAGGTGGTCGGAGAGGTCGGCGCCGTCGACGTACTGCATGACGAGGAACAGCTCCTCGCCCTCGCTGCCCGCGTCGTGCACCGTGACCAGGCCGGGGTGGTCGACCTGTGCGGTGACGCGGCACTCGCGCACGAACCGGCGGCGCAGTTCGTCGGCCTCCGCTCCGGCGACCTTGTCGGGGCGCAGCAGCTTCACCGCCACGCGCCGGTCCAGGCGCCGGTCGTAGGCCGTCCAGACCTGTCCCATGCCGCCCTGGCCGATGAGCGTGGACAGCTCGTACCGGCCGGCGACGACGCGTCCGGTCGCCGCGGTCACCGTCCGCCCCGGTGGCCGTCGTCACGGCCGTCGTGGTTGCGCAGGTAGTCGCTGAGCTCGTCGAGTTCGGCGCGGACCTGGTCGATGCGGGCGGGGGCCGGGGGGTGCTGCGGCGTCGGGGCCTGGTACGGCGGCACCGGCGCCTGCGCCGGGGCGGGGGCCGGGGCGTAGGGGTACGCGGGCTGCGGGTGTCCGTACCCGGGTGCCGGGGGCGGCGGCATCGGGACGGGGTGGCCGGGGTGGGGCGGCCGCCGGTGGTGGCGGATGTCGGCGTAGAGGAAGTACCCGGCGCAGGCGCAGGCGTTGAGCAGCAGGATGATCATCCCGGTGGTGCCGGCCGGGGTGCTGAAGTCGTCGGTGTCGTCGGTGGCCAGGAAGCAGAAGCTGACCACCAGGGCGACGGCCGTCGCGGCGAAGACCCACCAGTCGCGTGGCCGGCGGCTCACGACGGCGGCGTACAGCGTCGATATCCAGGCGAGGAAGCCGATGCTCAGCAGGGCCAGGGCCACGAAGAAGACGCGCAACAGGACCAGCACCGCGGTCCTGGGGCGGCGCGGCGGCGGTGGCGGCGCATAGCCGTGGCCGTGCATGACTTCTCCTGGGGACCCGATGGGACGGACGTGCGCCGGGCGACCGGTGCGGAGTCGAGCGTATAGGCCGACACGGACCGGCGGCCCCGGGTTGTACCGAACCGTTGTCGTCCTGGTCACTCGGGCCGCGCGGGCGGCTCAGCCGGGGTCGACCGTGCCGTCCGTGAGCCCGTCGTACATGCCCCGCACCAGTTGCTCCCCCAGGCGGCCCGCGAGGCGCAGCGCGCGCTCGAACTCGTCGAGGGCGCGGAAGCGGTCGCCGTAGCCGCGCTGGGCGTCGAGGGGCAGCCGGGGCAGTTGGAGGCGCCGTACGTCGAGGCGGGTGGCGGTGGAGGCGTAGCTGCTGGCCTGCCGGTGGTTGGCGGTGCCGCGCAGGAACCCGGCGAGGAACCAGGGGTCGAGGGCGGCGGGGTCGGGGCGCAGCAGCACGAGGTTGCGTCCGAGGGCGGCGCCCGCGGTGTCCGCGTCGATCACGCGCGCGACGGAGCCGCCGCCGAGGACGGGCACGACGACGTCACCGGATTCGGTCAGGACGGGTTCCTCGTCGCCCTCCGGGAGGGTGCCCGAGGGGCCGGTGCCGGTGAGGACGTCGTGGTCGGTGAGCAGGGGCACGCGCGCGTGACCGCCGTTCGTGCCGGTGCGCAGCACGAGGGCGCCGCCGCGGGCGAGTTCGCCGACGGTGGTGAGCGGCCTGCGGGGTGCGGCGCGTCCGGTGCCGGGGGCCGCGGGGGCCAGCTCGGCGGTCAGGCGCAGGGTCTCGTCCAGGCGCTCGCGTACGTCCGTGAGCCGCTCGGTGCCGCCGGTGGCGGTGGGGGGCGGCAGGTGGCGGGCGGGCGCCAGGTCGACGTCGTCGTCGAGGAGTTCGACGACGGGCAGACAGCGGGCGAGGCCGGGCCGGTCGTCGAGCCGGCCGGTGCGGTCGAACGCGGTCCAGGCGTCGAGTACGGCGTCCCGCACGGACCGCCAGTCCGGACCGCCGCGCCCCTCTCCGGCGAACTGCCCCGTGTCGGCGAGCAGCACCCCGGGCTGCGCGGGCGCCCGCTCGGGCCGGCGCAGCACCCACAGGTGCAGGGGGATGTTGTACGGGGGTGCCGCACCGACCGGCAGGGCGATCACGGCGTGCAGCGCGCCCCGGCGCAGCAGGTCGGCGCGGACCCGGCGGCCGGAGCGGCGGGAGGCGGCGGCGGGCGGCATCAGGACGACGACGGTGCCGCCGTCCCTGACCCGGGCCAGGGCGTGCTGCACCCAGGCCAGTTCGGATTCGGTGCGGGCCGGGAAGCCGTACTCCCAGCGGGGGTCGTAGGCGAGTTCGTCGTGGCCCCAGTTGCGTTCGTTGAACGGCGGGTGGCACAGCGCGGCGTCGGCGCGCAGCCCGGTGCGGGCGTCCGCGCGCAGGCTGTCGCCGGCGGTGATGCGCACGGTGGCGTCCGTGCTCAGGGCGAGCCGCAGCGCGGTGAGCGCGGCCAGTGCGGGGTCGCTGTCCTGGCCGTACAGCTCCTGTCCGGGCCGGGCGACGGCGGCAGCGGCGCGGAGCAGGGATCCGGTGCCGCAGGCGGGGTCGAGCACCGTGCGGGCGGGACCGGCGAGTTCGGCCATCAGGTCGGCGAGCGGGTCCGGGGTGAGCGTGTACTGCCGCGGGTTGGCGTCGAGGTGCCGGCCGAGCAGGAACTCGTACGCCTTGCGGGCGCCCGGCCCGGCGGCGAGTTCGGCGGCGCCGCGCAGGAGGGGGGCGGAGGGGAGCAGCCGGGGGCCGGCCGGGGTGGTGACGGCACGCTCGGGGCCGGTGCCGAAGCGGGCGTCGAGTACCTGGTCGAGGGCGGCGGGCAGCAGGTCGGCGAGGCGTTCGTCGGAGCCGGCGCTCGCGTCCAGCCAGCGGGTGGGGCGGTCGTGGATCAGCAGCAGGACGCAGCCGGCCTGCACCAGGGCGGCGACCGGGCCCTCCGGGTGGCCGGCCAGTTGCTGCCAGACGCGTTCGCGCGGGGGGACCTCGGCGAGTTTGCCCTGGGCGCGCAGCCATGCCTCGACGTCGGCGAGGGCGAAGGACGGGCTGGTCTCGGTACCGCCGACCGGTCTGGGGAAGTCCGCGTGCCGACGGCGCCAGTTGCTGACGGCGGCGCGGCCGACGCCGGCGAGCCGCGCGATACCGGCGGCGGTCACCTCTGTCCCGTGGTCCTGCACGCTCGGGCCCCCTCGTCCTGGTGTGTGGGGGTGATCCTACCGATGAACATGATCCGACCTCGATTCACATCGTGTACTTGCGCCCCTCCGTGAACCGTGTTGACTCGGTTCACAAGCTCTGGTCTCATTGACGCATCGGACCGGCCGAGGCGACGGGCTTCGGTTCACGGTCGACTGATCCGTCTCTGGGGAGAGGACTGACGTCATGGGCATGAAGACCAAGATCGTGCTGGGCACCGTCGTGGGGATCGCCGTCATCGGCGCGCTGTCGGCGAACGCGGGCGACGGGGACGGCGGCGCCAAGAGCGACGACCGGACCTCGGCGAGCGCGGGCGAGAAGCCGGGTGGCGCGGGCACGGACAGCGCGAAGACGGACGGGGCGTCCGACGCGAAGCCCGCCGAGGACAAGGCCGTGGAGAAGGCGTCCCAGGCCGAGCGGTTCAAGGCGTTCGTGCGGAAGAACGGGACGCCCGGGGAGAAGGACGCCGTCTCCCATGTCACCAAGGTGCAGGGCGCCGACGAGCAGAACGACATCCTCGACGCCGCCGACGTCTACACCGACTTCACCGGCGGCATCATGGGCGAGGGCACGGGTCCGGCCAAGCTCATCGCCTCCGCGTTCGCCGACTGGAAGGACAGCGAGAACGGCCTCGTCACGATCTACGACGCCGACGGCGAACTGCTCGGCAACGGCCAGTTCTGAGCGCCGGACCGCGCTCACCGTTCACCGAGAATCCCTGGGGGGATCCACCATGCGCCGTCGCGCGCACCGCACCGCACTCACCGCTCTCCTCCTCGCCGCGGGCGCCACCGCCTGCCTGACCGGCTGCCAGTCCGGCCAGGACGGCGACAGCGCGTCCGACGGGCCCGCCCGCTCCACCGTGTCCGGCGGATCGGCGACCGCGTCACCGTCCAGCACCGCACCGGGCTCTGCCGCGACTCCGGCCGGGGCGTCCGCGTCGGCATCGGCGCCGGACGAGCCGTTCGCCGGGCTGACCGGCGCGGAGATATCCGAGCGGGCGCTGAAGGCCACCACCGGGGCGCGCTCGCTGCGCATGACCGGCAGCGTCCCCGACGACGAGAGCGGCGGCACCATCGAGATCGACCTCGCCCTGGACCGGCGCGGCGACTGCGCCGGGACGATGGGCCTGAACGGCCAGGGCGAGGCCGAGTTGATCAAGACCGGCGACACGGTCTACCTGAAGTACGACGAACGGTTCCTGCGGGCCCAGAGCAAGGGTGAGCCGCAGGCCGACACCGAGGCCCTCGTGTCACTGCTGGCCGGACGGTGGACCAGCATGTCCGCCGACGGCGCGGACGCGAAGGAGATGGCCGGGTTCTGCGACCTGGACAAGCTGCTGGAGGACGCCGGGGGCAGCGGTGACGACACCCCGACGAAGGTGACACGCGGCAAGGCCACCACCGTCGACGGCAAGCCCGCGTTCACCCTGTACGAGACGGACGGCTCCGAGCGCAACACCGTGTACGTCGCCACCGAGGGCGAGCCGTACCTGCTGCGCTTCGAGAGCGGGTCGAAGCGGGAGCCCGGCGCCCTGTCCTTCACCGGGTACGACGAGCCGGTGCCCGCCGCGTCCCCCTCCGGAGAGGTCCTCGACCTGGACGGCCTGACCGGGACGAGCGCCTGACCCGCGAGGGCCCGCCCCTCACTCCCGGGCCGCGGCGACCCCGAAGCCGTCCATGTAGTCGCGGGCCCGGGCGATCAGCCCGTCGCGTACATGGAGCACCAGGAGGCCGGGGACGGTGAACCCGGTGCGCGCGGGAGGCACCGCCCCCACGACCACGTGCTCGGCGACGATCACTCCGGGACGTGCGGTCTCGTGGACCGCGACCTCCCTGACCTCCTCCACCCGGGCGGGGCTGGCGCCCCAGGCGGCGCGATACCCGGACCGGACGGCCTCGCGCCCCTCGAAGTACGCGGGGAAGCCGGGCGCGGTGAACGGAAACTCGTGCACCGCGTCCACGGCGTACAGATCGGCGAGGTCGTCCGCGGACTTGTCGAGCATGGCCCGGTAGTAGCGGGCCAGCACCTCGCGCGGGGTGCGGACGGCGGGCGCGTCCGAAGGCGGCATGACGACCACTCCACTCGTTCGACTCGCTCAACAACTGTTGACCCAACCACCGTAGAACCGTGCACCGGATCGGTCAACAACTGTTGAGCGAACGGCGCTAGAGTGGACCGGTGTCCACGCCCCACCAGTCCCGCGCAGACCGCCGCCGAGCGACCGAGGCCCGCATCCTGGACGGCGCACGGGTGCTGTTCGCCGAGCGGGGCTTCGACCGCACCACGATCCGCGCCGTGGCGACCTCGGCGGGCGTCGACCCCGCCCTGGTCATGCAGTACTTCGGCTCGAAGCGGGAGCTGTTCACCGCGGCCGTGCAGGCGGTGCCCGCACCGCCGCCCACCGCGGGCCCGGACGCGCTCGTCGATCAGCTGCTGGCCACGCTCGGTCTCAAGCTCGGCGGCCTGCCCGAGGGGACGCTGGCGATGATGCGCTCCATGCTCACCGACCCGGCGGCGGCCGACCACGCCCGGGCGGCACTCGGCCGGCAGATCGACGGCATCGGCGCCGCCCTGCCCACGGACGCGGACCCCGAGCTGCGCGCCGCACTGGTCGTCAGCACCCTGCTGGGCGTCTCCGTCGGCCACCAGCTGCTCGGCCTGTCACCCCTGCGGGACGCCTCGGCCGACCGGATCGCGGCCCTGCTCCGCCCCGCCCTCGCGGCGCTGACGACACCGACGCCGGAGAGGCGTCAGCCCGTCAGCCCTGGCACTGCTTCGACATCATCGCCCGGTCCGCCGCCGTCACCGCCAGCTCGTACTTGACGGCGACCTGGGCGAAGCGGACCGCGTACGCGCACCGGATCGCCTTGTCCGGCGGCAGCCAGGAGGCCGGGCCGGAGTCGCGCTTGGCGGAGTTGGCACGGCCCTCGACCGGAAGCAGGTTGAGCGGGTCGTTGGCCAGCTGCTCGCGCTTGTTCTCCGGCCACCGCGAGGAGCCCATCTGCCAGCTGTAGGACAGCGGCACGACGTGGTCGATCTGGACCTCGCTCGCGTCCTGCTTGCGCCAGTCGATACGCGTCCCGGTGTACGGGTCGTCGAGGGTCATCGCGATGACCACACAGTCCGAGCCGGACTTGAAGCGCACCTTCTGACCGTCACGTTTCAGCAGGTCGTTCCGGGTGTCACAGCCGTTTCTGGCGAGTGGGACGCCGTCGGCGGTGTCCATCCACGCGTAGCCGAACTCGTCCCGGTCGTACCCCGTCTTCGGGCCGCGCCCCTTGGTCGGCAGACCGTCGATCAGCTTGCGGGCCTTCGCCTGCGGACTGTCGCCCGCGACCGGGGCGAGGCCCGGTTCGGTGCCGTCGGGGTTGTCCAGCGGGCTGACGGCGTGGCCCGCGGCGGGGGCCTCGGCACCACTGCCCGACGTGGGGGCGTCGTCGTCGGCCTCCAGGCCTTCACAGCCGGTCACCAGGGCCAGGGCGAGGACCGCCCCCGCGGCCCAACCGGTACGGATCCTGCTGTGCCGCGTCATGCGCGCCCCTCCCCTTGCCGTTCGCAGCCACCACCGTAGCGAGGGAGGGGTCCGGGCCATAGGTGGCCTTAAGTGGGCGTCAGTGGGCACACGGGACATATCTGTCGTACCTTCGACAGTGAGTCACGCCTCGGAAGGAGCTCTGCATGGGCATCCTCGACAAGATGAAGAGCATGGCCGGCAAGGACAAGGACAAATCAAGGAAGATGTCCGACGCCGCCGAACGCCAGGTCAACCAGCGGACCGGCGGCAAGTACGAGAAGCAGGTCGACGCCGCGCAGCAGCAGGCCGAGGGCAAGCTCGGCTTCGGACGCGAGCAGGGCGGCGGCCGGGAGCAGCAGTAGCAGCCGTTCCCCGTACCCGGACACGTCGAAGCCGTCCACGGAACTGTCCCCGTGGGCGGCTTCGCCGTGGGCGGGCCCGGGCCCCGAGCGCTACGACCCCAGGATCGAGGTCAGGAACTCGCCGACCCAGCCGAGCAGTTCCCGCCCGACCAGAGGCTTGCCGCCCACCTTCGCGGTCTTCGGGCGCGGCACCAGCACCTGGTGGGTGCCCGACTTGATGACGCTGCCGGGGTAGAGCCGCTTGAGCCTCAGCTCCTGGGACTCGCGCAACTCCACCGGTGCGAAGCGGATGTTGTTGCCCTGGAGCACGATCTCGCCGACGGCGCACGCCCGCGCGAGCATGCGCAGACCGGCGACCAGCAGCAGGTTCTCCACCGGCTCCGGCAGCTTGCCGTAGCGATCGACGAGCTCCTCGCGTACGGCCTTGACGTCCTCCTCGCTGTTGGCGGAGGCGATGGACCGGTACGCCTGGAGACGCAGCCGCTCGCCGGGCGCGTAGTCGTGCGGGACGTGCGCGTCGACGGGCAGCTCGATCTTGACCTCGAGCGGCGGCTCCTCCTCCACACCACCCTCCAGGGAGGCCCGGTAGTCGGCGACGGCCTCGCCGACCATCCGCACGTACAGGTCGAAGCCGACGCCGGCGATGTGGCCGGACTGCTCGCCGCCGAGCAGGTTGCCCGCGCCGCGGATCTCCAGGTCCTTCATCGCCACGTACATGCCCGCACCCATCTCGGTGTGCTGGGCGATGGTGGCGAGCCGCTCGTGCGCGGTCTCCGTCAGCGGCTTCTCCGGCGGGTACAGGAAGTAGGCGTACCCGCGCTCGCGGCCACGCCCGACCCGGCCGCGCAGCTGGTGGAGCTGGCTGAGGCCGAAGTTGTCGCCGCGTTCGACGATGAGGGTGTTGGCGTTGGAGATGTCGATGCCGGACTCGACGATGGTCGTGGAGACCAGCACGTCGAACTTCTTCTCCCAGAAGTCCACGACGACCTGCTCCAGCGCCTGCTCCGACATCTGGCCGTGGGCGGTGGCGATGCGCGCCTCGGGGACGATCTCGCGGAGCTTGGCCGCCGCGCGGTCGATGGACTCGACCCGGTTGTGGATGTAGAAGACCTGGCCCTCGCGGAGCAGCTCACGGCGGATCGCGGCGCCGATCTGCTTGTGCTCGTAGGGACCGACGAAGGTCAGCACCGGGTGGCGCTCCTCCGGCGGGGTGGTGATCGTGGACATCTCGCGGATGCCGGTGACCGCCATCTCCAGGGTGCGCGGGATGGGCGTCGCGGACATGGTGAGCACGTCGACGTTGGCCCGCAGCTTCTTCAGCTGCTCCTTGTGCTCGACGCCGAAGCGCTGCTCCTCGTCGACGATGACCAGGCCCAGGTCCTTGAACTTCGTCTCGGAGGAGAACAGGCGGTGGGTGCCGATGACGATGTCCACCGAGCCCTCGCGCAGGCCCTCCAGGGTCGCCTTCGACTCGGTGTCGCTCTGGAAGCGGGACAGCGCCTTCACGTTCACCGGGAACTGGGCGTAGCGCTCGCCGAACGTCCCGAAGTGCTGCTGCACCAGCAGGGTGGTGGGGACCAGCACGGCGACCTGCTTGCCGTCCTGGACGGCCTTGAAGGCGGCACGGACCGCGATCTCCGTCTTGCCGTAGCCGACGTCGCCGCAGATCAGGCGGTCCATCGGGACCGTCTTCTCCATGTCGTCCTTGACCTCGGCGATGGTGGTGAGCTGGTCCGGCGTCTCCGCGTAGGGGAAGGCGTCCTCCAGCTCGCGCTGCCAGGGGGTGTCCGCGCCGAAGGCGTGTCCCGGCGCCGCCATTCGCGCGCTGTACAGCTTGATCAGGTCGGCGGCGATCTCCTTGACCGCCTTCTTCGCGCGGGCCTTGGTCTTGGTCCAGTCGGCGCCACCGAGGCGGTGCAGGGTGGGGGCCTCGCCGCCGACGTACTTGGTGATCTGCTCCAGCTGGTCGGTGGGGATGTAGAGCCGGTCGCCGGGCTGGCCGCGCTTGGCGGGGGCGTACTCCACGACCAGGTACTCGCGGGTGGCGCCCTGGACGGTGCGCTGCACCATCTCGATGTAGCGGCCGACGCCGTGCTGCTCGTGGACGATGTAGTCGCCGGCCTCCAGGGTGAGCGGGTCGATCGTCTTGCGGCGCCGGGCCGGCATCCGGGCGCCGTCGCGTCCGGCCGCCTTCTGGCCGGTCAGGTCGGTCTCGGTGAGCACGGCGAGCTTGCGGACCGGGTCGACGAAGCCGTGGTCGATCGACCCGCAGGACACGTGCACGACGGACGGGCTGAGGGCGGCGAGGTCGTGGTCGAGGCGGGCGGCGATGCCCTCACCGCCGAGGACCTCGACGGTGCGGGAGGCGGGGCCGTGGCCCTCGGTGACGTAGACCGCGCGCCAGCCGTCGGCGAGCCAGCCCTTGGTGTCGGCCAGCGCCTTGGCGGTGTCGCCGCGGTAGGTCTCGGGGGCGTGCATGCCGAGCTTGAGCGTGTCCGAGTCGCCCTCCCCGTCGGCGTCGGACGTCAGCGTCTCGTCGGCGGCGAAGGGGGAGACCGACCACCACATCATGTCCAGCTCGCGGGCCCGCTCCCGGACGTCCGCGATGGACCACAGGGACGCCGCGTCGACGTCGATCGGCGCCTCGCCGCCGCCCGCGGTGGCCGCCCAGGACGCCTGGAGGAACTCCTGGGACGTCGCCACCAGGTCGGCGGCCCGGGTGCGCACCCGCTCCGGGTCGCAGACCAGGGACATCGACCCCTTGGGCAGCACGTCCAGGAGCAGCTCCATGTCGTCCACGAGGACCGGGGCCAGGGACTCCATGCCCTCCACCGCGATGCCCTCGGCGATCTTCCCGAGCAGTTCGCCCAGCTCGGGGTGGTCCTCGGCGAGGACGCGGGCGCGCTCGCGCACGTCGTCGGTGAGCAGCAGCTCGCGGCAGGGCGGGGCCCACAGTCCGTGTTCGGCGACCTCCAGGGAGCGCTGGTCGGCGACCTTGAAGTAGCGGATCTCCTCGACGTCGTCGCCCCAGAACTCGACCCGGAGCGGGTGCTCCTCGGTCGGCGGGAAGACGTCCAGGATGCCGCCGCGCACGGCGAACTCGCCGCGCTTCTCCACCAGCTCGACCCGCGCGTACGCCGCTGCCGCCAGGGCCTGGACGATCTCCTCCAGGTCGGCGCTCCGCCCGGTGCGCAGGGCCACCGGCTCCAGGTCGCCCAGGCCCTTGACCTGCGGCTGGAGCACGGAGCGCACGGGGGCGACGACGACAGAGACCGGGCCGGTCTCGGGGTCGTCGGGGCGGGGGTGGGCCAGGCGCCGCAGGACGGCGAGCCGGCGGCCGACGGTGTCGCTGCGGGGGCTGAGCCGCTCGTGCGGGAGGGTCTCCCACGACGGGTACTCCACGATGCCCTCGGGGGGCAGCAGGGAGCGCAGCGCCGCCGCCAGGTCCTCCGCCTCGCGTCCCGTCGCCGTCACCGCCAGCACCGGGCGGCCCGTCTCGCGGGCCAGGGCGGCGATCGCGAAGGGGCGGGCCGCGGGCGGGCCGACCAGGTCGACGTGCATGCGGTTGCCGTCTGCGGCCGCCGAGATCGCTTCCGCGAGGGCGGTGTCCTTGACTACGGCATCGAGCAGACCGTGCAGGCTCATTCGGGGCACTTTCCGTGCGGGGGTGTACAACACGACGGGCCCGACGCGCGCTGCGGGCCGGGGTGTCTCCAGCGTACGTCGCTGCGCTTGGGTGCGTCGGGGGCTGTGGACGACGCCGGGTGCGTCGGGGGCTGTGGACGACGCCGGGTGCGTGGTGGGCGGCGCCGCGGTGGCCGTACCAGGGGGCTCCGCCCCCTGGAACCCCCGGGCCTGTGCCCACCCACCACCCGACTCGGTGGGCTGAAAGGCGAACGCCCGGGTGACGGACGACTCGGGGGGCGAAGGCTCGGGGGGCGAAGGCTCTCGGGGGGATGGGGAGGCTCGCGCGGGCGGGGCTCACGGCGGGACTCGCCGGGGGGAGGACTCTCGCGGGGGGACTCGCGGGACAGGCGGAGGCGGCTGTCCGGTTCCGCGCCGCAAAAGGCCCGGCGCCTCCGCCCCCTGGGACGTCGGCGCCGGGCCCTCCCCCGCAACCCCCGTGTGCGGTGGCTGTCGGGTCGGGTGCTACTCCGTCGCGATGGCGTTCAGGACGTTCATCCGGCCCGCCCGGAAGGCCGGGACCAGCGCGGCGAACAGGCCCACGAAGGCCGAGCCGATGAAGACCCCGATGATCGTCGGCCAGGGGATGTCCAGGACGTTCAGGCCCTCCAGGGCGAGCAGCTTCTGGGCGGTGGCGCCCCAGCCCATGCCCAGGCCGAGGCCGAGCAGGGCACCGAAGAGGGCGATGACCACGGACTCCATGCGGATCATGCGACGCAGCTGGCGGCGGGAGAGGCCGATGGCCCGCATCAGGCCGATCTCCCGGGTCCGCTCGACCACCGACAGCGCCAGGGTGTTCACCACACCGAGGACGGCGACGATGATCGCCAGGGCGAGCAGGCCGTAGACCATGTTCAGCAGCTGGCCGATCTGGTCCTTCAGCTCCTGCTTGTAGTCGGTCTGGTCGGCCACCTGGTACTGCGGGTAGGCGTCCAGCGACTTCTTCAGCGCGGCGTACGCCTGGTCGGCCTGGCCGTCCTTCGCCTTGGCGAACATGATCATGTTCGGCGGGACGTTCTCGGCCGGCAGGTACTTCTCCATCGTCTCGATGCTGATGTACCGGGCGCCCTGGTCGATGGCCACGTCGTCGCTGGTGATCGCGGCGACCTTGAGCTTCGCGGTCTCGCCGCCCTCGAAGGCGACGGAGACGGTGTCGCCGACGTGCACGCCGTGCTTCTCGGCGTAGTCCGAGCCGACCGACATGGCGTCCGTGCCGTAGGCGGCGGAGAGCTTGCCCTCGGTCGTCGCGCGGCGCACGTCCTCGGCGTAGGTGGGGTCGGCGGCCGTGACGCCGTCGTCGTCCGTCCTGCCGTCGGGGGAGGTCAGCGTGGCGTCGAGCACCTTGTAGCGGGTGACGTGTTCCAGGCCGGGGGTGTCGGTCATGGCCTTCTCGGCCTGCGGCACGATCCGCTGGTTGCCCTGGACGATGAAGTCCGCGCCGACCGTCTTGTCCAGCTCGCTGGTGGCCGAGGCGACCATGGAGGAACCGACGACGGAGAGGCAGGCGACCAGGGCGAGGCCGATCATCAGGGCGGCGGCGGTGGCACCGGTTCGGCGCGGGTTGCGCAGGGCGTTGCGCTCGGCCAGGCGGCCCACGGGACCGAAGGCGCGCAGCAGCACCGCGCTGATCACCCGCACCACGAACCCGGCCAGCAGCGGGCCGATGACGACGAAGCCGATGAGGGAGAGCACGATGCCCGCGCCGAGCATCATCGAGCCGTCGCTCGCCTTGTCGGCGGAGGCGGCCGTGAGCAGGGCGGCGACGCCGGAGCCGGTGAGCACCAGGCCGATCAGGCCGCGTATCCAGCCCGCCTTGGCGTCGGCCGGGGTACCGGCGTCGCGCAGGGCGGCCATCGGGGAGATCTTCCCGGCCCGGCGGGCCGGCAGGTAGGCGGCCAGGACGGTGACGACGACGCCGAGGATCAGGCCGGTCACCGGGGTCGCCGTCTTGATGGTGAGGTCGTCGGTGGACAGGTTCATGCCCGCCGCCGACATCAGCTTCATCAGGCCGATGGCGATGCCGACACCGGCCGCGACACCGAGGACCGAGCCGACGACGCCGAGGAGGAGCGCCTCGACCAGCACCGAGCGGTTGACCTGCCGGCGGGAGGAACCGATGGCCCGCATCAGGCCGATCTCGCGGGTGCGCTGGGCGACCAGCATGGAGAAGGTGTTGATGATCAGGAAGATGCCGACCAGGAACGCGATCCCGGCGAAGCCGAGCATGGCGTACTTGATGACGTCCATGAACTCGCCGACGTCCGCGCGTCCTTCGTCGGACGCCTCCTTGGCCGTCTGGACCTTGAACGTGTCCCCCAGGGCGCCGGACACGTTCTGCTTGAGCTGCGCGTCGGTGACACCGGCGGCGGCGGTGACGTTGAACTGGCTGAACCGGTCCGCGCCGCCGAGCAGTTCACGCTGCGCGGTGGCGGTGTCGAAGTAGAGGACCGCGGCACCGGGGTTGGTCACGGTGAAGGAGGCGATGCCGACGATCTTCGCCTTGAAGTCGCCGGTCTGCGCGATGGTGCGCAGCTCGTCGCCCATCTTCAGGTCGTGCTTGTCGGCGGTGTCGGAGTCGACCATCGTCTCGGTCGGGCCGCGCGGGGCGTGGCCCGAGGTGATCTCCATGGACCGCAGGTCGTTCTTGGTCCAGTTCCCGGCGATGGTGGGGGCGCCGCTGGTGGCCCCCACGTTGTCGTTGTCGGAGTTGACGACCGTCACGTTCATCGAGGAGACCGCGCCCTCGACGGACTCCACGCCGTCGACCGAACGGATCTTCTCCAGCGTCGACGCCGGCAGCGACTCGGGCACCCCGTTCTGCGGGGTGTCCTCGGCCTCGACGTCCTTCGGGGCCACCGACACGTCCGAGGAGGTGACCGCGAAGAGCTTGTCGAAGGTGGTGTTCATCGTGTCGGTGAACACCAGGGTGCCGCACACGAACGCCACCGACAGCAGCACCGCCACCGCCGAGAGCGCCATGCGGCCCTTGTGCGCGAAGAAGTTGCGCATCGAGGTCTTCACGACGGTCATGACGTGCGCCCCCGGGCGTCGAAGTCCTTCATGCGGTCCAGCACGGCCTCCGCGGTGGGCTTGTACATCTCGTCCACGATCCGGCCGTCGGCGAGGTACAGCACCCGGTCCGCGTAGCTGGCGGCCACCGGGTCGTGGGTGACCATCACGATGGTCTGGCCCAGCTCGGTGACCGACCGGCGCAGGAAGCCGAGTACTTCGGCGCCCGCGCGCGAGTCCAGGTTTCCGGTCGGCTCGTCACCGAAGATGATCTCGGGCTGGGCGGCCAGGGCCCGGGCCACGGCGACCCGCTGCTGCTGGCCGCCGGAGAGCTGGGTGGGCCGGTGCTTGAGCCGCCCGGCGAGCCCCACGGTCTCCACGACGCGGTCCAGCCACGCGCGGTCGTACTTCCGGCCGGCGATGTCCATGGGCAGCGTGATGTTCTCGATCGCGTTGAGCGTCGGGAGCAGGTTGAACGCCTGGAAGATGAAGCCGATCCGGTCCCGGCGCAGCTGCGTGAGCTTCTTGTCCTTCAGGCCGGTGATCTCGGTCTCGTCGAGGTAGATCCGCCCGCCGGTGACGGTGTCCAGGCCGGCCAGGCAGTGCATCAGCGTGGACTTGCCGGACCCCGAGGGGCCCATGATCGCGGTGAACTGGCCGCGCGCGATGTCCACGTCCACGTGGTCGAGGGCGACCACCCGGGTCTCGCCCGATCCATAGGCCTTCACGACCTGCCGCGCTCGCGCGGCAACGGCCGTACGCCCTCCAGTGCTCCCGTGCGTGGGAATACTTACGGCCGATGTCATGTCAAATCTCCTATGTCGGTCATCGAGTGAGCCACCGGTGCCGGGCGCGACGTCCGTGCCGCCGCGCATGCGCCTCGCTGCTGTCTCGAAGAGTCTGTCCGGAACCGGGGGCCGGCCGCGCTGGTGTTCAGCGCAGTCTTTTACTGAGGAAAACCCCACCCCCGTGGGTCCGGTTCACCGCCCCCCAGCGGCGTAAAGCCAGATTAAGGACGACACCGGGCCCGTCTCGTCCTCCGTCGGTACGAACCCGCCCCGACCCGTAGTACGGAGGTACCCCTAGGGGCAGTCCACCCTTCGGTGGAGCGGGTCTCGGGGTCGCTCTCCACCCTGAGACGCATCGAGTGTCCACCCTCACGCGGCGTCAGGAGCAAGCGAGCGCCGCGTGAACAGGGCCGCGGTCACATACCGACCGACCAGTTCGCCCAAAAGGCAGCGTGCTGCCCAACTCGCGAGTAACGTGCCTGGCTCCCGCCCCCCACCTCCTGCGGTCCACCGCTCGGACCCTAGCCGCGCAAGGAGAACCGGGATGTCCTACGACCCGTCCCCGTCGTACCCGCACCGCCCGCCACCACCCTCGCCCCCGTACACCCCGTACACCCCGTACCCGTCGTACACCCCGTACCCGTCGTACACCCCGCCCCCCTCGTACCCCCCGCACCTCGACCCCGCGGCCCAGCGCGCTCCCCGCCGCGATCCGCTGGGACACCACAGCGATCTGCGGATCCTGCGCAGCGCCTACCGCCGGCAGCGGCGCACCGCCACCTTCGCCGCGCTCGGCTACTTCACCCTCTTCCTGCTCCTGTCCGCGTACGCGCCCGGCCTGATGACCGGCACCGCCGTCGGCGGGCTGCCCACCGGACTGCTGCTCGCGCTGGCCCAGCTCCCCGTCACCTGGCTGGCGATCGCGCTGTACGAGTACACCGCCCGACGCCGCGTCGACCCGCTCGCGGACCGCATCCGCAAGGAGTCCGAGCTGGACGCGCGACGGGAGGCGGGACGGTGACGGAGTTCAGCGGCAACGCCCAGACGATGTCCCTGGTCGGCTTCACCGCCGTCGCCACCGTCACGCTGCTGCTGTGCGTGATGACCGGCCCCGACCGGGACGACCTCGACGAGTTCTACACCGGGTACGGCTCCCTGTCCCCCATGCGCAACGGCCTCGCGATCGCCGGCGACTACATCTCGGCGGCGTCCGTGCTCGGCACCGGCGGCGTCGTCGCCCTCTTCGGCCACGACGGCGTCGTACTGGCGCTCAGCACCGCGCTGTCCCTGATGCTGCTGATGTTCTTGCTGGCCGAACCTCTGCGCAACGCGGGCCGGTTCACGATGGGCGACGCGCTCGCCCGCCGGATGCCGGGGCGCGCCGTCCGCATGACGGCCTGCGCCGTGACTCTCGCGGCGCTGCTGCCGCTGATGCTGGTGCAGCTCGCGGGCACCGGCCAACTGCTCGCCTTCGTCCTCGGCTTCTCCGGCGCTTCCCTGCAGACCGGCTGCATCGTCGGCCTGGGCGCCCTGATGATCAGTTACGCGGCGATCGGCGGGATGAAGGGCACCGCCCTCATCCAGATCCTCAAGATCGTGATGCTGCTCGGCTCGGGCCTCGTCGTCGCCGCGCTGATCCTGCACCGCTTCGACTGGGACCCGGCCGCGCTGTTCGACGCGGCGGCGGACAACAGCGGCGTGGGGTCGGCGTTCCTGAACTCCGGCCTCCAGTTCGCGGGCGGCCCCCACCCGGACGCGGACATGATCTCCGCGCAGCTCACCGTCGTCCTCGGCGGCGCCTGCCTCCCGCACGTCACCATGCGCATGTACACCGCCTCCTCGGCCCGCCAGGTGCGCCGTTCGATGTCCTGGGCGGTGTCCGGCGTGGCGTTGTTCGTGCTGGTCGTCACGGTGATCGGCTTCGGCGCGACGGCGCTGGTGGGGCGCGCGGCCGTCGCCGGGATCGACCCGCAGGGCAACACCGCCTACCTGCTGGGTTCGCAGGCGGCCTTCGGCGCGGAGGTGTCCACCGCGGAAACGTTCCTGTTCACGACCGTCACCACCGCCGTCTTCCTCACCCTGCTCGCCTCCGTCGGCGGCATGATCCTCGCCTGCGCCAACTCCCTGGCCCACGACGTCTTCGCCGCCCGTGTGCGGGAGATGTCACCGCGCCGCGAGATGACCCTCGCCCGCGTCTCCGCCCTTGCCGTCGGCATCCCGGCGATCGTCCTGGCCACCCTCGTCCAGCACCGCAGTCTCCAGCCGCTGGTGACCCTGTCCTTCTGCCTGGGCGCCTCGGCCATCGCGCCCGCCCTGGTCTACGGCCTCTTCTGGCGCCGCTACACGCGCGCCGGGCTGCTCAGCACCCTGATCGGGGGCTCGCTGGCCGTGCTGCTGCTGATGCCGGGCACCAACCTGGTCTCCGGCTCACCGGTGTCCGCCTTCCCCGAGGCCGACTTCAACTGGTTCCCGTTCACCACGACGGGCGTGGTCTCCATCCCGCTGGGCTTCGCCTGCGGCTGGCTCGGCACGATGCTCTCCGGCCGGCGCAGGGCGCAGGAACAGCGCCGGCAGTACGAGGCGGTGGAGGGCTGGATCCTGGCCGGCGCGGTACGCAGGGGGGAATGACGGCGCGGCAGACAGCGGGACTCGGCGCGCAGCACCCGGAGGGCTCACGGCGCGCGTCACGTGGAAGGCTCACGGCGCGCCGCACCCGGAAAACTCACGGCGCGCGTCACGTGGAAAGCTCACAGCGCGGCACGTGGAAGGCTCCCGGCGCGCCGCACCCGGAAGGCTCACGGCGCGGCACGTGGAAGACTCACGGCGCGCCGCACCCGGAAAGCTCACAGCGCCGCACCCGGAAGGCTCACGGCGCGGGCGTCAGTCCACCTCCACCGCGCGCCCCGTCAGCGCGTGGAGGCTGCTGCGGACTGAGGCCATGTGGGCCTGCAACTCGTCCCACCGCTCCCCGTGCTCGCGCAGCACCCGTTCCGTGTCGCGGGCGATGCGCTCGCGACGCGCCCGGGCCTCGGCGACCACCTCGGCCGCCCGGTCCCGGGCCTCCTCCTGCCGCCGCCCGGCCGCCTCCCCGGCGCCGGCCAGCTCCTGCTCCGCCTCGCGCACTCCCTGCTCCGCGCGTGCCACCAGCTCCGCGTGGTGGGCGTCCAGGGCTCGCACGCGCTCCTCCTCGGCACGCTCGGCGGCGGCCCACCGCTCGGCCAGTTCCCCACGCTGCCCCTCGGCCGTGTCGGCGGTGCGCCTGCGCATCTCGCGCAGCGCGGACAGTGCCTGCGCGCGCGCCTCCTTCACCTCGCGCCGCGCGCCGATCCGCGCCTCGTCCGCCTCCGCGCGCGCCGCGAGCAGCAGGTGCCGGGCCCGTTCGTCGGCCTCGGCCCGTACGGCGTCGGCGTGGGCCCGGGCCGCCTCCCGCACGCCGTCCGCGTATGCCCGCGCGTCCTCCATCAGCCGCTGCGCGGCACCGCGCGCCCGCTCGCGCACCGCCGCCGCCTCCTCCTCGCCGAGCCGGAAGAGATCTCGCGCGCGCTCCCCCAGCACCTCGTAGTCCTGCGAAGTGAGCTGCGCGACCACTTCCTCCAGGTCTCCCAGGTCCTCTTCCATCTCCCTGGCCAGCACGGTGAGCCGGGCGGCCCGCTCCCAGGCCGCGTCACGCTCCTTCGAGAGGGCCGCGACACCCGCCTCCACCTGCTCGGGACGGTAACCGCGCTCACGTCCGCGCACGGTCGCGAAACCGTGGGGAGAGGCCGACGCACCGCTCATGCTCATCACCCCTGAATCACCCTTTGCGTTCCGCTTGTGGTGAATCTGCCGCATCATATGGACCTGACCGACTTTATGGACCAGACGTAACCCCACATAATCCGACACACCGCGCACAAACGGGCGGGGCCCGGTCGACTCACAGGTCGACCGGGCCCCGCCCGTCGGGTACGTCAGCGGCGCGGACGCCTCACAGCAGCCCGTCCCACATCTGCTCCAGCAGCACGGACCACCAGCTCTCCGGCGAACCCAGCGCCGCCGGGTCCAGCGCGGCCAACTGCGCCTGGAAGTCCACCGTCCAGCGGCCCGCCTGCTCCTGGTTCAGACCGAACCTGAGCCGCCACATCCGGCCCAGCAGCGCCAGGCAGCGCGCGAACTCGGGCAGCCCCGTGTTCACGAACTGCGGCGGCACGGGCGCCCCGCCCGGACCGGCCTCCACCGGGACCGCGACGATGGCCGCCGTGCCGTACTGCACACAGATCGCCCGGCCGAAGTCGCTGCCCACGACGAGGTACGACCCCGCGTCCGAGGCCGGCTGCACACCGCGCTCCGCGGCCAGCTCCGCCAGCGTCGGCACCGGTCGCCCCGGCTGGGCCTGGGCCCAGAAGAACGGCCCCATGTCCATCGGCAGCCCCGCGGCCACCAGCGTGTGTGCCACGACCGGCGGCACACCCTGCCGGGACACGGCGGCCTGCTCGAACCGGAAGACAGCCGGACCGAACGCG
Source organism: Streptomyces sp. CB09001 (assembly GCF_003369795.1). NCBI lineage: Bacteria > Bacillati > Actinomycetota > Actinomycetes > Kitasatosporales > Streptomycetaceae > Streptomyces > Streptomyces sp. CB09001. The sequence goes on from NZ_CP026730.1 coordinate 2,772,544, forward strand.
CCGGCCAGCTCCTGCCCGACCGCCTCCGGCGGAACCGGCGGCGCGGGCTGCACCTGCGGCAGCGGAGCGCGCACCGGCGCCGGACGCGCCGGGCCGTCGGCCACCTGGTGCAGCTCGCCCTGGTGCGCCAGCAGTTGCTGCATGCCCTGCTGCCGGCTCGCGTGGTCCAGGCCGTACGGCGCGATCGAGGTGATCCGCGCCTGCGGCCACTGCTCCCGGATCATCCGCGCGCAGTACGCGCCCGGCAGTTCGCACGACTCCAGCTCGGTGTGCAGCTCCAGCACCTGGTCCGGCGGCACGTTCATGGAGCGCAGCTCGTGGAACATCTGCCACTCCGGGTGCGGCGTACCCGGCGCGGAACGCCGGATCAGCTGCTGCTCGGAGCCGTCCTGGGCGCGGTAGCGCAGCACGGCCTGGTAGCCGGGCCCGACGATCGGCTGACCGGTGGGCTGCGGCGGATAGCCGTACGCCGGCGGCTGCCCCGGCACGGGCTGCCCGGGCGGCGGTACGGCACCGGGCGGGGGCGGTACGGCACCGGGCGGGGGCGGTACGGCACCGGGCGGGGGCGGCGGCGCGCCGATGCCGCCGGGACCGCCCAGGGAGGGCCCGGCCAGCACGGTCTGCGCGTGGTGCACGGCACCGCCCGCGCCTCCCGCGGAACCGGGCGCACCGGGCGCGGCCGGGGGAGGCGGCGGCGTACCGGGCCCGGAAGGCACACCCGGCGCACCCGGAGCACCGGGCGCCCCTGGAGCGGCCGGAGGCCCGGGCGGGCCCGGGGGGTTGGGCGGGCCAGGAGGCTGAGGGGCACCGCCGCCCGTCCGGCCCGGGTCGGCCAGCATCGTGGCGGCGTGGTGCATCCCGCCCGGCGGCGTCCCACCCGGCGTGTTGGGCGCGCTCGGCGCAGGCGGGGCCCCCGGAGCGCTCGGCGCAGGCGTCGCACCCGGTGCGGGCGGGGCGCCGGGAGCGCCGGGCGGAGGCGTCGCACCCGGGCCGCCCGGGCCCTCGGGACCGAGCGACGACACCAGCTGCGTCGGCACATAGCCGCCCGCCGGGCTGCCCGGCGCGGGCGTCCCCGACGGCGCCGCCGGCGTGCTCCCCGGTCGCGTGCCCGGCACCCCCGGGGCGCTCGGCGGAGGCGGCGTGGACGAGCCGGTGCCACGGCGCGGCGGAGGCGTCGCCTTGCTGGTCGCGGCATCGGCGATGTCACCGGTGCCCGGCGCGGGCGGCCGGGGCGGCGCGGCGGGCGTCCCGGGACCGGCGGGCGGCTGAACCGGGGGCGGGGTCGGGGCCGCGGGCGGCGGTGTGCCCGCACCGCCGGGCGCGCCCGGCGCGTTCGGGTCGCCGATCGCCGGCGAGAGCGCCGTCGGGGGAAGCCGGCTGCCGCCCGACATCAGCGCCGTCTTGGCGTCCGACGTCGTCGAGGGCGGCGGTGTGTCGTCGTCGACGCCGCTCAACGGCGGCGCGAACACGGTCTGGGGCAGCGGTACGGAACGGTCCTCACCGGCGTCCGCGTTGGTGTCCGTCCCGGCCCAGGGCGTCGCCCCGGCGGGCGCACCCGGCGTACCCGGGGCATGCGGCGCACCCGGGACACCAAACGCGCCGGAGCCACCGGCGGACGACCCGGAGCCCGCGGCCGGCCACCCCGCGCCGCTCCCCGACGCCCCCTCCGCGGGGGCCGACGCCGCGGGAGCCGACGGCACGCCGGCCTGCGTCTGCGGAAGCGCGCCACCGGTGCCACCCGCGCTGCCCGCGCCCCCGGTGTCACCGCCCTCGCCGTCGCCCCGCCGGCGATCCGGAATGCCGATCCGGTCCGCCGCCTCCTGCAACCACTCCGGCGGACTCAGCAGGAAGGACGTCTGGTTCAGGTCCACCCGTGCCGCGGGCGCCGCGGCCGGTGCCTGCGCCTCCTCCGGACGGCCGTACTCCTCCTCGTACCGGCGGATCACCTCGCCCACCGGAAGCGAGGGCCACAGCGTCGCCTCGCCGCTGTCCCGGGCGATCACCAACCGCTGCGCACCCCCGTCCGAACGGGGGCCGTCCGCACGGTCCTCGGCCCACACCACGAACCCGAGGTCGAACTCACGCACCCGTACCTCGCGGTGCTGGTACGCCGGCAGTTCGCCGTTGACCCACTCCTCCGCGCGCTCCTGCGCCTGCGCGAACGTCACCATCGTCAGCTCACTCCCCCACCGAAGACGCCGCCGTCACGGGCACCGCACGCGCGAAACCGCCGTCCACCATCAGGTTCGCCACCGTCTCCAGTTCCGGCGGGGAGCCCGCCAGGCGTGACAGGAACGCGTCGAAGTCCGCACCGCAGGGCAGCAGCAGCCGCTCCACGCGATCCGCCGGCGGCCACGACGGGTCCACGTCCCGCACGTCGTCGTAGGCGCAGAACCAGACCGAACCGATCCGCTCGCCCTTCACCTTCACGGCGAGCAGACCGCCCTGGACGAACGCGACGCCCAGGTAGTCCTTCGTCAGATGGTCCCGCAGACACTTGTTGACGTAGACCAGGTCGTTGACCGCCGCCTCCTCACGCACGGTGAAGAACGGCTGGTCCACCAGCAGCCCCAGCTCCGCGTCGAGCGCCGTACCCGCCGGCGCACAACCGCCGGCCGCCTTGAGGAACGACCGGTAGGCGCCCGGCAGCCGGTACCCGAGGTCCTCCTCGACGCCCTGCACCTGCTGCTCCGTTACGGCCACGCCCGACTTCGGCAGACCGAAGTGCACGGGACGCGTCTCCTGCAGCGGCCGGGTGCCGCGCTTGCCCTGGTCCACCACCGCCGTCGAGATCCCGCCGTGGTGGCGCAGCAGCGCCTTCACCTCGACCGGGACCAGCTCCATGCGCCGCGAACCGGCCACGTGGTGCCACGTCCAGCCGTGCGGCGTCGCCACCGCGGGCACCGTGTCCCACAGCTCGTGCCCCGAGGCCGACAGGGCCGCGTTCGCCGACACGTAGTCCGTGAGCCGCAACTCGTCGACCCCGAACCCCTCCGGCGGGTCCGCGATCTCCGCGACCGCACGGGCGTACGGCGAGAAGACGGGGTAACCACCCGCGTCCACCCGTACCCCTCTCGGGTGACGGGCCGCCCGCACCGGATCCGGGAAATGCACGACCTGCCCGGCATAGGCCGCGTTCGGCGGCGCGGCTGCTTGCCCGAGCCGACCTGTCGTCATGGCGGTTGCCCCCTGCGGCGTCTGTCTGCTGCCAGATCTGTCTGATCTGCCTGCACTGTCTGGATGCACCGCGTGCGAGCGCGGTGCCGACAGCCTATGCGGTACGGCGAGAGGGGTCACCGGCGCCGGACCCCGCACCCGGCACGCGGGACCTCCACTTCCGTGACCAGCCGTCACCCTCCCGTGACACACCGCCCATACCCGGGCGTGTCACCCCGCCCCAGCTTCCGCAGCAGCCCCGGGATTTGGCACTCTGTGACCTTCGGGGGGATGCTCAGGAGGGGAAGACGATCATGAGTGCGACACAAGCGGGACCCGACACCGGGCGGTCCGACGACCCCCGTGGCGGCGACCCGCGCATCGGCTGGAGCAGCACCGACGCCCTCCAGACCCCCGCTCTCCGGCACCGTCGCGACGGCATACTCCCGACCGTCGCCGCCGCCCTCTCCGTACGCGGCACCACCCTCACCGGCACCGCGACGCGCGCCGACACGCCGCCGGCCCTGCACCACCTCGTGCAGGACTTCCTCGACACCCTCACCAGCGGCCAACGAGACCGTTACACCGGCCGCTGCGCCGAGACCATCCTCATCTCACGGCACCTGGCCACCGCCGACGCCGCCCGCAGCAAGCGCGCCGCACGAAAACCCATGACCAACGGCGAAGCCCGCAAGGCACTCAAACACGCCAAGCTCACCACCCGCCGCATCCGCGAGGACGGCGACCCCCTCCACGGCGCCTTCGCCGCACCGTGCCGCGCCTGCACCGCCCTCAGCGCACACTTCGGCGTCCGCGTCGTCGACCCCGCGACGGAGAAGGACTGACAGAGCAGACCGAGCCGAACCAGCCGACCGAGACGAACCAAGGGCCGATGCAAGCCGACCGCACCTCCACCACCCGCTTCCCCGTCCCCGTGGACGCCGCACTGCGCGACGCCGGCTGGCAGCCGGGACGCTGGGACATCAAGCAGGCCGAGATCTGGGCCGACACCCTGCGCGAACACACCTCGCCCGCGGGACACCGCCACACCGTCTTCCCCGCCGCCGTGGAGGCCTGGGCCGAATTCGGCGGCCTGCACCTCACGCCCACCGGACCCGGCCGCCAGATCGCCCCCGCCACCCTGCACCTGGACCCCCTGCACGGGCTCCACATGGCCCGCACCCTCGGCGACCTCGGCCGCGCCCTCGACACCCAGACCTGCCCGCTCGGCACCGAGACCGACAGCCAGGCCCTCGTCGCCATCGACGCCGAAGGCCGCGTCTACGCCCTGGACCACACCGGCGACTGGTACCTCGGCCCCGACATCGACTCCGCCCTCGCCACCCTTGTCGCCGGGACCCAGCCGGCCCGCCTCACCACGACCGGCTGACCCGGGGCGCGACCAGGGCGGCTACGACGCCGGAATCACCGCCGACACCCGGAAACCCCCGGCGTCGGTCGGCCCGGACACGAACACGCCCCCCAGCGCGGCCACCCGCTCCTTCATACCCACCAGCCCGTTGCCCCCCGACGGCAACCGCGCCGACGACGCCGCCGAGGCCTCCGGCGGCGGCTCGTTCTCCACCTGCATCGCGATCTCCGACACCCGATGCGCCAGCCGCACATGGGTCTTCGCACCCGCCGCGTGCTTGTGCACGTTCGTCAGGGCCTCCTGCACCACCCGGAACGCCGTCGACTCCACCTCCGCGGCATACGGACGCTCGGCCCCCTCCACGGACAGGTTCACGACCATCCCGGCCGCCTCCGACTGCCCGATCAACTCGTCCAGCTCCGACAGGCACGGCCCGTCCGAGGACGACTCCCCGTCCTCCGCCGCCCGCGACGCCGCCGCCGCCGCGGCCACCCCCACCGCGGCCAGCGGCACCGACGCCCGCTCGGCCCGCGCACCGTCCCCGCCGCTGCGCAGCACGCCGAGCATCTCCCGCAGCTCCGTCAGCGCCTGCCGCCCCATGTCCCCCACCAGGGCCGCGTTCTTCACCGCCTTCTCCGGATCCTTGCGGGCGACCGCCTGGAGCGCGGCGGCATGCACCACCATCAGACTCACCCGGTGCGCGACCACGTCGTGCATCTCCCGCGCGATCCGCGTCCGCTCCTCGCCCCGCGCCCACTCCGCGCGCTCCTCGGCCCGCTCGGCGAGCAACTGCAGCTCGCGCTCCAGACTGTCCGCCCGCTCCCGCAGGCTCTCCATCAGCCGGCGCCGCTGCCCGACGTACAGGCCGAGCAGCAACGGCGGAGCGGTCATCCCCAGCGACGTCGCGATCGACGCGAACGGAAGGAACCAGTCCCCCAGCTCCAGTCCGTCCCGCGCCATGTCCTGCCCCAGCCGCACGAACGTGACGACCAGCGTCCCCAGGAACGTCATCCCGGCCAGGGCCCCGATGATCCGCCGCGGCAACTCCGACGCCGCCAGCGTGTACAGGCCGACGACGCCCATCAGGAAGCCCATCTGGGCCGGCGTGATGGCGAGCGCCACCAGCACCACCGCGATCGGCCACTTCCGCCGCACCACCAGCACCGAACCGGCCAGCAGCCCGAAAACGACCCCCATCGCCAACGGGATCCCGGCGTCCCGCGCGAACGGAACCCCCTCCGCCGCACACTCCAGCGCGGACACGGCACCGAGGCTCACATCGAGCACCGCACCGCGCCGCCTGTCCCACCACCAAGGCCCACCCCGGGCCGGTACGTGGTCTTCCCCCGTCGTGGTCATGCCTCCAGCCTACGGGCGCGGGGCGCCCCTTTTCCGGTGACTTTCGACAAACGATACGACGCGATATCCCGCGAGGCCCCGAGCGTCGCCGCCGACCGGTGGACGAGGGGATTCGGGCGGCGAGTTGTACCGTCGCACGGAAGGCAGTCGGTACGGCATAGTGTGGGGTGCCGCCTCGGCGAGCTGACGGAATGTCCGGTTCGGTCGAGTTCCATCCCCCATGGTGTAATCAGGCAGCACTGAGGGTTTTGGTCCCTTAAGTTCAGGTTCAAATCCTGATGGGGGAGCTGTTGCCTCCGGGCCCTGACATCACTGTCGGGGCCCGCACTCATGTCCCCCACGAACCACCCCGGTATCCTGCGGATGTCCACCCCCACCCCCTCAAAGCCGAAGGGCATTCCGTGAGCGCCATTCGCCCGGCAGCCGTCGTCGTTCTCGCAGCGGGTGAGGGCACCCGTATGAAGTCGGCCACACCCAAGGTCCTGCACGAGCTGTGCGGCCGGTCCCTCGTGGGGCACGTGCTCGCCGCCGCCGGTGAGCTGGACCCCGAGAACCTGGTCGCCGTCGTCGGGCACGCCCGCGAGAAGGTCACCGCGCACCTCGCCGAGGTCGCCCCCGACGTACGCACCGCCGTCCAGGAGCAGCAGAACGGCACCGGGCACGCCGTGCGGATGGGTCTGGAGGCGCTGGGCGGTGCCGTGGACGGGGTCGTCGTGGTGGTCTGCGGCGACACTCCGCTGCTGACCGGCGAGACGCTCAGGTCGCTCGCCGCCACGCACACCTCCGACGGGAACGCCGTCACCGTGCTGACGGCCGAGGTGCCGGACGCGACGGGGTACGGGCGGATCGTGCGGGACGGGGCCTCGGGTGCCGTCACGGCGATCGTCGAGCACAAGGACGCCTCGGAGTCGCAGCGGGCGATCCGTGAGATCAACTCGGGCGTCTTCGCCTTCGACGGGCAGCTGCTCGCGGACGCCCTGGGCAAGGTGCGGACGGACAACAGCCAGGGCGAGGAGTACCTGACGGACGTGCTCGGGATCCTGCGCGAGGCGGGCCACCGGGTCGGCGCGTCGGTCGCCGGGGACCACCGGGAGATCGCGGGGATCAACAACCGCGTGCAGCTCGCCGAGGCGCGTCGGATCCTCAACGACCGGTTGCTGACCGGGGCGATGCTGGCCGGCGTGACGGTGGTGGACCCGGCGACGACGTGGGTCGACGTGACGGTGACGTTCGAGCAGGACGCGATCGTGCACCCGGGTACGCAGCTGCACGGCGCCACGCATCTCGCCGAGGGCTGCGAGGTCGGGCCGAACACGCGGCTCACCGACACGCGGGTGGAGGCCGGGGCGCGGGTGGACAACACGGTCGCCTACAGCGCGCACGTGGGTCCGCAGGCCTCGGTCGGTCCGTACGCGTATCTGCGGCCCGGCACCCGGCTCGGCCTGAAGTCGAAGATCGGTACGTTCGTCGAGGCGAAGAACGCGTCGATCGGTGAGGGGACCAAGGTCCCGCACCTCTCGTACATGGGTGACGCGACGGTCGGCGACTTCACGAACATCGGTGCCGCGAGTGTGTTCGTGAACTACGACGGGCAGGACAAGCACCACACGACGATCGGCTCGCACTGTCGTACGGGTTCGGACAACATGTTTGTGGCTCCCGTCACGGTCGGGGACGGTGCCTACACCGCCGCCGGCTCGGTGATCACGAAGGATGTGCCCCCCGGTTCACTGGCCGTGGCCCGTGGCCAGCAGCGGAATATCGAGGGTTGGGTGGCCCGGAAGCGTCCGGGGAGCGCGGCGGCGAAGGCGGCCGAGGCGGTGTCCCGCGAAGCGGTCGGCGAAGACTGACCGGAAACCGGCGCGTCGAACACGGCGTACCGTGATAAGTGCACATCCGCACCCCACCAGCTGAGACGCCCCCGCGGCCAGTCGGGAGAGCGCCCATGAGCTCAGCTGCGAACCTCTGAGGAGAAAGTGCTGTGACCGGGATCAAGACGACCGGCGAGAAGAAGATGATGCTCTTCTCCGGCCGCGCACACCCCGAGCTTGCCGAGGAGGTCGCCCAGCAGCTGGGGGTCGGGGTCGTCCCGACGAAGGCCTTCGACTTCGCGAACGGTGAGATCTATGTGCGCTATCAGGAGTCGGCGCGCGGTGCGGACTGCTTCCTGATCCAGAGCCACACGGCTCCGATCAACAAGTGGATCATGGAGCAGCTGATCATGATCGACGCGCTGAAGCGTGCGTCGGCCCGCTCCATCACGGTCATCGTGCCGTTCTACGGTTACGCCCGGCAGGACAAGAAGCACCGTGGACGTGAACCGATCTCGGCGCGTCTGATCGCGGACCTGATGAAGACCGCGGGTGCGGACCGGATTCTGACGGTGGACCTGCACACGGACCAGATCCAGGGCTTCTTCGACGGCCCGGTGGACCACCTGTTCGCGCTGCCGCTGCTCGCCGACTACGTGGGCGCGAAGGTGGACCGTTCGAAGCTGACGGTGGTCTCGCCGGACGCAGGCCGGGTACGGGTCGCGGACCGCTGGTGCGACCGTCTGGGCGCGCCGCTGGCGATCGTGCACAAGCGGCGCGACAAGGACGTGGCGAACCAGGTCACGGTGCACGAGGTCGTGGGTGACGTGAAGGGGCGCATCTGCGTCCTGGTCGACGACATGATCGACACGGGCGGCACCATCTGTGCCGCGGCGGACGCGCTGTTCGCGCACGGTGCGGAGGACGTCATCGTGACGGCGACCCACGGTGTGCTGTCGGGTCCGGCGGCGGACCGGCTGAAGAACTCGAAGGTGAGCGAGTTCGTGTTCACGGACACGCTGCCGTCGGCGAGCGAGCTGGAACTGGACAAGATCACGGTGCTGTCGATCGCGCCGACGATCGCGCGCGCGGTGCGCGAGGTGTTCGAGGACGGTTCGGTGACGAGCCTGTTCGACGAGCAGTGAGCGTTCTGCAGTAACCGTTCTGCAGGCGCCGCCCTCGTCTGTTGATCGTTTTGGGTACGGCCTCCCTCTCCGAGTAGACTGCTGAAGTTGCTCGGCGAGGGAGGCCGTACCCGTGTTCGCGGGTGTGGCGCTCCGTTATCGACGCGCTCTTCGTAGCAGGCCGTTCGTGGCCGGGTGACCACGTCCGTTTCTGATTTCCACGAGGAGTGATCATGGCCGAGGTGAAGCTCACCGTCGAGTCCCGTACCGAGTTCGGTAAGGGTGCCGCGCGTCGTATCCGTCGGGACAACAAGGTCCCCGGCGTTCTGTACGGCCACGGTTCGGACCCGCTGCACCTGACCCTGCCGGGTCACGAGCTGCTGATGGCGCTGCGTACGTCGAACGTGCTGATCGCGCTGGACATCGACGGCAAGACCAACGAGCTGGCGATCCCGAAGTCGGTCCAGCGTGACCCGATCAAGGGCTTCCTGGAGCACGTCGACCTGCAGCTGGTGAAGCGCGGCGAGACCGTGTCGGTCGAGATCCCGGTGCAGGCCGAGGGCGAGCTGGCCCCGGGCGGGTTCCTGCTGGAGTACGTCCTGGACGCGCTGCCGGTCGAGGCCGAGGCCACGCACATCCCGCAGCAGGTCACCGTGTCGGTGGCGGGCCTGGAGGCCGGTGCCTCGATCCACGCCAAGGACATCGCGCTGCCGTCCGGCGTGAAGCTGGACGTGGACGGCGACACCGTGGTGCTGCAGGTCCTGTCCGCGCAGGCGGAGGAGGCCCCGGCCGAGGGTGAGGGCGAGGGCGAGGCGGCCGCGGAGGCCTGATCCTCCCCGACGGTCATCGTGTGGTCGGCCGCTGTTCCCGTGCGGGGCAGCGGCCGACGCGTATGTGTGGACGGGTACGGACGGGTACGAGGGACACGAAGGAGACATGGACGTGACGACGGACGCGGGCGCTCCGTGGCTGGTGGCCGGCCTCGGCAATCCCGGCCCCGAGTACGCCTCGAACCGGCACAACGTCGGCTTCATGGTGGCGGACCTGCTGGCGGAGCGGATCGGGGCGCGCTTCAAGCGGCACGGCAAGGCGCAGGCGCAGGTGGTCGAGGGGCGGATCGGTCCGCCGGGGCCGGCAGGCCGGCGGGTGATCCTGGCGAAGCCGATGTCGTTCATGAACGTGTCGGGCGGCCCGGTGACGGCGCTGCGGGACTTCTACAAGGTCCCGGTCGGCAACATCGTGGCGGTGCACGACGAGTTGGACATCGACTACGGCGTCCTGCGGCTGAAGCTGGGCGGCGGGGACAACGGGCACAACGGGCTGAAGTCGATCACGAAGTCGCTGGGCCCGGACTACCACCGGGCGCGGTTCGGGATCGGGCGGCCGCCGGGTCGGATGCCGGTGGCCGATTTCGTGCTGCGGGACTTCTCCTCGACGGAGCGCAAGGAGCTGGACTACTTCGTCGACCGGGCGGCGGACGCGGTGGAGGCCCTGGTGATCGAAGGGCTCGAGCGGGCGCAGAGCGCGTACAACTCCTGACTTGTCGACCGATGGTGCGCAGGCGAGTTGACCGAGCGCACGGACATGGCCAATGATCCCGGCCATGCCTGCCTCTGCCGCCGCCGCCCGTCCCCGTCAGGCCTCGTCCGCAGTGCTGCGGTTCGGCCGGGTCGCGTCGATGGGTGCGGTCGCGGCGCTGATCCTGATCGCGGGTGTGTGGGCGTCCTGGGGCACGGCGCAGCACGTGCTGCTGACCAAGGGGCGGGAGCGGGGCACGGTCGAGGTGACGCGGTGCGCCGACGGTACGTGCAGCGGTCCGTACTCGCCGGTGTCGGCGGGGTCGCAGGCGCGGGAGCGGGTCGTCATCGAGGACTCGGTCGCGGTGGCGAAGGGCCGGACGTACTCGGTGGTGGTGAAGCCCGCCGGCGACGAGGTGGTGCGGTCGGGGCCGGCGGGGGTGCTGTACGCGTGGGTGCCGTTGGGTGGGGCGTTGTTGCTTGCGTCGGTGGTCGTGGCCGGGGGGCTGCGGCGGACTCGGGTGGCGTGGGGATGGCGGGGGCGGGGGTTGTGCTGCTGACGGCGGCGTTCTTCGCGGTGTGAGGTTTTCGGGTACGACGTGAGGTGCCCCCGGGCTCTTGTACGAGCTCGGGGGCACCGGCGTTTTCCCGTGCGGGGCGTCGGGGCGGCACGGCTGCCCGCAGCTACGGAGCGGCCTGTCAGCCCGTGTTGCGGAGGCCCGCTGCCACGCCGTTGACGGTGAGGAGGAGGGCTCGGGCGAGGAGGGGGTCCGGGTCCTCGTTGGCGGCGGCGGCCTCGCGCTGGCGGCCGAGGAGGGCGACCTGGAGGTAGGAGATGGGGTCGAGGTAGGCGTCGCGGATGGTGAAGGTCTGCTTGAGGACCGGGTCGGCGTCCAGCAGCTCGCTCTCGCCGGTGACGCGCAGGACCTCGGCGACGGTGAGCTCGTGCTCGGCCTTGATGGTGTCGAAGACGTGCTTGAGCTCGTCCGGCACCAGGGTGTCGACGTAGTGCTGGGCGATGCGCAGGTCGGTCTTGGCGAGGGTCATCTCGACGTTGGAGATGAAGTTGCGGAAGAAGTGCCACTGCTGGTGCATCTCGTCGAGCACGGTGTCCCCTTCTTGCCGCAGGCCTGCCTCGCGCAGCGCCTTGAGGCCGGAGCCGACGCCGTACCAGCCGGGGACGATCTGCCGGGACTGGGTCCAGCCGAACACCCACGGGATGGCGCGCAGTCCGTCGAGCGAGACGCCCGAGCCGGGGCGGCGGGAGGGCCGCGAGCCCAGGTGCAGGTCGGCGAGCTGGTCCACCGGCGTGGAGGCCAGGAAGTAGGTCGGCAGGTCGGGGTCCTCGACCAGGTGCCGGTAGGCGGTGTGGGCGGCGTCGGAGACGACGTCCATCGCTGCGTCCCAGCGGGCGAGGGCCTCGTCGGACTGGCGGGGCGCGGTGTGCAGGGCGGAGGCCTGGAGGGTGGCCGCGACGGTCAGCTCCAGGTTCTCCCGGGCGAGGGCCGGGATGAGGTACTTGTCGGAGATGACCTCGCCCTGCTCGGTGACCTTGATCTCGCCCTCCAGGGTGCCCCAGGGCTGGGCGAGGATCGCGTCGTGGGTGGGGCCGCCGCCGCGGCCGACGGTGCCGCCGCGGCCGTGGAAGAGGCGCAGGCGTACGCCGTAGCGGTGGGCGACGTCGCGCAGCCGGCGCTGGGCGCGGTGGATCTCCCACTGGCTGGTGGTGATGCCGCCGAACTTGGAGGAGTCGGAGTAGCCGAGCATGACCTCCTGGACGTCGCCGCGCAGGGCGACCAGGCGCCGGTAGGAGGGGTCGGCGAGGAGGTCCTCCAGGATGGTGTCGGCGGCCTTCAGCTCGTCGGTGGTCTCCAGGAGCGGCACGATGCCGATCTTGGCCCAGCCCGCGTGCAGGTCGATCAGTCCGGCCTCGCGGGCCAGCACCGCCGCGGCGAAGACGTCGTCGGCGCCCTGGCACATGGAGATGATGTAGGACTCGATGACCTCGGGGCCGAAGACCTCCAGGGCGCGGCGGACGGTCTGGAAGACGCCGAGGGTCTTCTCGCCGGGCGCGTCGACGGGGGCCGGGCTGGGGGCCAGCGGCCTGCGGGAGCGCAGCTCCTTGGCGAGGAGCTTGGTGCGGTACTCGCGGGGCATGTCGGCGTAGCGCCAGGACTCCTCGCCGAGCCGGTCGAAGAGCTGGCCGAGGGCGTGGTGGTGGGCGTCGGCGTGCTCGCGGACGTCCATGGTGGCGAGCTGGAGGCCGAAGGCGGCCAGGGTGCGGATGGTGCGGGCGAGGCGCCCGTCGGCGAAGAGGCTGCCGCGGTGCTCGCGCAGGGAGGTCTGGACGATGCGCAGGTCGTCGATGAGCTGGGCGGTGCCGAGGTAGTCGCGGCCGTCCTCGTGGGGGGTGCCCTTGGCGAGGCGCTGCTTGGTGTTCTCCAGCTTCTGGCGGATGCAGGTGGCCTTGAGCCGGTAGGGCTCCTCGGCGTTCAGCCGCTTGTAGCGGGGGCTGATCTCGGGGAGCCGCTCCAGGTCTGCCCGGAGCGAGGCCAGCAGTTCCTCCGTCGCACCGGCGTACCGGATGGAGTTGGACAGGAAGCCGCGCAGCTCGTCGATCATCTCCAGCGCGTCGTTGATGCCGTGCTCGTGCTGGAGGATGAGGACGTCCCAGGTCACCTGGGGGGTGACGTTGGGGTTGCCGTCGCGGTCGCCGCCGATCCAGGTGCCGAAGGTGAGCGGGCGGGTGTCGTCCGGGAGCTGGACGCCGGCCCGCTCCAGCTCCGCCGTCAGGTCCTCCAGGACGTCGCCGACGGCGCCCGCGTGCAGCTCGTCGAGGTAGTAGATGGCGTTGCGGGCCTCGTCGGCGGGCTCGGGGCGGACGACGCGCAGCTCGTCGGTCTGCCAGACGAGGTCGATGTTCTCGGCGAGGCGGGTGTCCAGCCGGCGCCGGTCCGACTCGTTGACCGGGGTGTCCAGGAGGGCCGCGATACGGCGCAGCTTGTTCAGGACGGAGCGGCGGGCGGCCTCGGTGGGGTGCGCGGTGAAGACGGGGCGCACGTTGAGGTTGCGGACCGTCTCGCGCAGGTGCTCGGGGTCGGCGTCCTTCAGCCGGTCGGCGGTACGGGCGAGCAGTCCGCCCTCGGCGGCGCGCTTGGCGCCCAGCTCGCGGCCGCGGTGGACCTGCTCGGTGACGTTGGCGAGGTGGAAGTAGGTGGAGAAGGCGCGGACGAGCTTGGCGGCGGTCTCCAGTTCGGTGCCGCGCAGCAGTTCGGCGGCGGCCTCGCCGTCCTCTCGGGTGAGTCGGCGTACCTTCTCGACGAGTTCCAGCAGTTCGGGGCCCTCCTGCCGGACCAGGGTCTCCCCGAGGAGATCACCCAGCCGGCGGATGTCGGCGCGCAGCTCGCTGCTGGTCGTAGTGGTGGTCTGGTCGTCGGCACTGCTCACAGGTGCGGCTCCTTGCAGTGTTGAAGCTCGTCTGGGAGGGAACCCGGACGGCCGTCTCGCGCGGCGGGCGCCGCTTACCGGGCCGGACGTCCGGGAAGTAATCAGAGCGGACCGCGCTGTCCGACCGACTCCCAGGATAGGTGTCGGCCAGGACGCGCAGGCTCTGGGGCTCTTGCCGCGCGGCCACGCACTGCCATACTTACGTCGCCGTAGGTTACGGAACCGTAGGAAAACCGTGCGTGGTTCCCGCAGCCCGGCAACGGCCACACCACACGACCCCCACCCTCGACCCCACAGGGGACGCGCATGACCACGAGTTCCGATGTGATCCCAGACGCTCCGCAGCCCGCCGCGGCGCCCTCCGCCACGCTGGGCGGTGAGCAGAAGCGGTCGATCGAGCAGATCACGCTGCTGCTGTTCATCACCCTTCCGTTCCTCGCGCTGGTGGCGGCGGTGCCACTGGCGTGGGGCTGGGGCGTGAGCTGGCTGGACCTGGGACTGCTGGTCTTCTTCTACTTCCTGGGCTGCCACGGCATCACCATCGGCTTCCACCGCCACTTCACCCACGGTTCCTTCAAGGCGAAACGGCCGTTGAAGATCGCGTTGGCGATCGCCGGCTCGATGGCCGTCGAGGGGCCGCTGGTCCGCTGGGTGGCCGACCACCGCAAGCACCACAAGTTCTCCGACGACGAGGGCGACCCGCATTCGCCGTGGCGGTACGGCGAGACGGTGCCCGCCCTGATCAAGGGCTTGTGGTGGGCCCACATCGCCTGGATGTTCGACGAGGAGCAGACGCCGCAGGAGAAGTACGCGCCGGACCTGATCAAGGACCCCGCGCTGCGGGCGGTCTCCCGCCAGTTCATCCTGTGGACCGTGGTGTCCCTGGCGCTGCCGGCGCTGATCGGCGGGCTGGTCACGATGTCCTGGTGGGGCGCGTTCACCGGGTTCTTCTGGGGTTCACTCGTGCGGGTGGCCCTGCTGCACCACGTGACCTGGTCGATCAACTCGATCTGCCACGCCGTGGGCAAGCGCCCGTTCAAGTCCCGGGACCGCTCGGGCAACGTCTGGTGGCTGGCGATCCTGTCCTGCGGCGAGTCCTGGCACAACCTGCACCACGCGGACCCGACCTCGGCGCGGCACGGGGTGATGCGCGGCCAGCTCGATTCGAGTGCCCGGCTGATCCGGTGGTTCGAGCAGCTCGGGTGGGCGTACGACGTGCGCTGGCCGTCACGCTCGCGTATCGATTCGCGCCGCAACGCGGATCAGGACGGCGCCCGCCGCCGGAAGGAGACGGCGAAGGCGGCATGATTGAGGCCGTGGCGACCGACTCCAGCAGCACCCCAAGCAACGAGAAGCCGCGGCGCGCACGTCGCACCCGGATGACCGGTGCCGAGCGCCGCCAGCAGTTGCTGGAGATCGGCCGCACCCTCTTCGCGGCGAAGGGTTTCGAGGGCACGTCGGTGGAGGAGATCGCGGCGAAGGCCGGGGTCTCCAAGCCGGTGGTCTACGAGCACTTCGGCGGCAAGGAGGGCCTGTACGCGGTGGTCGTGGACCGCGAGATGCGGCGGCTGCTCGACATGGTGACCGGCTCGCTGACCGCCGGCCACCCGCGCGAGCTGTGCGAGCAGGCCGCCTTCGCGCTCCTGGACTACATCGAGGAGTACACGGACGGCTTCCGCATCCTGGTCCGCGACTCCCCCATCCCGCAGTCGACGGGTACCTTCGCCTCCCTCATCTCGGACATCGCCACCCAGGTGGAGGACATCCTGGGCCGCGAGTTCAAGAGCCGCGGCTTCGACGCCAAGCTGGCCCCGCTGTACGCGCAGGCGCTGGTCGGCATGGTGGCGCTGACCGGCCAGTGGTGGCTGGACGTGCGCCGCCCGAAGAAGGCGGAGGTGGCGGCGCACCTGGTGAACCTGGCCTGGCACGGCCTGGACGGACTGGAGCCGAAGCCGCGGCTGATAGGGCACCGCAAGAGCTGAGAGCTGAGAGCTGGGGGCGGAGAGCTGAGGACTAAGGGCTGAGAGCTGAGGACTGAGGGCTGAGAGCTGAGGGCATGCAACCGCTGCGCGGAGTCACCGTCGTCGCGCTGGAGCAGGCGATCGCCGCGCCCTACGCCAGCCGTCAGCTCGCCGACCTCGGCGCGCGGGTGATCAAGGTGGAGCGCCCGGGGACGGGGGACTTCGCGCGGGCGTACGACACCCGGGTGCGGGGGCTGAGTTCGCACTTCGTGTGGGTCAACCGGAACAAGGAGTCCCTCACCCTGGACTTCAAGGATCCGCGCGGCCTGGAGCTGCTGCGCAGGCTGATCGCGGACGCGGACGTCTTCCTGCAGAACCTGGCGCCGGGGGCGGCCGCGCGGGCCGGACTGGGCGCGCGGGAGCTGCGGGCCGCGCATCCGGAGCTGATCGTGTGCGACATCTCCGGCTACGGCGCGCCGGGCCCCTACGCGGACCGCAAGGCGTACGACCTGCTGGTGCAGTCCGAGGCGGGGCTGCTGTCGGTCACGGGCACGCCGGACGAGATGGCCAAGGCGGGCATTCCGGTGTCGGACATCGCCGCCGGGATGTACGCGTACAGCTCGGTCCTGGGCGCACTCCTCGAACGCGGCCGGACGGGACGGGGCACGCACCTGGACGTGTCGATGCTGGAGGCCACCGTGGAGTGGCTGGGTTTCCCGCTGTACTACTCCTTCGAGGGCGGCGGTCCGCCGCCCCGGGCGGGCGCCTCGCACGCGACGATCTACCCGTACGGCCCGTTCACGGCGGGCGACGGGAAGGTCGTGATGCTGGCGGTGCAGAACGAGCGCGAGTGGCACGGCTTCTGCACGGGCTTCCTGGACCGTCCGGAGCTGGCCGGGCACCCGCACTACGCCACCAACGCGGACCGCGACGCGCACCGGGAGGAGCTGGGCGGGCTGATCGCGGCGCGGTTCGCGGAGCTGACCGCCGCCGAGGCGGTCGAGCTGCTCGACGCGGTGCCTGTGGCCAACGCGCGGGTGAACACGCTCGCCGAGGTGTGGGACCACCCGCAGCTGGCCGCGCGCGGACGGCTGCACGAGGTGTCCACGCCGGCCGGTCCGGTCCCGGCACTGGCACCGCCGGGACCGGCCGGCAACGCGCCCCGTATGGAGGCGGTCCCGGCGCTGGGCGAGCACACCCGCGCCGTACTCGGCGGCCTCGGGCTGTCGGAGGAGGACATCGACGCGCTCGCCGCGGACGGCGTGGTGTGAACCCGGCCGGGGGTCAGGGGCGGGCGGGTCCGTCCGGTTCCAGGAACTCCAGGCGGTTGCCGACCGGATCGGCGCAGTAGAAGCGCCGGTGGCCGGGGAGGTCGTCGTCCCAGGTGACGGGCGCGCCGTGGGCCTCCAGACGGGCGGCGTACGCGTCGATCCCGGTGACCCGCAGCCCGGGGTGGGCCTTGCGGGCGGGCCGGAAGCCGGCCGTCTCGACGCCCAGGTGGAGGTGGACGGTGCCGGCCCGGAACCAGCAGCCGCCGTGTGCGGCGAGCGCGGGCGGCTTGGGGACCTCGGTCATGCCGAGGACTCCGGTGTAGAAGGCGCGCAGGGGCTCCTCGGCGCCGGGCGGCACGGCGAGCTGCACGTGGTCGAGACCGGTGATCATCGGCCCGCCTCCCCCGTGGCCCCCGCGGGCTTGCGTGCGACGGCGAAGACGCGGCGGAAGGGGAACGGGGTGCCGTGCGCCTGGGCGGGGTAGGCGGCGCGCAGGACGGCCCGGTACTCGTGGACGAACGCGTCGCGGGCCGCCGGGTCGCCGTCGAGGGCGTCCAGCACGGGCCGCAGCCCCGTCCCCCTGACCCAGTCGAGGACGGCGTCGTCGCCGGTCAGCAGGTGGACGTACGTCGTCTCCCACACGTCGGCGGTGCAGCCGGCGGCGGTCAGGCGGGCGAGGTAGCCCTCGGGGGTGAGGACGGCGTCGTCGTGGCGCAGGACGCCGTCGAGGCGGTCCCGCCAGCGCCGGGAGCCGGCGAGTTCGCGCATCAGGCGGTGGCTGGGGGCGTCGAAGTTGCCGGGCACCTGGAGGGCGAGGGTGCCGCCGGGGGCGAGGCGGTCGATCCAGCCGGGGAAGAGGTCGGCGTGGCCGGGGACCCACTGGAGGGTGGCGTTGCTGACGAGGAGGTCGCAGGGCTCGTCGGGGGTCCAGGTGCGGGCGTCGGCATGGGCGAAGTCGAGGTGCCCGCCGCCGGGGGTGGGGCCGGCGTACTGCCGGGCGCGTTCGAGCATCCGGGGCGAGTTGTCGTAACCGGTGATGCGGGCGGCGGGCCAGCGGTCGGCGAGCAGCACGGTGACGTTGCCGGGTCCGCAGCCGAGGTCGGCGATGCGGGGCGAGTCCGCGGGCAGGTCCGGTATCCGGGCGAGAAGGTCGGTGAAGGGGCGGGCGCGGTGGCCGGCGTGACGCAGGTACTGGGCGGGGTCCCAGGTGGGGGCGGTGGCGGGCATGGAGCCTCCAGAGGGTGTCCGTGCGGGACGGGTACCCAGCGTCACCCGCAATGTATCTCGACGTCAAGACAGTTGACTTCAAGAGACTTCACGTCGACACAACCACTACACTGATCGTCATGGAGGACGAGGTCGATCGGCTGGTCGCAGCGTGGCGCCGGGAGCGCCCGGACCTCGACGTGGAACCGCTCGAGGTGCTGAGCCGTGTCAGCAGGCTGGCCCGGCACCTGGACCGCGCACGCCGGCTGGCCTTCTCCGAACACCAGCTGGAGCCGTGGGAGTTCGACGTGCTGACGGCGCTGCGCCGCGCGGGCGCCCCGTACCAGCTCTCACCGGGGCAGCTCCTCACCCAGACCCTGGTCACGTCGGGCACGATGACCAACCGGATCGACCGGCTGACCAAGAAGGGCCTGGTGGAGCGCCTGCCCGATCCCAGCGACCGACGCGGCGTCCTGGTCCGGCTCACGGACGAGGGCCGGGACCGTGCCGACCAGTCCCTGGCGGGCCTGCTGGCCCAGGAGCGCGCGATCCTGGGCGAACTCTCCCGCGCCCAGCGCACCGAGCTGGCGGCCCTGCTACGCCAGCTGACCGCCCCGTTCGACAACATCCCCGGCTGAGGGCCCGTCCAGATCCGCCGGCCCCACCCCCGCCCTGCGGGCCAGCGCCACGGCGGCCAGGGTGGAGTGGACGCCCAGCTTGCCCAGGACGTTCTGCATGTGGGTGCGGACCGTGTGCGGGGACAGGTACAGCCGCTCCGCGACCGCCTTGCGGCCCAGCCCGGCGACCATGCAGCGCAGCACCTCGCGCTCGCGCGGGGTCAGCGACTCCACCAGCAGCTCGCTCTCGGTGCGGTGCTTGCGGGCGGCGGTCAGCTCGCGCAGGACGCCGGTGAGCAGGGCCGGCGGCAGGTGCGTCTCGTCGCGCAGGACACCCCGGATGACGCTGAGCAGCCGCGACAGGGAGCAGTCCTTGGCCACCCACCCCGAGGCCCCGGCGCCCAGGGCGAGGGCCGCCCGCCGCGGGTCGTCCTTCTCGGCGAGGACGACGGTCCGTACGCCCGGCTGGCCCGAACGCACCCCGGCGACCAGCGAGATCCCGTCCACCAGCCCGTCCTCGTTGCCGTCCCGCACCGGCACGGCGGGCCGGACGCCGGGCACGTGGCCGCCCAGGTCGGCGTCGACGAGCAGCACGTCGAACCGCCGCCCCTCGGACGTCGCCCGCTCCAGGCAGCGCAGTGCGGCCGGACCGCTGCCGGCCGCGGAGACGTCGACGTCGGGCTCGGCGGCCAGGGCGGCCGCGAGCGACTCGGCGAAGATGCGATGGTCGTCGACGACCAGGACTCGGATGCGAACCACGAAACCGTTCCTATTCAGTCGGCAGGAGTGAGTTTTGGACCCGTTCCTGCCCGCTGCGGGCACCCCGAACGGTGTTGGGTGTCCTGGTCGCCCGCGTTCGCGCCGTGTCCGGTGGCACGGATCGTGTCCGTGATCCGGGGATACGGGGGCAGGGTCCCTCACGCCCAGGAGGTTCCGGTCCGGCCTGGACGGTCCGATGCCCGCATCCATCGCTCCGGTGGGTGCGGGGCGGTGCCGTCCGACGCCGGACGGGAAAGCCCTGGGCGCGTCGCCCGATCGCGATGCTCGCCGCATCGTGCCGGGTCGTCCTACGGGTGGAGGTGGTGAGGGGCTTCTGCCAGTGCTGGGCGCCCCATTTGCTGGTGTAGGCGGGGTCGACGGCGATGATGGTGATGCCGGTTGCGTCGGCCATGGAGGTCAGGCGGGCGCGGAGCCGTGCGGTGGGCATGCCGGAGATCAGCTGCCGGAATCGCCTCCTCGCACCATGCTTCTCCCTGGTCTTCTCAGCGGTGAAGTCGAGGTCCTCGACGGCGATCGCCTTCACACCGCGGGCGGTGGCCCAGTGCAGGAGCCGGGTCAGGGCGTGGCGGACCCGAGCGTCGCGATGCTCGGCCGGGCCGGCGAGGTCGTAGGAGAAGCAGCGGGAGTCTCCGCCCGGATTGCCGTGAGTGTTCAGGTGCCAGGCGGCGAGGTGGTCGGCGTTCATATCGACCCCGATCACCCCCTCCACCGATGCGGCGTCATGATCCAGCCCGTCACGACAACGCGTCTTCAGGTCCCGGGACGCCAGTGCGCCCGGATGCGCACCCACCTGCCGTAGTACCTCCGCGTGCATGGCAGTGAGCTGCCCCAGCCGGGTACGCACAGCCACCCCCGACGGACCCGGCACGACCAACGGCGCCCCGATCTTCCGTAGACCACCCATCCCCGCACCCCCGATCAGTCACGATGACCCTGCACACCGCCCTCAACGAACACCCACGCCCAACGTCACGCATTCGACAGGCGAACTCTCGTTCGCTTTCGGAAGCAGACCCTTCTCAACCCACCATCACGCTCACCGATTCACCCCGGAGCACACTCGTACGCAGTCAACGGCCAGCGGTTCCCAACCCCCTCCCCCGAGCTCCGCCAGGAGCAGGGGATACCCATCGTCTGTCCGTCCTCGGATGACGGCACCGGCACGGGTACGACGCCCAGGGCCCTGCATCCAGCTGTGCTGTTGTGCTCGGTACTCCGGGACGGATCGCCGCAGCCGCACGGCCGCCGCCGTGCAGTAACCGCTACCCCCACCCCGGGAGTCGTACCCGGCTGTCTCGCCCCCTGAACGGCACCGGCCCCCACCGGTGCTGCTCATCAGAGTACGGACGGGCGCCGGGAGCGGAAGGCTATTTGCAGAACTGACTCGGCGGCACGTTTATGGTGAGCCGCATGTTTCGTCTTGTGACAGAAGTCGACAAGGAACGGCGCGATCTGCTGCGCACCCGCCTGCGGGAGACGAACACAGCGGCCTCCTCCGTCCTGCGTTCCCTGCGCGGAACCCCTCACGAACGCGAATTCCCGCTGCACGTGTGGGTGCTGGACGCCACCGGTGGCCTGGCGGGCGGCCTGGTCGGGCACACCTGGGCGACCTGGCTCCACGTGACCTACCTGTGGGTGGACGGCGGCCACCGCGGTGCGGGCCTCGGCTCCGCCCTCCTCGACGAGGCGGAACGCACCGCCCGCACCGAACGCCGCTGTGCCGCCGCCCGGGTGGAGACCTGGGACTTCCAGGCCCCGGGCTTCTACACGAAGCGCGGCTACGACGTCATGTGCGTGATCCCCGACTACCCGCCGGGGATCACGGAGTACACGCTGGTGAAGCGGCTCGGCTGACCGGCTCAGACCAGCCGCCGCGCCCCCGCCGAGGGCACCGCCCCGAACACCCGCGGGGCTTTGAAGCCCGACGCGGCGAACGCGTCCTCCACCGCCTTGGTGACGGCGTCCACGTCGGCGGCCTCCACCAGGACGATCGCCGAGCCGCCGAAGCCGCCGCCGGTCATCCGGGCGCCGAGGGCGCCGGAGGCCAGGGCCGTGTCGACGACCAGGTCAAGCTCGGGGCAGGAGATGCGGAAGTCGTCGCGCAGTGAGGCGTGGCCCTCGACGAGGACGGGGCCGATGGCCCGGGTGTCGCCGGACTCCAGCAGCGACACCACCCGCTCGACGCGCTCGTCCTCGGTCACCACGTGCCGGACCAGACGGCGCACCTCCTCCTCGTCGCCCAGCCGCTCCAGCGCCGCGTCCAGCCCGGCGTAGGGCACGTCGCGCAGCGCGTCGACGCCCAGCAGCGCGGCGCCCTTCTCGCAGCCCGCGCGGCGCTTGCCGTACTCGCCCTCGCTGTGGGAGTGCTTGACCCGGGTGTCGACGACCAGCAGGCGCATCCCCTCGGCGGCGAGGTCGAAGGGGATCTGCCGCTGGGAGAGGTCGCGGGTGTCGAGGAACAGGGCGTGGCCCGTCTCGCAGCAGGCGGACGCCGTCTGGTCCATGATGCCGACGGGGGCGCCGACGTAGACGTTCTCCGCGCGCTGGCACAGCCGGGCCAGCTGCCAGCCGCGCAGGCCGAGGGAGTAGAGGTCGTTCAACGCCAGTGCCACCACGACCTCCAGGGCCGCCGAGGACGAGAGCCCCGCGCCCGACGGGACGGTCGAGGCCAGGTGGACGTCGGCGCCGGTCAGCTCGTGGCCCGCCTCGCGCAGCGCCCAGACGACGCCCGAGGGGTACGCGGTCCAGGACTTGTCCGAGCCGGGGGTCAGGTCGGCGACGCGCAGCTCGACCGGTCCGGCGTCGATGTCCGCCGAGTGCAGGCGCAGGACGCCGTCGTCGCGCCGGGAGACGGCCGCGACGGCCTGGTGCGGCAGGGCGAACGGCATGACGAAGCCGTCGTTGTAGTCGGTGTGCTCCCCGATGAGGTTCACCCGGCCCGGCGCCGCCCACACCCCCTCCGGCTCCGCCCCGTACAGCTCCCGGAACCGCTCGCCTACGATTCCCGCGACAGCCTCGCCCATGCCCTGACCCCTCGCCCTTCCGGTGACTGCGGTACGTACTAGCCCGCGCGCCGCTGCGTGAACTCCCACGCGTCCGACACGATGCCCGCGAGGTCCGCGCGGGACGGGTTCCAGCCCAGTTTCTCGCGGGCGGTGTCGGCCGACGCCACGAGGACCGCCGGGTCGCCGCCCCGGCGCGGGGCCACCACCTCGGGAATCGGATGGCCCGTCACCCGCCGCACGGTCTCGACGACCTCGCGGACGGAGAAGCCGTTGCCGTTGCCCAGGTTGCAGACGAGGTGCTCGCCCGGGGTGGCGGCCTCGACGGCCAGCAGGTGGGCCTCGGCCAGGTCGGCGACGTGGATGTAGTCGCGCACACAGGTGCCGTCCGGCGTCGGGTAGTCGTCGCCGTAGACGGAGATGGCCTCACGGCGGCCCTGCGCCACCTGGAGGACCAGCGGAATGAGATGCGACTCGGGGTCGTGGCGCTCGCCGTACTCCCCGTACGCGCCCGCGACGTTGAAGTACCGCAGCGAGACCGCGCCCAGGCCGTGGGCCGCCGCCTCCCCGGTGATCATGTGGTCGACGGCCAGCTTGGAGGCGCCGTACGGGTTCGTGGGCCTGGTCGGCGCGGACTCGGTGATCGGCACCTGCTCGGGCTCGCCGTACGTGGCGGCGGTGGAGGAGAAGACGAGCCGCCGCACGCCCGCGCCCCGCATCGCCTCCAGCAGCGCCATGCTGCCACCGACGTTGTTGTCCCAGTACTTCTCGGGCTTCACGACCGACTCGCCGACCTGGGAGAAGGCGGCGAAGTGCAGCACGCCGTCGAACGAGGCGTCCAGCCACTTGGCCGCGTCCCGGATGTCGCCCTCGACGAACGAGGCCCCCGCCGGAACACCCTCGCGGAAACCGGTCGACAGATTGTCGAGCACGACGACCTCGTGCCCCGCCTCCACCAAGTGCTGGGCGACGACGCTGCCGACGTATCCCGCACCACCTGTCACCAGGTACTTCCCGCTCATGAACTCGCTACCTCTCGCAGTCGCTCGGCCGCGCGCTCCGGGGGTACGTCGTTGATGAACACGTTCATTCCGGATTCGGAGCCCGCGAGGAACTTCAGCTTGCCGGACGTACGGCGGATAGTGAAAAGTTCCAGGTGGAGCGCGAAGTCGTCGCGCGTCACACCCTCGAACTCCTCCAGCTGCCCGAACGGCGCCTGGTGCCAGGCCGCGATGTAGGGGGTCGGGGGCTCGCCCTCGCCGAAGATCCGGTCGAAGCGCCTCAGCAGCTCCAGGTAGACCTTGGGGAATTCTGTGCGAGCCGCCTCGTCGAGCCCGAGCAGATCGGGCACCCGCCGCTTCGGGTAGAGGTGCACCTCGTACGGCCAGTGCGCCGCGTACGGCACGAAGGCGGCCCAGTGCTCACCCTCCAGGACAACCCGCTCACCGGCCAGCTCCTCCTCCAGCACGGCGTCGAACAGGTTGTCCCCGCCCGTCGCGTCCTTGTGGGCGGCGAGTGAACGGAGCATCAGGGCGGTGCGGGGGGTGGTGAACGGGTAGGCGTAGATCTGCCCGTGCGGGTGACCCAGCGTCACCCCGATCTCGGCGCCCCGGTTCTCGAAGCAGAACACCTGTTCAACGCAGGGCAGATGGGACAGCTCGGAGGTGCGGTCCGTCCAGGCGTCGAGCACCAGCCGGGCCTGCTCCTCGCTCAGGTCGGCGAAGGAGGCGTCGTGGTCGGAGGTGAAGCAGACGACCTCGCAGCGGCCGGAGTCGCCGGCCAGCGACGGGAAGCGGTTCTCGAAGACCACCACGTCGTAGGCGGAGTCCGGAATCTCGCTCAGCCGCTCCCCGGCCGACGGGCACAGCGGGCACTGGTCGGCCGGCGGATGGTAGGTGCGCCCCTGCCGGTGCGAGGCGACGGCGACCGAGTCGCCGAGCAGCGGGTCGCGACGCACCTCGGACGTGGTGACGGTCCGTTCCAGCGGACGGCGGTCCACGGCGTCGCGCACGGTGTCGTCACGCAGGTCGTAGTAGACCAGCTCACGGCCGTCCGCCAGCCGGGTCGAGGTCTTCTTCACTGCCGCACTCCTCTGCACCCACCCATGACAGTCACCAGGACACCCGTCAATCATCCAACACAATCAAACATAACACATCACAACCCACCACCCCCACACCACATCACAATCAAACAAAGTTCATCACCAAAAGTGTTCAATTACTGAACGCGGAGGCGTAGGTTCCGCTCCGGATCAGTTCGCGAACGAAGCGAGTGCTTAATGCAAACCCCCACAAGCTCCACATACCTAGCCGCAGAGCTTCGACTCCCCACCAACTGGCTCGACTACACGATCCTCGGGATCTACTTCGTGGTCGTCCTGGGCATCGGCTTCGCCGCCCGCCGCTCGGTCAAGACCAGCCTGGACTTCTTCCTGTCCGGCCGTTCCCTGCCCGCCTGGGTCACCGGACTCGCCTTCGTCGCCGCCAACCTGGGTGCCACCGAGATCCTCGGCATGGCCGCCAACAGCGCCCAGTACGGCGTCTACACGACCCACTGGTACTGGATCGGCGCCATCCCGGCGATGGTCTTCCTCGGCCTGGTGATGATGCCGTTCTACTACGGCTCGAAGGTCCGGTCGGTCCCGGAGTTCCTCCTCCTGCGCTTCGACAAGGCCTCCCACCTCCTCAGTTCGGCCCTGTTCGCCGTCGCCGCCATCCTGATCGCCGGCGTGAACCTCTACGCCCTGGCGATCGTCGTCGAGGCACTGCTCGGCTGGCCGGAGTGGGTGGCCATCGTCGTGGCCGGTTTCTTCGTCCTGGCGTACATCACCCTGGGCGGCCTGTCCTCGGCGATCTACAACGAGGTCCTCCAGTTCTTCGTGATCCTGGCGGGCCTCATCCCGATCACCATCCTGGGCCTGAAGAAGGTCGGCGGCTGGGACGGCCTGTCCGACTCCCTCTCCAAGTCCCACGGCTCCGACTTCATGACGGCATGGGGCGGCACGGGCATCGGCAGCGAGAACCCGCTGGGCGCCAACTGGCTGACCATCGTCCTGGGCCTCGGCTTCGTCCTGTCCTTCGGCTACTGGACGACGAACTTCGCCGAGGTCCAGCGCGCCCTGTCCGCGAAGAACCTCTCAGCGGCCCAGCGCACTCCCCTGATCGCGGCCTTCCCGAAGATCTTCATCGTCTTCGTCGTCATGATCCCGGGCCTGGTCGCCGCGGTCCTCGTCCCGAAGATCGGCACCCCCGGCTCGGACCTCCAGTACAACGACGCGATCCCGTACCTGATGCAGCAACTGCTGCCCAACGGCGTCCTCGGCATCGCGGTGACGGGCCTGCTGGCCGCGTTCATGGCCGGCATGGCGGCCAACATCTCCTCCTTCAACACCGTCTTCACCACCGACATCTGGCAGAAGTACGTGGTGAAGGACCGCGAGGACGGCTACTACGTCCGCTTCGGCCGCCTGATCACGGTGATCGGCGTCCTGGCCTCCATCGGCACGGCGTTCCTGGCCTCGTCCTTCTCCAACATCATGAGCTACCTCCAGACGCTCTTCTCCTTCTTCAACGTGCCGATGTTCGTGGTCTTCATCATCGGCATGTTCTGGAAGCGGGCGTCGATGAAGTCCGGCTTCTGGGGCCTGATCGCGGGCACGACGGCCGCGATGGTGAACTACTTCGTCATCTACAAGCAGGGCATCATCGACATCCCGTCCGACCAGGGCGCCAACTTCGTCTCCGCGATCGCGGGCTTCGTCGCCGGTGCGGTGGTCATGGTCGCGGTGTCCCTGTTCACCGCGCCGAAGCCCAGCGCCGACCTGCAGGGCCTGGTGTACGGCACCACCTCCCCCGGCATGACGGAGCCGCCCGCCAAGGGCGACGACGCGTGGTACCGCAAGCCGGCGCTGCTCGGCTGGGGGGCGGTCGTCCTGGCCGCCGCCTGCTACATCCCGTTCTCGTTCTGATCGCGGGAGGATTGAGAGAGCATGTCTGATTCCTACTCCGACAAGAACCTGCAGGACGAGGTCTCCGAGCTGGAGACCAAGTCCGTCACCGCCGCGCGGCTGTTCGACATCCGGCGGATCATCGGCGGGCTGTTCGTGATCTACGGCGTCATCGTGACGATCGCGGGCTTCGTGGCGTCCGACGAGGACATCGACAAGGCGCAGGGGGTGAACATCAACCTCTGGACCGGGGTCGGGATGCTGGTCCTGGGCGTGTTCTTCCTGGCGTGGCTGAAGCTGCGGCCCACGGCGCCGCCGACGCCGCCGCTGGAGGAGGCCGACAAGGAGTGACGGTGTCTTCGTGACACCGCCCAGTGCACCGGCGCGTGACCGGCACCCGCGGAGGGTGTGGGCGCGGTGGTGGGGAGCGCAGCCCGGCGCTTACGGGGTGCCTCCCCCAGTGCCTGAACGGCCTGGGAGGTACCCCCACCGCCCACCCGTGCCGCCCCAGCGGCACGACTGCCCGCAGCGACGGCGGCGTGGCGACTGCCCGCAGCGACGGCGGGGGAGCCGCGTACGGCGACGAGCGGGACGCTGAGCGTCGGCGGGGAAAGCCGCGTACGGCGGCAAGGGGTCGTGTCGGGGGGTGTCCGCCCGCAGCGGTTGGCGCGTCAACGGAGTTCGCTTCTGTGGCCGACCGATTCCGCGCCGTTCCGAGGACGGACACCCCCCGGCGCGGCCCCGACCCACCCACCGCACGCACCGCGCCACGCGCACCCTCACCGAAGCCGCACAGGCCGCCGCAGGCACCCCGCTCAACCGCCGGAGGCACCCGCCCGGTCCAGCAACCCCGTCCGCGCCGCCAGCGCGGCGGCCTCGAGTCGGGAGCCCACGCCCAGTTTCATCAGGACGCGCTGGACGTGCGTACGGGCCGTGGAGGGAGCGATGCCCATGCCGGCCGCGATCAGCCGCGTGTCCTCCCCGTCCGCGACCCGCACCAGCACCTCCACTTCCCGCGGCGTGAGCATCTGCAACAGCCGCTGCCCCTCGTCGTCGGGCTGCGCGGCCGGGTTCAGCAGCTCACCGAACGCCCCCTGCAACAAGGCCGGCGCCACCGCGGCCTCCCCGGCCCGCGCCTTCATGATCGCCCGCTCGACGCCCTCTATGCGCTCGTCGTGCCGGACGTACCCCGCCGCCCCCGCCGCGAACGCCGCCGCGATGCCGCGAGGGCTCGGCACCGGGCCCAGCACCAGCACCGCCACCTGCGGACGCTCCCGCTTGATCCGTACCACCGGGTCGAAGTTCCCCGGCTCCGCCGGTGTCGCCGTCCCCAGCAGGCACACCTCCGGCGCCCGGCTGATCACCAGCTCCGCCGCCCCCGCGGCCGGCGCCGCCGCGGCCAGCACCCGGTGCCCCCGCAGCTTCAGCGCCGAGGCCAGCGCCTCGGCGAGCAATCGGTGATCGTCGACCACCATCAGCCGTACTCCCATGGAGCAACCCCCCAGTCACCCATTCGCCCATTCACCGGTCCCCGGCACGCCCCCCGGCATGTCCCCCGGAAGCTACACGCTAGCCAGCCCGCGCGCTGCCCCTACCGGTGAGAACCGCCCTGGAGTACCGAAATCCCCGGCAACGCGGCCGGCCCCGCCCCTGCGGACAGGGACGGGGCCGGAACGGCCACCCGAGCGACGCCTACGGGCTCACCCGCTGGTGCCGAACCCGATCGCCAGGTACTCCTTCTCGTCCGCGCTCGTCGGCTCACTGGCGAACACCTGCGACATGTACAGACGCCCCTGCGAGTAGAGCAGCTCGGAGTAGTCCGGCGACATGCTGGACTCCACGTCCCGCACCGCTTCCGTCGCCGGGTTCTCCAGCAGCGTGGTCTGCTTGAACGTCGTCCCGTCGATGCTCACGACCTGGCCGCCCTTGTCGTACGGCGGGCGCTTGTAGGCGATCACGTTGCCGCCGTCCATGCGCAGCGGGGTGATCGTGTAGTCCTCGCCCGAGTCCGCGCGCTGGCCGGTCTGCTTCCCGGTGGTCAGGTCGAAGGCGACGACCTCGTTGGCCCGGCTGTACGACTCGCCGCCGCCCTCGTGCTCCTCGGTCGCGATGTACAGCTTGCCGTTGCCGGCCGCGAGCCCGTTGCAGCTCTCGGTCTTGGTGATGCTGTCGCAGCGGGCCGCGAACTGGTCGCCGGGCGCCGAGATGCGGGTGAGCAGCTTGCCGGTCTTGTTGTCGATGGAGAAGAAGTCCGAGATGCCGCTGCCGTCCCCGGCGGAGTCACCGACGTCGGCGGCCACGACCAGCGGGTTGGTCGACACGACGCCCGCGTACTCGATGCCCTTGGCCATCTTGTACTCGGTGATCACCTTCCCGCTCTTCGGGTCGATGGTCTGGATGTTCAGCTGGCGGGCGTCGTACGAGCCGCACTTGCGCACCGCGACCAGCTTCTCGCCGCCGCCGTAGCCCGCGTCGTAGCAGGTGTCGGTCGTCTTCGGGGACCAGAGGATGTCGCCCTTGGCGATGCCGAAGGCCACGCCGCCGTCGCTGCTGCCCGCGGCGACGGTGTCACCGCTGATCGTGACGTTGTCGAAGGAGATCGGCCCCTCGCCGGCGGACTTCGTCCACACCTTCGTCCCGGCGTCCAGGTCGAGGACCGCGACCTGGGTGCAGCCGTGCGAGGGTTCGGCCTTGGTCGGCATGGCGGGCTGGTGGACGATCACCGTCTTGTTGTCGTCGGTGACGTGCCGCGTGACGGCGCACACGGGGCCGTCCAGCTTGATCGTCCACTTCTTGCTGCCCTTGTCGGGGTCGTACCCGTTGACCTCGGCGATGCCGCTCTTGGCGTACACCTTGTCGGTGAGCCAGGAGCCGGAGACGACGACGCTGTCGTCCTCCTTGCTCACCGCGGGCATCGGGACCTGGAAGAGCACCTTGGCGGCCGGGTCGGAGGGCGCCTTCTCCTTGGCGCCGGAGGCCTTGCCGCCGTCGCCGCCCTTCTGGTCCGTACCGCCGTCGCCGCCCGTGCCGCCGCTGGAGCCCGCGGTGTCGTCCTTGCCCCCGTCGTCGGAGGAACCGGCGTACCAGATCCCGCCGCCGATGATCAGGGCGATCGCGACGACGGCGGACACGATGATCGCGACCTGCGCGTTGACCTTCCGCCCACCGCCCGGCCCCGCGGCCTGCGGCTGCATGGGCATGGTGGCCGGCTGCGGATAGCCGTAACCGGCCTGATTGGGCTGGCCGGGCTGCCCGTAGGCCGGCGTCGGCTGCCCGTACGCCCCGGGCTGACCGGGCTGACCCGGCTGACCCGGGTACCCGTACCCGGGCTGGGGCTGCGGCGGCGTCTGCGGATACCCGTACCCCGGCTGCTGCGGCGGCGGCCCCGCCGGCGGGGTGGCCGGAGCCGCGGGCGCCTGCGGTGGGGTCTGCGGCGCAGGCGGCTGCGGCGGCTGGTTCTGCGGCGGGCCGAACCCGCCCCCCTGCGGGGGCTGGTTGGGCGGCGGGGGAGGCGGCTGGGTCATGACGTGAGTACCTCGGAGAGCGGAGACGACGGAGACGGAACGAGCCGCGGAACGGCGAAGTCAGACGAGAAGAAGGAGAAAGCGAAGAAAGAAGAGGTCACTTGCCGTCACTTGCCGTAAGCGAGCATCAACTTCTCCTTCGACTCGTCGTTCCCGGTCAGGCGGGTGCTGGAGATGAAGAACCGCCCGTCGACCCAGTCGATGTCCTTGGAGTAGAAGCTGTTCTCGATGTCCGCGACGCCCTGCGGGTTCTGCAGCAGCTTGGTGGGCTGGTGGCTGCTTCCGCCGGTCGGGATGGACACGACCTGACCGCCCGCGTCGTAGGACGGCTGGACGTACGCGACGAGCTGGTCGCCCTCGACCTTCAGCGGCATCATCGACTCGTCCGCGGGGGACTTGGTCCGCCACTTCTCCTTGCCGGTGGTGAGGTTGATCGCGACGATCTCGTTGGCGCCGCTGGTCGCCTCGGTCGGCAGGTAGAGCGTGCCCGCGGCGACGGCCACGCCCGTGCAGCCCTGGAGGTCGCGTTCCAGGATGGCCCAGCCGCACTCGGGCGCGAAGTCCTCGTCGACGCCGACCTGTTCCTGGACCTTGCCGCCGGCGGTGAAGCTGGAGATGTTCCAGACCTTCTTGTCCTCGTTGGTGGCGTAGACGACCAGCGGGTCGACGGAGTAGGCGCGGGCGATCCGCCAGCCCTTCTCGTACTTGTAGGTCCACAGGACCTTGCCGGTCTTCGGGTCGAGGCCCTGGAGTTCGTCGTGCGCGTTGTTGCCGCCGGCGCCGCAGGAGGCGACCTGGACGAGCTTGTTCGCGCTGCCCGCGAAGCCGGCGGGGAAGCAGGCGTCGCCGTACTTCTTCTTCTCGTACAGCTTCTTGCCGCTCTTGACGTCGTAGGCGGTGCCGGACTGGGAGCGGCCGACCATCATGGTGTTGCCGCTGAGCGAGAGTTCGAGGGAGAGCGTGGAGTCGAACAGGTCGCCGTCGGCGACCTCCTCGGACCAGCCCTTCTGGCCGGTGGCGAGGTCGATCTCCTGGAGCTTGTTGCACTTGGCGCGGTCGCTGGAGCCGCTCATGTAGGCGACGACGATCTTGTCGTCGCCCGTCTTCTCCGGGGTGACCGCGCAGATCTTCTCCGGGAAGGCGATCGGCTCCCAGGCGGGCTTGCCGTCGCCGACGTTGTAGGCGAAGACCTGCTTGTACGCCGCCTTCACCGCCGCCTTGCCGGTGATCCACATGCCGTTGGCGTCGGCACCGGAACCCGGGGCGTCGGGCGCCTCCTTGTACCAGAGCACCTTGGACTCGCCGGCCTGGCGGCCCTCGTTGAGGTCCTCGGGGTCCTCGCCGCCGTCGCCGCTGCCGTCACCGGGGTCGACCGGAGCGCCGCCCTTGGAGCCGGAGGGCTTGGGGTCGTCGGTCTTGGCGACGACGGGCTTCTTGTCCTTCTCGTCGTCACCGCCGCTCGCGGTGACCGCCCACACGCCGCCGCCGATGACGAGCAGGGCCGCGACGGCCGCGCCGATGGC
Organism: Streptomyces sp. CB09001; assembly: GCF_003369795.1. Taxonomy (NCBI): domain Bacteria; kingdom Bacillati; phylum Actinomycetota; class Actinomycetes; order Kitasatosporales; family Streptomycetaceae; genus Streptomyces; species Streptomyces sp. CB09001. Next base: position 2,804,163 of record NZ_CP026730.1, read on the forward strand.
GAGGGCGGGCTTGCCCTTGAAGGGGTTGCGGGACCCGGGGCCGCCGGGCGGCGGCGTACCGGGAACGCCGGGAGCGCCGGGGTACTGCTGCTGCGGATAGCCGTAGCCGGGCTGCTGGCCGTACGGCCCCGGCTGCTGCGGCTGGGCGGCGTACGGCCCGGAGTTGTACGGTCCGGGCTGCTGACCGTACGGCCCGGGCTGGGCGGGCTGACCGGGCTGGCCCGGCTGCTGCTGCGGATACCCGTACCCCGGCTGCTGCGGCGGCGGACCGGACGGCGGGCCCTGCGGGGGCGGCGGGGTCGGTGCCCCGAAACCTCCCGGCGGTGGGTCCTGCGGTGCTCCGAAGCCACCCGGCTGCGGCGGCTGATTCGGCGGCTGGCTCATCAGCGCGTTCCCCCTTATTACTCACTGATTTTTAGCCACGCCCCGGGTCACGCGCTGGCCCCGGAGTCGTCTACGGCGATCGTTCCACAAGCCTCGGACCGCCCTGGGACAGTCCTCGGACGGCCTTTCTATCACCCGCGCCCAACCGCCCACCGGGCCGCGTCCACCGCTGTTCCCAAGGGAGGACCGGCCCGTGATGCCACTGTTACGAGCCTTCACGCGCCCTTTACATCACCCGCGCGCCCGGCGCACGCGGTCGCTCAGGCGTCCTCGGCCAGTTCCAGCCAGCGCAGCTCCAGCTCGTCGCGCTGCCCCGTCAGCTCGCGCAGCTCGGCGTCCAGTTCCGCCACCTTCGCGAAGTCCGTCGCGTTCTCGGCGATCTGCGCGTGCAGCTTGGTCTCCTTCTCGGAGACCTTGTCCAGCTGCCGCTCGATCTTCTGCAGCTCCTTCTTGGCGGCGCGCACGTCGGCGGCGCTCTTCTCGGGTACGGCGGCGGCGGGCTTGGCCGCCACGGCCGGGGCGCTGGACGCGGCGGCCTCCTCCATGCGCCGGCGCCGCTCCAGGTACTCGTCGATGCCGCGCGGCAGCATGCGCAGCGCACCGTCGCCGAGCAGGGCGAAGACCCGGTCGGTGGTGCGCTCGACGAAGAACCGGTCGTGGGAGATGACGATCATCGAACCGGGCCAGCCGTCGAGGACGTCCTCCAGCTGCGTCAGCGTCTCGATGTCGAGGTCGTTGGTCGGCTCGTCGAGGAAGAGGACGTTGGGCTCGTCCATGAGGAGCCGCAGCAGCTGCAGCCGCCGCCGCTCACCGCCGGACAGGTCCCCGACCGGCGTCCACTGCTTCTCCTTCCCGAACCCGAAGGTCTCGCACAGCTGTCCCGCGGTCATCTCGCGGCCCTTGCCGAGGTCGACGCGCTCGCGGACGCGCTGCACGGCCTCCAGCACCCGCCAGTCCGGGTCCAGCTCGGCGACCTCCTGCGACAGGTACGCCAGCTTGACGGTCCTGCCGACCCGCACCTGCCCGCCCACCGGCTGCCGCTCGCCCTCGCTGCGGGCGGCCTCGGCCATGGCCCGGAGCAGGGAGGTCTTGCCCGCGCCGTTGACACCGACCAGGCCGATGCGGTCGCCGGGGCCGAGCTGCCAGGTGACGTGCTTGAGCAGCACCTTGGGACCGGCCTGGACGGTGACGTCCTCCAGGTCGAACACGGTCTTGCCGAGCCGGGAGGAGGCGAACTTCATCAGCTCGCTGCTGTCCCGGGGCGGCGGCACGTCGGCGATCAGCTCGTTGGCGGCCTCGACGCGGAAGCGGGGCTTGGATGTCCGCGCGGGCGCCCCGCGCCGCAGCCAGGCCAGCTCCTTGCGGACCAGGTTCTGCCGCTTGGTCTCCTCGGTCGCGGCGATGCGCTCGCGCTCGGCGCGGGCGAAGACGTAGTCGGAGTAGCCGCCCTCGTACTCGTAGACGTCGCCCTTCTGCACGTCCCACATGCGGGTGCAGACCTGGTCGAGGAACCACCGGTCGTGGGTGACGCACACGAGGGCGGACCGCCGCTCGCGCAGGTGCTGGGCGAGCCAGGCGATGCCCTCGACGTCGAGGTGGTTGGTGGGCTCGTCGAGGACGACCAGGTCCTGTTCCTCGATGAGCAGCTTGGCCAGCGCGATCCGGCGCCGCTCACCACCGGAGAGCGGGCCGATGACGGTGTCGAGGCCCTGTGGGAACCCCGGCATGTCGAGCCCGCCGAACAGCCCGGTCAGCACGTCCCGGACCTTGGCGTTGCCCGCCCACTCGTGGTCGGCCATGTCGCCGATGACCTCGTGGCGGACGGTGGCGGCGGGGTCGAGGGAGTCGTGCTGGGTGAGCACGCCGAGCCGCAGCCCGCCGGAGTGGGTGACCCGGCCGGTGTCGGGCTCCTCCAGCCTGGCCAGCATCCGGATCATGGTCGTCTTGCCGTCGCCGTTGCGCCCGACGACACCGATGCGGTCCCCCTCGGAGACGCCGAGGGACACGCCGTCGAGGAGTGCACGGGTGCCGTACACCTTGCTGACGTTCTCGACATTGACCAGATTGACGGCCATTTCTCTCCTGACTGGGGGATCACTCGACCCTCCAGGGTAGTCCGGCCGCCGTGGGCCTCAGTCCAGGACCGTGGCTCCCGCCGCCGCCCCCACCGCCGTACGCACGTCCCGGCAGGTCCCCGAGGCCCGCAGCACCCCGGCGATGTCGGAGGCGGACCTGGCGTCGGTCGCGAGGAAGGCCGTCGTCGGTCCCGAGCCCGAGACCAGGGCGGCCAGGGCTCCGGCCGCCCGGCCCGCCGCGAGGGTGTCGGACAGCTCGGGGAAGAGGGAGAGCGCGGCGGGCTGGAGGTCGTTGGTGACGGCGACGGCGAGCGCGGTGGCGTCGCCCTTCGCGAGGGCGTCGAGGACCGCCTGGTCGGCGGCCGGCTCGGGGATGTCCTGGCCGTCCGCCAGCCGGTCGAACTCGCGGAAGACGGCCGGCGTCGACAGACCCCGCGCGGCCAGCGCGAACACCCAGTGGAAGTCGCCCCCCACCTCCAGCTCCGCCAGCCGTTCCCCCCGCCCGGTGCCCAGCGCCGCCCCGCCGACCAGGCTGAAGGGCACGTCGCTGCCCAGCCCGGCGCAGATCTCGAGCAGCTCCTCGCGACCGGCGCCGGTTCCCCACAGGGCGTCGCAGGCGAGCAGCGCGCCCGCGCCGTCGGCGCTGCCGCCCGCCATGCCGCCGGCGACGGGGATGTCCTTGGCGATGTGGAGGTGGACGTCGGGAGCGCGGCCGTACCTCGCCGCCAGCACCTCCGCCGCGCGGGCCGCGAGGTTGGTGCGGTCCAGGGGGACCTGGTCGGCGTCGGGCCCCTCGCAGGTGACGCGGAGTCCGTCGGCGGCCGGGGTCGCGGTGATCTCGTCGTACAGGGAGACCGCGAGGAAGACGTTGGCCAGGTCGTGGAAGCCGTCGGGGCGGGCGGCGCCGACCGCGAGCTGCACGTTGACCTTGGCGGGGACGCGGACCGTCACGCTCACTTGCTCGTCACTCCCTGACTTCCTGCTGCTGCTTGTGCTCGGCGATACGCGCGAACTCTTCCACGGTCAGGGCCTCTCCGCGCGCCTGCGGGGACACGCCCGCGCCGACGAGGGCGGCCTCGGCGGCGGCGGCGGATCCCGCCCACCCGGCGAGCGCGGCCCGCAGGGTCTTGCGGCGCTGGGCGAACGCGGCGTCGACGACGGCGAAGACCTCGGCCTTGGACGCGGTCGTCTTGAGCGGCTCCGTCCGCCGGACGAGTGACACGAGCCCGCTGTCGACGTTCGGCGCGGGCCAGAAGACGTTGCGGCCGATGGACCCGGCCCGCTTGACCTCCGCGTACCAGTTCGCCTTCACGGACGGCACGCCGTACACCTTCGAGCCGGGTCCGGCGGCCAGCCGGTCGGCGACCTCCTTCTGCACCATGACGAGGGTCCGCTCGATGCCCGGGAAGGTGTCGAGCATGTGGAGGAGGACGGGGACGGCGACGTTGTAGGGGAGGTTCGCGACCAGGGCGGTCGGCGCGGGGCCGGGCAGCTCTCGCACGTGCATCGCGTCGGAGTGCACGAGCGCGAACCGGTCGGCGCGCTCCGGCATGCGGGCGGCGACGGTGGCGGGCAGGGCACCGGCGAGTACGTCGTCGATCTCGACGGCGGTGACCCGGTCGGCGGCCTCCAGCAGGGCCAGGGTGAGCGAGCCGAGACCCGGTCCCACCTCGACCACCACGTCGTCGGGGCGTACCTCGGCGGTGCGGACGATACGGCGGACCGTGTTGGCGTCGATGACGAAGTTCTGGCCGCGCTGCTTGGTGGGGCGTACGCCGAGGGCCGCCGCGAGTTCGCGGACGTCGGCGGGACCCAGGAGGGCGTCGGGGGTGGGGCTGCTCACCCCGCAAGGGTAGCCGGGGGCGCGTGGGCCTCACGCCCGCAGCGGAGCGCCGCGGACGGGCCGGCGCCCTCGGCCGGACGCCACGGGCGGCCCCGCGCCCGCACCCGGGACGGGCACCCTCACCCGCGCACCCGGCGCCACGGAAAGCCCCAGCCCCACACCAGCGCCACAGACGGGCCCGCGCCCTCGGCCGGACGCCACGGGCGGCCCCGCGCCCGCACCCGGGACGGGCACCCTCACCCGCGCACCCGGCGCCACGGAAAGCCCCAGCCCCACACCAGCGCCGCACGCAGCGGCCTCAGTCCGTAGCCGGGCGCCGCAGGCGGCGGCCTCAGTCCCGCAGCCGACGCCACGCGCAGCGGTCTCAGTCCCGCAGCCGGGCGCCGCAGTGCGGCCAGGCGTCGGCGCCGCTGCGTACGTACAGCTTCTGCGCCCGGTAGGTCTGCTCCGCGGCCGACGCGTCCTCGGGGCGGCCCGTGCCGCCCAGGTCGTGCCAGGTGGCGGTGTCGAACTGGTACAGCCCGCCGTAGGTCCCGGACGGGTCGACGGCGTCCGGGCGGCCGCCGGACTCGCAGGCGGCCAGGCCCTGCCAGTTCAGGTGGTCGGCGCCGTGGACGGAGGTCGGCCGGGGCCGGGTGCCGACCCGCACGACGCGCGGGCTGGGCTCGCGGACCACCTCGGTGCGCAGGCGGCGCGGCTTCTGCCGGACGCCGTTGACGGTGCGCAGGGCGTACGTGGTGCGGCGCAGCCCGGGCCGGCCCGCCTCCTGGACGACCTCGGTGCCCCGGAAGAGGGAGGCGTCCTCGGCCCGTCGCTCGTCGAAGGGGATCGGGTCCTCGCGGACCTCCTGGGACCCGGTGATCCGCAGCACCGTGACGGTCTGCCCGTCGCGCGGGAAGCCGGTCGCGGGGACGGACGTGGTGTCCTCGCCGCGCAGGGTGATGCCGGCCTCCTCGACGACCTCCCCCACGGTCGCGGCGTTGGTGCGGACGGTGCGGGTCCGGCCGTCCGCCATGACGGTCACCACCCGCTCGGTGCGCACCACCAGGGCGAGGCCCTCACGGCCGATGCGCCGGGAGGGCCCGGTGGACAGGTACGCGCCCTGCGTGCGCACCCCGAGCTGCCGCAGCGCGCCCGCCACCGTCCCCGCGGTCGTCCACACCTGGCGACGGTGGCCGTCGAGGGTGAGCAGCACGGGCCGTCCGTGGCGGACGGTGACGTCCTCGCCGCTGGTCAGCGGGGTGCCGGGGGCGGGTGCGAGCACGTCGTGGGCGCCCACCTGGACACCTTCCTCGGCGAGCAGTTCGCTCACGTCGTCGGCGAAGGTGTGCAGCGTGCGCGGGCTGCCGTCGACGGTCAGCTCGACCGCCTTGTCCTTGGCGACGAACGCGGTGGTGCCGCCCGCGAGGAAGGCCACCACCAGCGCCCGCGGCAGCAGCCGGCGCAGGGAGGCGTCCACGCGCCCCGCGCACCGCGCCCGGCGCCGGCGCTCGGCCCGCCCGCCGCCCTGCCGGGGCAGCGCGGGCACGGTCGGCTCGTGAACGGGCGGCGCGGGCCGGTACGTGTCGCCTCCGTACCCGTACGGCAGGGTCGGCGCGCTGTGCACGTCGTACGGTGCGAGGTACTCGTAAGCCTCTGCTGGCTCGAACTGCGTTGTGCTCACACCGACACGCTCCAGGGGTCCGGATCGGGCCCCCAGAACCTAGCGGAGGGCCGGTCACTCTCCCAAGCGACGCGACTACTCAGCGTGTCAGTATCCGAAGGCGCGGGCCGTGTTCGCGGCGAGGGCGGTCGCCAGGGTGTCCTCGCCGACGCCCCGCACGTCCGCCATGGCACGCACCGTGACCGGCACCAGGTAGGGCGCGTTCGGCCGCCCGCGGTAGGGCGCCGGCGTCAGGAACGGCGCGTCGGTCTCCACCAGGACCAGCTCGGGCGGGGCCACGGCGAGGGCGTCGCGCAGGTTCTGGGCGTTCTTGAAGGTGACGTTGCCGGCGAAGGACATGTAGTACCCGGCGCGGGCGCAGATCCCGGCCATGTCGGCGTCGCCGGAGTAGCAGTGGAAGACGGTGCGCTCGGGGGCGCCCTCCTCCTTCAGGACGCGCAGGACGTCGGTGTGGGCGTCGCGGTCGTGGATGACGAGGGTCTTGCCGTGCCGCTTGGCGATCTCGATGTGGGCGCGGAAGGAGCGCTCCTGGGCTTCCTTGCCCTCGGGGCCGGTGCGGAAGTAGTCAAGTCCGGTCTCGCCGACGCCCTTGACCTGCGGGAGTGCCGCGAGCCGGTCGATCTCCGCGAGGGCGTCGTCGAGGGCCGCGTCCCCGCCGGGCCGCCGTGCCTCCTGCCGGGACCAGCCGTCCGGGTCCCCGTGCACGATGCGCGGCGCCTCGTTGGGGTGCAGGGCGACGGTGGCGTGGACGGCGTCGTGCGCCGCCGCGGTCTCGGCGGCCCAGCGGGACCCCGCGAGGTCGCAGCCGACCTGGACGACGGTCGTGACGCCGACCGACGCGGCCTTGGCGAGTGCCTCCTCGACCGTGCCGGACTGCATGTCGAGGTGGGTGTGCGAGTCGGCGACCGGGATCCGGAGGGGCTCGGGGAGCGGGGGCGCGCCGTTCTTGTCGGACCGGCCGGAGGCGTTCGAAGGCATGCCTCGATCCTACGGAAGCTCCCGTGCGCCCCCGGTGGGGTCAGCTCGCCCTGCGGTGGAGGTGGAGGGAGTGCAGGAGGTCGGCCAGGTGCCAGTGCCGACGGGCACCGGACAGCCCCGGCGCCCCCGGTCCCGGCGCCTCGGGCACCAGCGGCACCTCGAGGGGGCCGGCCGGCGGCACCCGGTGGACGGTGTGGGTGGCGCCGCGCACGGAGGCCACCCGGCCCGGCCGCAGGATCCGTACGACGTGGCTGTCGCAGGTGGCGCAGCTCGGCCGGGTCAGCGGGGAGGGCACGATCCGGCCGTCCGCGACGTAGAGCACGAACTCGCGGCCGTCGGTGTCCGTGTGGTGCTCGATCTCGAACGACTGCTCCCAGCCGTGCCCGCAGCGCATGCAGGCGAAGGAGTACGACTCGTGGACGACGGCGGTGGCACCGGCACGCAATCCGGTCCGCACGGCGCTCTCACTCATGCTCATCCCGGCTCCTTGGTTCGTTCTGCTCCTTCCTCCAGTGGACTCCTCCACCAGCGGGAAAGCACCAGGCGCTGCCGAGTGTTTTAGCCGATTTGAGCTGTCCTTGGCAGGAGCGCCCGCAAGGTCAGGGACGGGTCAAGGGCGGCCCTACGGATCCCCTCAGATTCCCGCGTTCTTCGCCTCGTCCTTGGCCGCGTTCTTGGCCGCCACCACCGCGTCGAACACCTCCCGCTTGGGCACGCCCACCTGGGCGGCGACCGCGGCGATCGCCTCCTTGCGCCGCTCCCCCGCCTCCTCGCGCACCCGCACCCGGCGCACCAGCTCCTCGGCGCCGACCTCCTCGGGCCCCTTGTCCGGCGCCCCCTCCACGACGACGGTGATCTCGCCCCGCACCCCTTCACCGGCCCACTCGGCCAGCTCGCCCAGCCCTCCGCGCCTGACCTCCTCGTACGTCTTGGTCAGCTCCCGGCAGACGGCGGCCCGCCGGTCGGTGCCGAAGACCTCGGCCATGGCGGCGAGGGTGTCGTCGAGGCGGTGCGGGGCCTCGAAGTAGACGAGGGTCCGGCGCTCCTCGGCGACCTCGCGCAGCCGGGTCAGCCGCTCGCCGGCCTTGCGGGGCAGGAAGCCCTCGAAGCAGAACCGGTCGACCGGCAGCCCGGACAGGGCGAGCGCGGTCAGCACGGCGGACGGTCCGGGGACGGCGGTGACGCGCACGCCGCGCTCGACGGCGGCGGCGACCAGCCGGTACCCGGGGTCGGACACCGACGGCATCCCCGCGTCGGTGACCAGCAGCACCCGCGCCCCGCCGGCCAGCTCCTCCACCAGCTCGGGCGTACGGGCGGACTCGTTGCCCTCGAAGTACGACACGACACGCCCGGCGGGGGCGACGCCCAGCGCCTGGGTGAGCCGGCGCAGCCGCCGGGTGTCCTCGGCGGCGACGACGTCCGCGCCGGCCAGTTCCGCGGCGAGCCGGGGCGGGGCGTCCTGGACGTCGCCGATGGGAGTGCCCGCGAGTACAAGGGTTCCAGTCACGCCCCCATCCTCCCAGCCCTCCCGCAGTCCTCCCGGCCGGTCGTCCCGGAAGGGGAACGTATCCGCACCCGGGAGGGCCATGCACGGGACGTGCACAGCGCGGTTCCCTACGATGGCGCGGTGACCAGTACCGCGTCCTCCACGGACACCCTGCACGACCAGGCCCCGCACGACGAGCGGCCCACCTGGCAGCAGCGGCTGCGCCGCTTCGGCTATACGGCGGGGCCCGCGGCCGGCGACGTCCGCGACCGGCTGGTGCCGCCGTACACGAGCCCGAGCCCGCGCCTGTGGGCGTTCCTGGGCCTGTCGAAGCAGCTCGCCGACCGGATGATCCGCTGGTCGGCGTGGGGCGGGCCGCTGCTGGTGGCGCTGCTCGCGGGGGTGCTGCGGTTCTGGAACCTGGGCAGCCCGAAGGCGGTGATATTCGACGAGACGTACTACGCCAAGGACGCGTGGGCGCTGATCCACCGCGGCTTCGAGGTCAACTGGGACAAGAACGCCAACGACCTCATCCTGAACTCGGGCGGCGACGTCCCGATCCCGACCGACGCGGCGTACGTCGTCCACCCGCCGGTCGGCAAGTACGTCATCGGCCTCGGGGAACTGCTGTTCGGCTTCGACCCGTTCGGCTGGCGCTTCATGACGGCGCTGCTCGGCACGCTGTCGGTGCTGCTGCTGTGCCGGATCGGCCGCCGCCTGTTCCGCTCGACGTTCCTGGGGTGCCTGGCGGGTGCCCTGATGGCGCTGGACGGCCTGCACTTCGTGATGAGCCGCACCGCGCTGCTGGACAGCGTGCTGATGTTCTTCGTGCTGGCCGCCTTCGGCTGCCTGGTCGTGGACCGCGACAGAGCCCGCGCCCGGCTCGCCGCCGCGCTCCCGGTGGACGACGACGGCCGCGTCCGCCCCGACGCGCACGTCGCGGAGACCCTTCGCCTCGGGTGGCGCCCCTGGCGTCTGGCGGCGGGCCTGATGCTGGGCCTGGCGGCGGCCACCAAGTGGAACGGCCTGTACATCATGGCGGCCTTCTGCGTGATGGCCGTGCTGTGGGACGTCGGCTCCCGCCGCGTAGCGGGCGCCCACCGCCCCTACCGCGCCGTACTCCGCCACGACCTGGGCTGGGCCTTCCTCTCCACCGTCCCGGTCGCCCTGGCCACGTACCTCCTGTCCTGGCTCGGCTGGATCCTCTCCCCCTCCGACGGCACCGGCGGCTACTACCGCGACTGGGCGACGAAGGACGGCGCGAACAGCTCCTGGTCGTGGCTCTTCCCCGACTGGTGGCGCAGCCTGTGGCACTACGAGACCCAGGTGCTGGAGTTCCACACCCACCTGACCTCGCCGCACACCTACCAGTCGAACCCCTGGAGCTGGCTCGTCCTGGGCCGTCCGGTCTCCTACTTCTACGAGTCCCCGTCGGCGGGCTCGGACGGCTGCCCGGTGGACGCGGGCGAGAAGTGCGCCCGCGAGGTCCTGGCCCTGGGCACCCCCCTCCTGTGGTGGGTGGGCTGCTTCGCCCTGCTGTACGTCCTGTGGCGCTGGCTCTTCCGCCGCGACTGGCGCGCGGGCGCCATCGCCTGCGGCGTCGCCGCCGGCTACCTCCCCTGGTTCATGTACCAGGAGCGCACGATCTTCCTCTTCTACGCCGTGGTCTTCCTCCCCTTCCTCTGCCTGGCGGTGGCGATGCTCCTGGGGGCGATCATCGGCCGCCCGGGCTGCAGCGACACCCGCAGAGTGGCGGGCGCGACGGGAGCGGGCGTCCTGGTGCTCCTCATCGCGTGGAACTTCATCTACTTCTGGCCCCTGTACACGGGCACGGCGATCCCGATGGAGGAGTGGCGGGCCCGGATGTGGCTCGATACGTGGGTCTAGCTGGGCAGGATCCGCGCTTGGCACTTGTGATAGCGCCGCTCGGCGAACATGAAGCGCAGCAGCATCACCACTGCTTCCCCGGCGTAACCCTGCCCCGGTGATCGGTTCCCACCGTGACGCCGTACTCGAACCAGCCCGCACGCGGATCAGCGTGGTACGAGCCGACGCCGCCGGCTGTTTCCCCCGTGGCGACCGCTTCGACGGCCAGCACGAGGCAGCCGTCTTCCGGACTTGGCAACGGCCTGTTCCTTCGCCCGGCCGACCGGGGGGGTATCGCCGCCGGTTTCGTACAACCTTCACCTACAGATGCGTGTCTGGTTGTACGCGGCATGTACCACGCCGTACTGACCCCAGGAGCACCTGCATGTCCAGCGACGCACTGATGACCTTCAAGAGCCACATCGAAGGCAAGAACGCCGATGTGACCATCTATCACGACCGGGTCGAGTGGGCCCGGAGCGGCATGAGCGCCAAGAAGCTCACGGCGGGCTTCCTGACCGGTGGCGCATCGCTCCTCGCCACGGGGGTCCGTAGCTCCAAAGCAGGCACCGAGATGATTCCGGTCAAGAGCATCTCCAGCGTGGTGACGAAGCGGGACGGCCTGCTCTACACCAAGGTGGTCGTGGTGGCTTCGGGCAACACGATCGACTTCCGAGTCCCGCACGACTCGGCTCCCGCCGTCAAGGCGCTCCTCACCGACTTGGTACTCGGGAAGGTTCCTGCACCTGGCCAGGCCCCTTCGGTCGCAACTCGCCCGGTTCAGGAGGCGGCCCCCTCGCCGCAGACGAGTACGCCTGTCGAGCAGCTGCGGCAACTGGCGGAGTTGCGAGACGCGGGGATCCTGTCGGAGGAAGAGTTCCTGACCAAGAAGACAGAGATCCTCGCCCGCATGTGATGCACGAGGGGACGGCTCCCGGCCCGGATTTCCGGTCGGGGGCCCATCGCCTGACGCCGACGGTCGGCAACGACTCACCGCCAAGTTCGCGACGCCCCGCGGCCAGAGACTACCGACGGACAGCGCGCCGCTTTGCACACAACCAGGTCACCGCGGTCGTCAGCGCAGGAATGGCGAACAGCCGGGCGACGGTGAAGGCCCGGACGATCTCTGCCGTACCGCTCGACAGGTACGTCTGGCTCTCGGCGGTGCGAGTGACCACGAGTTGCCACAGTGCCACCAGGACCAGGACGCCCGAGGCGGTCCAGGCCAACGGGGCGGGGACCCCGGGGCGCAACGGCCGCCACCGGTCGCTGACGAGCAGCAGCGGAGACAGCGCGGCCAGCTCGGCAAGAACCTGCCGTGTGCGTTCAGCCCCCTCGCCGCGCTTGGCCGGGGCGCTGACCGTCTCCGCCAGCCGGTCGAGCCAGGCCCGCAAGCTCATCCCTTCGGCTTCGGCAACGGAGGCAAGCCGGTCGCGCGTCTCGGACCGGGCTCGGATGGTGGCGTCTGACACGAGCGGCCGCTTCCTGCGCGTAGCGCTGTCCTCCGGGTTCAGCAGGTCAGCGCCGAGTTGGAGAAGAACCCGACGCTGGGACGACGGGCACGCAGCGCCGTCGGGAGTATGTAGCTCTACACCAACCGCGTCGTAGGCACCGCCACGCGTCCGGCCCTCACCGTGACCTACGTCTATGACGCGCCTCCTCCCGAACCCGGCCTGGTCCGCGTCGCTCTCGTCTCCCCCGCCCATTTCTCGGGTGGCGAGACCGGGGTCTGACCGCCGCGCCCTCTTGTCCAGAACGCACCGCCCTCGATCTCCTTTAGGCCACCAAACGGAAACACCCGTACCGCTCGTCACCCCCTGCGCATAGGGTGCAACCACAACTGCTTCTGAACGCGTTCAAGAAGGCGGGCGGAAGGTCTGACGGGGAGGGGACTGCCGATGGGCAGGGGGGTCAAGGTTGCCGTCATAGGCGGGGTGTTCGCCGTGATGGTGGGCGGTGCCGGGTACGGCGCCTACAACGTGGTGTCGGCGCTGGACGGGGGCGGCGGGTCGTCCGGGTCGGAGACCAAGAGCGGGCCGCCGGACAAGGACGAGGTCGCGGAGACCAGCGAGAAGTTCTTCACGGCCTGGGAGAAGGGCGACGCGACGACCGCCGCGTCGTACACCGACAACGCCTCGATCGCCGGGACGCTGCTGACCGCCTACGGCGAGGACGCGCACATCAGCGGCGTCGAGATCACGCCGGGCACGGCGGCCGGTACCGCCGTGCCGTTCACGGTGAAGGCGAAGGTGTCCTACGAGGGCACCACCAAGCCGCTCAGTTACAAGAGCACGCTGACCGTGGTGCGCGGGGAGACCAGTGGGCGGGCGCTGGTGGACTGGCAGCCGTCCGTCGTCCACCCGGACCTGAAGGACGGGGACACCCTGGTCACCGCGGAGTCGGCGACGCCGCAGATCCAGGCCGTCGGGCGGGACGGTGCCGTGCTGACGAAGGAGAAGTACCCCTCGCTCGGGCCGGTCCTCGCCACGCTGCGGGAGCGGTACGGCTCGAAGGCCGGTGGCACTCCCGGTGTCGAGCTGGCGGTGCGGCACGCGGCCGCGGACGCGCCGGACACCCCGCTGCTGACGCTGACCGAGGGGGAGCCCGGGAAGCTCGAGACGACGCTCAGCGCGAGCATGCAGGCCGCCGCCGAGAAGGCGGTGAAGCGGTACGGCGAGTCCTCCGTGGTCGCCGTGAAGCCCAGCACCGGAGAGGTGCTGGCCGTGGCGAACAACCGTCAGGACGGGTTCAACGCCGCGTTCCAGGGCAAGGTCGCCCCGGGCTCCACCATGAAGATCATCACCGCCGCCATGCTCATCGACAACGGCGTGACCTCGATGAACGGCCCCGCGCCCTGCACGGACACCGCGGTCTGGAAGAGTCAGACCTTCCACAACATCACCAGCATGAAGCCCAACGAGAGCGCCACGCTCGCCAACACCTTCATGCGCTCCTGCAACACCGGCTTCATCAAGCTCGTCGACGAGGAGCCGCTCACCGACTCCTCGCTGACCCAGGAGGCCCAGGAGCGCTTCGGGCTCGGGCAGGACAACTGGCAGACCGGCATCGTCTCCTTCGACGGGAGCGTCCCCGCCTCCGGCGGCCCGGACCGCGCGGCCAACGCCATCGGGCAGGGCCAGGTGCAGATGAACCCGCTGAACATGGCCTCGGTCACCGCGACCGCCATCACCGGTGAGTTCCGCCAGCCGTACCTGGTGCCGTTCGACCTGGACGACCGGGACCCGGCCACCGCCAAGGGGCTGCCGCAGGGCACCGCCTCGCAGCTCAAGCAGATGATGAGGCTCACCGCCACCCAGGGCACCGCCGTCAACGCCATGTCCGGGCTCGGCGGCGACATCGGCGCCAAGACCGGGTCGGCCGAGGTCGACGGGCAGGCGGTCTCGAACGCCTGGTTCACCGGTTTCCGCGACGACGTCGCGGCGGCGGCCATGACCGAGGAGGGCGGCCACGGCGGCGACGCGGCCGGACCGATCGTCGCAGATGTGCTACGAGTCGGCGGCTGACACCGGACGGCGGCCACGATGCCCCTACTGTGGTCGCCGTCGTAAGCAGCAACCGGCACCGAACGCACCGAGGAACGGGACGCAGTGGGCAGCAGAAGGGGCGCCGCCGAGCGGCGCAGGACGAAACCCGCCGTGATCGGCAGTGTGGCCGCCGTGGTCGTGGCCGGTGCCGGGTTCGGTGCCTACGCGATGTACGGCGGCGGGGCCGACGGCGAGGACAGTGCGCGCACGAAGTCCGCGGCGGCCCCGGAGAACGTGAAGTCGGGCCCGCTGACGGCGGCCGAGGTCACCTCGACCGCCCAGCGGTTCCTGACCGCCTGGCAGCAGGGCGACGTGGCCGGCGCCGCCGCCGCGACCGACGACGCCGAGGCCGCGAAGGCGCTGCTGGCCGGCTACACCAAGGACGCCCGCATCAAGGACGCCACCTTCACCGCGGGCACCCCCGCCGGGGAGAAGGTCCCCTTCTCCGTCAAGGCCACGGTCGCCTACGAGAAGGCGGTCGAGCCGCTGGCGTACGACAGCGCGCTGACCGTCGTCCGCCGGGACGGGGACGGCGAGCCCCGGGTCGACTGGCACGCGGCCGTCGTGCACCCGGAGTTGAGGGACGGCGACAAGCTGGTGACCGGGAAGGCCGGTGATCCGCCGGTCAAGGCGCTGGACCGGAACGGCGCGGAGATCACCGCCGCCAAGTACCCGTCCCTCGGCACCGTCCTGGACGGCCTGCGCGACAAGTACGGCAAGAAGGCCGGCGGCACCCCCGGCGTCGAGCTGCGTGCGGTACGCGGGAAGAGCACCGAGGACGGCAAGGGTGCGAAGGAGTCCGGGGCCGGTGAAGCCGCCGACAAGACGCTGCTGGAGCTGAGCAAGGGCACTCCCGGCACCCTCAAGACGACGCTCGACCCCGCCCTCCAGGCCGCCGCCGAGAAGCAGGTGGACGGCAAGAAGGGGGCGTCGGTGGTGCTGCTGCGCGCCTCCACCGGCGAGGTCCTCGCGGTCGCCAACGGCGGACACGGCTTCAACACCGCTTTCCTGGGCTCGCTCGCGCCCGGCTCCACGATGAAGGTCATCACCGCCTCGATGCTGCTCGAGAAGGACCTGGCGTCGGTGAACGAGAAGCACCCGTGCCCGAAGTACTTCGAATACGGCGGGTGGAAGTTCCAGAACGACGACAAGTTCGAGATCAAGGACGGCACCTTCAAGGCGAGCTTCGCCCGCTCCTGCAACACCGCCTTCATCAGCCAGGCCCCCGAGCTGAAGGACGACGACCTGACCAGGCAGGCGAAGGAGGTCTTCGGCCTGTCCATGAACAACTGGTCGGTCGGCGTGTCCACCTTCGACGGCAGGGTGCCGGTGCAGAGCAAGGCCCAGATGGCCGCGTCCCTCATCGGCCAGGGCGGGGTGCGGATGAACCCGCTGAACATGGCGTCGGTCTCGGCGACCGTGAAGTCGGGCAGTTTCCACCAGCCGTACCTGGTCGCCCCGTCGGTCGACGGGCGGGCGCTCGCCACGGCCTCCCGCACGATGTCGGGCGAGACGCTCGGCGCGCTGCGCGAGCTGATGTCCTACACGGCGGCGTACGGCACCGCGGCGGAAGCCATGGCCGGGGTCGGCGGTGACGTGGGTGCCAAGACCGGCTCGGCGGAGGTCGACGGGCAGGAGAAGCCCAACGGCTGGTTCACGGCGTACCGGGGAGACCTGGCGGCGGCGGGCGTGGTCCAGCAGGGCGGGCACGGCGGCGACACCGCGGGCCCGATCGTCGCGGCGCTCCTCAAGGCGGGTGGCTGAAGGCTCCGCGTGCGTGGCCGGTGGCCCGGCTCAGTGGGCCACCGGCTGCGCGGTCGCCGCGTAGGTGCGGCGCAGGAAGCGGATGAGGGCCTTGTTCTCGAACTGGACCACCGAACAGCCCTGCGGGGAGTGGAACTCGACCACGGCCTGCACCCGGCCGCACGGCCACACCCGCACCTCGCCGCTCCCGGCGGGCGCGCGCAGGCCCTGTTCCAGCAGTTCGCGGGGGAAGGTCCACTCGCGGGCGCGGGACGCGCGGCCGCCCGGCCCGGGCAGGGCGACGCACACCAGCGAGGGGCCGAGTCCGGGGTCGTAGCGCAGGACGACGGGTATCGCTCCGCCGTCGTCCTGGTCGGGGAGATCCCCGTCCGTGAGGATGTGGGCTCGCGCGTACTGTTCGACTACGGACATGGGGTCGCCCCTTACGCTCTGCCACCTGTGTTGAAGCTGTGGGTCCACCCCCACTCCAATGTCCCATATTTCCCGGCTCACGCCCTGCGAGCCGGATACCACATGTGATATCGACCCCATCGGGACTGGCGGCCTTTACCTCGCTCTTGCGAATGAGTTGCAACTGGTCTCTATCATCGAACCGTGCATGTACCTGACGGATTCATCAACGCCCCTACCTCCGCCGTGACCGGAGTCGTCGCCGCGGGCGCCATCGCGGTCAGCCTGCGCGGCGCGCGCCGTGAACTGGACGAGCGGACGGCGCCGCTGGCGGGGCTGGTGGCGGCGTTCATCTTCGCGGTGCAGATGCTGAACTTCCCGGTCGCGGCCGGGACCAGCGGGCATCTGCTCGGCGGCGCGCTGGCCGCCATCCTCGTCGGGCCCTACACCGGCGTGCTGTGTGTCTCCGTCGTCCTGCTGATGCAGGGCATCCTCTTCGCCGACGGCGGTCTGACCGCGCTCGGCGTGAACATCACCGACATGGCGATCGTCACCACGGTCGTCGCCTACGCCCTCTTCCGGGGCCTGGTGAAGGTGCTGCCGCGCACCCGCCGCTCGGTCACCGTCGCCTCCTTTGTCGCCGCGCTCGTCTCCGTCCCGGCCGCCGCCCTCGCCTTCACGTTCCTGTACTGGATCGGCGGCACCACCGACGTCTCCATGGGCAAGGTCGCCACCGCGATGATCGGCGTGCACGTGCTGATCGGCATCGGCGAGGCCGCGATCACCGCGCTGACCGTCGGCGCCGTCATCGCCGTACGCCCGGACCTGGTGTACGGGGCGCGCGGGCTGCAGCAGCGGCTCAAGCTGCGGGTCAACGGCGAGCTGGTCGACGCCCCCTCCGACGTCCCGTCCGGCGCCGCACCGGCCCCCGCGCCCGTCGCCGCCCGTTCGCATCGCACGGTGTGGATCACCGGCCTAGTCGCCTCCCTGGTCCTGGCCGGCTTCGTGAGCTTCTACGCCTCCGCCGACCCCGACGGCCTGGAGAAGGTCGCCTCCGACAAGGGCATCGACGAGAAGGCCGAGGAGCACGCCGCCGCCGACTCGCCGCTCGCCGACTACGGCGTCAAGGACATCACCGACGCCCGGGTCTCCGGCGGCCTCGCGGGCGTGATCGGCGTCGGCGTCACCGTCGTCGCGGGCAGCGCCGTGTTCTGGGCGGTGCGCAGGCGCCGCAGCGACGACGCGTCGCCGGCCAGCACGGAAACGACCCTCTGACGTGGGCGCGGGTCACGCTCATCGGCTCTACCGGCACGGCCACTCCCCCGTGCACGGCCTGCCGCCGCACACCAAGCTCGCCGCGACCTTCGCGTTCGTGGTCGTCGTGGTGTCGACGCCGCGCGAGGCGATGTGGGCCTTCGGCCTGTACGCGCTGCTGCTCGTCGCCGTGGCGTACGCGGCCCGGGTCCCGGCGGGCTTCCTGCTCAAGCGGCTGCTGATCGAGGTGCCGTTCGTCGCGTTCGCGGTGCTCATGCCGTTCGTGGCCGAGGGCGAGCGGGTCGAGGTGCTCGGCCTGTCCCTGAGCGTCAACGGCCTGTGGGGTGCCTGGAACGTCCTGGCCAAGGGCACCCTGGGCGTCGCCGCATCCGTACTCCTCGCCTCCACGACCGAGCTGCGGGAACTCCTCCTCGGTCTCCAGCGGCTGAGGCTGCCGCCGTTGCTGGTGCAGATCGCGTCGTTCATGATCCGGTACGGCGACGTGATCGCGGACGAGATGCGGCGGATGCGGATCGCCCGGGAGTCGCGCGGGTTCGAGGCGAAGGGCGTACGGCACTGGGGCGTGCTCGCGAAATCGGCGGGGGCGCTGTTCATCCGTTCCTACGAACGCGGCGAACGCGTCCATCTGGCCATGGTCAGCCGCGGGTACGCCGGCTCGATGCCGGTGATCGACGAGGTGACCGCGTCCCGGGCGCAGTGGTCGTACGCGCTGGCCCTCCCGTGTGCGGCGCTCGTCGTGTGTCTGCTGGGATGGACCCTGTGACCGACCCAGTGACAGACCCCGCGTCCGACCCCGTGACCGACGCGCCCGCCTCCGTCGACGTCTCCGGCCTCGCCTTCGCCTACCCCGACGGGCACCAGGCGCTGTTCGGCGTGGACTTCTCCGTCGCGCGCGGCGAGCGGGTCGCGCTGCTCGGCCCGAACGGAGCGGGCAAGACGACGCTCGTGCTCCACCTCAACGGCATCCTGACCGGCGGCACCGGCACGGTCACGGTCGCCGGGCTGCCGGTGGACAAGCGGAACATGGCGGAGATCAGGCGCCGGGTCGGCATCGTCTTCCAGGACCCCGACGACCAGTTGTTCATGCCGACCGTGCGCGAGGACGTGGCGTTCGGACCGGCGGCGGCCGGGATGAAGGGGGCGGAGCTGGAGGCCTGTGTGGACCGGGCGCTCACGCTGGTCGGCATGGCGGAGTTCAGGGACCGGCCGCCGCACCACCTCTCCTTCGGCCAGCGGCGCCGGGTGGCGGTGGCGACCGTGCTCGCCATGGAGCCGGAGATCCTGGTCCTGGACGAGCCCTCCTCCAACCTCGACCCGGCCTCCCGCCGCGAACTCGCCGACATCCTGCGCTCCCTGGACGTCACGGTCCTGATGGTCACCCACGACCTGCCCTACGCCCTGGAGCTGTGCCCCCGCGCCCTGATCCTCAGCGACGGCGTGATCGCGGCGGACGGACCGACCGCGGAGCTGCTGTCCGACGACGCCCTGATGCGCGCCCACCGCCTGGAGCTGCCCTTCGGCTTCGACCCGCGGTCGGTGTCGGCGAGCGGGTGAGGAATCGCGGACGGCCGGTGGCGGTTGCACCCACTGTCGCGGGCGATCGGAAAGGGCGCGGGAAAATGAACGGGGACGCGGACGTGAGTGTGAGCGTGCACGGCTCGGTGGCCGAGGGCTTCGAGCCGGTGAGGGACGCGTTCGCACGGAACTTCACCGCGCTCGGCGAGCGGGGCGCGGCCGTCGCCGTCTACCGGGACGGGCGCAAGGTCGTCGACCTGTGGGGCGGTACCAGGGACGTCGACGGCACCGCCGGCAGCGAGCCGTGGCGTCGCGGCACCGCCCAGGTGGTCCGCTCGGCGACCAAGGGCGTCGCCGCCGCCGTACCGCTGCTGCTGCACCGGCGCGGGGAGCTGGACCTGGACGCGCCGGTGGGCGAGTACTGGCCGGAGTTCAAGGCGCACGGCAAGGAGCGGGTGCTGGTCCGGCACGTGCTGAACCATCGGGCCGGGCTGCCGGTCCTGGACCGTCCGCTCACCCCCGAGGACGCCCTGGACCCGCTGCGGGGCCCCGCGGCCGTCGCCGCGCAGGCGCCCGTCTGGGAGCCTGGCACCGACCACGGCTACCACGCGCTGACCTACGGCTGGCTGCTCGACGAACTGGTCCGCCGGGTGACGGGCGGGCGCGGCGCCGGACGGTGGATCGCGGACGAGATCGCCCGCCCGCTCGGCCTGGACCTGTGGGTGGGGCTGCCCGCGGCGGAGGAGGCCGCGGGAAGGGCCGGTCGTGTCGGGCGCCTCGACGATCCCGAGCCGTCGGGGCCCGGGAACGGCCCGCGGCTGCGCCCCAAGCGCTCGGTCACCGAGGCGTACGACAACCCGGAGTCCCTCACCCGCCGCGCGTTCGCCGCGATCACCCCGTTCCCCGACCAGAACGACCCGGTGTACCGCGCGGCCGCGCTGCCGGCCGCCAACGGCATCGCGACGGCCGACGGCCTGGCCCGCTTCTACGCGGCGCTGATCGGCGAGGTCGACGGCGTGACGCGCGGCGTACGGCTGTTCGACCCGGAGACCATGGAGCTGGCCCGCGCCGAGGAGTCCGCCGGTCCCGACCGGATCCTGGTCGTGGGCACCCGGTTCGGCCTCGGCTACATGCTGCACGGCAGCGCGTCCCCGTTCCTGGCCCCCGGTTCCTTCGGCCACCCGGGCCGCGGCGGCTCCCTGGGCTTCGCCGACCCGGAGACCGGCATCGCCCTGGGCTACGTCACCAACGGCTTCCGCAAGACCGTGACGGCGGACCCGCGGGCGCAGGCGCTGGTCCGGGCGGTACGCGCCTCGCTCGCCCGGGGCCCGTCCTGAGGGCGGACCCCGGACCTGGTGCGGACCTGGATTCAGACGTGGATGGGGTGTGAGGTCCGCCCGGACGCCGCGTCGATCTCGTCGTGGGCCTTGGTGAGCAGCTGCATCGCCAGCTCGTTCAACGCCCGTGCGCCCGCGACCTCCTCACCGACCCGTGGCTGCCGGGAGTCGATCCGGTGACGGCTGGCGTGGCCGTGCGCGCGGACCTCGGTGCCGTCGGGGAGCCGCACCATCGCGACCGCCCGCGTGTGCTGGTCGTCCTCCGTGAACTCCAGCTCGACATGCCATCCCACTGTGGTGTGCATCATGACGATCACCTCCGGAACACCTTCTTCCAGGGTGCGCCTCGCGACGGCCGTACGCACCATCCCGGCCCTCGCGGCTACCCGGTGCGCAGCATCAGCCCGATCCCGACGACCAGGAGGTCGGCCGCCGCGATCCGGGGCGCGCCGAACCGCTCCTTGAAGAACAGGGCCCCTATCGCGGCGCCGACCAGGATGGACGACTCGCGCAGGGCGGCGATGGGCGCGAGTTCGGCGCGGGTCTGCGCCCACAGGACCAGGGCGTAGGCGGTGACGGACAGTACCGCGCCGACCAGTCCGAGGCCGGCCCGCGGGCGCAGCAGGGCCCAGGCCCCGGCACGGTGCCGGTACAGGAAGTACGCGGGCAGGACCGTGCCCTGCACCGCCATCAGCCAGGCGATGTAGCCGAGGGAGGACCCGGAGGCGCGTACGCCGAGGCCGTCGACGACCGTGTACGCCGCGATGGTCACGCCGGTCGCCAGGGCGGCGCCGATGGCCGCCCAGTCGGGCCGGCGTCCGCGCAGCCCCCACAGGGCGACGCCGGTCAGCCCCGCGCAGGAGACCAGGATGCCCCCGGTGGCCCAGCCGTCCGGCACCTCGTGGGCGAAGACGGCGGCGAGGACGGTGACCAGCAGCGGCGCACTGCCGCGGGCGATCGGGTAGGCCTGGCCGAAGTCGCCCAGCCGGAAGGACCGCATGAGCAGGGCGTAGTACGCGATGTGGATGGCGGCGGAGACCAGGAGGTACGGCCAGGCACCGGCCGCCGGGAACGCCGTGAACGGCAGCAGCGCGAGCCCGATGAGCATCCCGCCGCCGGAGATCAGCGCGAACCCGGTCAGCTTGTCGGTGATCCGGTGGGCGATGGCGTTCCAGCTGGCGTGGGTGACCGCCGCGAGCAGGACGGCGGCGGTGACCAGCGGCGTCACTCGGAGCGCTCGCGCACGTCCGCGAGGGTGGCGCCGGCGGTGGCGACGAGGTCCTTGGGCTCCATCGGGAAGACGGCGTACGGGGTGCCGGCGGCGGCCCAGACGACGTCGTGGGCGAGCAGGGACCGGTCGGCGAGCACCCGGGTCCTGGTCCGGTGCCCGAAGGGCGGCACCCCGCCGATCGCGTATCCGGTCGTCTCCCGTACGACGTCGGCCTTGGCCCGGGTGACCTTCTCGGCACCGAGTTCCTCGCGGACCCGGTCCAGGTCGACACGGGAGGCGCCGTCCATGAGGACCAGTACGGGCACGCCGTCGGCGGCGAAGATGAGCGACTTGCAGATCTGGCTCAGTTCGCAGCCGATGGCGGCGGCGGCCTCGGCGGCGGTGCGCGTGGCCTCCGGGAAGCGCCGGGCCCGTCCGGCCAGGTCGGCGAGGCCCAGTTCACCGAGGGCGGCGGCGAAGCGCGGGTGGGCGGCGGAGGCGTCGGGGGCGGAGTCGGAGGCGTCGTCGGTCGTCGTCATGGACCGCACCGTAGCGGTACGTGTAGCTGACAGGCGACCGGGTTGCGGGGCCGTCGGGTGCCCCGGAACGGAGGAAGCCGGTGAGGGCAGCCCCGTCCCCACGGAGCCCTCACCGGCTGGTCTGTCGCCGTCCTCCGGTCAGAGGCGGGGGTGGCGGGTCAGGTGCGCACCAGCTCCCGGTCCTCGCCGGGGCCGGTGCCGCGCTCGGCGGCCGTGCGCAGGCCCTCGCCCTCGACGTCCACGTTGGGCAGCGCGCGGTCCAGCCACTTCGGCAGCCACCAGGCCCTCTTGCCGAGCAGGGCGAGGACCGCCGGGACGATGGCCATGCGGACGACGAACGCGTCGAAGAAGACGGCGATCGCGAGGCCGAAGCCGATCATCTTGACCATGGACTCGCTGGAGCCGATGAAGCCCGCGAAGACCGCCATCATGATCACCGCGGCGGCGGTGACGACCCGGGCGCCGTGCTTGAAGCCGGTGACGATCGCCTGGTGAGGCTTCTCGCCGTGGACGTAGGCCTCCCGCATGCGGGTGACCAGGAAGACCTCGTAGTCCATCGCCAGGCCGAAGACCACGCCGACCATGAAGATCGGCATCATCGACATGACCGGGCCGGTCTCCTCGACGCCCATCAGGCCGGACAGCCAGCCCCACTGGAAGACCGCGACGACCGCGCCGAGGGCCGCCATGACGGAGAGCAGGAAGCCGAGGGCCGCCTTCAGCGGGACCAGGATCGAGCGGAAGACCACGATCAGCAGGAGGAAGGCCAGGCCGACGACCAGGACCAGGTACGGCACCAGCGCGTCGTTGAGCTTCTGACTGACGTCGATGTTCATCGCCGTCGAACCGGTGACCAGGGTCTCGGCGCCGGTCTCGGCCTCGATGTCGCCGCCCGCGTCGCGGATGGCGTGCACCAGGTCCTCGGTCTGCACGGAGGACGGCTTGGAGTCCGGGACCACGGTGATCGTCGCGGTGTCGCCGCCCTTGTTGGGCGCGGGCGGGGCCACCGCCACGACGCCGTCGAGGCCCTTGATCTGCTTCTCGACGTCGGTGAAGGCGTCCTTGGGTGCGTCGCTGCCCTTCGCGTCCACGACGACCATCAGGGGGCCGTTGAAGCCGGGGCCGAAGCCCTCGGAGAGCAGGTCGTAGGCGCGGCGCTGGGTCGTGGACGTCGGCTGGGAGCCGTCGTCGGGCAGGCCCAGCTCCAGGGAGGTCGCGGGGACCGCGGCGGCGCCGAGGCCGATGACGCCCAGCAGGAGGACGGCGAGGGGACGGCGGACGACGAAGCTGGCCCAGCGGGTGCCCAGGTTGGCCTTCGGCCGGCCGGCCGGCTGGTCCGGCTTCGGCTCGGCCTTGCGGGAGCGGCCGGGCAGCCTGCCCTTCGCTCCGGCGGGCCTGACCCT
Organism: Streptomyces sp. CB09001; assembly: GCF_003369795.1. Classification (NCBI taxonomy): domain Bacteria; kingdom Bacillati; phylum Actinomycetota; class Actinomycetes; order Kitasatosporales; family Streptomycetaceae; genus Streptomyces; species Streptomyces sp. CB09001. Next base: position 2,827,436 of record NZ_CP026730.1, read on the forward strand.
GCGACCGGCGTAGCCGAGCATGGCGGGGATCATCGTGAGGGCGATCAGGACCGCGATGGCGACGGTTCCGGCCGCCGCGATGCCCATCTTGGTGAGCATCGGGATGTTGACGACCGCGAGACCCACCAGGGCGATGACGACGGTGAGGCCGGCGAAGACGACCGCGGAGCCCGCGGTGCCGACCGCCCGCCCGGCGGCCTCCTCGCGTTCGCGCCCCTCGGCGAGTTCGGCGCGGTAGCGGGAGACGATGAACAGGGCGTAGTCGATGCCGACCGCGAGGCCGATCATCATCGCCAGGATCGAGGTGGTCGAGCCCAGTTCGAGCACGCTCGCGAGCGCGGTGATCGAGGAGACGCCGATGCCGACGCCGATCAGGGCGGTGAGCAGGGGCAGCCCGGCCGCGACCAGGGAGCCGAAGGTGATGACCAGGACGACGGCGGCGACCGCGATGCCGATGACCTCGGTGGCGCCGGTCTCCGGGACGGCCTGGAGCGCGTCACCGCCGATCTCGACGCTCAGCCCGGCGTCACGCGCCTGCTGGGCGGCGTCCTCCAGGGCGTCCTTGGTGGACTCCTCCAGCTCCATGCCGGAGACGTCGTACTTCACCGAGGCGTAGGCGATGGTGCCGTCCTTGCTGACGGCGTCGCCGGTGTAGGGGTCGGCGACCGAGGCGACCTCGGAGCCGTCCGCCAGTTCGTCGACGGTCTTCTCGACGGTCGCCTTGTTGCCGGCGTCCGTCATCTTCTCGCCGGAGGGCGCCTTGAAGACGACCCGTGCGGTCGCTCCGTCGGCGCTCGCCCCGGGGAAGCGCTGTTCCAGCAGGTCGAAGGCCTTCTGGGCCTCCGTTCCGGGGATGGAGAAGGAGGAGTTGCCGGCGGGCGGGGCGCTGGCGGCGCCGACGCCGGCGAGCGTCAGCAGGGCCACCCAGATCAGGGCGACGAAGTGCCGTCGGCGAAAGGCGAGCCGGCCGAGTTTGTAGAGGAACGTGGCCACGGGGGCGTACTCCCGGTCAGGTCGTGGGTCTTCAGGGCAGGGGGGATCGGCCCGACGACGTGAGCGGTTACGTCAGGTGGGGCTCAGGTGTCCCTGGGGTGCAGGGACGTGTCAGTGGGTGGAGACGCCGAGTGCGGGGAGGATCACGGCGTCGATGTAGGAGGTGAGGAACTCCCGGGTCGGCGGCTGGTCGTCCAGCAGCGTGCGGGTGGCGAATCCGCCGACCATCATGTGCACGAGGAAGTCCAGCGCCGGACAGTCCGCTCTGATCTCACCGCGGTCGACGGCGCGTTGCAGCACGCGCTGGAACTCCGCCATCTCCGGTTCGATGAGCTGGTCCCGGAACGCCTGGCGCAGGTCCGGGTTCTGGTGCAGCGCCATGGCGACGCCCCGCATCAGCGCGGAGTTCTGTTCCATGGTGCAGTCGTCCTCACGCGCCATCAGGGCGTGCAGGTCGCCGCGGAGCGACCCGGTGTCGACGTCGCCGATCTCGCCGGGCTTGTTGTGCCGGATGGCCTTGACGACCAGCTCCGGCTTGCCGCCCCACTGGCGGTAGAGCGTCGCCTTGCTGGACCGGGTGCGGGCGGCCACGGCGTCCATGGTGAGGGCGTCGTACCCGACTTCGCGGAGCAGGTCGAGCACGGCCTCGTACAGCTCGGCCTCGCGCTCGGGAGTGATCCGGCTGCGGCGCGCGGTGGCGGTCTCCGTCATCTCGCTCACTCCCCTCTCCGTCCGGTCGGCCGGTCCACTCGACCGGAACGACACCGTTTCGTACATGACGAATGTACCCCACCGTCTAGCGAAACGAAACGGTTTCGTTCGTGGTCTGGGTCACGGTTGTCGGCACCGCATAAGTTGCCGGTGCCCGGCCCCCGGAAAAGCATGGGGCGGGTGAGTTATCTGCGCCTTCCGCACCTCAGTGGCGACCAGCTGTGCTTCGTGGCCGAGGACGACCTCTGGCTCGCGTCCCTCGACGGTCCGGGCCGGGCCTGGCGGCTCACCGTCGACCGCACCAAGGCCGGTCCCCCGCGCTTCTCCCCCGACGGCCGGCACATCGCGTACACCAGCTGGCGCAGCCTCGTGCCGGAGGTCCACCTCGTGCCGGTGGACGGCGGCCCCGGGCGGCAGCTCACCCACTGGGGCGGCTTCGACACCCGGGTCTGCGGCTGGTCGCCGCCCGATCCCGACGGCACCACCGCCGTCCTCGCCGTCGCCTCGCACGGGGAGCCCTTCTCGCACCTGACCTGGGCCTACAAGGTCACCCCCGACGGCGATCCCGGCCGCAAGCTGCCCTGGGGGCCGGTCACCGACATCCAGGCCGCCGACCTCGACGGCGAGCGCAGGACCCTGCTCCTGACCGGCACCCCGCCGCACGAACCGGCCGCCTGGAAGCGCTACCGGGGCGGCGCCACGGGCCGGCTCTGGCTGCACGGGGAGCGGATCCTGCCCGACCTCGGCGGGCACCTGGCCGCCCCCATGTTCGTCGGCGGCCGGATCGCCTTCCTCTCCGACCACGAGGGCGTCGGCAACCTCTACTCCTGCGCGCCGGACGGTTCCGGCCTGCGCCGCCACACCGACCACGACGCGTTCTACGCCCGCAACGCCGCGAGCGACGGCACCCGGGTGGTGTACCAGTGCGCGGGCGACCTGTGGATCGTGGACGACCTCGCACCCGGTTCGGCGCCGCGCCGGCTCGACGTGCGGCTGAGCGGTCCGCGCGCGGGACGGCGTCCCTACCAGGTGCCCGCTGCCCAGCACGTGGGCGGCATCTCCGTGGACGAGACCGGCCGCGCGAGCGCCGTCGTGGTGCGCGGCAGCCTGTACTGGCTCACCCACCGCGACGGCCCGGCCCGCACCATCGCGGACACCCCGGGGGTACGGGTGCGGCTGCCGGAGATGCTCGGGGAGAGCGGGCGGATCGCGTACGTGACGGACGCGGAGGGTGAGGACGCCGTCGAGATCTCCTACCTGCCCCGGGCGACCGGCGGCCGCGCGGCCCGGCGGCTCGCCTCCGGCCGCCTCGGCCGGGTCCTGGAGCTGGTGTCGGACCCGGCGGGCGACCGGCTCGCCGTCGCCTCGCACGACGGACGGCTGCTGATCCTCGACGTCGCGGAGCCCGACACGGAGGTGGCACTGGCGCTGGACGCGGTGGACGCCGGGTACCCGGTGGACGCGCGGGACACGGCGGAAGAGGACGCGGCGGGGACGACCGCCCGGGCGGACACGACCCCGGACACCACCCCGGACGCCCCCACCGAGGACACCGACGCCGGGGACACCGGCACGCCGCTGACCGACGCGGGAGACGGTACGCCGGGAGGTGACTCCGCGACCGGTGGCGCCGCGGGAGGCGGAACGGCCACCAGTGGCACGGCGGGCAGCGTCCCCGCGGGAGGAGGCGGCCGGGCGGGAAGCGCCCCTGCGGGAGGCGACACGGCGGGAGGCGACACGGCGGCCGACGCTCCAGGGGCAGGTGCGCCGCGCGAGGAGCCCGGCCCCGGCCCCGGACCGGACGCCGGGAGCACCGGCACCCCGGGCGACCCGGGCGTCCCCCCGCCCGCCGGAAGCCTCGGCACGGACGTCCCCGGCGTCGCCGCCGACGCCGGGGGCACCGTGACGCCGGGCGCCCCCGGCACCCCCGCAACCGCCTCAGGGCAGGTCACCGAGCTGATCCGCTCCGTCAACGGCCCCGTGCGCGACCTCGCCTTCTCCCCCGACGGGACCTGGCTCACCTGGTCGCACCCGGGCATCGGGCGCACCCTGCGGCAGATCAAGATGGCCCGGATCGACGGACCGGAGGGCACCCTGGTCGTCGACGTCACCAACGGCCGCTTCGAGGACGAGAACCCGGTGTTCACCCGGGACGGCCGCTACCTCGCCTTCCTGTCCTGGCGCGGCTTCGACCCGGTGTACGACGTGCACACCGGCGACCTGTCCTTCCCGCTGGGCTGCCGCCCCTACCTGGTGCCGCTGTCCTCGGCGACCCCCTCCCCCTTCGCCCTCAACCCCGAGGGCCGTCCCGCGGCCGGCGGCCTGGACCCGCTGGAGGAGGAGCCCGGCGAGGGCGGCGCGGTGACCGTCGAGGTCGAGGGTCTGGAGAGCCGGGTCACGCCGTTCCCGGTCACCGCTTCCAAGTACTCGGCGCTGGAGCCGGTCGCGGGCGGCGGCCTGGTCTGGCTGCGCTGGCCGATCTCGGGTGCGCTCGGCGAGACCTTCGCCAACCCGGCGGACCCGAGCGAGCGACCCACGCTGGAACACTTCAACCTGGCCAAGGCGAAGAAGTCGGAGCTGGTCGACCACCTGGACTGGTTCCGGGTCAGCGGCGACGGCAGCCGCCTGGTCGTGCTCGACGAGGGCGACCTGCGCGCCGTACCGGCGGCCGAGGTGGGCGACGGCGACTCGACCACCTGGATCGACCTGCGCCGCGTCCTGCACGAGGTCGACCCGGCCGCCGAGTGGCGCCAGGCGTACGACGAGGCGGGCCGGCTGATCCGCGCCTACTTCTGGGACCCCGGCATGTGCGGCATCGACTGGGACGCGGTCCTGGACCAGTACCGTCCGCTGCTCGAACGGGTCGCCTCCCCCGACGAGTTCGCCGACCTGCTGCGCGAGGTGCTCGGCGAACTGGGCACCTCGCACGCCTACGTGGTCGCCGCCCGGCGCAACGAGGGCCCGGCGCACTACCAGCGCTGGCAGGGCCTGCTGGGCGCCAACTTCGCCTGCCGGGACGGACGGTGGCTGGTCCGGCGGATCCTGCCGGGCGACTCCTCCGATTCCAAGGCCCGCTCCCCGCTGGCCGGCACGGGCATCCGCGACGGGGCCGTGCTGACCCACGTCGACGGCCGCCCGGTCGACCCGGTCCTCGGCCCGTCCCCGCTGCTGGCGGGCGCGGGCGGTACGACGGTGGAGCTGACCTTCGCGCCCGGCGAGGGGTGCCGGGGGCCCGCCCGCCGGGTGGCCGTCGTACCGCTCGTCGACGAACGCCCCTTGCGCTACCAGGACTGGGTGGCCAAGCGCCGCGAGGTGGTGCGGGAGTTGAGCGGCGGACGGTGCGGCTACCTGCACATCCCCGACATGGGCGGCTCCGGCTGGGCGCAGTTCAACCGCGACCTGCGCATGGAGGTGTCCCGGCCCGCGCTCATCGTGGACGTGCGCGGCAACGCGGGCGGGCACATCAGCGAGCTGGTCATCGAGAAGCTGACCCGGACCATCCTGGGCTGGGACCTGACCCGGGACGCCCAGCCGGTGTCGTACACCTCCAACGCGCCGCGCGGTCCGGTCGTCGCGCTCGCCGACGAGGCGACGTCCTCCGACGGCGACATGATCACGGCGGCGTTCAAGCTGCTGCGCCTCGGCCCGGTGGTCGGGCAGCGCACCTGGGGCGGGGTGGTCGGCATGACCGGCCGGCACCGGCTCGGCGACGGCTCGGTGATCACGGTGCCGATGAACGCGGCCTGGTTCGACGCCTACGGCTGGACCGTGGAGAACTACGGCGTCGCCCCGGACGTCGAGGCGCTGCGCACCCCGCTGGACTGGGCCGAGGGCCGCTACCCGGTCCTCGACGAGGCGGTACGGCTGGCGTTGGAGCTGCTGAAGACCAACCCGCCCGCCACGCCGCCCGGTTATGACGCCGTGCCGGACCGGTCGCGCCCGCCACTGCCGCCGCGGGAGTAGGAACCTCCACCAGGCCTCTGGTCGCACGGGAAAGGGCGCCCACCCGGTCAACCCGGTGGGCGCCCTCTCACCTCAGCGGCGGCGCGTCAGGCGTCGAAGCTGTCCTGGAGCCGGTCGTCCTCGTCGCGACGGCGCGAGGCCGGGTCCTGGTGCTCCGACTCGCGGCGACGCGAGGCCGGGGAGGACGGGTCGTTCTCGTCCTCGTCGCGACGGCGGTCGCGGTTCTGGAACTGGTCCCGCGCCTGCTCGGCACGCTGCTTGCCCTGCTGCTGCATGCGCTCGGCCTTGTCCTGGAACTGGTCCTTCATACCCATGTGGGTTCACTCCTGTGGTGATCGGGCCCGACCGGATCGGCCGGGCGCTCGATCAGATTCACACGAGCGGTGACCGTGCGCATGTCGATCACTTACGGACCGTAGTCGTGCTGGTCGGGCGGTGTTCGTCGGCCGCTCCACCGGCCCCGACGAGGCCCGTCCGCAGACCGATGAGCCGGTCCCCGAAGCGCCGCATCTCGCGCTGTCCGACCGTGCCGATGACGGCCGGCAGGTAGCCGCGCACGCCCTGCATGCCGCGCAGCCACCACTGCCCGTAGACGTGCGCGGAGCGGCGCTCGACGCCCTCCACGAGCCGGTCGACCGCCGGGCCCAGCGGGTAGGTCTTGTTGGTCGGCCAGGGCAGCCGCTGCCGCAACTCCCGCATGACGTCGTCCTGGTCGGCGCCGCGCACCATGTCGGTGTCGGTCCAGGACAGGTAGCCGACGCCGACCTTCACGCCCCGGTGCCCGACCTCGCCGCGCAGACTGTGCGCGTACGCCTCGACGCCGGACTTGGAGGCGCAGTAGGCGCTCATCATGGGGGCCGGGGTGAGGGCGGCCAGCGAGGCGATCTGGAGCAGGTAGCCGCGACTCTCCAGCAGCGATGGCAGGAAGGCGCGGGCGGTGACGGCCGAGCCGATCAGGTTGACCTCGATGACCCGCCGCCAGGACTCCGGGTCGGAGTCGACGAAGGGGCCGCCGGTGGCGACGCCCGCGTTGGCGACGACGATGTCGACCTTCCCGAAGCGCTCCTTCACCTCCGCCGCCACCCGGGCCATCGCCTCGTGGTCGGTGACGTCGGCGTGCCAGTGGTCGCTGTCGCTGTGCAACCGGGCGGAGACCTGCTTGAGTTCGTCCGGTTCCAGGCCGACCAGCGCCACCTTGACCCCGCGCGCGGACAGTTTGCGGGCCATCAGCTCCCCGACGCCCCGCGCGGCTCCGGTGACGACGGCGACCCGTCCTTCCAGGCTCACCCTGCTCATGCGCTCTCCTCGGCGTGTACGGCACGTTCACTGTGCGGGCTCGGTATGTAGGTGGCGGCGAGGGTGCGTATCTTCCCGGTGACCAGGTCCGGCGCCTCCACCGGCGTCATGTGGCCGAGGCCCGGGAGTTCGGTGAGGCCCACGCAGTCGGGCAGCGCGGCGGCCAGCACGCGGGCGTGCACGGGCGGCGTCAGCCGGTCCGCCGTACCGACCACGATCTCCACCGGCATGCGCAACTCCCGTACGCCGTGGTCGAGGTCGAGCAGGTCCAGCACCTGGGACCAGCCGTGGCGCACCCGGCTCGGGCAGGCGTGCACGATCCGGGCGCAGGCCTCGACCATGTGCGGGGCCGAACCGGGACCCATCGTCCCGTACTTGAGGATGCGGCGGGCGAGCGGCGTGACCGGTCCGAGCGGCGCCCGGGAGCCGAGGATGCGCCGGGTCAGCCAGGTGCGCGCCCGGCCCGCCCGCATCGGCACCACGGTGGCGGACGCCACCAGCCGCGCGCTGCCCGTACTGCACAGCAGGACGGCCGCCGCGTGCTCGCGCACCGCGGGCCGCGTCGCCGCCGCCATCAGCGTCATCCCGCCCATGGAGTGCCCGGCGATCACGGCCCGCTCGCCCGGCGCCAGGGTGGCCTCCAGGACGGCTTCGAGGTCGTCGGCGAGCGGCTCGGTGCCGTAGGCCGGGTTGGCCGGACTGCGGCCGTGGCCGCGCTGGTCGTAGGCGATGACCCGGTGGTCGACGCCCAGCTCGCGGATCTGCGCCGCCCAGAAAGCGGTGGAGCAGCACCAGCCGTGCGCGAGGACGACCGCGGGCGCGTTCTGGGGGCCGTGCACCTCGACGTGTATCCGGGCGCCGTCAGCGGCGGTGACGGTCAGCTCGTGGGCGGGGACGGGCGGCGCGTACGGCCCGTCGGCGACGTGCAGCAGGCGGCTCACGCGCTCACCTCGGCGTCCGCGCCGGTGTCCGCGTCGGCGGCCTTCGCCGTGGTCACCGCGGGGGCCGGGCGCAGCACCTGGTACTCCGCGAGGTCCACGCGCCGCGTCTCCCGCCGGAACTCGGCGGTGGTGCCGGGCCAGACGGTGGTGTTGCGGCCGCTCGCGTCCAGGTACCAGCTGGTGCAGCCGCCGGTGTTCCACACCGTGCGCTTCATGCGCTCCTGCACGCGGTGGTTCCAGTTGCGCACGGCGGCGGGGCGGGGGTCGAGGGCGGTGCGGCCGCCGAGGACGTTCAGCTGGCGCAGGTAGTCGGCCAGGTAGTTCAGCTGGGACTCGATCATCAGGATCATGGACGAGTTGCCGAGGCCGGTGTTGGGCCCGATGACCGTCATGAAGTTGGGGAAGCCGGCCGCCGTGCCGCCGCGCAGCGCCTCCATCCCGCCCTTCCAGGTCTCGGCCAGCGTCCGCCCGTCCGCGCCCACGACCCGCTCGGCGATGGGCATGTCGGTGACGTGGAAGCCGGTGCCGAAGATGATCGCGTCCGCCTCGGCCTCGGTGCCGTCGGCGGCGACGAGCGTGGACCCGCGCACCTCGCTGAGACCGCTCGCGACCACGTCCACGTTGGGCCGGGCGAGCGCCGGGTAGTAGGTGCTCGACAGCAGGATCCGCTTGCAGCCGATGCGGTAGTCGGGGGTGAGCTTGGCGCGCAGGGCCGGGTCCTTGATGGCGGCGCCCATGTTGCGTTTGGCGATCTGCTCGACGAAGCCCAGCTCGTCGGGGTGCTTGGTGAACGCCTGCACCTGGAGTTCGCGGATGCCCCACAGCAGCCCGCGGCGCAGCTTGGTGGTGACGGGCAGCGCCCGGTGCAGGGCCCGCTCGGCGCCGCTGATGGCCCGGTCCACGCGGGGCATCACCCAGGCCGGCGTGCGCTGGAAGAGGGTGAGCCGGTCCACCTTCGGCTGGATGGAGGGCACGATCTGGATGGCGGAGGCGCCGGTGCCGATCATGGCGACCCGCTTGCCGGTGAGGTCGTAGTCGTGGTCCCAGCGGGCGGAGTGGAAGACCTTGCCCGGGAAGGTGTCGAGCCCCGGGACGTCCGGCGTCTTCGGGTCGGACAGCGGCCCCGTCGCGGACACGACGACGTCGGCGGTGAGGGTGCCGCGCACGGTCTCGATCTCCCACCGCAGCCGCTCGGTGTCCCACGCCATCCGCGTCACCTCCGAGTCGAAGCGGAGGTGGGGGCGCAGCCCGAAGGTGTCCGCGACGTGCTCCAGGTAGGCGCGGATGTGCTCCTGCCCGGAGAAGGTGCGCGGCCACTCGGGGTTGGGCGCGAAGGAGAAGGAGTACAGGTGGGACGGCACGTCGCAGGCGCAGCCGGGGTAGCTGTTGTCCCGCCAGGTGCCGCCGACACTGCCGGACCGCTCCAGTACGACGAAGTCGGTGATCCCTTCGCGCCGCAGCCGCACGGCGGCCCCCAGCCCGCCGAAGCCGGACCCGATCACCGCCACCCGTACGTGTTCGTCAACCTGCTCGTGCTCGGCCATCCCGGAGCCTCCACGCTTGCCTGGACCGTCTGGAACCTGGAACGTCTGGAACCTTGCCAGTGAACACTGGCGCAATGGGAGCGTAGAGCAGCCCCGTACTCATGGGTAGGGGTTGGACGGAGGAAAGTTACCGCCGGTACGCCATAGGGTCGTGGACGTGACCGAGAAGCGCGAATACCGCATGGAGGAACTGGCCCGGCTGGCCGGCATCACGGTGCGCACCCTGCGCTTCTACCGCGAACGCAAACTGATCCCGCCGCCCCGCCGTGAGGGCCGCATCGCCTGGTACGACGACCACCACCTGGCCCGCCTGCGCACCATCGCCGCGCTGCTGGAACGCGGCCACACCCTGAACGGCATCGCGGAGCTGGCCGACGCCTTCGACCACGGCCGCGACGTCGGCGACCTGCTCGGCCTCGGCGAGCCCACCGAGGAGACCCCGGTCCGCCTCACCCCCGAGGAACTCGCCGCCCGCTTCGAGGGCGAGGTCACCCCGGAGAACCTGGCGGCCGCGATGGAGCTGGGCTACCTCGGCACCGACGGCGACGAACTGGTCCACATCAGCCACCGCCTCCTCGAGGTCTCCTCCGCCCTGGTCCGCGAGGGCATCCCGCTCGGCGAGGTCCTCCAGGCCGGCGCCCGCGTCCGCGAGCACGCCGACGCCCTCGCGGAACTCTTCGCCGACCTGATACTGCGCCACGCCTCCGAACCGGAGCTGCACCGCCTGCGCCCGCTGGCCCGCAGCGTGGTGGAGGCGGAACTGTCCCTGGCCCTGGACCGGCGGATGCGCAAGGGGTCGGAGTAGGGCTCCGCCCGGTTCGTCAGGGGCCGTAGACCACCGTGACCGGCGCGTGGTCGGACCAGCGTTCGGCGTGGGTGGCGGCCCGCTCGACACGGCCCTTGAGCGCCTTGGCGGCCAGGCCCGGGGTGGCGGCGTGCAGGTCGATCCGCCATCCGCTGTCGTTGTCGAAGGCCCGCCCCCGGTAGGACCACCACGAGTACGGCCCCTCGACGTCCGGGTGCAGCGCGCGCACCACGTCCACGTACCCGCCCTCCGCCGGGTCGAGGACGCGGCCGAGCCACTCCCGCTCCTCCGGCAGGAACCCGGAGTTCTTCTTGTTGGCGCGCCAGTTCTTCAGGTCGGCCTCGCGGTGGGCGATGTTCCAGTCGCCGCAGACGACGACCTCGCGCCCCTCGGCGGCGGCGCGCTCGCGCAGTCCCTTCAGGTACGCGAGGAACTCGCCCATGAAGCGGACCTTCTCGTCCTGGCGCTCGGTGCCGACCTCGCCGGAGGGGAGGTAGAGGGAGGCGACCGTCACACCGGGCAGGTCGGCCTCGACGTAGCGGCCACCGGTGTCGAACTCCGTCGAGCCGAAACCGACGCGGACGGCGTCGGGCTCACGGCGCGTGTAGAGGGAGACGCCGGCGCGGCCCTTGGCGGCGGCGGGGGCGTGCGTCACGTGCCAGCCCTCGGGCGCGCCGACGTGTCCGGGCAGTTGGTGGGGTTCGGCCCGCACCTCCTGGAGGCACAGCACGTCGGCGGAGGTGCCGGCGAGCCACTCCACGAAGCCCTTCTTCGCGGCGGCGCGCAGGCCATTGACGTTGACGGAGGTCACGGTGAGCATCCCGGCACGATACCGGCACACTGGACCGTGTCCCGCTCCGGACACCGCATCGATATACGGTAGGAAGAATGAACATACGCCGGGTCCCCTTCGACCACCCCGACGCCGTGAAGCTCAACGACGAGGTCCAGGCCGAGTACGACGTCCGCTACGGCGACGGCGGCGACGCCACGCACCTGGACCCGTCGGACTTCGCGCCGCCGAACGGCCAGTACCTGATCGCGTACGACGAGAACGACGTCCCGGTCGCCTCCGGCGGCTGGCGCAGCCAGGACGCCAACGACGAGGGCAATCTCGACGGGGACGCCGAACTGAAGCGGATGTTCGTGACCGAGCAGGTGCGCGGGCGCGGGCTGGCCCGCCGCATCCTGGCCGCCCTGGAGGACGACGCCCGTGCGGCGGGCCGGACCCGGATGGTGCTGGAGACCGGCACCAAGCAGCCGGAGGCCGTGGCCCTGTACTCCTCCAGCGGCTACGAGCCGTGCGGGAAGTTCGGCTACTACCGCTTCCACGAGGACAGCCTCTGCTATGCGAAGGCCCTCCGGACCCCGTAGGGCCCTCCGGGTAAGGCCTTGCGGCTGCCTGCCGTCAGGCCGTGCCGCCCGCCCTGCGACGGCGTGAGACGACGATCAGGGCGCCGCCCGCCGCGAGTGCCAGCGCCGCTCCGGCGGAGGCGAGCAGCGCGGTGGAGCCGGTGGAGGCCAGCAGTCCGTCCTCGCCGCCCTGGGGCGACTGTCCGCCGGTCGTGCCTCCGCTGCTCCCGGTGGTCCCGGTCCCGGCGGTGGTGGTGCCGCCGGTGGTCCCCCCGGCCGTGTCCGAGCCACCGGCCGTCCCGGTGCCGCCCGTCGACTGCGAGCCGCCGGTGGTGTCCGTACCGCCCGTGGAGTCCGGGCCGCCGGTGCTGCCGCCGGTGTCGCCCGGAGTCTCCTCGTCACCCGTGCCGTTGAGCACGATCCACCCGGTGTCGTTGGACGGGTCGCCCTCCCACGGGTTGTCGTAGTCCGGCAGGGCGATCTTGCCCTTGGCGCCCGCGACGACCTTGTCGATGCGCAGCTTGAAGGGGAAGCTCCGCTCGTCGTCCTCCAGGAAGGGCGTGTCGGCGGAGCAGCGGTAGACGGCCGGGTTCTGGTCGTCCAGGGGCTCGCACGGGCTCTCGACGACGGTGGCGCCCTCGGGGATCTGCACCGTGAAGTCGAGCGGCTCGCCGCCCGCGCGCAACGACCCGATCCAGGCGGGCCCGTGGTTGCTCATGCGGACGTCGACGGTGACCGTCTCGCCCTGCTCACCCGCGACCCGCGCGCCGGTGAGGTCGAGGTCGTAGGTGTTCTGCGTGGGCAGATCGATCTCGGCGTACTTGGAGTAGTCGCCGACGTGGCCGCTCTCGACCGGTTCGAGCGTGAGCGTCCTGCCGGTTCCCCGCCGGTGCCCGGCGCCCGCCCGCAGCGCGTCGGCGGTCTCGACGCCGGCGGCTTCGAAGCCGTAGGTGAAGATGTCACCGAGCGCGAAGTCCGCGGTCTTCACCTCTACCGGCTCGCTCAGTTCGTAGGCCATGCCGTGCAGGAACTCGCCCTCGAAGGTGCACAGGGCGACCTGGCGGTAGCGGATCAGGTTGTCCTTGTTCTCCTCCGCGTACGAGCAGTTGTCGTACGACTCGGGGAAGGAGAGGCCGCGGGTGCCGACGAAGCGGAGCACGACGCCTTGGGCGGGCATGCTGCCGACGTTGCGGAAGCCGAGCGGGGCGTCGTAGGTGTCGCCGGGGCGGAAGCCCTCGGGTTCCGCGGGGAGCTTCCTCTTCAGCAGTTCCGGGCCGCCGACCAGCACGTCGACGGTGTGCTCGTTGAACTCCAGGCCCTCGCCCTCGCCGGTGACCTTGACCTTGCCGTGGTCGCCGGCCTCGGCGGTGTCCAGCAGGTCGAGCCGGACGTCCCAGGACGGGTTGTAGATGTCGCCGGGGTAGAGGCTGCTCTCTTCGCAGACCGCGACCAGGCCGTCGACGTCGCAGGACTCCGGCAGGCCGACCTTGGCGAAGCCCTTGAGCGCGGTGGCGTCGATGGTGACCCGGTAGCCGCTGTTGGGAATCGGCTGCGGGTCCGTGTCGCTGTCCGGGTCGTACTCCCCCGGGCCGGTGAGCCCGAGTTCGATCTGCGGCTGCCCGGGTTCGCCCTCGGCTCCGTCGAGCGCCAGGTCCACCTTGTCCGGACCGGTGATCGTGACGGGCAGCGATGCCTGGTCGTCCGCCGCGTGCGCGACGCCGGCCAGTCCGGCCGCGACGAGCCCGGCGGCCGCTGCCCCGGCCACTGCCGCACGCGCCCACGGCGCGTGCAGGGAGCTAGGTCTCATATGTGCTTCTTCCGTTCCCCAGACGACAAGAAGGTGCCGTTGCGTGACACCGCGCACAGGTGACCCGTGGGAGACACCGATGGTTGCGCCGTACATGATCACGGATGCGTCTCGGCGCGGCGCGGGCGGGGAGGCGGGAACCGGGAAACGACGAAGGTCCCGTCCGATCGTGATGATCGGACGGGACCTTCGTCAATGTGCGTGGACCTGAGGGGATTTGAACCCCTGGCCCCCTCGATGCGAACGAGGTGCGCTACCGGACTGCGCCACAGGCCCTTGCAACGAGTGAAACTCTAGCACCCTGCCCGGCCTGCTCAAAAATCCCTTCCGGCTACTCGTTGGCGGCGCGGGGGCGGTCGCCGTCGTCGTACTGGTCGAACAGCGGCGTGCGGCCCCGCTCCCGGGCCCGGCGGGCCGACGCGGCACGGCGGGCACCGCTGCGGGCCGGGGTCTCCGGACGCTCATCGGCCGGTGCGTGGGCCGGTGCGTCCGCCGGGCGGCCCTGGTCCGCGCCGGAGGCCCGGGCGGCGTCCTGCTGGTCGGGCGCGACGGCCGAGGAGCGTGCCGAGCTCCACGCGTCCGGCGCCGCGAGGTCCACGTCGGGCGTGGCGCGGGGGGCGACCGGGGCGGTCACGTAGGTGGGCAGGGGCACCGGCACCGGGTCCCAGCTGTCGCCCTGCGGGCGCCCTCGGCGTTCCCGCTGCTGGTCGACCCATTCGGCGTGGTCGGTCTGCTCGACCAGCGCCCGCCGGTCCGCGGCGAGCGCGGACATTCCGGCGCCGGACTCCGTCTCGGGTCCGTCGTCCGGCTCCTCGGCGTCGAGGTCGCCGACGGGGCCGCCGGGACCACCGGGGGTGGACGCGGCGGGTCCGCGCCGACGCGGGCGGGGGTCGCGGTCACGCAGTCGCTGCGCGGCGGCCTCGGCCTGGCGGCGGTCCATCTGGAAGGCGAAGCGTCGGCGCTCCTGCGCCCGCAGATGGGCGATGTACGCGCTGAGCAGCACCGCGGGCACCCCTGGCGCCCACAGGAACGCGAGCCCGCCGACCGCCGCGACGACCGAGCCGAGCGTGAAGGCCAGGAACAGCATCACGGTGGTACGCCGACGGCGGGCGAGTGCCTTGCTGCGCCGGGCCCGTGCCGCGGCCCCCGGTGAGACGGGAGCGCGACGGGCCTGCGGCACCCGCCCCCGCGCCGGTGCCGCGCCGGATCCGCCCTGGCGGCCGGGTTCCGGGGACTGGCCGGGTCTCGGACCGTCCGCGAGTCCACCCGCCCGCGGGCGCGCCGTTTCGGGCCGCTCCGCCGCCTGCCGGGGCGGGGTCGGCCGGGTGTGCCGTCGGGTCCTGGACATGGCGAAGGCCCGGACGTCCACCGAATCGGTGACGCCGTCCGGGGCGTCGGCGTCGGGCTCCGCCTCGTCGGCGGAGCGCGACCGCAGGTCCTTGACGTACCGGCGCTCCATGCCCGCCCGTCCGGACAGGAGCCGGATGGCGGTGCTGAAGCGTTCGGTCGGACGGGCCTCGTTCAGCTCGTCCTGCCTACGGAGCCACATCGGCACCAAGTAGGCGGCCCAGGCCCCGACGATGACTGCGTAGATGAGGCCGCTGCTGCTCACGCCTCACACGGTAGAGGGGTTTGCGTGAGGCCATCCGCCAATTGAGCCGGTGTGTCGCACGATCTGGCTGATATTTCGAACTTTTCTTGTGACCGATCCGATCAACCGACTGCCAGGACCGCGAAATTATCCGCTTCCGGATGGTCGCGGCCCGATCAATTTCGAACGTTTATTCAATTCCCGGCGTTGCCGGTGTTGCCGCTGTTCCCCGCGTTGGGGGTGCTGCGGTGCCGTGACCGGTGCCATCGCCGCAGCAGGCCTTCGGGAACCTCTTCCGCGGTGACCGCGAAGACGAGATGGTCCCGCCAGGCTCCGTCGATGTGCAGATAACGCGGCCTGAGACCCTCCTCACGGAATCCGAGTTTCTCCACGACCCGGCGGCTGGGCGCGTTCTCGGGACGAATGCAGACCTCGACGCGGTGCAGTCCGACGGTGCGGAAACAGTGGTCCACGGCCATCGCCACGGCCGTCGGCATCACCCCGCGGCCGGCCACCGCCTCGTCCACCCAGTAGCCGACGTGTCCGGAACACATCGAGCCCCAGGTGATGCCGGCCACCGTCAACTGGCCGACCAGCCGCCCCTGGTACTCGATGACGAACGGCAGCATCCGGCCCGCGTGGGCCTCGGACCTCAGGTGCCGCACCATCTGCCGGTAGGTCGGCCGGTGCGCGATCGGGCCGCCGGGCCCGGGCGGCGGGATGGTGGCCTCCCACGGGCGCAGCCAGTCCCGGTTGCGCCGGTTGACCTCGCGCCAGGTCCGCTGGTCGCGCAGCCTTATCGGCCTCAGGACGATGTCGCC
Organism: Streptomyces sp. CB09001; assembly: GCF_003369795.1. Taxonomy (NCBI): domain Bacteria; kingdom Bacillati; phylum Actinomycetota; class Actinomycetes; order Kitasatosporales; family Streptomycetaceae; genus Streptomyces; species Streptomyces sp. CB09001. The sequence continues at coordinate 2,843,261 of NZ_CP026730.1, forward strand.
GTCCGTCAGCTCGGCGGGCCAGGACGGGCCGTTCAGCTCGCACCCCCACCGCTGGCGGGTCTCGGGTGGTCGCCGCCGCGGATCTGGTCCACGGCGTGCTTCAGCAGCGGCTCCAGCACCGCGAGACCGTCCTTCACCCCGCCGGAGGAGCCCGGCAGGTTGACGATCAGCGTGCCGTTCGCCACCCCGGCCAGTCCCCTGGACAGCGCCGCGGTGGGCACCTTGTCCCGGCCGTACGCCCGGATCGCCTCCGCGATGCCCGGGACCTCCCGGTCGATCACGGCCCGGGTGGCCTCCGGGGTGCGGTCGGTCGGCGAGATGCCGGTACCGCCGGTGGTGACGATCACGGCGTAGCCCGCTTCGACGCCCGCGCGCAGGGCGGCCTCCACGGGGTCGCCGTCGGGGACGACCCGGGGGCCGTCGACGTCGAAACCGAAGCGGCGCAGGCCGTCGGCGATCAGCGGGCCGCCCTTGTCCTCGTAGACACCGGCGGCGGCCCGGTTGGACGCCGTGACCACCAGGGCGGCGTACGGCCCGGGGAGGGCGCCTCCCACGCCGGCGTCCGGCATCATGACCGGTTCCAGTCGCCGGACTTGCCGCCCGTCTTCTGCTCCACCCGCACGTCCGTGATGACCGCTCCCTTGTCGACCGCCTTGACCATGTCGACCACGGTGAGCGCGGCGACGGAGACCGCGGTGAGCGCCTCCATCTCGACGCCCGTGCGATCCGTCGTCCGCACCGTGGCGGTGATCTCCACGGCGTCGTCCGCGACCGACAGGTCCAGTTTCACACCGGAGACCGACAACGGGTGGCACAAGGGGATCAGGTCGGGGGTCCGCTTGGCGCCCATGATGCCCGCGATCCGGGCGGTGGCCAGGGCGTCGCCCTTCGGCACGCCCTCGCCGCGCAGCAGCTCGACCACGCGGGGCGCGACGAGGACGCGTCCACTGGCGCGGGCGGTGCGGGCGGTCACGTCCTTGCCGGACACGTCGACCATCCGGGCGGCGCCCGCTTCGTCGATGTGCGTCAGCCGGCCCTGCGGGTCCTGTCCGCTGCTCGGCGGTCGGTCCTGCGTACTCATGCTCGTGTGGCGCTCCCGGTCCTGGCCCGGCGCGGTGCGGCGCGTGGGCCTGCTGTGCGCGACACGCTACCGCCATCGGGCCCCGCTCAGCCGAGCAGGACCACCTCGACCTCGGTGCCGGGCTCGACGGACTCGGTGTCCTCGGGGACGACGATCAGCGCGTTCGCCTGCGCGAGGGCGGCCACGAGATGCGAGCCGGAGCCGCCGACCGGGGTGACCGAACCGTCGGCGTGGCTGCCCCGCAGGAACTGCCTGCGGCCCTTCGGCGAGGTCAGCGCCTTGTCCGCGGCCAGGGACGCGGTGACCGTCGGGCGGTGCACGTCGGGCAGCCCCATGAGGGTGCGGATCGCGGGGCGCACGAACAGCTCGAAGGAGACGTACGACGACACCGGGTTGCCGGGCAGGGCGAGCAGCGGGGTGTGGTCGGGGCCGACGGAGCCGAAGCCCTGGGGCTTGCCGGGCTGCATGGCGAGCTTGCGGAAGTCCACGCCGCCGCCCGGCTCGTCCTCGTCGCCGACGTGCGCCAGCGCCTCCTTGACCACGTCGTACGCGCCGACGCTCACCCCGCCGGTGGTGACCATCAGGTCGGCGCGCACCAGTTGGTCCTCGATGGTGGAGCGCAGGGTCTCGGCGTCGTCGGCGACCGCGCCCACGCGGTAGGCGATGGCGCCGGCGTCGCGGGCGGCCGCGGTGAGGGCGAAGCTGTTGGAGTCGTAGATCTGACCGGACGCCAGCTGCTCGTCGGGCTGGACGAGTTCGCTGCCGGTGGAGAGCACCACCACGCGCGGGCGCGGGCGCACCCGTACGGTGCCCCGGCCGATCGCGGCCAGCAGGCCGATCTGCGGCGGGCCGAGGACGGTGCCCGCCGCCAGGGCGCGGTCGCCGGAGCGGACGTCGCTGCCCTTGGCGCGTACGTGCGCGCGCTCCTCGGCCGGCCGGTACACGTGCACGTGTCCCTCGGCGCCCTCCGGGGCCAGGCTGCGGGCCCGCATTCCGGAGACGGGGCCCTCGCCCGACCCGCCGTCGGTCCACTCCACGGGCACGACGGCCTCGGCGCCGGGCGGCAGCGGGGCGCCGGTCATGATGCGGGCGGCCTGGCCGGGGCCGACGGACGGCGCCTCGGCCTGGCCGGCCGCGACGTCCCCGACGACCTCCAGGACGGCGGGGAACTCCTCGCTGGCGCCCGCGACGTCGGTGACCCGCACCGCGTAACCGTCCATGGAGCTGTTGTCGAACGGCGGCAGGGACAGCGGCACCGTGATGTCGTCGACGAGGACACAGCCCTGGGCGTCGAGCAGGTTCAGCTCGATGGGATCCAGGGGACGGACGGTGGACAGGACGTCGTCCAGGTGGTCCTGCACCGACCACAGCCGGTCCGGGCCGGGGCCCGCGGCGGCGTGGTCGTGCCCGGGGTCACGGTGCGCGCTGCTGCTCAACGTCCCTGCATCTCCTCGGCTACGTAACTGCGAAGCCAGGTCCGGAAGTCCGGGCCCAGGTCTTCACGTTCGCATGCGAGTCGGACAATGGCACGCAGGTAGTCGCCGCGGTCGCCGGTGTCATAGCGGCGGCCCTTGAAGACGACGCCGTGCACCGGGCCGCCGACGGACTCGTCCTCGGCGAGCTGCTGGAGGGCGTCGGTCAGCTGGATCTCGCCGCCGCGCCCGGGCTCCGTCTTGCGGAGTATGTCGAAGACGTGCGGGTCGAGGACGTAGCGGCCGATGATGGCGTAGTTGGACGGGGCGTCGGCCGGGTCCGGCTTCTCGACCAGTCCGCCGACCTTGACCACGTCGCTGTCCGCGGTGCTCTCCACGGCCGCGCAGCCGTAGAGGTGGATCTGCTCCGGTGCGACCTCCATGAGGGCGATCACGCTGCCGCCGTACTGCTCCTGGACGTCGATCATGCGCTGGAGCAGGGGGTCGCGCGGGTCGATCAGGTCGTCGCCGAGCAGGACCGCGAAGGGCTCGTGGCCGACGTGCGGGGCGGCGCACAGCACGGCGTGGCCGAGGCCCTTGGGGTCGCCCTGGCGGACGTAGTGCATCATCGCGAGGTCGCTGGACTCCTGGACCTTGGCCAGACGGCTCGCGTCGCCCTTCTTCTGGAGGGCGGACTCCAGTTCGTAGTTGCGGTCGAAGTGGTCTTCCAAGGGGCGCTTGTTTCGGCCCGTGACCATGAGGACGTCGCCGAGGCCGGCGGCCACGGCCTCTTCGACCACGTACTGGATCGCCGGCTTGTCGACGACCGGCAGCATCTCCTTGGGAGTGGCCTTGGTGGCCGGCAGGAACCGGGTACCGAGACCGGCTGCTGGGATGACAGCCTTGTTGATCCTGGGGTGGGACTGAGTCATGCGCGCCACCATATCCGGTGCCTATAGGGAGAATCTGTGACTCGGGATCATTCGCGCTCATACGAGCGCATTAGCGTGTTACGGGAGTTGCCCATGCCTCATACCGATCCTGCCGACGAACCTGACAAGCGGACATTGCGGCGGGATTTCCTCACTGCGAGGAACAGGTTGACACCGGATGACGTGCGGGAATCCGCCGACGCTCTGGCCCGGCGGGCGCTGGAACTGCCGGAGGTCGCGGGGGCGCGCGCCGTGGCGGCGTACGTCTCCGTGGGCGCCGAGCCGGGCACCCTCGCGCTCCTGGACGCGCTGCGCGCGCGGGGGGTGCGCGTACTGCTGCCCGCACTGCTGCCGGACAACGACCTGGACTGGGGCGAGTACCACGGGGAGGGCTCCCTCGCGCGGGTGCGCCGCGGCGGGCGGATGGAGCTGTTGGAGCCCGCCGGTGAGCGGCTGGGGCCGGAGGCGGTGACGCGGGCGGACGTCGTGCTGCTGCCCGGAGTCGCGGTGGACGGCCGCGGTCTGCGCCTGGGCCGCGGGGGCGGCTCGTACGACCGGGTACTGGCCCGGCTGGAAGCGGCGGGCGCACGCCCCGCGCTGCTGGTGCTGCTCTACGACCGGGAGGTCGTCGCGCACGTCCCCGCGGAGCCGCACGACCGGCCGGTGGACGCGGTGGTGACACCGTCGGGGGTGCGCAGGTTCCGCTGACGCCCGGACCTGCGGGTACGCACGGCTGCACACGGGTGACGCGCGGCTGCACACGGCTACGGCTGCACACGGGTGCACACGGGAAACGGCCTCCACGCGCGCGTGGAGGCCGTTTCCCGTACGACGGGTGCGGTCCGGCTACGGCTTGAGCACCAGCGTGTCGCTCGTGCTCTCGTCGACGGCCTTCCTCGAGAAGGACCACGGCAGCAGCTCGCCGTTCGCCCACTTGTCGGTCTGGTCCGTGTAGTGGGCGCTGTAGGCGTGCCCGGAGGCGCCGGTGAGATTGATCCAGCGGGACTTGTCGAGGTCGCCGAGGTTGACCACCATCCGCATGGACGGCACCCAGATCACCCCGTAGCCGCCGGCCGCGTTCCAGCCGGAGGCGTTGACCGCAGCCTCACCCCCGCTGAGCTTCCAGGGACCACGGTTGAGGGCGTACTTCAGGAAGCCGGGGCCCTCGGTGCCCAGGGTCTGGTTCTTCAGGAACAGGCGGTGCAGGCGGCCCCAGTTCCAGGTGTCGATGTCCTTGCCGAGCTTGGCGGTCAGCTCCCAGCGGGCGTCGGTCATGGCCCGCTTGAACAGGTCGTCGCGGTTGTGGTCGGCGCCCTTGCGGGTGCCGTTGGCCGGCGTCGTCCACCAGTCGCTCTTCGGCTTCTCCATCAGCGTGCGGACCACCTCGAACCAGCGGTCGCCGCCGTCCGGCTGCGCCTGGTCCGCGTCGCGCTGGCCGCACTCGCGGACCTTGTTGGTCTCGTCCGCCGGTCCGGTGGTGTTGACCGGGTCCACCCACAGGCACTGGCCCTCGACCCGCAGCTCCTTGGGCAGCTTGTTGCCGAAGGCGAGCTTGAGGATGTTGCGCCAGACCGCGTTGAAATAGGCGGCGGCGGCCGAGTCGGCGTCCTGGGTGTAGTCCCAGCCCTCCAGCAGCTTCTGCGCCTCGCGGACGTCCTTGTCGGCGATGTCGATCTTCAGCAGCTGGGGCACGAGCAGCTTGGCCATCTCGCTGCTGTTGTCCAGCTGCATCTGGCGCATGTCGTCGGTGGAGATCTTGCCGCCGTCCTTGATCTTCTGCTCGATCAGGGAGGTGATGCGCTGGCTGCGGGCGCCGTAGCCCCAGTCCGTGGTCAGCGTGTACGGGTACTTGTCCGCGTCCACGACGGCCTGGTTGGCGGTCACGATGTAACCGCGCTCCGGGTCGTACTCGTAGGGCAGCTCGTCCTGGTCGATGTACTCGCCGGTCCAGCGGAACTTCGGGTCCCAGCCCGGCGCCGGGACCGAGCCGTCGTGGCCCTCGGCGCGCACCGGGATCCGGCCCGGCAGCGTGTAGCCGATGTGCTCTTCGTCGGCGTAGACCAGGTTCTGCGAGGGCACGTCGAACAGCGTGGCGGCCTCGCGGAAGTCGTCCCAGTTCTGCGCCCGGTCGATGGCGAAGACGGCGTCCATGCTGGTGCCCGCCTCGAGCGCGGTCCAGCGCAGCGCGACGCCGTATCCGTCGCCGCGGTCGGGGGCGGCGGTCTCGACGGTGGCCTTCTTGCCGGTCTTCACCAGCTCGTCGTCGCGGTCGGAGAGCAGGGGGCCGTTGTTCGTCTCACGGACGACGATCTTCTTGGAGTCGCCGCCGGCGACCTTGATGGTCTCCTCGCGCGTCTCGAACGGGACCACCTTGCCGCCGTACTGGTAGCCCTCGCCGGTGATCTTCTCCAGGTAGAGGTCGGTGACGTCGGCGCCGGAGTTGGTCAGGCCCCAGGCGATCTCCCGGTTGTGGCCGACGACCACACCGGGCATGCCCGCGAAGGTGTACCCGGCGACGTCGTACCGGCACTTGTCGGAGACGGTGCGGCAGTGCAGGCCCATCTGGTACCAGACGGACGGCAGGGACGGCGACAGGTGCGGGTCGTTGGCCAGCAGGGGCTTGCCGGTGATGGTGTGCTTGCCGGAGACGACCCACGAGTTGGAGCCGATGCCGTTGCCGTTCACGCCGACGGCGGTGGGGACGTTGTCCAGGACGTTCTGGAGCCCGGCCAGTTGGCCCTCCAGGGCGCTGCCGGAGCCGGTCCCCGTGCCAGTGCCGGTCCCCGTACCGGTGCCCGTACCCGTACCGCTGCCGGTCCCCGTGCCCGTGCCGTCGCTCTCGTCGCCGCCCGGCGTACCGCCGCCGTCGAACGTCTCGGTCAGCTCGTCGTACTGGCCCTCCTGGACGATCGCCTTGTTGCGGTCGTACGGGTAGGCCGGGTAGAGGTCGGCGACCTGCTTGGGGCCGAGGCGGCTGGTCATCAGCGCCCGGTCGACCTCGTCCTGCATGTTGCCGCGCAGGTCCCAGGCCATCGCCTTCAGCCAGGCCACGGAGTCGACCGGGGTCCACTCCTGGGGCTTGTAGTCGTTGGTGAAGCCGAGGGCCGCGTACTCCAGGGAGATGTCCGCGCCGTCCTTGCCCTTCAGGTAGGCGTTGACGCCCTTGGCGTACGCCTGGAGGTACTTCTTCGTGGAGTCCGAGAGCTTCTCGTCGTACTCCTTCTTCGCCACCCGGTGCCAGCCCAGCGTGCGCAGGAACTCGTCGTTGTCGATCTGGCTCTTGCCGAACATCTCCGACAGGCGCCCGGCGGTCATGTGCCGGCGGACGTCCATCTCGTAGAACCGGTCCTGCGCCTGGACGTAGCCCTGCGCCATGAACAGGTCCTCCTCGGTGGAGGCGTAGACCTGAGGGATGCCGTACCCGTCGCGCTTGACGTCGACCGGGCCCGACAGGCCGTCCAGCGTGATCGAGCCCTTGGTCTGCGGGAAGGACGCGCGGACGGTGCTGATCGACCAGTACGCCCCGTAGGCGAGGCCGCCGATGAGGGCCAGGACCAGCACGAGGACGAGCAGGCGGCCCTTGCGCCCCTTGCGCCCCTTCTTCCTGCCGGACGTGCCGGACGTGCCGGACTGCTGACCCGTGGAGGCGGTGGTGGTGGGGGGCATCGCTGTCCTTGCTGTCCTAACACGAGCGGCAGGGGCGGGCTGTGCTTCGTACGGAGCGCCGGGCGCTGAACGCCGAACGCTGGAGCAACTGTAGGCGCAGGCCCGGCTCCGCCTTGACGCGGAGTCGGGTACGCGGACGCACGGGCGTTCGATCTTGCCAAGCCGAGCGTCAAGAAAGCGTCAAGAGTTAGGTAAGGTAACGAAGTAGTTGCCCGCAGAGCATGGCGGATTCGTGTGCCATGGGGTGGTGCGCCGGTGCACCACCGGTGCACGCCTCGCGCGCCGAGCGGGCGCGCTCGCCCGCGCTGTGATCCACGCTGTGCGCCAGGGAAAGGGAACGGCCGCTGACTGTCCACCACCTCAACCAGCTCCTGCTCGTCTGCTCGCTCGTCCTGCTCATCGCCGTGGCGGCGGTCCGGATCTCCTCGCGCAGCGGGCTCCCCAGCCTGCTCGTGTACCTGGCCATCGGCGTCGCCATGGGCCAGGACGGCATCGGCGACATCAAGTTCGACAACGCCGAACTGGTCCAGGTCATCGGCTACGGGGCCCTGGTCGTGATCCTGGCCGAGGGCGGACTCGGCACGAAGTGGAAGGAGGCGAAACCGGCGCTCCCGGCCGCCTCCGCGCTGGCGCTGGGCGGCGTCGCGGTGAGCGTCGGCGTGACCGCGGCGGGCGCGCACTACCTGACCGGGCTGGAGTGGCGGCAGGCACTGATCGTCGGGGCCGTGGTCTCCTCCACGGACGCCGCGGCCGTCTTCTCCGTGCTGCGCCGGATCCCGCTGCCGAAGCGGATAACGGGCACGCTGGAGGCGGAGTCCGGCTTCAACGACGCCCCGGTGGTCATCCTCGTGGTGGCCTTCTCCACGGCAGGACCGATCGAGCACTGGTACGTACTCATCGGCGAGATCGCCCTGGAGCTGGCCATCGGCGCGGCCATCGGACTCGCGGTCGGCTGGCTCGGGTCGTGGGGCCTGAAGCACGTGGCGCTGCCCGCCTCCGGCCTCTACCCCATCGCCGTCATGTCGATCGCCATCGCCGCCTACGCGGCCGGTGCGATGGCCCACGGCAGCGGCTTCCTGGCGGTCTACCTCGCCTCGATGGTCATGGGCAACGCTCGGCTGCCGCACTGGCCCGCCACCCGGGGCTTCGCCGACGGGCTCGGCTGGCTCGCCCAGATCGGCATGTTCGTCCTGCTCGGCCTGCTGGTCACCCCGCACGAGCTGGGCGACGACATCCTGCCCGCCCTGGTCATCGGGCTGGTGCTCACCATGGTGGCGCGCCCGCTGAGCGTCGTGCTGTGCCTGGTGCCCTTCCGGGTGCCGTGGCAGGAGCAGGCCCTGATGTCCTGGGCCGGGCTGCGCGGCGCGGTGCCCATCATCCTGGCGACGATCCCCATGGTGGAGGGCGTCGCGGGCAGCCACCGCATCTTCAACATCGTCTTCGTGCTGGTCGTCGTCTACACCCTGGTGCAGGGCCCGACGCTGCCGTGGCTGGCCCGCAAGCTGCGCCTGGGCAAGGGCGACGAGGCGGCCGACCTCGGCATCGAGTCGGCGCCCCTGGAACGGCTGCGTGGCCACCTGCTGTCCGTGACGATCCCCGAGGGCTCCAGGATGCACGGCGTCGAGGTCAACGAGCTGCGGCTGCCCACCGGCGCCGCCGTCACCCTGGTCGTCCGCGACGGCACGTCCTTCGTACCGCTGCCGACCACAGGGCTGCGCCGCGGCGACGAACTCCTGGTGGTCGCCACGGACCCCGTCCGGGACGCCGCCGAGGCACGGCTGCGCGCGGTCGGCCACGGCGGCAAGCTGGCCGGGTGGCTGGGCAGCGGAGGCACCGGAGGCACCGGAGCCGGAGGTACCGGAAACGCCCGCGGCAATCGCAGGTGAGCGTGCGGGGGGTGCTCTCTTTCACAGGCCGCGCGTCTCCCACCCCTGTACGATGAAGGCCGCACCTGATCGAACCACCTCTGTCTGAAGCAGAGCTGGCGCGACCGTATGGCGGTCGGATCGCCCCCTCGTCCACGCGGGCTCCGGCATCTACCGCAGTCCGCGCGAGTGGACAGCTCTCGGCGCTCCCGCACGACGACCAGCACGAAGCGGGACCGCGCTACCAGGCGGCAGAAAGGCACGGGCCGTGGCATCCACGGTCACCCGTCCGGGATACGGGCAGCTGCTGCGCACCCGCGGCGCCTGGACGTTCCTGCTCCCCGGCTTCGCGGCACGCCAGCCGTTCGCCATGCTGACCCTCTCCATCGTGCTGCTGGTGCAGCACACCACCGGCTCCTACGGCGTCGCGGGCGCCGCCGCGGCCGTCACCGGCGTCTCCATGGCCGTGTTCGCCCCGTACAGCGGCCGGCTCGCCGACCGCTACGGACAGCGCGCGGTGCTGCTGCCCGGCGTGCTCGTGCACGCGGCCTCCGGTCTGACCCTGACCGCCCTCGCGCTCGCGGACGCGCCCCTGTGGGCGCTGTTCCTGGCGGCGGTGCCCACCGGCGCCTCCGTGCCGCAGGTCGGGCCCATGGTGCGGGCCCGCTGGGCCGTGAAGCTCAAGGACTCCCCCCTGATGAGCACGGCGGCCGCCTTCGAGTCCGTCACCGACGAGCTGACCTTCGTCCTCGGTCCCCTGCTGGCGACCGCCCTGTGCACCGCCGTCGACCCCGCCGCGGGCCTGGTCACGGAGGCCGCGCTCACCCTGGTGGGCGGTCTGCTGTTCGCCGCGCAGAAGAGCACCGAGCCGCAGGTCGGCGACGCCGACGGCGGGCACGCGCGCGTGGAGCACGTTTCCGCGCTGCGGGTCCCCGGCGTGCGGGTGCTGATCGTCGCCTTCCTGGGCATCGGTTCCGTCTTCGGCGGCATGCAGGTGTCGCTGGCGGCGTTCACCGAGTCCATCGGCGAGCCCGGTCTCAACGGCGTCCTGTACGGCGTCTTCGCGGCGGGCAACATGATCTCCGGCCTGGCCTGCGGCGCCATCGCCTGGAAGGTGGCCCCGCAGCGGCGCCTCCTGGTCGGCTACGCCGCCCTGGCGCTGACCGCGTCCGGCCTGTGGGCCGCGCACTCGGTGCTCGCACTGGCGGGCCTCGGCCTGCTCGTCGGCATGTGTGTCGCGCCCGCCATCGTCACCGGCTACACCCTGGTCGAGGGCCTGGTCCCGGCCGGTGCCCGCACCGAGGCCTTCACCTGGCTGACCGGTGCCGTCGCGCTGGGCCAGGCGGCGGCGGTGACCGTCGCCGGACAGCTGGAGGACGGGTTCCGGGACGGCGCCGGATTCCTGGTGCCGATGGGCGGCACGGTCCTCGCGCTGGCCGTCCTGGTGGCGCTGCGGTCGCGGCTGGCGACCCGGTCCCACGGCCGCACCGTCGCACGTGGTGTCGGTCACCGCGCGCCCGCCACAGTGGACTGATCCCGAGGAATAGGTCACTATAGACCGTCGTTAGCACTCATCGAGTGAGAGTGCCAGGAGGAAGACAGTGCCGACGTACCAGTACCAGTGCACCGAGTGCGGCGAGGGCCTCGAGGCGGTGCAGAAGTTCACCGACGACGCCCTTACCGAGTGCCCGAACTGCCAGGGCCGCCTGAAGAAGGTGTTCTCGGCGGTCGGCATCGTCTTCAAGGGCTCCGGCTTCTACCGCAACGACAGCCGCGGCAGCTCGTCGAGCAGCTCGCCGGCGTCGTCGTCCTCGAAGGCGTCCTCCGCTTCGTCGTCGTCCTCGGACTCGGGTTCGTCCTCGTCGTCCTCTGCGTCCTCGTCGGGGTCCGGTTCGTCGTCGGGCTCCGGCAGCTCCGCCGCGGGCACCACCGCCGCGTAGCACCCGGCTCCCACCGTCCGCGCGGGACCCGGTCCTTCACCCCTTCCCGTCGCGCGGGACCCACTTCTTACGAGACCCTGTCGTCGGCCGACGACGGGGTCCTCGGCGTCGTGCGGGGCGGTTAGGGTGCGGGCATGGCGAACAAGGTGAAGGCCGAGAACGTGCGGGCCGAGATCGGCGTGATCGGCGGCTCCGGGTTCTACTCGTTCCTCGACGACGTGACCGAGGTCCGGGTGGACACCCCGTACGGGCCGCCCAGCGACTCCCTCTTCGTCGGCGAGGTCGCCGGGCGGCGGGTCGCCTTCCTCCCCCGGCACGGTCGCGGCCACCATCTGCCGCCGCACCGGATCAACTACCGCGCGAACCTGTGGGCACTGCGTTCGGTGGGCGCACGCCAGGTCTTCGGACCGTGTGCGGTCGGCGGCCTGCGCCCCGAGTACGGGCCGGGCACGCTGCTGGTGCCGGACCAGTTCGTCGACCGCACCAAGTCCCGCCCGTCGACCTACTTCCACGGGCTGCCGACGCCCGACGGCACGGTGCCCAACGTGGTGCACGTGTCGCTGGCCGACCCGTACTGCCCCACCGGACGGGCCGCCGCGCTGAAGGCGGCCCGGGGGCGGGACTGGGAACCGGTGGACGGCGGCACCCTGGTCGTGGTCGAGGGGCCCCGTTTCGGGACCCGCGCGGAGTCCCTGTGGCACCGGGCGCAGGGCTGGTCGGTGGTGGGGATGACCGGCCACCCGGAGGCGGCGCTCGCCCGTGAGCTGGAGCTCTGCTACACCTCGCTGACCCTCGTGACCGACCTCGACGCCGGCGCGGAGAGCGGCGAGGGCGTCTCGCACGAGGAGGTGCTGCGGGTGTTCGCGGCGAACGTGGACCGCCTGCGGGGCGTCCTGTTCGACGCGGTGGCCGCGCTGCCGGCGACCGGCGAGCGGGACTGCCCGTGCGGGGCGGCGCTGGGCGGGATGGATCCGGGGATCACGCTGCCTTAGCGCCGTAGCTGCCTTAGCGCCGTAGCTGCCGTAGCTGCGGTGAGGGCGGTGGCGGCGGGACGGTTCCTCGGAACGACCCGTTCCGGTGAGGGAGTTGTCCACAACCGGTCCGTGGTCCACGGGCTTCGGCGGGACGCGGCGAAAAGCCTCATCGTGGGAGCGCAAGCCGGTCCCTCGTCACAGGTGGTGGTCCCCGTGTTCCGTCCCGCCCTGCCCTCTCCTCTTCCCTCCGTCTCCCCCTTTCCCTCCGCTCTTCCGCCCGGCGCCGATGCGCCGCCCACCTGCGAGGTGCCGCAGTTCGCCCCGGTGCGGGTGCGCGGCGGGCTGCACCGGCTCGTACGGCACCGACGGCGTGCCCTGGCCGCCGGGCTCGCGGTCACCGCCGCCGCGCTGGTGGCGGCGGGCCCGCATCCGGGGGCCGGCGGGCAGGACACCCGGCGGGCACGCGGACATCCGGTGGCCGATCCGGTGGGTGAGCGGCCCGCCACCCGGTTCGTGGCGGCGCCGGTGCGCATCGCCGACGCGGCCACGGTGCGGCTGCTCAGGCCGGGCGACCGGGTCGACGTCGTGGCGGCCGGGGACGGCGGTGCGGACGACGCCTCGGTGATCGCGCGCGGTGTACGGGTGACGAAGGTGCCGGAGCCCGTGGCGGATCCGGCGGCGGGCGGGGCCCTGGTCGTCGTCTCGGTGCCGCGCGCCACCGCCCACCGGCTGGTGGGCGCGGGTACCACGGAGCGGTTGGCGGTGACCCTGTGCTGAGCCCGTCAAGTCCCTCGTTCGTGGGATCGGATTGGACAGGACGGCCCAACGCTGTCGTAGGTTGCCAAGCGTTTGGTCCCTACACCTGTTCAAGCGAGGAGTGCTCCCACCGTGAGCGAGAAGAACGAACCGAGCGTCTGGCAGGGCTTCAAGGCCTTCCTGATGCGCGGAAACGTCATCGACCTGGCGGTGGCGGTCGTCATCGGCGCCGCCTTCACCAAGATCGTCAACTCGGTGGTGGACGGGGTCATCAACCCCCTGGTCGGGGCGTTCGGCACGCAGAGCCTGGACAGTTACAGCTCCTGCCTGAAGGGCCCGTGCACCGGGACCGGCGACAGCGCCACGGGCGTGCGGATCCTCTGGGGCTCGGTGCTGGGCGCCACCCTCACGTTCCTGATCACGGCGGCCGTCGTCTACTTCCTGATGGTGCTGCCCATGTCGAAGTACCTGGCCCGGCAGGAGGCCCGCCGCAGGGCGAAGGAGAGCGCCGAGGAGGTCATCGAGGTCTCCGAGCTGGAGGTGCTCAAGGAGATCCGCGACGCCCTGATCGCACAGCGCGGTTCGGGGCACGACCGCCCGTAGCGCGGGCGGTCCGAGCCCGGGCGGCTCACAGGTGGTGGGGCGGCTTCTCGTCGAGGAAGCGCTTCAGGTCGGCCGCACTGTCGCCCTCGGGCCGCTCGCCCCAGCCGCGGTCGGTGTCGTCCGAGCTCTGCTGGTCCAGCGGGTCGTCGAAGACCAGCGCGGGCCGGGGCGCGCCGGACTCGGGTTCGGGGGTGGTACTCATGCGTCCAGGGTACGGCTCGCCCCGTGGACGACGTCCGCTGCGGCCCGCTCGCCCCGGCGGACGAGGGGGTCCGCAAGCACGTCCGCGCCGTCTCTGCTGTGCTGGGAGCCATGATGTCCAGTCCCTCCTCCGCAAGCGCGGCCTCCGGGCCGCCCCCAGACGGCCATCCTCCGGTGCGCCGCCTGAAGGCCCGCCACCGGCACGAACCGCACCGCGCCGCCACACCGCTGGAGCTCTTCTTCGACCTCTGCTTCGTCGTCGCCATCGCCCAGGCGGGCGTCCAGCTGGTGCACGCCGTCGCCGAGGGGCATGCCGGCCAGGGCGTCCTCAACTACGCGATGGTCTTCTTCGCCATCTGGTGGGCGTGGATGAACTTCACCTGGTTCGCCTCCGCGTACGACAACGACGACGTCCTCTACCGGGTCGTCACGCTGGTCCAGATCGCCGGTGTGCTGGTCCTGGCGGCCGGGGTCTCCCGGGCCTTCGACGACCACGACTGGGTGGCCGTCGTCATCGGCTACGTGATCATGCGGGTGGCCATGGCCGCGCAGTGGCTCAGGGCGGGCCGGTCGGCCGCACCGCCGGAGAGCACCATGGCCCGGAGCTACTCGGTCGGCGTGCTGCTGTGCCAGATCGGCTGGCTGGGGATCCTGTTCCTGCCGGAGGACGACCGCGGTTGGCTGTTCCTGGTGATGGTGGTGCTGGAGCTGTGCGTACCGGCGTACGCCGAGCGCAGGCACCCGTCGTCCTGGCATCCGCACCACATCGCCGAGCGGTACGGGCTGCTCACGATCATCGTGCTCGGCGAGACCATCGCCGCGGCCACGGTCGCGGTGAAGTCGGGCATCGAGGAGAACGACGCGCTGGGCGAGGTCCTCCCGATCGCGGCCGGCGGTCTGCTGATCGTCTTCGCGGCCTGGTGGATCTACTTCGTGGTGCCCGTGCACAGCTATCTGAGGTCCAGCAGACAGTCCTTCCTGTGGGGCTACGGCCACTACCTGGTGTTCGCCTCGGCGGCGGCGATCGGGGCGGGGCTGGAGGTGGCGGTGGAGCAGGCCGTGGGCAAGGCGCACATCTCCGCGGTCGCGGCGTCCGCCGCGGTGACCGTGCCCACGTCCGTGTTCCTGCTCACGGTGTGGGCCCTGCACGCGCGGCACTTCAAGGTGGGCCTCACCGAGCAGCTCGTGCTGCCGACCGGCGCGCTGCTGGTACTCGGCTGCACCTTCCTCGGCGCCGATGCGGTGCTCGTGGCGGGGATCGTCCTGGCCCTGACCGTGGCGGCCGGGGTGGCGCTGACCGCGTGGCGCACCGAGCGGGAGCGGCGGGCGACGGCACCGGCCGCCTGAAGCACCGCCGCCTCCCGCCGTCTCCAGTCGCCTCCCCGCCGTCTCCAGTCGCCTCCCGCCGGTTCCCGCCGGTTCCCGCGCCGTCGCGGGTGGCTGGTCGAGACTGGCCGTATGACAGTTGACGCATTGACGGACGTCGCCGGTCTGCTGGTGGGGCACGCGACACGCACCGGGGACGGGTGGCTCACGGGGACGACGGTGGTGCTCGCGCCGGCGGGCGGGGCGGTCGCCGGTGTGGACGTGCGCGGCGGCGGCCCCGGTACCAAGGAGACGGACGCCCTCGATCCGCGCAACCTGGTGCAGAAGGTCCAGGCGGTGGTGCTGACCGGCGGCAGCGCCTACGGGCTGGACGCGGCCTCGGGGGTGATGGCCTGGCTGGAGGAGCGGGGGCGAGGGGTGCGGGTCGGCCCCGGTCCGGCGCACGTGGTGCCGGTGGTGCCCGCGGCCTGCGTCTTCGACCTGGGCCGCGGGGGCGACTTCCGGGCCAGGCCGGATGCGGCCACCGGGTACGCGGCGGTGGAGGCGGCGCACGCGAGCACGCCGGGCGCCGAGGTGGCGGAGGGGTGTGTCGGGGCGGGCACGGGTGCCGTGGTCGGCACGCTGAAGGGCGGGGTGGGCACCGCGAGCACCGTGCTGGACTCGGGGATCACGGTGGCGGCGCTGGTGGTGGCCAACGCGGCGGGGTCGGTGACGGATCCGGAAACGGGGGTGCTGTACGGGGAGTTGTTCCGGGGCGGGCGGGTGGAGTGTCCGGCTCCGGAGGTCCACGAGGCCGCGGGACGGCGGCTGGAGGAGGTCGCGGCGAGGAACGCGCCGCCGCCGCTGAACACCACGCTCGCCGTGGTCGCCACCGACGCCGACCTGTCCAAGGCGCAGGCCCAGAAGCTGGCCGGCACCGCGCACGACGGGATCGCCCGTGCGGTACGGCCCGTGCATCTGCTCAGTGACGGTGACACGGTGTTCGCCCTGGCGACCGGGGCGCGTCCGCTCGACGCCGGGCAGCCGCTCGCGCTGAACGAGGTGCTGGCGGCGGGCGCGGACATGGTGACGCGGGCGATCGTGCGCGCGGTCCGGGCCGCCGAGCCGGTGGACGGCCCGGGCGGGGCGTGGCCGTCGTACGGCGAGCTGTACGGGGGTCCGGGAGCCCGGGAGGTCTGAACGGGCCGTCGTTCCCGGCCGGTTGACCCGTCCGCGTTGCGATTGTCCGGGTTTTGTCACGTGACGGCGTTTCCGGCGGCCGGTGGGAACCCCACGGGCCGCCGGGGCCCTCTACACGGCTGAAGCGAACATCGCACACCACCCGAACCTGGAGCAGCCCGTGACAACGCCGGACATAGCCACGCGGCGCGTACTGGGGGCCTGTGCCGCCCTGGTGGTCGGCGCCCTCACCCTCACCGCCTGCGGCGGCAGCGCCAGCGCCGACGACAAGAAGGACGGCAAGGGCGGCGCCGGGTCCGCCGACACCTCGGTCGCCAAGCTCGTGATCTCGGCGAAGGACGGGTCGACCGGCGCCTCGATCAACTCGACCGGTGTGAAGGTCAGCGACGGCAAGCTCACCGACGTACGGATGACCGTGTCGGAGAGCGGTGCCGCCGTACCGGGCGCGGTGTCCGGCGACGGCGGCAGCTGGAAGCCGAAGGAGCAGCTGGAGCGGGGCACGAAGTACCGGATCACGGCACGGGCGAAGGACGCGAACGGCCGTACGGCCGCCGCCGACTCGGTCTTCACGACCGTCTCCCCGGACAACAGTTTCGTCGGCACGTACACCCCGGACGGCGGCAGCACGGTCGGGGTGGGGATGCCGGTGTCGTTCACCTTCGACAAGGCGATCACCGACAAGAAGAGCGTGCGGTCGCACATCACGGTCACCTCCAGCAGCGGGCAGGAGGTGGTCGGGCACTGGTTCGGCGCGCAGCGGCTCGACTTCCGGCCCGAGGAGTACTGGAAGGCCGGTTCCAAGGTCACGATGAAGATCGACCTGGACGGGGTGGAGGGCGCGAACGGCCGCTACGGCGTGCAGAAGAAGACCGTGACCTTCACCGTGGGCCGCGCGCAGGTCTCCACGGTGGACGCGGACACGCAGACCATGACCGTGGTGCGCGACGGCAGGACGCTCAAGTCGGTCCCGATCTCCGCGGGCAGCGCCGCGAACCCGACGTACAACGGGCAGATGGTGATCTCGGAGAAGTCCGAGCAGACGCGCATGAACGGGTCGACGGTCGGGTTCGGCGGCGAGTACGACATCCCGGACGTGCCGCACGCGATGCGGCTGAGCCAGTCCGGCACCTTCATCCACGGCAACTACTGGTACAACCGCGGAAACCCGCCCTTCGGCGCCCAGGGCACCAGCCACGGTTGCGTCGGGCTGGCGGACGCGCAGGGCGCGCAGGGCGACACCCCGGGCAAGTGGTTCTACGACAACTCGCTGATCGGGGACGTCGTGGTCGTCAAGAACTCCCCGGACGACACGGTCGCGCCGGACAACGGGCTCAACGGCTGGAACATGCCCTGGAGCGAGTGGACCGCCCAAAGCGCGGCCTGATCGGCTTGTGACCAGGGAATTTTGACGGTTCGTCGGGCCGCGCGGAAACTTTTCGCGCGGCCCACGCGTTTTTCGTGCGTACGTTTTCTCGGTTCCCGGACATGATGTCCGACCGAGGGGCTACGGTATGCACCCACAAGGTGACATGCAGCAACGCCGGGAGAAACCTTGAGCGTTCCGTACGAGACGGCAGCGTACGAACCACCCGAGTCGCCCGAGTCTCCGGAGGAGCACCTCATGCGACTGCTGGGCCGCGCCCTGAACTCCTTCGAGCTGCCCGACGAGACCATACGGCGGCTGGACTGCGCGCTGGCGCACGACGGTTCGCTGCACTCCGCGCACCACAGCGCCGGACTGCACCGGGAGACGTACCGGCACACCTGGCTGCTCGCCGACGGTTCGGCGCTCACGCTGTGGGAGCTGGTCCACAACACCGCCCCGGGCAGCGAGCCGCAGCACGAGGTCTACCTGGACGAGGAGGAGCTGCGCGCCGCCGGTTCCCGGCTGGCCCTGCCGCCCGACGCCCCCGACTTCGAACTGCCGGTGCAGGTGCAGCTGTCGCCCGTCCCGACCCCGCGCCACGCCTATGTGCCCGACGCCTCGGCGGACCACGCCCGCAGGCTGCTGCGCCGCGCGGAGAACGCGGACCGTCCCGACGCGGACCTCGCCGACCGGCTGGCCACGGCGTGCGGGCACCAGATCACCCAGGCCTTCGGCGGTCCGGGCCGCGCGGGTCGCGCCCGGGTCGGCTTCTCGCTCTACGAGCACGCGTTCCTGCTGCGCGACGGTGTGGAGGTCTCCCTGTGGGAGGTCGAGCACACGGCCACCCCGGACGGGCGCCACATGTGCGAGGTGTACGACAGCGAGGACACGGCCCGCCGGGCGATGGAGCGGCGCGCGGCCCGGGTTGCCCCCTAGGTTCTGTCGCGCCCCGCTCCCCCGGCCGGTCGAGTCCTGCCCTACGCGGCCACCGCCTGCTTCGCGCCCGGCGTCGGGGACGACGGGTCCGCGCCCCCGCCGGGTCCCTGGGCCGCCGTTCCCGGCGCCGTCTTGCGCAGCCCCTTGAGGACGATCACCAGAGCCGTGCTGACACAGACACCGGCCGCGACGGCGACCAGGTAGAGCAGCGGGTTGCCGATCAGCGGGACCACGAAGATGCCGCCGTGCGGGGCGCGCAGCGTCGCGCCGAAGGCCATCGACAGGGCGCCGGTGACGGCGCCGCCCACCATCGAGGACGGGATGACGCGCAGCGGGTCGGCCGCGGCGAACGGGATCGCGCCCTCGGAGATGAAGGAGGCGCCCAGGACCCAGGCGGCCTTGCCGTTCTCGCGCTCGGCGGCGTTGAAGAGCCGGCCGCGCACGGTGGTGGCCAGGGCCATCGCCAGCGGCGGGACCATGCCGGCCGCCATCACCGCCGCCATGATCTTCATCGCCGAGTCGCTGGGGCTGGCGACCGCGATGCCCGCGGTGGCGAAGGTGTAGGCGACCTTGTTGACCGGGCCGCCGAGGTCGAAGCACATCATCAGGCCGAGCAGCGCGCCGAGCAGGACGGCGTTGGCGCCGGACAGGCCGTTCAGCCAGTCGGTCATCCCCGACTGCGCGGACGCGATGGGCTTGCCGATCACGACGAACATCAGGAACCCGACGACCGCCGCCGAGATGAGCGGGATCACCACCACCGGCATGATGCCGCGCAGCGACTTCGGTATCGGGACCCGCTGGATCGCCAGCACCACCGCGCCGGAGATCAGACCGGCCGCCAGACCGCCGAGGAAGCCGGCGTTGATGGTCAGCGCGATCGAGCCGCCGACGAAGCCGGGGACCAGGCCCGGCCGGTCGGCCATGCCGTAGGCGATGTAGCCGGCCAGCACCGGGACGAGGAAGGCGAAGGCCACGCCGCCGATCTGGAACAGCAGCGCCGCCCAGCTGTCCGCCTGGGTCCACACGAAGTGGTCCATCACGGAGGGCGCCTTGTTGATCTCGTAGCCGCCGATCGCGAAGCCCAGGGCGATCAGCAGACCGCCCGCGGCGACGAACGGGACCATGTAGCTGACCCCGGACATCAGCCACTTGCGGAGCTTGGTGCCGTAGCCCTCGCCGGACTCGCCGCCGCGTTCGACGGGCGTCGCGCCCGGGGAGGCGGAGGTGACCTCACCGCGGGCCGCCTTGTCGCGGACCTCGCCGATCAGCTCTCCCGGCCGGTTGATGGCGGCCTTGACGCCGGTGTCGACGGTGGGCTTCCCGGCGAAGCGGCCCTTCTCGCGCACGGCGACGTCGTGGGCGAGGATCACGCCGTCCGCCGCCGCGATCACCGCCGGGTCGAGCCGGGTGAAGCCGGCCGAGCCCTGGGTCTCGACGACGAGGTCGACGCCCGCCGCGCGGCCCGCGTTCTCCAGGGACTCGGCCGCCATGTAGGTGTGCGCGATGCCGGTGGGGCAGGAGGTGACGGCGACGATGCGGAAGGGGCGCTCGGGCCCGCCGCCGTCCTCGACCGTGCTGCCCGGGGCGGTCTCGGCGGAGGCCGCCGCCGAGACCGCCCCGGTGTCCGCGCTCTCCTCGGTGGTCTCCTCAGTCGTGCCCTCGGTGCTGTCCTCGGCCGGTGCCGGCTCCTCCCCGCGGATGAGCGCGGCGGCGCCCGCCGCGTCGCCCACCGAGCGCAGGGCGGCGGTGAACCCGGCGTTCATGAGCTGCCGGGCCAGCGCGGAGAGGATCGTCAGGTGGGCGTCGTCGGCGCCCGCCGGAGCGGCGATGAGGAAGATCAGGTCGGCCGGTCCGTCCGCCGCCCCGAAGTCGACACCGGCCGTGCTGCGCCCGAAGGCGAGCGTCGGCTCGGTGACGTGCTCGCTGCGGCAGTGCGGGATGCCGATCCCGCCGTCGAGGCCGGTCGGCATCTGGGCCTCGCGGGCGGCCACGTCGGCGAGGAAGCCCTCCAGGTCGGTCACCCGGCCCAGGGCGACCATCCGCTCCGCGAGGGCGCGCGCCGCCGCTTGCTTGGTGTCGGCGGACAGGTCGAGGTCGACCAGGTCCGCGGTGATCATGTCGCTCATCGCGGGCTCCTTAGCTCGCGTATCGCCCGGATCGTGGGGTGAGGGGCGGGGGCGGGGAGGGGGACGGGGGCACAGCGGTGGGGGCTGGGGGCACAGCGGTGGGGGCTGGGGGTGGCCCCGGGGAGGAGGCCGTGGGCGGGTCGGGGAGTCATGGCGCCGGCTCCCCCAGTACGCGGTCCACGGGCACCTCGGTCGTGACCGTCACGGCGGCCGGGTCCAGGTCGTGCGGCGTCGGCATCACGCTGCCGGGCAGCTGGACGGCGGCGGCGCCGTGTGCGACGGCGGAGGCGAGGGCGCCGGGTCCGGTCCCGCCGGCGACCAGGAACCCGGCGAGGGAGGAGTCCCCGGCGCCGACGTTGCTGCGTACGGCGCCCACGCGGGCGGTGCCGAACCAGGTGCCGGCGTCGTCCACGAGCAGCTGCCCGTCGGCGCCCAGGCTGGCGAGCACGGCCCTGGCGCCCAGCTCCCGCAGCTCCTCGGCGGCCTTCACCGCGTCGCCGACCGTGGCCAGCGGACGCCCGACGGCCTCGGCCAGCTCCTCGGCGTTCGGCTTGACCACGTCGGGCCGCTCGCGCAGCGCCCGCAGCAGAGCCGGTCCCGAGGTGTCCAGGGCGATGCGGACACCGGCGGTGTGCGCCCGGGCGACCAGGTCGGCGTACCAGGAGGGGGCCAGGCCGCGGGGCAGGCTGCCGCAGCAGGCGATCCAGTCCGCGCCCGGCGACTGCCGCCGTACGGTCTCCAGGAGCAGTTCCCGTTCGGCCGGGGTGAGTTCGGGGCCCGGTGCGTTGATCTTCGTCAGGACGCCGTCGGCTTCGGCGAGCGCGATGTTGGAGCGGGTGGGTCCGGTGATCGGCACCGGCGCGACCTCGATGCCCTGCGCGTCCAGCAGGTCGGCGACGAGGGCGCCCGGTGCCCCGCCCAGCGGCAGCACCGCGACGGTGCGCTGCCCGGCGGCGGTCACCGCGCGCGAGACGTTCACGCCCTTGCCGCCGGGGTCGACCCGCTCGCCGGTGGCGCGGACGACCTCGCCGCGGTCGAGGGAGGGCACCTCGTAGGTGCGGTCCAGCGACGGGTTGGGGGTGACGGTCAGGATCATGCGCGTACTACTTCCGTGCCGGCGCGCTCGATGTCGCCCGCGTCCTCGGGGGTCAGTCCCTTGTCGGTGATCAGCAGGTCCACGTCGCCGAGGGCGCCGAAGCGGGCGAAGTGCTCCTGGGCGTACTTGGAGGAGTCGGCGAGCAGCACCACGCGCCGGGCGGCGCTCAGGGCGGCCCGCTTGACGGCGGCCTCGGCGAGGTCGGGGGTGGTCAGTCCGTGCTCCACGGAGAACCCGTTGGCCGCCACCACGGCCACGTCGGCGCGGATCTCGCCGTACGCGCGCAGCGCCCAGGCGTCCACGGCGGCGCGGGTACGGTGGCGCACGCGCCCTCCGACGATGTGGAGCTGGATGCCGGGGTGGTCGGCGAGGCGGGCCGCGATGGGCAGGCTGTGGGTGACCACGGTCAGCGAGGCCTCCGGCGGGATCGCCGCGGCCATGCGGGCCACCGTGGAACCGGCGTCGAGGATCAGCGTGCCCTCGGCCGGCAGTTCCGCGAGGGCCGCCCTGGCGATGCGGTCCTTCTCGTCGGCGGCCGTGGACTCGCGCTCGGCGAGGTCCGGCTCGAAGTCGAGCCGTCCGGCCGGGATCGCGCCGCCGTGCACCCGGCGGAGCAGCCCCGCGCGGTCGAGCGCCTTGAGGTCGCGGCGGATGGTCTCCGCCGTCACCTGGAACTCCTCGGCCAGCGACACCACATCCACCCGGCCGCCGTCCCGGGCGAGCCGGAGGATCTCCTGCTGCCGCTCCGGTGCGTACATGACCGTTCACCTCCGACCAGTGCCCGAACCTGTGGTTTCGCTGGGAGGCTACGCCTGGTTGTCCGGAATGTAAACAGGAAGCGGAAGCACTCGGACACAAGCAGGCGTGAACGGGCATTGGCATGGAGGAGGGCGGGTCCGGCACCCCCGTGCCGGCCCCCGCCCCTGTCCACCGTCCGTCCCGCCTGTCCACCGTCCGTCCCGCCCGTCCGCCGTCCGTGCCGTCGCGTGAGCGCGGTCTCAGACCAGTGCGGGCTCCTTCTCCTCCGCGCGGCCCTCGGCCGGGCCGCCTTCCGCGTGCTGGGCCGGCCGCCGGGGCAGCGCGAACATCAGCAGGAAGATGACGGCCAGCACGGCGGCCACCCACCCCAGGGCGTTCTGGAAGGCGTCCACATAGGCGGGGCCGACGCGGTCGGGGGTGAGGCGGTCGCTCATCGTGCCGAAGAAGACCACCGACACCAGCCCGAGTCCGAGCGCGTTCCCCATCTGCTGCACGGTGTTGATGAGCCCCGACGCCGACCCGGCGTGCTCGCGCGGCACCTGGGAGAGCACCGCGTCGGTCAGCGGCGCGACGATCAGGCCCATGCCGAGGCCCATCACGACCAGCGGCAGCGCCATCTGCCAGGACGTGATGGCGAGCCCGTAGCGCCCGGACTCCCAGATGTAGAGGAGCACTCCGGCCGCCATCACCAGCGCGCCCGCCTGGAGCACCTTGCGCCCGAAGCGCGGGACCAGCTTCTGCACCGAGATCCCGGCGGCCGTGGAGACGGCGATCGAGAACGGCACGCCGGTCAGACCGGCCCGCAGCGGGCTCCAGCCGAGCCCGAACTGCATGTACAGCGTCCACACCAGGAAGAAGACGCCGAGCGCGACCCCGAAGACCGTCTGCACGGCGATCCCGGCCGCGAAGCTCTTCACCCTGAACAGCGACAGCTCCACCAGCGGCGAACCGTCCCGGGCGCTCTTGCGCCGCTCGTAGGCGACCAGGACCGCGAGGACCACCAGCGAGCCGGCCATCGACAGGTGCCCCCACAGCGGCCAGCCCAGCTCCTCGCCCCGGGTGAGCGGGTAGATCAGCATCAGCAGGCCGAGGGTGACCAGCGCGACCCCGACCAGGTCCAGCCGGAGCGCGCGCGGCGCCCTGGACTCGGCGATGAAGCGGCTGCCGAGGACGAGGCCCGCGATGCCGACGGGCAGGTTGATGAGGAAGATGGGCCGCCATTCGAGGCCGAAGAGGTTCCACTCGGTGAGCAGGGCGCCCAGCAGCGGGCCCGAGACGGCCCCCAGACCCACGATCGCGCCGAACAGCCCGAAGACCTTGCCGCGTTCGTGTGCCGGGAAGGTGGCGTGCACGATCGACAGCACCTGCGGCACCATGAGCGCCGCCATGCCGCCCTGGAGGATGCGGGAGGCCACCAGCATCTCCGGGTTGGCCGCCAGGCCGCACAGGGCGGAGGCGAGGGTGAAGCCGCCGATGCCGACGAGGAAGACCCGCTTGCGGCCGTGGATGTCACCGAGCCGCCCGCCGGTGATCAGACCGGCCGCGAAGGCGAGGGCGTAACCGGCGGTGATCCACTGGATCTGGCTGAAGGAGGCGCCCTCGTCCCGCTGGATCGAGGGGATGGCGATGTTGACGATGGTGACGTCCACCAGGTCCATGAAGGCCGCGGTCATCACGATCGCGAGGGCGAACCAGCGACGCCGGTCGCCCGCCGCGGGCGGGACGGGAGCCGGTTGCGGGGTCTGCTTGTTGGTCATGGGAGGAACGTATGCGGCCAGTAGGTCGGATCGTGTCCTAGATATGCGGCATCCTCGGACGCATGACGACGGACACTCCGGCCCGGCTGCTGACGCTCCTCTCCCTCCTCCAGACGCCCCGCGAATGGCCCGGCGGCGAGCTGGCCGACCGGCTCGGGGTCTCCCGGCGCACGGTCCGGCGGGACATCGACCGACTGCGCGAACTGGGCTATCCGGTGCAGGCGACGATGGGCGCCGACGGCGGCTACCGGCTGGTCGCGGGCAAGGCGATGCCCCCGCTGGTCCTCGACGACGAGGAGGCGGTGGCCATCGCGGTCGGGCTGCGGGCCGGCGCGGGGCACGCGGTCGAGGGCCTGGACGAGGCGTCGGTGCGGGCCCTGGCCAAGCTGGAGCAGGTGCTGCCCTCGCGGCTGCGGCACCGGGTCACCACGCTCCAGTCCGCGACCACGCCGCTGACCACCGGGGACGGGCCGAGCATCGCGCCCGAGACGCTGACCGTGATGGCCTCGACGGTGGCGGGGCACGAGCGGCTGCGGTTCGCCTACCGGGCGGCGGACGGCACCGGGACGCGGCGCTCGACGGAGCCGTACCGGCTGGTCTCCACGGGGCGGCGCTGGTACCTCGTCGCCTACGACCTCGACCGGGACGACTGGCGGACCTTCCGGGTGGACCGGGTGAGCGAGCCCTTCGCGACGGGGGCGCGGTTCACTCCCCGGGAGCTGCCGACCGGGGACGCGGCCGAATACCTGCGGCGCTCGATGCAGCGGCGGCACGACTCCTACGGGATCACGGTCGTCTTCCACGCACCGGCCGAGGCCGTCGCGCCCCTGCTGCCGCACTGGATGGGAACGCCCGAGCCGGTGGACGGCTGCGCGTCGTGCGTGGTGCGGGCGACCGTGTCCGGCCCGGTGGAGTGGACCGCGGCCCGGCTGGCGACGACCGGGCTGGAGTTCCGGGTCCGGGAACCGGCGGAACTGGTGGAGTGCGTACGGGAGCTGGGGGCCCGGCTGGGGCGGGCGGCGGGGACCGACTGAACGGGGGGCCGACTGAACGGGGGCCGACTGAGGGGGACCGGCCGGCGGAATCCCCGGCGGCGCCCGCCGGGGTCTCACCGCTCTTCCGCGAGCCCGTCCTCCCAGGCGAATTCCCGCAGCACCTCCAGGTTCAGCAGCGCCTGCTCCAGAGGACTGCGCGCTCCTTGCGAGGAGGACGACGCCCAGTACTCCGCGGCGACGCGCACGGAGGCCCCCGCCACGGCCGCCGCGAAGTGCAGCCGGGGGGAGGCGGCGAGACGGGCGGCAACGTTGTCGTCGCCCCCGGACATCCGCGCCGCCAGCGCCTGGACCAGCCACCGCTCCGTGGAGTGGCAGACCTCCGCCCACACCTTGCGCAGCGCCGGACTGCTCTCGGCCAGGCGGATGAGGGTGCGGGCCCACTCCCAGGCCGGCGCCGACACACCGGCGCCCGGGGTCAGCGTGTGCCGCACGGCGCGTTCCAGGGCCTCGGGCGGCGACAGTTCGGCCGGTGCCTCGCGCACCGCCCGCACCCAGCGCTCGGCGCCCAGTCCGTAGAGCGGGGCGATCGCCTCTTCCTTGGTGGCGAAGTAGCGGTAGAAAGTGCGCGGGGCGACGCCCGCCGCCCTGGCGATGTCCTCGGCCCGGGTGGCCCGCAGTCCCTGTCCGGCGAAGAGGCGGGCCGCCGCCCGGGCGATCTCCATCCGGGTCTCGGCCTTGCGTCGCTCGGTCAGGGAGAGCGGTCCGGCCTGTTCCGGTCCGGGGCCCGGTCCGGGGAATTCTGGAATGGTGCTGCTCACTTCGGCAGGCTATGCCGCTGTGGCAGAATCTGCCATTCGGCGGGCCACCCCGGGGTTCAGGTTCGGGGTGCCCCGCCTCCCCGCCCTGCCCCGCCTCCCGCTCCGCTCCGGCTCGCGGCCCTCCGGGTCCCCTTGAGACGGAAAGAGCCGGGCTGCGGCGCCCCAGGGGGGAGGGGCAGCCGAGCCCGGCTCGGGAAGTCCCGGCGCCGGGGGGAGTGCGTCGGGACGTGGTCTCCAGTGATGCCGCCGTACGGGCTCGACCGTCTTGTTCCCGGCCCCCGCGGATTGAAGCAGCGTTGTACGGCCATGTTTGCGCCGGGTCCGACACCCGGCGTACGCCCCATCCGCCCCGTCACGCCCCCACGTCACGGGCATCCGGGCCGTACGGCCGGCGTGGTCCACGGCCGGGTCAGGCCGCCGCCTCGAAGCCGGTGTCGCGGGCCAGCTTCTTCAGCTCCAGCAGCGCGTGCTTCTCGATCTGGCGGATGCGCTCGCGGGTGAGGCCGTGCTCCTTGCCGACCTCGGTCAGCGTGCGCTCGCGGCCGTCGTCGATGCCGTACCGCATCTTGATGATGGAGGCCGTGCGCGGGTCGAGGCGGCCGATGAGGTCGTCCAGCTCCTCGCTGCGCAGCAGGGTCAGCACCGACTGCTCGGGGGAAACGGCCGAGGTGTCCTCCAGCAGGTCGCCGAACTGGGTCTCGCCCTCGTCGTCCACCGACATGTTCAGCGAGACCGGGTCGCGGGCCCAGTCGAGCACGTCGACGACGCGCTCCGGCGTCGAGCCCAGCTCGGCCGCGATCTCGGCGGGCTCCGGCTCGCGGCCGTGCTCCCGGTTGAACTCGCGCTGCACGCGCCGGATCCGGCCCAGCTCCTCGACGAGGTGGACGGGCAGCCGGATGGTGCGGGACTGGTCGGCGATGGAGCGGGTGATGGCCTGACGGATCCACCAGGTCGCGTACGTGGAGAACTTGAAGCCCTTGCGGTAGTCGAACTTCTCGACCGCGCGGACCAGACCGGCGTTGCCCTCCTGGATCAGGTCCAGGAGCGGCAGGCCGCTGCGCGGGTAGCGGCGGGCGACCGCGACGACCAGGCGGAGGTTGGAGCGGATGAAGACGTCCTTCGCCCGCTCGCCCTCGTCGATCAGGGCCTGGAGCTCCTCACGGGTGGCGTCCGCCCCGGTCTCCTCGTACCCTTCGAGGACCTGCCGCGCGAAGACACCCGCCTCGATGGTCTGGGACAGCTCGACCTCCTTGGCGGCGTCGAGCAGCGGTGTCCGGGCGATCTCGTCGAGGTACATGCCGACCAGATCGCGGTCGGCGAGCTCGCCGCCGTTCGCGCGGACGCTGGTTGCCGGGCCGGAGGTCTCGCCGGTGGCGGACTTACGACGGGCGACGGCACGGGTTGCCATGCGTGCTCCCTTGCGATGGTGGTTCAGCGGGTGGTCCGGTGGACGCTCGGGCGCCTTGCGGGGTTGTCTCCGTGTCTCCAGCCCCTCTCGGGACTCTCCTCGGGTGCCCTGCATCCGATGGAAACAACGACTGGAATCCGGACAGAATTCCCAACCCGCCCCTCGATTTTTCTGATCATGCAGTATCCTGTGCCGCCACAAGGGGAGGGCGGGGATGCCGGGAACCGCGGAGGTCCAGGTCAGACCGGGAGTCGAGGAGGACCTCAAGGGACTCACCGACCTCTACAACCATTACGTACGTGAGACGCCCCTCACGTTCGACACCGAGCCGTTCACCCCGGAAGAGCGCCGCCCCTGGCTGCTCTCCCACCCTGAAGACGGCCCGTACCGCCTCAGGGTTGCCACGGCCGCGGACTCACAGGAGATTCTGGGGTACGCCACATCCAGCCCCTACCGCGCCAAGCCCGCCTACGCGACCTCGGTGGAGACCACCGTCTACGTCGCCCCGGGGGCCGGCGGCCGCGGCATCGGCTCGCTCCTCTACACGTCCCTCTTCGACGCCCTGGCCACCGAGGACCTGCACCGGGCCTACGCGGGCATCGCCCAGCCCAACGAGGCGTCGGGGCGACTGCACGCGCGCTTCGGCTTCCGGCACGTGGGCACGTACCGCGAGGTGGGCCGCAAGTTCGGGCGGTACTGGGACGTGGCCTGGTACGAGAGGCCGCTCTAGCCGAACTGCACCGACCGCTTGGCCAGGCCCATCCAGAACCCGTCGATCACCGACCGCCGCAGGTCCAGCTCACCGGCCGCGTCCGCCGCGCCCATGGTCACGAACAGGGGCGCGAAGTGCTCGGTGCGCGGGTGGGCGAGCCGTCCCGCCGGGGACTTGTGGGCGAAGTCGAGCAGCCCGTCCACGTCCCCGCCCTCCAGCGCGCGCCGGCCCCAGTCGTCGAACTCCGCGGACCAGGAGGGGATGCCGCCCTGGCGCAGCGCGGCCAGGTTGTGGGTGAAGAAGCCGGAGCCGATGATCAGCACGCCCTCGTCGCGCAGCGGCGCGAGCCTGCGGCCGATCTCCATGAGCCGCGCCGGGTCGAGGGTCGGCATGGAGACCTGGAGGACCGGGATGTCGGCGCCGGGGTACATCTCCACCAGCGGCACGTAGGCGCCGTGGTCGAGGCCGCGGTCGGGGACGTCCTGCACGGGGGTGCCGGGGGCACGCAGCAGCTTGCGCACGGACTCGGCGAGCGCGGGTGCGCCGGGCGCTCCGTAACGCACCTGGTAGTAGTGGTCCGGGAAGCCCCAGAAGTCGTAGACGAGGGGGACGGTCCGGGTGGCGCCGAGGGCGAGCGGGGCCTCCTCCCAGTGGGCGGAGACGACGAGGATCGCCTTGGGGCGGGGCAGCTCCGCGGCCCACGCGGCCAGCTCGCCGGGCCAGACGGGGTCGTCGGCGAGCGGCGGGGCGCCGTGACTGAGGTAGAGGGCGGGCATGCGCTCCCGGACGGCGGCGGCCATGACTACTCCAATACTTGAACTCTCAATCTTTACTTGCCATCAATCTACGCCGACTTTGTTGAATATTCAAGGAACCGTTTCGTACAGTGGGACACATGAACGACGAACCCCGTTGGCTCACCGCCGAGGAGCAGCTCGTCTGGCGCTCCTACATCGAGGCGGCGACCCTCCTCGAGGACCACCTCGACCGGCAGCTCCAGCGCGACGCGGGCATGCCGCACGTCTACTACGGCCTGCTGGTCAAGCTGGCCGAGTCACCGCGCCGGCGGCTGCGGATGACGGAGCTGGCCAAGTACGCGAAGATCACCCGGTCCCGCCTCTCGCACGCGGTGGCGCGCCTGGAGAAGAACGGCTGGGTCCGTCGCGAGGACTGCCCCTCCGACAAGCGCGGCCAGTTCGCCATCCTCACCGACGAGGGGTACGAGGTGCTGCGCCGGACCGCACCGGGCCACGTCGACGCCGTGCGCCAGGCGGTCTTCGACCGGCTCACCCCGGAACAGCAGAAGTCCCTCGGCGAGATCATGCGGATCGTCGCCGAGGGACTTCAGCCGAGCGAAGCGGGTGCGGACCTGCCCTGGCTGCGCTGAGAAGCGCGGCCGGGGCAGGTCCGGGGGAACCGTGCGTACGGGGCGTCCCCTCCCCGTACGCACGGGTGGAACAGGGGCCCGAGCGGGTACCGGGGCGGTCGTCAGTGGGCGACGACCGGCACCCGCAGCTCGTCCTCGGCC
The DNA here is from genome assembly GCF_003369795.1 of Streptomyces sp. CB09001. Taxonomy (NCBI): domain Bacteria; kingdom Bacillati; phylum Actinomycetota; class Actinomycetes; order Kitasatosporales; family Streptomycetaceae; genus Streptomyces; species Streptomyces sp. CB09001. The sequence goes on from NZ_CP026730.1 coordinate 2,872,700, forward strand.
TCGTCGCCCGCACCGGAGCCGGTGACGGCGCCGCCGCCCGGACGACCGGCGTTGATGAAGGTCAGGGCGATCGCGGCCGCGACGACCAGGATGCCGACGGCGAACCAGATCGCGCTGGTGTAGCCCTGCACCTGGCCCTCCAGCTGGACCAGCTGCTGCTGGGACCGGGAGGCCGCGCCACCCATGTGGTCGGCGATGTAGGACGTGGTGGCGGAGGCGGCGATCGTGTTCAGCAGCGCCGTACCGATCGCGCCGCCCACCTGCTGCGAGGTGTTGACCATCGCGGAGGCGACACCGGCGTCCCGGGCCTCCACGCCCATGGTGGCCATGGACATGGCCGGCATGAACGCCGTACCCATACCGAGGCCGAGCAGCAGCATGCCGGGCAGCAGCACACCGGCGTAGGAGGTGTTGACCTCCAGCTGGGTCAGGAACAGCATGCCGACGGCGGCGACCAGGAAGCCGGGGCCCATCAGCAGCCGGGGCGCGACCCGGGTCATCAGCCGGGCACCGATCTGCGTGGAGCCCGTGATCATGCCCGCGATCATCGGCAGGAAGGCGAAGCCGGTCTTCACCGGCGTGTAGCCCTTCACGATCTGCAGGTAGTAGGTCAGGAAGAGGAACAGGCCGAACATCGCGATGATGGCCAGGCCCAGCGAGAGGTAGATCCCGCCCCGGTTGCGCTCGGTGATGACGCGCAGCGGCAGCAGCGGGGCCTTGACCCGGGACTCCACGATCACGAAGGCCAGCAGCAGCACGGCCGAGCCGACGAACATGCCGATCGTCGTCGCGTCGCTCCAGCCGTTGGACTCGGCGCGGGTGAAGCCGTAGACCAGCGCGACCAGTCCGAGGGTGGACAGGATGACGCCGGGGATGTCGAGCGGCGAGCGGTTGCGGCCGCCCTTGGGCTCACGGATGACGAGGTACGCGCCGGCCGCGGCGACGATCGCGAACGGAATGTTGACGAAGAACGTCCAGCGCCAGTTCAGGTACTCGGTGAGGAAGCCACCGAGGATCAGGCCCACGGCGCCGCCGCCACCGGCGATCGCACCGTAGATGCCGAACGCCTTGGCGCGCTCCTTGGCGTCCGTGAACATCACGGCGAGCAGGGAGAGCGCGGCGGGCGCGAGCAGGGCACCGAAGACGCCCTGGAGGGCGCGGGAGCCGAACATCATCGCCTCGTTGGTGGCCGCGCCGCCCAGCGCGGAGGCGACGGCGAAGCCGGCCAGGCCGAGGACGAAGGTGCGCTTGCGGCCCCACAGGTCGGCTATCCGGCCGCCGAACAGCAGCAGACCGCCGAAGGCGAGGGCGTAGGCCGTGACGACCCACTGCCGGTTGCCGTCGGAGATGCCGAGGTCCTGCTGTGCGGAGGGGAGGGCGATGTTCACGATGGTGGCGTCGAGGACCACCATCAGCTGGGCGAGCGCGATGAAGACCAGCGCTTTCCAGCGACCGGCGTCCGGGGCGTCACTGACGCCGGACGCCTTGACGGCTGCTTGAGACATGGGGATACCCACTTCGGACTTCGTGACGGAAAAAGATGAGAAAAGGGACGAATCGACCCGCGCTGACGGCCCGCCCTCAGCGGCGGTGCTGACGGCTCGGCGTCGGTGACGGAACGTGCTGAACTGGCTGAACTGGCTGAACTACTGGTCGCAGGGCCGGCGCAGGTCCTCCAGCGTCACTGCCGGACCCGGAAGGACGGAGCGGGCAGGAGCCCGCAGCCCGTCCAGGAACAGCTGAAGATGGCGATGGACGAACCGGTCGGCGCTCACGCACCCCAGACCGGCCGGGGGCCGGCTGAGCTGGGCCGCGGCGATCATCAGATCACCGACGCCCACGTCGCCGCGGAGCTGACCGGCCGCCTTCGCCCGGTCCATGACCTCGGCGACCAGGCGCTCGACCCGTCCGCGGGACACCTCCAGGTCGGGGTGATGCTGGTCGAACGTGCTGGCCATCATGGGACACAGGGCGCTGATCCGCTCGTCGGCGGAGGCGTGCACGAAGCGCTCCAGCGCCTCGAACGCGTCACCGGTCTCCGCGAGGGCCAGCTCGGCCGCCCGTGCCGTACGGTCCATGACCGAACAGACGACCTCGCGGACGAGGGCGTCACGGTCGGGGAAGTTGCGGTACACCGTGGCGTTGCCCACCCCGGCCCGGCGGGCGACCTCGTCGAGCGGCACGTCCGGCCCGTGCTCGACGAACATCTCCCGGGCGGCGAGGACGATCCGCTCCCGATTGCGCAGAGCATCGGCGCGGGGCCGGGCAACCTTGCGCTGATCGGGGATCGCGGTCTGCACGGCGTACTCCTTGATGTCTGGCGTGTCTGTGGCGCCTGTGGTGTCTGTCACGGATGTGACGACTGGGTTCACGATCCGGGGAGGGAATCCCCGTTTCGCTCGGACACAGGTCTAAACGGGGAAACGATCCCCGGTTATTTCCCGCTTCCGAAGAACTTTCCGGTGACCTGAGTCACAACCGGCTCCCGGCCCGTCCCCCGGTCGGCGGCTACCGGTGAGAAACCCACGATCGGCCTCTCCAGCGCGCGCCCGCCCACCCCTCGGCACAGGGTGAGCGCAAGGGTGCAGCCGATGCCGGGCGGCTGCCGTGGCCGGGGAGGTCCGCATGCAGCCGCCGCCGCAGGCGCAGCCGCCGAGCCGCCGCATACGCCCGCGCAGACTGGCCGCGGCCGGGACCGTCGCCGTCCTGACCCTCGCGCTCAGCACCTCGGCCGGCACCGGCCGGCTCGCGCCCGGCACCTCGACCGCGGGCCCCGGCCCCGCCGCCCTCTCCCGCTCCTCCGCGCACGGCCCCTGCATGATCAGCGGCGGCGCCGAGATCCAGATGTCCGAGGGCGTGCCCACCTCCACCGGCTACGCCCGCTCGACCGGCACGGTCCGGGCGCTCAACCTGATGATCGACTTCTCGGACGCGCCCGGCGAGGGCAAGGCGCTCGACCGGTACGCGGAGTTCTTCCCGCAGACCGAGGAATGGTTCCGCACCAGCAGCTACGGCCGCCTCGACTACCGCCCCGAGACCCCGGTCCGGGACTGGCTGAGGATGCCCAAGTCGTTCGCGGAGTACGGCATAGAGCGCGGCGCCCCCTTCGAACCCGGCTACCGCAAGCTGGTCCAGGACCTGGTCGCGGCGGCCGACTCCAAGGTGGACTTCCGCTCGTACGACCTGCTGAACGTCCTGGTCACCCCGAACGCGGGCCCCTCCGCCCTGGACACGGTCCTGTCCGTGACCTTCGCCGGGAACCAGGAGGCCCCGGTCGCCGACGGCGTGCCGGTGGCCAACGCCTCCTTCGTCTACTCCCGGCAGGACGACGGATCCGGCTCCTACGACGAGACCGGCTACCGCGTGCTCCCGCACGAGAACGGCCACGTCTTCGGCCTCCCGGACCTCTACACCCAGGAGGGCGGCGGAGCCGTCGGCCACTGGGACATCATGAGCGAGGACTGGGGCGCCAACAACGACCTCCTGGGCTGGCACAAGTGGAAGCTGGGCTGGCTCGACCCGTCCCAGGTGCACTGCGCCACCGCGCCGGGGACCACGGAGTACACGCTGACCCCGCTGGCCCGCAAGGGCGGCGACAAGCTGGTCGTCCTCCCGCTGAGCGGCACCTCCGGCTACGCCGTCGAACTGCGCACCCGCGAGGGCAACGACGAGACGGTGTGCCGGCCCGGCGTACTGGTCTACAAGGTCGACGCGGACGTCGACACGGGCATGGGCCCGGTACGGGTGTACGACTCCCGGCGCGACAGCGGCGGCTGCACCCGCAGCCCCAACGTCCACGCCGAACTCTCGGACGCCGCCTTCACCGCGGGCGAGACCTTCAAGGACCCGCGCAAGGGCGTCACGATCAGGGTGTCGGAGAAGGACGGCGAGGGAGACGTCCGGGTGCGGGTGACGCGGCGGTGACCGCCGGGCGATCGGGGCTACCGTAGGCGGCCTGCCGTGATCGCCGTACGGAGAGCCGATGCCCGCCCACACCACTGACGACGCCGCCCGCGCCCCGGCCGAGGCGGTCGCGCCGCTGCTGCGCGGCATCGCCGTACTCGGCCGGCTGACCGAGGCGGACGACGGCACCCTCAGCCTCAGTGCCCTGGAGCGGACCACCGGCCTGGCCCGCTCCACGGTCGACCGCCTCACGGCGACCCTCGCCCGCATGGGGTACGTCCGCCTCGACGGCCGCGACGTGACCCTGGCCCCCCGCCTGATGGAGCTGGGCAACGCCTATCTCGCCGCGCTCCGCCTCCCCGCCCTGCTCTCCGCCCGCGCCGACGCCCTGGCCGACGAACTGGACGAGTCCGTGTCCCTGGCGGTCGGCGACCGGGACGGCATCCGCTTCATCCACCAGGCCACCCGGCGCCGCGCCATGTCCCTGAGCTTCCGCATCGGCGACCTGCTGCCGGCCGAACGCACGGCCCCGGGCCCCCTGTTCGCCGCGGAATGGACCGAACCGGACTGGCACCGCTGGCGGGAACGCCGGGCCACGGACCCGGGAGACCACTCCTTCCCCGCCGTGCCGCCGCGCGAACCCGGCACCCCCGGCGAACACGACGTCCCCGACGAGGACTTCGCCCGGCGGGCGGCGAAGGCGGCGGCCGACGGCTGGGCGCTGGACGACCAGCTGATCGAACCGGGCCTGGTCGCGGTGTCGGTCCCGGTACGGGACCCCGGCACCGGCCGGGTGGCGTGCGTGGCCAGCGTGGTGAGCCACACCAGCCGCCACACGGCGCCGGACCTGCGGGCGGCCCTGCTCCCCGGGCTGCGGGCGGCGGTCGCGGCGATGGAGGACGACCTGCGCACCGCGCCGGCCCCGGCACCGGGACCGCCGCGCGCCGGCCTGGCCCTGTGGACGGGCGCGTCCAAGCAGGAACTGGGCCGGGAGTTCGTCGAGTCCCTGGCCCGCGGCCTGACCGTACTGACCGCCTTCGGCGAGGGCCGCTCCGCGCTGACCCTGACCCAGGTCGCACAGGCGACCGGCCTGGCCCGCGCCACCGCCCGCCGGGCACTGCTCACCCACGCACACGCGGGCCTGGTGGCGTCCGGCGCCGACCACACCTTCACCCTCACCCCCCGGGTCCTGTCCCTCGGCTTCCCGCCGCTGTCCCGCACCTCCCTCCCCGAGATCGCCCAGCCCCACCTGACGGCCCTGGCCGACCGCGTCCACGAGTCGGCGTCCCTCGCCGTCCTGTCGGACTCGGGCGAGGAGATCCAGTACACGGCCCGGGCAGCCGCCGCCCGCGTCCTGAGCGCCCGGGTCACGGTCGGCGCCCGGCTGCCGGCCCGTGCGACGGCGCTGGGCCGTGTCCTGCTGGCCCTGCCCGAGGTCCGGGCGCGGGGCTACGCCCTGGTCGACGAGGAGCTGGAGGCCGGGCTGCGCGCCATCGCGGTCCCGGTGCGGGACCGTACGGGGCGGGTGGTGGCGGCCCTGAACGTCGCGCTGCACGCGGCCCGCCGGACGTCGGACGACTGCGTGGCGCAGATCCTGCCGGAGCTGCGGCACACGGCGGACCTGATCGAGACCGAGCTGCGGGTGGCGGGGCGTTTCTGCCGCGTGGCGGCCGTCTGACCGCCGGTGGGAGGCAGGCAGCGGCCCGGGGGCGGCGGGTCCGGACTCTGCGGACCCGCCGCCCCCGGGCCGGTTGCGCCGGGAGCCTGCGGGGGAATTTTCAGGCCCCTGCGCACGAGGGTACGGAGACCGTTCACGGCGGCGCACCTGGCGTTCGTCAGGTACGGGTCTTACCTTCGGCAGTACGCCGGCCGGGCGGCAGCACGCCCCGCCCTCATGCCGCGCCGCGCAGTTCGCGCAGGAACCGGGCGACGTGGAAGGCGAGTTCGATCGACTGGGCGGCGTTCAGCCGGGGGTCGCAGGCCGTCTCGTACCTGCTGGCCAGGTGGGTGTCCAGCACCTCGTCGAGGTCGCCGCCCAGGCACTCGGTGACGTCGTCGCCGGTGAGTTCGAGGTGGATTCCGCCCGGGTGCAGGCCCTCCTCGCGGTGCACCGCGAAGAACTCGGCCACCTCGGTGGTGATGTCCGACAGCCTGCGGGTCTTGTAGCCGCTCTCGGAGACGAAGGTGTTCCCGTGCATGGGGTCGCAGGCCCACACCGGCGTGTGCCCGGCGTCCCGCACGGCCCGCAGCAGCGGCGGCAGCAGCTCCGCGCCCCGCCCGGCGCCGAGCCTGCTGATCAGGACGAGCCTGCCCGGCGCCCGGTCCGGGTCCAGCCGCTCGCACAGTTCCCGCAGGTCGGCGACGCTCATGGTGGGGCCCACCTTGACGCCGACCGGGTTGTCCACCCCGGCGAGCAGTTCGACGTGCGCGCCGTCCACGCGGCGGGTGCGGTCGCCGATCCACAGCAGGTGCGCACTGGTGTCGAACCAGCCCCGCCGCTTCTCGTCGTACCGGATCAGCGCCTGCTCGTACTGCGGCAGCAGCGCCTCGTGCGAGGTGTAGAGCTGTACTTGGTGCAGGGCGGCCTGGGAGCGGGTGTCCAGGCCGCAGGCGGACATGAACCTGAGGGCCCAGGTGATGTCGTCGGCGGCCTTCTCGTACCGCTGTCCGGCGGAGCTGCTCCGGACGAACTCCTGGTTCCAGTCGTGGACCTGGCCCAGGTCGGCGTAGCCGCCCAGGGTCAGCGCCCGCAGTACGTTCAGGGCCGCCGAGGCGTGGTGGTAGGCGCTCAGCAGCCGGCCCGGGTCCGGGCGGCGGGCCTCGGCGGTGAACTCGGGTCCGTTGACGATGTCCCCGCGGTAGGCGGGCAGTTCGACGCCGTCGACGGTTTCCGTGGGGCGGCTGCGGGGCTTGCCGAACTGACCGGCGATCCTGCCCACCTTCACCACCGGCAGACCGGAGCCGTAGGTGAGCAGGATGGCCACCTGGAGGATGACCCGGAGTTTGCCGCGCACCCCGGCCTCGGTGCAGGAGCCGAACCGCTCCGCGCAGTCGCCCGCCTGGAGCAGGAAGCCCTCCCCCGCGGCGACCTGGGCCAGGGAGCGGCGCAGGTCGAGGATCTCGTCGGGGAGCACCAGGGGCGGCCTGAGGGCGAGGGTGTCCTCCACGTCGCGCAGTTCCCCGGGGTCGGGCCACTCCGGCTGCTGCGCGGCCGGCCGGCTCCGCCACGAGCCGGGGCTCCACCAGCCCCGCCCGCCGCCGCCCGCGGAACCGTTCGGTTCCGGAGCCACCGTGCCGGTCCCGACCGGAGCCGACGCGCCGGTCCCGACCGAGGCCGACGTGCCGGTCCCGACCGAGGCCGGCGTGCCAGTCCCGGCCGGAGCCGACGCTCCGGTCCCGACCGGAGCCGACGCGCCAGTCCCGACCGAGGCCGACGTGCCGGTCCCGTCCGAGGCCGGCGTGCCAGTTCCGTCCGAGGCCGGCGTGCCGGTCCCGTCCGGGGCCGTGTGGGGTTTCGTGTACGTGTGGCTCGGCGTCATCCGACCAGCTCCTTGATCGTGGCGCCGGGGTCGCCGGCCCGCATGAGCAGTTCTCCGACCAGGACCGCGTCGACTCCGGCCCCTTCCAGCGCGCGGGCGTCGGGTGCGCCGCGGACGCCGCTCTCCCCGACCATGACCCGCCCGGTGCCCACCCGCCCCCGCAGTCGGGCCGAAAGGGTCCGGTCGATCGAGAAGTCCCGCAGGTCGCGGTGGTTGACGCCGATGACGTCGGCGCCCGCCGCGAGGGCCACGTCCACCTCCCGTTCGTCGTGCACCTCGACCAGCGCCTCCATGCCGCAGGCACGGGTGCGCGCCAGGAGTGCGGCGAGCCGTTCGGGGCTGAGCGCGGCGACGATCAGCAGCAGCGCGTCGGCGCCGAGCGCCCGGGCCTCCAGGACCTGGTACTCGTCGACGACGAAGTCCTTGCGCAGCACGGGAAGTTCGCAGGCGGCGCGGGCGACGGCCAGGTGGTCCGGGCTGCCGCCGAAGCCCGCCTCGTGGGTGAGCACCGACACGGCGTGGGCGCCGCCGCCCTGATAGGCGCGGGCCAGTTCGGCCGGGCGGTAGTCGTCGGTGAGCGGCCCCTTGGAGGGGCTGCGGGGCTTCATCTCGGCGATGACGCCGAGCCCGGGTTCGCGCAGGGCGGCGGCGAAGTCCCGGGCCGGGGGCGCCGCGGCGGCCAGCTCGGTCAGCTTCGCCTCGGTGCGCAGCGCGCGCCGGCGCCCGGTCTGCAGCTCGGCCTCGGCGACGAGGCCGGCGAGGATGCCGCTCATGCCGGCACCTCCACCAGGTCCGCCCGCTGCCAGGAGGCGTGGGCCCAGCGGTCGAGCAGGTCGGCGGCGGCGCCCCCGTCGACGGCGGACGCGGCCAGCCGCAGCCCGTCGGACCAGGTGCCGGCCAGGTCGGCGACCCGCAGCGCCGCGGCGGCGTTGAGCAGGACGACGTCCCGCGCGGGCCCGCCCTCCCCGGCCAGGACACGGCGCAGGACGGCCGCGTTGACGGTGCGGCCGCCGCCGGCCAGGTCGCCGGGGCGGGAGCGGGCCAGCCCGTGCTCCGCGGCGTCGAAGCGGTGGGTGGTGCGCCGTCCGTCGCGCAGTTCGACCAGGTGGGCGGGGGCTCCGGTGCTCAGTTCGTCCATGCCGTCCGCGCTGTGGAAGACCAGGGCGCGGGTGACGCCGAGCCGTTCGAGGACCTCGGTCATCGGTTCCACCAGCTCGCGGCTCGGCACCCCCAGGGTGCGCAGCCGGGCGCCCGAGGGGTTGCACAGCGGTCCCAGCAGGTTGAAGACGGTCCGCGCGCCCAGTTCCCGGCGCGGTCCCGCCGTGTGCCGGAAGGCCGGGTGGAAGACCGGGGCGAACAGGAAGGTGATCCCGGTGCGGTCCAGGCAGGCCGCGGCCTCCTCGGCGCCGAGGTCGATGCGGACGCCCAGTTCCTCCAGCACGTCGGCGCTGCCGCAGGCGGAGGACGCGCTGCGGTTGCCGTGCTTGGCGACCCGTGCCCCGCAGGCGGCGGCGACGATCGCGGCGGCGGTGGAGATGTTGAAGGTGTTCAGTCCGTCGCCGCCGGTCCCGCAGGTGTCGAGCAGATCACCGCCCGCGCGTGGCACCGGCGTGGCGAACTCCTGGGCGGCGCGGGCCATGCCGACCAGGTCGTCGGGGGAGGCGCCGCGCACCGTGACGCCCAGCGCGAACCCGGCGATCTGGGCCGCCGTGGCCTCGCCGCGCATGATCACGCGCATCGCCTCGGCCGCCTCGGCCTCGGTGAGGGGCCGCCGTACGAGCGTTCTCAGTGACTCAATCATCGGCGCACTCCAGGAAGTTCGCGATCAGCTGCTTGCCCTCGGGGCTGAGCACCGACTCGGGGTGGAACTGCACCCCGTGGACCGGGTACGTGCGGTGGCGCAGGCCCATGACCGTGCCGTCCGCGGTTCGGGCCGTGACGGTCAGCTCGTCCGGCAGTCCGACGGGCTCGACCACGAGTGAGTGGTAGCGGGTGGCAGAGAACGGGTCGGGCAGGCCGGCGAACACCCCGCCGCCGTCGTGGTGCACGGCGCTGGCCTTGCCGTGCACCTGCTCGCCGCGCACCACCGAGCCGCCGTAGGCGACGGCGACGGCCTGGTGGCCCAGGCACACGCCGAGGACGGGCAGCCGTGCGCCGAGTTCGCGGACCGCGTCCACGCAGATGCCGGCGCCGGCGGGGGTGCCGGGGCCCGGCGAGAGCAGCAGGAGGTCGAACCCGGCGAGGTCGGCGACGGTGACGGCGTCGTTGCGGAACACCGTGGGCCGGCCGCCCAGTTCGGCGACGTAGTGGACGAGGTTGTAGGTGAACGAGTCGTAGTTGTCGATCATCGCGACCCGTGGGCCCGCACCCGCTCGGGTGCCGGCGGGGGTGGTGGCGACGGTGGGGGTGGTGGCGGCGGCGGGGGCGTTCATGTCGCCGCCTCCGCCCGCCGTACGGCCGTGAGCATGGCGCGCGACTTGTGCAGGGTCTCGCGGAACTCGGCCGCGGGGTCGGAGTCGGCGACGATCCCGGCGCCCGCCTGGACGTGCACCTGGCCGTCGGCGACAACCATGGTGCGCAGGGCGATCGCGAAGTCGGTCAGGCCGTCCGCGCCGACGAAGCCGAGGGCGCCGCCGTACACGCCGCGCTGCTCGGGCTCCAGCTCGGCGATGATCTCCATGGCCCGGATCTTGGGCGCCCCGGAGAGCGTTCCGGCGGGGAAGGCGGAGCGCAGGGCGTCCAGCGCGTCCCGGCCCTCGGCGAGCCGTCCGCGCACGGTGGACGACAGGTGCATCACGTGCGAGAAGCGCTCGACCCGCATCAGCTGCTCCACCCGGACCGTGCCCGGTTCGGTGACCCGGCCCAGGTCGTTGCGGCCGAGGTCGACCAGCATGACGTGCTCGGCGCGCTCCTTCTCGTCGGCGCGCAACTCCCGCTCCAGCCGCAGGTCCTCGGCGGGGTCGGGGTGCCGGGGCCGGGTGCCGGCGAGGGGCCGGGTGCGCACCGTGCGGCCCTCCGCCTTGACTAGCAGTTCGGGCGAGGCGCCGATCACGTGCCGGCCGCCGCCCAGGCTCAGGTGGTACATGTACGGCGAGGGGTTGGTGGCCCGCAGGTGCCGGTACAGGTCGAGCGGCCGGGCGCGCAGCGGCCTGCTGAGCCGCCGGGAGAGCACGATCTGGAAGGCGTCACCGGCCGCGATGTGCTCCCGGGCACGGGCGACCCGCTCGGTGAACTGTGCCTCGGTGAGGTTCGCGGTCCAGCCCTCCGTCCCGTGGTCCGCCGGTGTGGCGGCGGCGAGCGGGCGGCCGGAGAAGACGGCGGGCGCCGGCGCGCGGCGCAGTACGCGGTTGAGGCGGACGATGCGGGCGACGGCGTCGTCGTAGGACTCGCGGGCCGGGCGGTACAGGGTCATCAGCAGGACGCGCCGGGTGGCGTGGTCGAAGACGACGAGGTCGTCGGCGGCGAGGAAGGCGGACTCGGGCAGTCCGGGCGGCGGTCCGGCGGCCAGGGGGAGGTCCTCGAAGTGGCGGGCCGCCTCGTAGCCGAGGTAGCCGACGACCCCGCCGTGGAACGGGGGCAGGCCGGGCACCGGGGCCACGGAGCGGGCCAGGTGGGTGCGGAGCGCGGTCAGCGGGTCGCCGCCGGGCAGCTCGAGCGGGACCGGGCGGTGACCGACGTACGAGTACCGTGCCACGCCGCCGGAGACCGGCACGCTCTCCAGCAGGAAGCCCGCCTCGTCCGGTCCGCACAGCTGGGCGAAGGCGGTGACGGGGCTGACCGAGTCGTCCAGGAACTCCTGGTGGAGCGGGACGACGTCGTGCTCGCGGGCGAGTGCCGCGGCGGCGGCGCGGTGCGGGACGGTGGCGCGGGCGGCCTCCTCGGCCTCCGCTGCGCCCGGTGCGTCCGTCGTGGGCGCCTCGGCGGCGTGGGTGGTCATGCCGCCTTCCCGGCGGTGGCCGTGACCCGGCCCACTCCGACGACGGCACGCCGCGGAATGGTGACGCGCCACCCGCCGGTGGCCTCCTCGCGGCGCAGTTCGCTCGCGGCGAGGCCGCCCGCGGCGTCCGGGTAGCGGAAGACGGCCTTGGCGGTCTCGGCCACCCAGCGGTACGCCTCCTGCTCGGTGCGCCCCTCGAAGACCTTGACCAGTCCGTACATGTTCAGCAGGTACCGGCCGATCTCCAGCTCCGCCTCCTCCGGGGTGGCGGCGACCGCGGTGTAGGGGTCGTCGATCTCCACGACCTCGCGGTGGTCGTAGCCGGCCTTCTCCAGGTATCCCTCGATCTCGTCCCGGGTGAAGTGCAGGAACTTGTGGCCGGTCGCCGAGTACACGTCTGTGACCTCCTCGAACCACACGTCCACGGGCGAGCCGACGAGGAAGTCGTGCAGGACGAACGTGCCGCCGGGGCGGAGCATCCGGCGGGCCTCGGTGGCCACCGTCTGCCGGTCCGAGGGCGGCACGTGGTGCGAGCCGTAGGCCAGCAGTACGGCGTCGACGCTGTGGTCGCGCAGCAGCGGCTGCTCGGCCCGCTGGAGCAGGGCGGGCACGCCGGCCGCCCACGCAGTGGTCACCATGTGGGGGGACGCGTCGCAGGTGAGGATGTTGAAGTCGCCGATGCCCAGGTCCTCGCAGACCTTGCGCACCAGTCCGTCGCCGCCGAGCAGGTCGACCAGGACGGGCCGGTCGCCGTCCGGGGTGCGGCGGGCGGTTTCGGCGAAGCCGAGGAGCTTCCTGATCCCCGTCTCGCGGGCGCGCCGGTTGAGGGTCTGGGCCTGTACGTACTCCACGCCCCGGCTGCCCTCCCCGTCGGCGCCGAAGTCGTCGTGCCGCCCGGGGGCGCCGGCCCTGGCCGTCTCCCAGGCGGCGATCCGCCGCGGGTCGGCGAGGGCGTGCAGCTCGGGGTGGCTGCGCCGCAGTTCCGCCAGCTGCCCCTGCACGTCGTCCCCGGTCACGGTGGGTCCGCTCGTCTGTGCGCGCATGCGTCGGGATCTCCTCGGGTGGGGGTGGACGCGGGCAAGACGATGCCCGCCGGGCCTGCGGGCACGACGGTAGGAGCGTCAACTTTCTCCTCGATATCGAACGGATTTCGCCCCGCCGGGCCAAGATCCGTCCCTGTCGAAAGTAAGGCCCAAGAGACGTCGTTCGTGCCTGGTGACGGCGGATGACGGGCTCCTACAGTCACTTCGCGGGGGACGCAGCCGAGACCGGAACTGAGCGCGGAGTCGAGCCCGGAGGGCGTCAGGGATGAAGAACCAGTTGGACGAGCCGGGGGGCGCGACCCGCGTCGGCGGGGGTGGCGGCCTGAGCGCGGCGGAGGTCGCCGAACGGGTCGCGGCGGGGCAGGTCAACGACGTACCGGCCCGGTCGAGCCGCACGATCGGGGAGATCGTCCGGAGCAACCTGTTCACGCGCATCAACGCGATCATCGGCGTGCTGTTCGTCATCGTGATGATCGTCGGGCCGGTGCAGGACGGTCTGTTCGGCGGCGTCATCCTGGCCAACACCGCGATCGGCATCATCCAGGAGGTGCGCGCCAAGCGGACCCTGGACCAGCTTGCGATCGTCGGCGAGAGCCGGCCCCGCGTGTGGCGGGACGGGCAGCGGCTGGAACTCAGCGCCTCCGACATCGTCATCGACGACTCCATCGACCTCGGTCAGGGCGACAAGATCGTGGTGGACGGCACGGTCACCACGGGCGACAACCTGGAGGTCGACGAGTCGCTGCTCACCGGCGAGGCCGACCCGGTGGTCAAACAGCCCGGCGACCCGGTGATGTCCGGCAGCTTCGTGGTGGCCGGCTCGGGGACGTTCACCGCCACCCGGGTGGGCAGGGAGGCGTACGCCTCGCAGCTCGCCGACGAGGCACGGCGCTTCAGCCTCGTCAACTCGGAGCTGCGCAACGGCATCGACCGGATCCTGAAGTTCGTCACCTACGCGATCGTCCCGGCGGGCATCGCGCTGATCATCACGCAGTTCGTGGTGAACGACGACGACTTCTCGGAGGCGATCCGGCGCATGGTGGGCGGCCTGGTCCCCATGGTGCCCGAGGGCCTGGTGCTGCTGACCTCGCTGGCCTTCGCGGTCGGCGTGGTCCGGCTCGGCAAGAAGCAGTGCCTCGTGCAGGAGCTGCCCGCCATCGAGGGGCTGGCCCGGGTGGACACGGTCTGCCTGGACAAGACGGGCACGCTCACCGAGGCGTCGATGGACGTCGACGAGGTCCTTCCGCTGCTGCCGGAGCTGCCGGTCGGCGCGGTGCTCGGCGCGCTGGGCGCCGCCGACGAGCGGCCCAACGCCAGTCTCCAGGCGATCATCGACTCGTACCCCGCTCCCGAGGGCTGGCGGCGCACCGCCACCGCGCCGTTCTCGTCCGCCCGGCGGTGGAGCGGCGCCTCCTTCGTCGAGCCCTCCGGCACGGAGTCGGCGTGGCTGCTGGGGGCGCCGGACACGATGCTGCCGGCCGGGCACTCGGTGCTCACCGCCGCCGACTCCTACGGAGCCCGGGGGCTGCGCGTCCTGCTCCTGGCGCGCAGCGACCGGTCGCTGGACGCGCTCATGGACGACCCCGCGGCCGTGCCCGACGCGGTCACGGCCGCCGCGCTCGTCGTCATCAAGCAGCGGGTGCGGCCGGAGGCGCGGGCCACCCTGGAGTACTTCGCCGACCAGGGCGTCACCGCGAAGGTGATCTCGGGCGACAACGCGGTCTCGGTGGGGGCCGTGGCGTCGAGCCTGTCGCTGCCCGGGGCGGAACGGCCGGTGGACGCCCGGTTCCTGCCGGAGGACCAGGCGGAACTGGCCGACGCGGTCGAGGAGAACACGGTCTTCGGCCGGGTGGGGCCGCAGCAGAAGCGGGACATGGTGGGCGCGCTCCAGTCCCGCGGGCACACCGTGGCGATGACGGGCGACGGCGTCAACGACGTCCTCGCGCTCAAGGACGCGGACATCGGCGTGGGGATGGGCTCGGGCAGTCCGGCCACCCGGGCGGTCGCGCAGATCGTCCTGCTGAACAACAACTTCTCGGCGCTGCCCTCGGTGGTCGCGGAGGGGCGCCGGGTCATCGGCAACATCGAGCGGGTGGCCAACCTGTTCCTCACCAAGACCGTCTATTCGGTGCTGATGGCGCTGGTCGTCGTGATCGCCCAGGTGCCCTACCCGTTCCTGCCGCGCCACATCACCCTGGTCGGGTCGCTGACCATCGGCATCCCCGCGTTCTTCCTGGCGCTCGCGCCCAACAAGGAGCGGGCCCGGTCCAACTTCGTCGGCCGGGTCCTCAGGTTCGCGATCCCGGCCGGCGCGCTCGCGGCCGCCGCGACCTCGGTCGCCTATCTGATCGCCCGGTCGGTGTACGACGACAACCTGGACGCCGAGACCTCGGCGGCGACCCTCGCGCTGTTCCTCACCGCCCTGTGGGCGCTGGCCGTCATCGCCCGCCCGTACACCTGGTGGCGCGTGCTGCTGGTGCTGACCATGGCGGTGAGCTTCGCCGTGGTGCTGGTGGTGCCCTACCTCCAGGAGTTCTTCCAGCTGAAGCTGGTCGGCGTCACCGCGCCGTGGGCGGCGGTCGCCTGTGCGGCGGTCGCCGGGCTGGTGCTGGAGTTCGTGTGGGCACGTATGCGGCGTCGTCTCGACGCCGAGTGAGCCCACCGGGCGGTCCACCCCCGTACCGCCCGGTGAAGAGGAGGGGACGCCCGGTCCGTGCCGGGCGTCCCCTCCGTCTTTGTGCGTCCCGCGCCGACCGGAACGACACGATCCGGCCAAACCTGCGCACCGGCGTGACCGGAGGAGTCGCCTCCGGGCAGCCCGCCGAGCGGCCCGCCGCGGCACCGGAACGAGCCCCGGCATCCGCCGCCACCAGCGGATTTCACATTCCTTACGCAATCCGCGGCGAAAGTAACCGGCAGGTAACCTCGGGGCCGAATCCAGGCCATCGGGGAATAGCAAACGGCGCACTGACGAAAGCCAGGGCGGAGACCTGCCGAAAGTTGAGTGTTGGATTCCAAGAAGATCCGTATTATTCCGACTGCAGGCAGGGGGGAGCCGGCTACGAAGGTTGAAATCCGCAGGTCAGATTGGGCCGGGTCGCAGGCAGCGCCGCACCGGCAACCACGACCGCGACTTTCGCGACGTTCCCCCTCACACTGACGCCCGGCCACCGGTCCGGGCGCATGGACCCGGAGGGAAGTGAGGACCCACGCACAGACCAGCAGCTCCTGACGCAGCGACCCGGACCCGGAGGTGAGCGACATGACGACGAGGCCCCGACCAGCGGTGAACCCGACTGACCCGGACGTAACGGAGTCTTCCTGTCCGCGACACCCGACGGCTCCGGAGAGTTTCGGCACGCAGACATCAGCACAACTTGACGCGGGGGTATCAAGAGGTCATGGATCTTCGGCTGATAGAACCGATATACCAGAGAATCGGCAATGCGGAAGTCTCCCAAAAGGAAATCCCGGCCGCCGGTCTCGAATTCGGGGTGCTCGGGCCACTCGAAGTGCATATGAATGGCCGAGGTCTTACGGTGGGCGGCCCCCGGCAACGGGCCGTGCTCTCCGCACTACTTCTCTCCGCTAATCAGGTCGTATCTTTCGACTCCCTGATAGAGGAGGTGTGGAACGGCCGTCCGCCCAGTACCGCACGCACCCAGGTGGCCATTTGCATTGCCACACTGCGCAAAATATTCCGTACCGCGGGCTGGGAGCAGGAAACCATCATCACGGCCACACCCGGCTACATGCTCAGCCTCGCCGGCCACTCACTCGACTCGCTCCGTTTCGAACAACTGGTCTCCAGAGCCACCGAACTGACGGCGGACGACCGTCCGGCCCCGGCGGCCGAGGCGCTGCGCCAGGCCCTGGCCCTGTGGCGCGGCCCCGCCCTGGGCGGCGTCCACGCGCCCTTCGCCGAGACCGAGGCGGCCCGACTGGACGAGCAGCGCATGCTGGCCGTCGAACAGCACATGGCGTTGCGCCTCCAACTCGGCGAGCACCAGTCGGTCCTGGGCGAACTCCAGGCACTGGTGGGTGCCTGCCCGCTGCGTGACCGGCTGCGCTACTACCTGATGCTCGCTCAGTACCGTGCGGGACGGCGGGCGGAGGCGCTCACGACATTCCGCGACGGAATGCGGCATTCCATCGAAGAGATCGGTCTCGAACTGGGTACCGACCTCCAGTCGCTGCACGACTCGATCCTGCGCGACGAATTCCCACAGCTCGGCGTCCTGGGCATAGCCGCGGCGCGAAAGAACCGGCAGCAGACCGTTCCGAGTCAGCTTCCGGAAAGCGACGCCTACTTCATCGGGCGTAGCCGGGAGCAGTGGTTGATGGATGATGTGCTGCTCGACGGATCGGCGCAGAATCCACCCGCCATCGCCTACCTCACCGGAAGTCCCGGAATCGGAAAGACGAGCCTGGCGATCAACTGGGCGCACCGTGCGGCGCACAGATTTCCCGACGGGCAGCTCTTCGCCGACCTGCGGGAGGGCGGCCCGCTGGAGGTGCTCCACGAGTTCCTGCGCCAGCTGGGGCACGAGGGTCCGCTGCCCGCCGAGCCCGCGGAGGCGGCGGAGCGGTACCGCGGGCTGCTGGAGGGCAGGCGGGTCCTGATCGTGCTCGACCACGCCTCGTCCTACGCCCAGGTACGTCATCTGCTGCCCACGAGCGGCGGGTGCTGCGTACTCATCACCGGCCGGGCCAACCTGGACGAGCTGATGCAGAAGTACCGCACCTTCCGGCTGCGGGTCGCGCCCCTGTCGGACGACGAGGCGCGGGAGACGCTGGCCGGCGTGCTGCGGGACTCACGGGCGCAGGACGTCCCCGAAGCCACCAGCAGACTCGCCGCACTGTGCGGGCACTCGCCGCTGGCACTGCGGGCCGCCGCCGCCAGGCTGCTCACCAAGACGCACTGGCGCGTGCTCGACCTGGTCTGCCGGCTGGAACGTTCGGGCGACCGGCTGGCGGCCCTCAGCATCGGGGACGACTCGCTGCGCGCCCGGCTGGACCGCAGCATGCGGGAGCTGGACCCGAGAGTGGCTTTCGCCTACCGGGAGCTGAGCCGCCTCGGCGACGCGGACTTCGACGCGGCGCAGGCGGCCCAGGTGCTCGGCACCGATCTGCTGGAGGCCGAGGACCTGATCGAGACCCTGGTCGACGCGCAGCTCCTGGAGGCGGTCGGCCGCAGCCGCTGGGGCGGGATGCGCTTCCAGTGGCAGGAGCTGGTACGGCTGCACGCGTCCCACTGCCTGGCTGCCGCGGGGTCCCTGGAGACCGCGGCCCCGGTCGCCGCGGCTCTCACCGACTGAGCCGGAGACGGCGACGGCCCGTACGGCCCCTGCCGGGGACGTACGGGCCGTCGTGTCCGGTCAGTTGCCGGTGCTCATCGCCTCCACGAGGCTCCTGGGCCGCATGTCGGTCCAGTTCTTCTCCACGTACTCCAGGCACGCCTCCCGGTCGGACTCGCCGAGGGCGACCGTCCACCCGGCGGGCACGTCCACGAAGGACGGCCACAGCGAGTGCTGCCCCTCATCATTGACCAGCACGAGGTAGCGGCCGTCTGCGTCTTCGAACGGATTGGTCACGTCGCATTCCTTCCGGGAGCGTCGGGCTGGAGACTCTGCGCGGGTCGCGGACCCTGCCGACCCCGGTCAAGGTACTGAGACCGTTTTTCCATCCGATATCGATCCGTTTTCCCGCGGGCCGCTCGGCGTCCGTGGCTGAGGACCTCCGGGGACTGCCGGGCGGCGGTGTCGAGGCGGGGGCCGTACCGCCGCAGCCGTTCGTCGAGGAAGGCGACCACCAGCTCCCTGGTGATGCGCCCGGCGTCGGCCGCGCCGAGCGTGACCTCCTCGCCCGCCGTGCCGGTGCGTTCGAGGAGCCGGGCGTAGTCGGTGAAGGACAGGTGCCCGGCGCCCCGGACCGACAGCCAGCGGCGCGGTCCCGTCAGGTCCCGCCAGGCCCGCTGCCAGGTGGGGTCGGCGCCGGGCCGGCCGTGCTCGCCCGCGCCGAGCAGCAGGAACGGCCGGTCCACCGGGCTCCTGCCGCCGGTGTGGACGGTGCCGTCCAGGTTGGCCGCGGCGGCGAAGCCGGCGTCGGTGCGCAGCGCCTCGAAGGCACCGGCGCCGCCCATCGAGTGGCCCACCGCCGCCACCCGCGACGGGTCGAGCCGCGGCAGCCCCACGGCGCCCGGCGACGCCAGCAGCCGCTCGCGCACGAAGCGGAGGTCCTCGGCGCGGGTGGCGGCGACCCGTGCGCCGTCCGGGTGCCGTCGGCAGGCCAGGCAGCCGGTCACGCGGCCGTCGGGGTGGCTGATCGCCGGGGCCTCGTAGGCGTGGTCGACCGCGGCGACGGCGTACCCGCGGCTCGCCAGCTCCTCGGCGAGCCCGGTCAGCGACGAGCGGGGCAGCGCGAAGCCCGGTGAGAGCAGGACGAGGGGCAGTCCGCGGGCGGGCGCGGGCAGCGGCGGCGGGGCCGTGCGCGCGTGGACGCGGATGCGGCCGAGCAGGTCGGCGGGCACGCCCTCGACCTGGTGGAAGCGCAGGATCAGCGCCGACTCCCGGGCTGTGACGTACGCGGCGCGCGGCGCCCGCGAGGGCAGCGCCGGGTACCAGAGCGAGAGGGCCAGCTCGCGGTACCGGCCGGGGTTCCAGGGGTCGCGCCGGGAGGTGTCGCGCAGGTATGCGGTGCGCACGCCGACCGGCAGGGCGCCGGTCGGCGCGGGCAGGGCGGGCGCGGTCCACGCGGCGTCGGCGGCCGGTGCGGGCCGTGCGGCGGCCGTGCCGGGGACGCCCGCGCCGAGGGGCACGAGGGCCAGCAGCAGGGCCGCCAGGAGGGCCGCGCACCGGCGCGTCGGACGTCCGGCTCCCATCACGTTCGGCATCAGCGCTCACTTCGTCGGAAGCAGGAACACCGATCACGCTAGGAGTGCAAAACACGAGGTGGAAGCGGCAACGGCGGTTTCATCACCTTGGTCGTCACAAGTGGATGCGATCTCCGTGGGCCGGCCGGTGAAGCGCCTGGACTTCCGTCGTCCGCCGTGCGCGCCGGCCCTGTCCTTTCGACAGGGCCGGGCCCGCGGGCGGGAGCGTCACATGAAGACCATCGTGAGGTGGGTGTCCGCCACGCCCGTGACGTCCTTGGGGCCGTACTCCGACTCGGTCGGGTCGTAGTCGAACTCGACGTAGGGCTTGTCGGTGAAGTGCGGGCAGGCCAGGGTGCTGGTGCTGGAGTCGGGTCCGGACGCCGTCTCCCAGTCGATCCACCAGCCCACGCAGCCGGAGTCCCCTCCGTTGAAGGGGCCGCCGGGCTTGAGGTCCTCGACGTGGCCGGTCACCCGTACCTCGCCGTCCTCGACGCAGACGGTGATCTCGCCCCGGCCGAAGTCCTCGGTCTCGCTGTCCGTGACACAGCCGGACGCGGCGGGCACCGCGGTTCCGGTGGGCGCGGCGGAGGCGGTCGTCGTCGGGAACAGGGCGGCCGCGCCGATCGCGGCGGTGAGGGCCGTGGCGCGCAGGATTCCACGCATGGTCGTGTCCCTTCCATCGGTGATGCCGGATGACGGTGGTGGCTCCGGTCCTCGGGGTGCCGGGTCCGCGGCGGTCCGTCGTCCCGGGGCTCAGGGCGAAGGGATGTGCGGCTCCCGGATACGGGCACGTCCGGCCACGCCGAAACGCAGGGTCTCCCGCAGCCGGACCGGGCCGTCGGTGTCCCCGGACCGGGCGGCGTCCCGCAGTTCGCGGGCCATCGCCTGCGCCTCGGCCGCCCAGTCGTCCAACTGGTCGGCGACGGGACCGGCGTTGGCGGTCAGGATGCGGGCCCAGCGTTCCGGGTTGGCGTCCGCGGTCCTGGTGACGTCCCGCAGGTCCTGGCCGGCGAGCCGTACGGCCGACTCGTCGCCGCCGAGCAGCCGCGCGGCGACCAGGCTCGCGACCAGGTGCGGGGCGTGCGAGACGAGGGCCACGGCGCGGTCGTGGGTCTCGGGGTCCAGCAGCACCGAGACCGCCCCGCACAGCGCGACCAGTTCCAGCGCGCAGTTCAGGGCGAGGTTCCCGGTGGACTCGGTGGGCGTGAGGGCCCAGGGCCTGCCGTCGAAGAGGTCGGCGCGCGGCTGGACCGGGCCGCCGCCGCCGACCACGGGGGCGCCGCCGACCAGGGAGGTCAGGTCGCAGCCGTGCGCCCTGACCTCCCGGTACAGCCGCACCTTGACGCCGGAGACGTCGGTGTAGCAGCGGGCCGTGCCGAGCTTCTGGTGTTCGGCGAGCACCGGCGCGACCTGGTCGGGCGGCACCGCGAGCACCGCGATGTCGGCCTGCCGCGGCGGTGGCGCCGCGAAGCCGGCCCCGCAGCGTTCGCCGGCCAGCGCCGCCTCGGGGTCGGTGTCGGTCAGGTACGTGGTCACGCCGTGCCGCCGCAGCGCGAGCCCGACGGAGCGGCCGATCACACCGGCGCCCACGATGACGACGCTGCGCATGCGTCTTCCCCTCCTCGGCCCGAGGCCCGCGCTGCTCTGCTCGGCTCGGCAGGCTCGGTCGGCTCGGCTCGGCTCAGCCGAAGATCTTGACGGCCTGGTAGTAGGTCCAGGCGGTGCTGTTGCAGGCCGTGTTCTTCTCGCCGGTGTAGGCGGTGCAGACGCGCTTCATGTCCTCGTAGAAGGCGCTGTCGATGCGGCTCTTGTTGGCGTCGAAGCTGCCCGCCGCCTTGTAGTTGCGGTAGCCGAAGTCGTGGCGGGCGCAAGCCGTGTTGAACGGGAAGCCGAAGGGGTTGTCGGGTGCCTGGGTGCACAGGTCCGTGGACCAGTCGAACTCGTAGGCGGCCCAGGCGGACTGGTTCCGGTCGGCCGCGAGCCAGGCGTTCTGGCTGGACGCGCTGGTCTGGGTGAAGGAGGCGAGCACCTCGGGCTTGTCCGCGGGGGCGGCCTGGGCGGGCGCGGCGGCGACGCCGAGGGCGAGCGCCGCACCGAGGGCGGCGAGTGTGGTCCGGGTCCTGGTCGTGGTGCGCACGGGCGGCCTCCAAGGTGGGGGGCGGATACGGCTCCACCACCTTGGCCGGGCCCGCTATGGGCCCCTTATCGCACCGGTATCGACGAAGGGGCCGTGCTCCGGCAGCCGGAGCACGGCCCCTTGGGGAGCCAGGACGGGCGGGGCTTCAGGCGTCGCGGCGGCGCAGGACCGCGGTGCCGGCGGCGTAGGCGGCCAGCGCCCACAGCAGGAGGACCAGCAGCGCGGTACCGGCGCCGTAGGGGTCGCTGTCCTGGGTCAGCAGAACGGTACCGGCGACGCTCGGCATGTAGTCCGAGGCGGTCTCCAGCCACTTGGCGCCGACGACGCCCATCAGCTGGGGCAGCGCGAGCAGGATCATGATGAGGGTCGTGATGGTGCCCGCGGCGCTGCGCAGGACGGTGCCGAGCCCGATGGCCATGACGGCGAGGAGGGCCAGGTAGACCCCGGCGCCGAGCGCGGTGCCGAACAGCTGGCCGCTGCTGTAGTCGCCGTAGTGGCCCATCAGGGGCGCGGCCACCAGGGTGCCCAGCAGGCTGAAGACGATGCCCGCGGCGACCACGACGGCGGCGACGACCAGGGTCTTGGAGCGCAGCATCCGGCCGCGCGCGGGCACGCTCTGCAGCGTGGTGCGGATCGAGCCGCTGGAGTACTCGCTGGTGAGGACGAGGGTGGCGAGGACCACGATGGTCAGCTGGGAGATGAGGAAGGCCTGCGAGGCGTGGTGCGGGGCGGGCATCGTGACGTCGACGCCCTTCTTCGCGCTGGCGTCGGCGGAGGCGCCGACCATGGCGGCGAAGCCCACGGTGAGCAGCAGGCCGACGGCCAGGTTCCACCAGGTGGCCCGCACGCTCCAGAACTTGGTCCACTCGAACGCGACGGCGCCCTTGAAGCCGCCGCCCTTCACGGGACCGACGAGCTTGGGGACGGTTGTAGTAGTCATATCCAGTTACGCCTTCTGGTGGTCCGGGACTTCGGTGACCTGGGAGAGCGCGGGAGAGCCGTACTCCACGCTCGCGGCGGTGAGTTCCATGTACGCCTGTTCCAGGCTGGCCTTGCGCATGCTGAGTTCGTGGATCGGAACGCGGTGGTGGAAGGCGAGGTCGCCGATCTCCTCCAGGGTGCCGCCGACGACGAGGAGTTCGTCGGGCGCGGAGTCCGCGTTCGGCTCGACGCGCAGCCCGAACTCCAGCAGCTCCCGCCTGAGCACGTCGGGCTGCGGGGTCCGCACCCGTACGGCGGTCAGCGAGCTGCCCGCGATGACCTCCTCGATCGGCGCGTCCGCGATGATCTTTCCGCGGCCGATGACCAGGAGGTGGTCGGCGGTCTCCTGCATCTCGCTCATCAGGTGACTGGACACGAAGATCGTCCTGCCCTCCGCCGCGAGGGACCGCATCAGCTCGCGGACCCAGCGCACACCGTCCGGGTCCAGTCCGTTGACCGGCTCGTCGAAGAGCAGCACCTTGGGGTCGCCCAGCAGGGCGGCGGCGATCCCGAGCCGCTGGCCCATACCGAGGGAGAAGGAGCCGATGCGCTTGTTCGCCACCTCGGACAGGCCCACGGTCTGAAGGACCTCGCCGACCCGGGACGCCGGGATCCCGTTGCTGCGGGCCAGACCGAGCAGGTGGTGCCGGGCCGAACGGCCGGGGTGGCCGGCGCGGGCGTCGAGCAGCGCACCGACCTCCCGCAACGGGTGCCGCAGCTCCTCGTAGCGCTTGCCGCCCACCAGGGCCCGCCCCGAGGTGGGCGCGTCCAGACCGACGATCATGCGCATCGTCGTCGACTTTCCCGCGCCGTTCGGGCCGAGGAATCCGGTGACCTTTCCCGGATTGATCTCGAACGAGAGGTCCGAGACGGCCGTCTTGTCGCCGTACCGCTTGGTCAGTCGGTCCAAAGTGATCATCGCCTGGTGGCTCCTTCCAAAGTCACGTCCTCAACGCTAGGGAGGGGCAGGGGCCCGAAACATCTGGCGATCGGCAACGGCCGCAGTCGACTTTCGGCAGATCCGGCGGCCGGGGCCGCTCTTGTAGCGTGCTGGAATGCACCGATGGCAGGCCGTGCGCCGACGAATCGAATCGCTTGTACGGGTCCTTGGTTCCGAGCGCCCGTTCACCCGGCGCGCCGATCTCGTGCTGCTGCTCGTGCTGCTCGTGCCCTCCGCGTTCGCCACCGGGACGCTCGGGACCGCGCCGGTGGCCTGGCTGGCCGCGTGCCTGCTCATCGCGGCCGCGGTCGTGGTGCAGCGCACCGCACCACTGCTGTCCCTGCTGCTCGCGGCGCTGCTCACGCTGTTCTATCCGTGGTTCGGGGCGAACCTGTGGCCCGCGATGGCGACGGTGGTGCTGAGCTGCCTCGCGGGCCGCAGACTGACCCGGCTGTGGCCCGCGCACCTGGTGTTCCTCTGCGTCGCCGTGGCCGGGCTCCTGCTGGTGGGCACCGTCGGCCAGGGCAAGGACTGGCTGAGCCTGCTGATGACCGAGTTCGTCGCCGGTGTGCTGCCCTGGTGGGCGGGCAACTGGTGGAGCCAGCGCAGCGCGCTGACCCACGCCGGCTGGGAGCACGCCGAGCAACTGGAGTGGCGCCAGCGCTACATCGCCGACCAGGCCAGGATGAAGGAGCGGGCCAGGATCGCGCAGGACATCCACGACTCCCTGGGCCACGAGCTGAGCGTGATGGCCCTGCTCGCCGGCGGCCTGGAGCTGGCCCCCGGGCTGTCGGAGCAGCACCGGGAGTCGGTGGGCCAGTTGCGGGAGCGCTGCACGATGGCCACCGAGCGGCTGCACGAGGTGATCGGGCTGCTGCGGGAGGACCCCAATCCGTCGCTGACCCCCGCCGACGAGTCCGTCGCCCAGCTCGTGCGCCGCTTCCAGCGGTCCGGTACGCCGGTCCGGTTCCAGGAGGACGGGGCCCGGGAGCGGCCGGGCACGCCGCTGCTGTCCGACCTCGCGGCCTACCGGGTGGTGCAGGAGGCGCTGACCAACGCGGCCAAGCACGCGCCGGGCGCCCCCATCGACGTACGGGTGACGCACACCGTGGACGAGACGGTGGTGTCGGTCGTCAACGAGCGGCCGGAGCAGGGCGGAAGCGTCCCGGCGGCCGGGAGCGGGTCGGGGCTGATCGGCCTCGACGAGCGCGTCCGGCTCGCGGGCGGCACGCTGCGCACGGGCCCGCGGGCGGGCGGCTTCGAGGTGTACGCGCGACTGCCGCGCGGCGCCTCCTCGCCGTCGCGGTCCGTCGAACCGCCGGGTCCTGGCACGCCGGGGCCGACCGACGGGGACGACGCGGCCGGTGGCACGGGCGACGGCCCGGTGCCCGGCCCCGCGACGGCCGGGAAGGAGGGGCGGGCCGCGGCCGGCGCGGCGGACCTGCCCGCCGCCTCCGGGCCGTGGCGCAGCGCCTCCCGGGCCGCGCTGCTGCGCACCCGGGCCCGGATCAGGCGGGACGCCCGGCGGGCCGCGCTGATCCCGGCGGTGCTCGGCGTCGCCATCGTGGCGTTCCTCGGCGGGCTCTACGTCTTCACCTCGGCGACCACGTCCCTCGCCCCCGAGGACTACGCCCGGATCCGGGTGGGCGAGACCCGCGCCGATCTGGCGCCCGTGCTGCCGGAGCGCCGGATCAGGAAGCCGCCGCCGGTCACCTCCGAGCCGTCCGTCCCGGCCGGCACGACCTGCGAGTACTACCGGGCGAGCAGCGGTCTGCTCGACTTCGGCGGCGCCATGTACCGGCTGTGCTTCAAGGATGATGTCCTCATGGCCAAGGACACGCTCTGACCACCAGGGAAGGATCGGATGATTCGCGTACTGCTCGCCGACGACGAGACCATCATCAGGGCCGGAGTTCGCTCCATCCTGACGACCGAGCCGGGCATCGAGGTGGTCGCCGAGGCGGCCGACGGGCGGGAGGCGGTCGAACTGGCCCGCAGGCACCGGCCCGACGTGGCCCTGCTCGACATCCGGATGCCGGAGATGGACGGCCTGACGGCCGCGGGTGAGATGCGGACCACCAACCCGGACACCGCGGTGGTCGTCCTCACCACCTTCGGCGAGGACCGGTACATCGAACGGGCCCTCGACCAGGGCGTGGCCGGGTTCCTGCTCAAGGCGTCCGACCCGCGGGACCTGATCTCCGGCGTACGGGCCGTGGCGTCCGGCGGTTCCTGCCTCTCCCCGCTGGTGGCGCGGCGGCTGATGACCGAGCTGCGCCGGGCCCCCTCACCGCGCTCGGAGGTGTCGGGGGAGCGCACGACGCTGCTGACCAAGCGGGAGCAGGAGGTCCTCGGCATGCTGGGGGCCGGGCTGTCGAACGCGGAGATCGCGCAGCGGCTGCACCTGGTCGAGGGCACGATCAAGACGTATGTCAGCGCCATCTTCACCCAGTTGGAGGTCCGCAACCGGGTGCAGGCGGCGATCATCGCGTACGAGGCGGGACTGGTGAAGGACAGCGACCTCAACCGTTAGACGGCGCCCGGTCCTTGACGAAGCGGGCCAGCCGCGTCGCCCCCTCGGCGGCGCGGTCGGTGGTGAGGTAACTGCACGACAGCCGGATCTGCCGGTCGCCCGCGTCGTCCAGGTGGAAGTGGCGCATCGGCGTCCAGATGACGCCGTACTTCTCCGCGGAGACGTCCAGCGCGGCCTCGTCCGCCTCGAAGGGCACGTCGAGGGTCAGGAAGAACCCGCCGTCGGGATCGTTCCACCGCACTCCGTCGGACTCCGGTGAACCGGGCGGCAGTTCGGCGGCGAGGGTGTCCCGCAGGCACCGCATCGTGGACTGGTAGTGGCGGGCCGAGGCCTCGTTCGCCGCCCGCAGTCCCCCGCCGTTCTGCAGCAGCAGTCCGGCGACCGCGGCCTGGCTCAGGGTGGGGGTGTTGACGGTGACCATGCTCTTGACCTTGGCCAGTTCGTGGGCGAGCAGACCGGGCGGCCGCCCCTCCGCGCCGGCCACGAGCTGGTCGGCGACGACGAAGCCGACGCGGGCGCCCGGGAAGGCGGTCTTCGCGAAGGACCCGAGGTAGACGACGCGCCGTTCGGTGTCGAGGGACTTGAGGGTGGGACGGCGCACCCGGCTGAAGACCCCGTAGGGGTTGTCCTCCAGGAGGAGAAGGTCCAGCCGCGCGGCGGTGTCGAGCAGGGCGGTGCGGGCCTCGCGGCGCATGCTGACGCCGGTCGGGTTGGAGCAGTCGGGCACGACGTACAGGCACCTGGCGCGCCGGCCGCTCGCCTCGATCTCCCGGACGGTGCGTTCGAGCCCTTCCGGGCTCGGTCCGTCGGTGGTGCCGGGCACCGGTACGACGGGGATGTCCAGCAGGCCGGCCGCGCCGGTGATGCCGACGTAGGCGGGGCTGTCGACGAGGAGCACGTCGTCCGGTCCGGTGAACAGCGCGCGCAGGGTGAGCAGGACGGCCTCCTGGCAGCCGACCGTCACCACCACGGAGGCGGGGTCGACCGTCAGGTCCTCGTCCACCTCCAGCATGCGGGCGACGATGTCCCTGATCTGCCCGGCGGTCTCGCCGTACTGGTAGAGCGCGGTGCGGACGCGTTCCTCGGAGTGGCCGCGCTCGCGCAGGTGGTCGAGGTAGGTCTCGATGTACCCGGGGACGCGTGCGACGTCGAAGTCCCCCTCGTAGGGGCGCCCCGGGGCGAAGGAGATCGCCTGCGGGTAGCGGAGGGTCACCTCGTTGAGGAAGTTCATCGTGTCGAGCAGCGGGGCGGAGAGGCTGGGGTGCAGGGCGGTCCGCGCCAGGACGCCGTCCCGGTCCGTGCGCGCTGGGGTGGTGGTCATCCGTGGCTCCTGTCTCGGTGCGGCGCCGGTCGGGGCGCGGTGGGCGGGCCGTCGTGCGGCGGGCCAGGGTGTGGCGGGCCGGGGTACGGCGGGGCCAGGGTGTCCGGGCCGATCGTGCCGGTCGCCGCGTGGCCGGTGAGCACCATCGTGTCGGCGAAGTCCTCGGTCAGCAGGGTGAGCATCCGGCGCACGCCCGCGGCGCCTCCGGCCGCCAGCGCGTACAGCGCGGGGCGCCCGACCAGGACGGCACGGGCGCCGAGCGCCAGGGCGGCCAGGACGTCGGCGCCGGTGCGGACGCCGCCGTCCAGGAGGACCGGGCAGCGGCCGCGCACGGCGGACACCACCTCGGGCAGCGCCTCCAGGGTGGCCGGTGCGCCGTCGAGTTGGCGGCCGCCGTGGTTGGACACGACGATGCCCGCGACGCCCGCCGCGACCGCGGCCTCGGCGTCCGGTGCGGTCAGCACGCCCTTGGCCAGCACCGGGAGGCCGCTCGCCACGCCCAGGCGGGCCACGAAGGACCAGTCCAGGCGGCGGTCGAAGGCGAGTCTGCTGTGCGCGCCGGGGCTCGCGCTGCCGGCCGCCGCCGTGCCGGTCAGGTTGGCCGGGACGATGTGGGAGGGGACGGAGAAGCCGTTGCGCAGGTCGCGCAGTCGGCGGCCGGTGAACGGGGTGTCGACGGTGAGCACCAGCGCCTGGTAGCCGCTGTCGCGGGCCCTGCGGGCCAGGCCCAGGGTGGTCTCGTGGTCGCGGAAGCAGTACAGCTGGAGCCACAGCGGTGCGCTCGCCGCGTGGGCCACCTCTTCGAGACTCCGGCCGGCGAAGGTGCTGACGACGAGCGGGAGTCCGAGCGCGCCCGCCGCCGCGGCGGTCGCCGGTTCGCCGTCGGGGTGGGCGAGTTCGTGGTAGGCCACCGGCGCGATGCCCACCGGCGCCGGCCACCGGGAGCCGAGCACCTCCACGGAGGTGTCCGGCTCCTCGATGCCGGGCAGGGCCCGGGGCCGCAGCCGTACGGCGCCGAAAACGGCCTCGTTCGCGGCGAGGGTCCGCTCCCGCCCCGCGCCGCCCGCGATGAAGTCCCAGGTGGCGGCCGGCAGTTGCCCGTGAGCGAGCCGCGCGAAGTCGTCGAGCGTGAGCGGCTCCAACGCCCGGACACCGGCGCCGCCCGCCGGGCTCCCGGCCTCCCCCGGTGCCGGCGCCCCGGACCCCCCGGGCGCCACCGCCCCGGGGTCCACGGTCGCCACCGCCCCGGGGTCCGCGGGCGCCGGGCCCTCGGGGTCCGCCGGGCGCCGGACGGCGGGGGTCATCGGCCGGCCACTTCCCGCTCCCGCTCGACGGCCTCGTACAGGGCCTTGATGTTGGAACTGCCGAAGCCCCGGGCGCCGTTGCGCTGGATGTACTCGTAGAAGAGGGTGCCGCGCGGGTAGGGCGAGCGGGTGAAGATCTGCAGCAGGTAGCCCCACTCGTCGCGGTCCGCGAGGACGTTGGTCGCGCGCAGGTCCTCGATGGCGTCGGCCATCGCGCCGACCCGCTCGGTGAGCAGGTCGTAGTAGGCGCCCGGGGTGCTCAGGAAGGCCACGCCGCGGTTGCCGAGCGACCGGACCGAGTCGACGATGTCGTCCACCAGGAAGGCCAGGTGCTGGACGCCGGGCCCGTCGTGGGCGCTCAGGAACTGGTCGATCTGGCCCGGCACCCGGGTGTCGTCCGGCTCGATGAGCGTGAAGGTGATGCCGCCGCCGGCGTTGCGCACGACGATGGAGTCCATCGCCTGCTCGCCCACCTCGATGTACTCGGAGGAGTAGTAGGGCATGTCGAAGGCCGCTTCGTAGAACTCGGCGGTGCTCCGCAGCGTGCCGGACTCCAGGCAGACGGCCACGTGGTCGAGGAGGGGCCGCGGCCCCGTGCGGCCCGTGGCGGCCGGGAGAAGCGCCCAGTCCCGGTCGGGCGGCAGCAGCCCCGCGCCGTCCCCGCCGCCCGCCGGGACCAGGGTGTGCCGGATGTCCCCGAAGCCGGAGACGGTGGCGAACCACGCGTCCTGGCCCGCCCGGTGGGAGGGCGTCGGGGTCTGCAGCGCCTCGGCGCCGGCGAGGACCGCGCGGTCGAAGCAGGAGCGCACGTCGTCGCAGCCGAAGGCGAGGTCGGCGATGGAGTCGCCGTGCCGCTCCACGTACCGGGCGACCGGGGTGTCCGGCGCCAGCGCCTGGGTGACCACGAGCGTGACCTCACCGCTGCGCAGCACGGTGGACCGGCGGTCGTGGGTGCCGGTGGCGGGGCCCGCCACCGCCAGGGGGACGAAACCGAGGCTGTCGACGAGGAAGCCGGACGCCTCCCGGTCGTCCGCGACGTACAGCTCGGCGTACGCGATGTCACTGGGCGGCATGGCGGCTCTCCAATGAATGAAGGGGAAATGAAGGGAGCACTGAGGGAGCGCCCACCGGGAAAAGGGAAATGGACCCTCACCCTCTCCGGCAGCAATGAGAAATGCGCGTGGCCACACTCTACAAATGACCCGTATAACCTCGCTATCGACTGGTTATCAAGGCTCCTACCTGCGGTTATCTACTTGCATAAGGATATTGACCAGCTCGTCGCGACCTTGCTAGCGTCCCAGTTCGCTCTCAATTGAATGCCGTCCGGTAAACACCGCACGGGCACACATCTTGTTCGTTTTGCATGGTGAGGAGACAGGTGTCTGAGAACTCTTCGGTTCGGCACGGTCTGACGAGCGCGCAGCACGAGGTGTGGCTCGCCCAGCAGCTGGATCCGCGTGGCGCGCACTACCGGACGGGATCCTGCCTGGAGATCGACGGACCGCTGGACCACTCCGTGCTGAGCGCGGCCCTGCGGCACACCGTGGCCGGTACGGAGACGCTCTGCTCGCGCTTCCTCACCGACGAGGAGGGCCGGCCGTACCGCGCCTACTGCCCGCCCGCGCCGGAGGGTTCGGACGCCGTCGAGGACCCGGACGGGGTGCCGTACACCCCCGTGCTGCTGCGCCACATCGACCTCTCCGGTCACGAGGATCCCGAGGGCGAGGCCCAGCGGTGGATGGAGCGGGACCGCGCGACGCCGCTGCGCCTGGACCGGCCCGGTCTGAGCAGCCACGCGCTGTTCACGCTCGGCGGGGGACGGCACGTGTACTACCTGGGCGTCCACCACATCGTGATCGACGGCACCAGCATGGCCCTGTTCTACGAGCGGCTGGCCGAGGTGTACCGGGCGCTGCGGGACGGGCGTGCGGTGCCCGCGGCCGCCTTCGGCGACACGGACCGGATGGTCGCGGGCGAGGAGGCCTACCGCGCGTCGGCGCGGTACGAGCGGGACCGGGCCTACTGGACCGGCCTGTTCGCCGACCGTCCCGAGCCCGTCTCTCTCACCGGGCGTGGTGGCGGCCGGGTCCTCGCGCCGACCGTGACGAGCCTGGGCCTGCCCCCGGAGCGCACCGAGGTGCTGGGCCGGGCGGCCGAGGCGACCGGTGCGCACTGGGCCCGCGTGGTCATCGCCGGCGTGGGCGCCTTCCTGCACCGGACGACGGGCGCCCGGGACATCGTGGTGTCGGTGCCGGTCACCGGCCGCTACGGCGCGAACGCCCGGATCACGCCCGGCATGGTCTCCAACCGGCTGCCGCTGCGGCTGGCCGTGCGTCCCGGCGAGAGTTTCGCGCGGGTGGTCGAGACCGTGTCCGAGGCGATGAGCGGCCTGCTGGCGCACAGCCGCTTCCGCGGCGAGGACCTCGACCGCGAGCTGGGCGGCGCGGGCGTGTCGGGGCCCGCCGTCAACGTCATGCCGTACATCCGGCCGGTGGACTTCGGCGGCCCGGTCGGCCTGATGCGCAGCATCAGTTCGGGTCCGACGGCCGACCTGACCATCGTGCTCACCGGCACCCCCGAGTCCGGCCTGCGCGTCGAGTTCGAGGGCAACCCGCAGGTGTACGGCGCCCAGGACCTGACGGTGCTGCAGGAACGCTTCGTCCGGTTCCTGGCGGAGCTGGCGGCCGACCCCACGGCCACGGTCGACGAGGTCGCGCTGCTGACGCCGGACGAGCGGGAGCGGGTCCTCGACGGGTGGAACGACACCGCCCGCGAGGTCCCGGAGAGCACGCTGCCGGAGCTGTTCGCGGCGCGGGCCGCCCGCACTCCCGGGCACGAGGCCCTGGTGTACGAGGGCACCTCGCTGACGTACGCCGAACTGGACGCCCGCGCCGAGCGGCTGGCCGGTGCGCTGGCGGCGCGGGGCGCGGGCCCGGAGCGGTTCGTCGCGGTCGCGGTGGAGCGGTCCGCCGAGCTGGTGGTGGCGCTGCTCGCGGTGCTCAAGTCGGGTGCCGCGTACGTCCCGGTCGACCCGGGCTACCCGGCCGAGCGCATCGCGCACATCCTGCGGGACGCGGGCGCGATGCTCGTCCTGAGCACGCGGGACACGGCGGAGCGGCTGCCCGAGGACGGCACGCCGCGGCTGCTGCTCGACGAGCCGGCCGCGACGGGGCGGACACTCCCGGCCGTCACCGTCCCGCGCGCGGTGCCCGGCCCCGGCCACCCCGCCTACGTCATCTACACCTCGGGGTCCACCGGCCGTCCCAAGGGCGTGGTGATCTCCCACCGGGCGATCGTCAACCGGCTGGCCTGGATGCAGGACGCCTACGGCCTGGAGCCGTCCGACCGGGTGCTGCAGAAGACGCCGTCCGGCTTCGACGTGTCCGTGTGGGAGTTCTTCTGGCCGCTCGTCCAGGGCGCCACCCTGGTCGTGGCCCGCCCCGGTGGCCACACGGACCCGGCCTACCTGGCCGACACCGTCCGGCGCGAGGGCGTGACCACCCTGCACTTCGTGCCGTCGATGCTCGACGTGTTCCTGCGGGAGCCCGCCGCGGCCTCGCTGGGCGGTGCGACGCCGGTACGGCGGGTCTTCTGCAGCGGCGAGGCGCTCCCGGCGGAGCTGCGGGCCCGCTTCCGGGCCGTGTCGGACGTGCCGCTGCACAACCTGTACGGGCCCACCGAGGCCGCCGTCGACGTGACGTACTGGCCGTGCGCCGAGGACACCGGCGACGGACCGGTGCCGATCGGACGGCCGGTGTGGAACACCCGGATGTACGTGCTCGACGCCGCGCTGCGGCCGGTCCCGGCCGGCGTGCCCGGCGAGCTGTACATCGCCGGTGTGCAGCTCGCCCGCGGCTACCTGGGCCGCCCCGCGCTGAGCGCCGAACGCTTCACCGCCGACCCGCACGGCGCACCCGGCAGCCGGATGTACCGCACCGGCGACCTGGCGCGCTGGAACCACGACGGCAGCCTCGACTACCTCGGGCGCGCCGACCACCAGGTCAAGCTGCGCGGCTTCCGCATCGAGCTCGGCGAGATCGAGGCCGCGCTCGTACGGCAGCCGGAGATCGCCCAGGCCGCCGTCGTCCTGCGCGAGGACCGCCCCGGCGACCAGCGCCTGGTCGCCTACACCGTGCCGACCCGGGACCCGGGCGTGGACCCGGGCACACCCGCGGACACCGGGGAGCACCCCGGGCCGGACGGCACGGCCGCGAACGCCTTTGCCGACGCCCGACCGGACGCGGCCACGGGAACCGGCGCCGACACCGGCACAGACGCCCGAACCGGTACCGCACCGGGCGCGGACACGAACACCGAGCCCGCCGCCGGGGCGGACGCCGGGACGGGGGCCGGGGCACACGGCGGCCCGGACGGCGCCGTACTCGCCGCGCGGCTGCGGGAGTTGCTGCCCGGCTACATGGTGCCCTCGGCCTTCGTCGCGCTGCCCCGGCTGCCCGTCACGCCGAACGGCAAGCTCGACCGGCGGGCCCTGCCCGCCCCCGCGGAGGCCGGGCGCTCCGGCGGGCGGGCGCCGCGCACGCCGGGCGAGGAGCTGCTGTGCACGCTCTTCGCCGAGGTGCTCGGCGTGGCCGAGGTCGGTGTCGACGACAGCTTCTTCGACCTGGGCGGCCACTCCCTGCTCGCCACCCGGCTGATCAGCCGCATCCGCACCACCGCCGGCGCGGAGGTGCCGATCCGGCGCGTCTTCGAGGCGCCGACCGTGGCGGAGCTGGCCCCCGCGCTGACGGACGGCGGGCGGGCCCGTGCCGCGGTCACCGCCCGGCCGCGCCCCGACCGCCTGCCGCTCTCCTTCGCCCAGCGGCGCCTGTGGTTCATCCACCAGTACGAGGGACCCTCGCCGCTCTACAACATCCCGGCCGCGCTGCGCCTGTCGGGCCCGGTGGACGGCGCCGCGCTGTCCGCGGCCCTCGGCGACGTGGTGGCCCGGCACGAGAGCCTGCGCACCGTCTTCGCCGAGGACGCGCACGGCCCCCACCAGGTGATCCTGTCCGCCGAGCGGGCCGCGCCCCGGCTGGAGACGCTGGACAGCACCCCGGAGCGGCTGGCCGCCGACCTCGCGCGCACCGCCCGGCACACCTTCGACCTGACCCGGGACGTACCGCTGCGGGCCACCCTGCTGCGGGTGGCGCCCGAGGAGCACGTACTGCTCCTCGTCCTGCACCACATCGCGGGCGACGGCTGGTCGCTGGCGCCCCTCGCCCGTGACCTGGGCACCGCCTACGCCGCCCGGACCGCGGGCACGGCCCCCGACTGGGCGCCGCTGCCGGTGCAGTACGCCGACTACACGCTGTGGCAGCGTGAACTGCTCGGCGCCGACGGGGACGGCGCGGGCACCGAGGGCGGCGGTGAGGGCGCCCGGCAGCTCGCCCACTGGCGCGAGGCCCTGGCCGGGCTGCCGGAGCGGCTGGAGCTGCCCGGCGACCGGCCACGCCCGGTGCGCCGCAACAACTCCGGGGCGCGCCTGGACGTGTCCGTGCCCGCCGAGCTGCACCGCTCGCTGGCCGCGCTCGCCACCGAGACGCGGACCAGCGTCTTCATGGTGCTCCAGGCCGCGCTCGCGGGGCTGCTGACGCGGCTCGGCGCGGGCGAGGACGTGCCGATCGGCTCGACCATCGCGGGCCGCACCGACGCCGCCGTCGAGAACCTGGTCGGCTTCTTCGTCAACACACTGGTGCTGCGCACCGACACCGGCGGCGACCCGGCCTTCCGCGAGCTGCTCTCCCGCGTCCGCGAACGCGACCTGGCCGCCTACGCCCACCAGGACGTGCCCTTCGAGCGGCTCGTCGAGGCGGTCAACCCGGACCGGGCCACCTCCCACCACCCGCTGTTCCAGGTGATGCTGACCTTCGACACCACTCAGCAGGACGCCCTCGGGGAGCTGAACCGGCTGCCCGGGATCACGACGTCGCTGCTGCCCGTGCACACCGGACTGTCCCGGTTCGACCTCGTGTTCGGCTTCGACGAGCGGCGCGACGCCGCGGGCGGGCAGGCCGGTCTCGACCTCGCGGTGGAGTTCAGCACCGAGCTGTTCGACGCCGGCACCGCCCGCACCCTCACCGAGCGGCTGCTGCGGCTGCTCACACAGGTCGCCGCCGATCCCGGCGTGCGCCTGGGCGACCTCGACGTCCTCCTCCCCGGCGAGCGGCACGACCTGCTGGTGGCCGCCAACCGGCCCGGCACCGAGCCCACTTCACCCCCTCCGGTGACGGCCACGCTCCCCGAGCTGTTCGAGCGGCAGGCCGCCCGGCACCCGGACCGCACCGCGCTGACCTTCGAGGGCACCTCGCTGTCCTACGCCGAGCTGAACGCGCGCGCCAACCGCCTGGCCCGGCTGCTGACCGCCCGCGGGATCGGCCCCGACGCGCTGGTCGCCCTGGCCCTGCCGCGCTCCGTCGAACTGGTCGTGGCCCTGCTCGCGGTGGTCAAGTCGGGCGCCGCCTACGTGCCGCTCGACCCCGGGTACCCCGCCGACCGGCTCGCCCACGCGCTGTCCGACTCCGCGCCCGCGGCCCTGCTCACCGACCGCGCCACCGCCGGCCGGCTGCCCGCCCACGAGGTGCCCCGCATCGTCCTCGACACCCCCGCCCTCGCGGACACGTACCCCGCCACCGACCTGGTGCAGGGCGAGCGGGTCAGGCCGCTGGACCCGAGGGACACGGCGTACGTCATCTACACCTCCGGCTCGACGGGCCGCCCCAAGGGCGTGGCGGTGCCGCACGGCAACGTCGTACGGCTCTTCTCCGCCACCGCGCCCTGGTTCGGCTTCGACGAGCGCGACGTGTGGACGCTCTTCCACTCGTACGCCTTCGACTTCTCGGTGTGGGAGCTGTGGGGGCCGCTGCTGCACGGCGGGCGGCTCGTCGTCGTCCCGCACGACGTCACCCGGGACCCCGCCGCCTTCCTCTCCCTGCTCGCGCGCGAACGCGTC
The DNA here is from genome assembly GCF_003369795.1 of Streptomyces sp. CB09001. Taxonomy (NCBI): domain Bacteria; kingdom Bacillati; phylum Actinomycetota; class Actinomycetes; order Kitasatosporales; family Streptomycetaceae; genus Streptomyces; species Streptomyces sp. CB09001. The sequence continues at coordinate 2,908,164 of NZ_CP026730.1, forward strand.
ACCGTCCTCAACCAGACGCCGTCCGCCTTCCACCAGCTGGCCGCCGCCGACCGGGAGAACGGCGCGGAACTCTCCCTGCGCACCGTCGTGTTCGGCGGCGAGGCCCTGGACCTGTCCCGACTGGCCGACTGGTACGAGCGGCACGCCGAGGACGCGCCCGCCCTGGTCAACATGTACGGCATCACCGAGACCACGGTCCACGTCTCGCACTTCGCCCTGGACCGGGCCACCGCGGCCGCCGCCTCGGCGAGCACGATCGGCGTCAACATTCCCGACCTGCGGGTCTACGTCCTCGACGACCGGCTGCGCCCCACCGCTCCCGGCGTCACCGGCGAGATGTACGTGGCCGGTGCGGGTCTCGCCCGCGGCTATCTGGGCCGCCCGGCGCTGACCGCGGACCGCTTCCCCGCCGACCCGTACGCGGCCCTCTTCGGCGAGCGCGGCAGCCGCATGTACCGCACCGGCGACCTGGCCAGGCGCCGCACCGACGGCGGCCTGGACTACCTGGGCCGCGCCGACCAGCAGGTCAAGATCCGCGGCTTCCGCATCGAGCCCGGCGAGATCGAGGCCGTGCTCGCCGCCCACCCCGCCGTCGACGACGTGGCCGTGGTGGCGCGCGAGGACGTCCAGGGCGACCCGCGGCTCGTCGCGTACGTGGTGACCGGCTCCGGCGCTACGGCCCGCACGCTGCACGACCACGCGGCCGGGCACCTGCCCGACCACATGCTGCCGTCGGCGTTCGTCACCCTTGACGCCCTGCCGCTGACGCCCAACGGGAAGCTCGACACCAAGGCGCTGCCCGCCCCCGCCCACGCGGGGCAGGTGACCGGACGCGCGCCGCGCGGACCGCGCGAGGAGATCCTGTGCTCCCTGTTCGCCGAGGTGCTCGGGGTGCCCCGGCTGACCGTCGACGACAGCTTCTTCGACCTCGGCGGCCACTCCCTGCTCGCCACCCGGCTGGCCGGCCGCATCCGCAGCACCCTCGGCGTGGAACTGTCCGTACGACGGCTGTTCGAGACCCCCACGGTCGCCGGTCTCTCCGCCGCCCTCGACGGCGCCGAACGGTCCGGCACCGGCCCGACGGCCGGTGAGCGCCCGGAGCGGCTGCCGCTGTCGTACGCCCAGCAGCGGCTGTGGTTCCTGCACCAGCTCGAGGGCCCCTCCGCCACGTACAACATCACCGGCGCGCTGCGGCTGACCGGCGACCTCGACCCCGGCGCGCTGCGTGCGGCCTTCCAGGACGTCGTCACGCGCCACGAGAGCCTGCGGACCGTCTTCACGGAGGACGGGCACGGCGCCCGGCAGACCGTGCTCGACGCCGCCGGCGTGCGCTTCGAACTGCCGGTCACCGACGTCACCGACATCACCGAGGACCGGCTGGACGAACGCCTCGAGGAGGCCGCCCGGCACTGCTTCGACCTGACGAGCGACATCCCGGTGCGGGCGGAGCTGTTCCGGCTCGGCGCGCGGGAGCACGTCCTGCTGCTGATGGTCCACCACATCGCCGGTGACGGCTGGTCCCTCGGTCCGCTGATCCGCGACCTGGCCGCCGCCTACACGGCCCGCGCGGCCCGTCACGCCCCCGACTGGGCGCCGCTGCCCGTGCAGTACGCGGACTTCGCCCTGTGGCAGCGCGCCGCGCTCGGGGACGCCGCCGACACCACCAGCCCGGCGGGCCGGCAGCTCGCGCACTGGAAGGAGGCCCTGGCGGGGCTGCCCGACCGGCTCGAACTGCCCGCGGACCGGCCGCTGCCCGCCGTCGCCTCGCACCGCGGCGGTCGCGTGCCGCTCACCGTCCCCGCGCCCCTGCACCTCGGCGTGGCGGAGCTGGCCAGGGACTCCCGCACCAGCGTCTTCATGGTGCTCCAGGCGGCGCTGGCGGCCCTGCTGACCCGGCTGGGCGCGGGCGAGGACGTCCCGCTCGGCACCCCGGTGGCGGGCCGCGGCGACGACGCCGTCGACCAGGTCGTCGGCTTCTTCGTCAACACCCTGGTCCTGCGCACCGACACCGGCGGCAACCCCACCTTCCGCGAACTCCTCGACCGGGTCCGCGACACCGACCTGACCGCCTACGACCACCAGGACCTGCCGTTCGAGCACCTGGTGGACGTCCTCTCCCCGACCAGGTCGCTCTCCCACAACCCGCTGTTCCAGGTGCTGCTGAGCCTGGACACGACCCAGCAGGACGCGCTGGCCGCGCTCTCCGCCACCGGCCTCGATGTGCGGCTGCTGAACGTCGCCACCGGTGTCGCCAAGCTGGACCTGGCCCTGGAGATCGCCGAGCACCGCGCCGCCGACGGCACCCCCGCCGGGCTGGTGGGCGCGGCCGAGTACAGCGCGGACCTCTTCGACGAGGGCACCGTCACGCTGCTGGTGGAGCGGTTCCTGCGCCTTCTGGACGCGCTGGTCGCGGACCCGTCCCGGCGCATCGGCGACGTCGACGTGCTCGGCCCCCGGGAACGGGAGCGGGTCCTGGCCGAGTGGAACGACACCCCCCGCCTGCCGGTGGAGGGCACCTTCGCCGACCACGTCGCCCGGCACGCCGCCGAGCGCCCCGGCCACCCGGCGGTCGAGACGGCCGGCGCCGGGACACCCGACGGCGCGCTGACCTACGGCGAACTGAACGAGCGCGCCAACCGGCTGGCCCGCGTCCTCCTCGACCTGGGCGCGGGTCCGGAGCGGTTCGTGGCGGTCGCCCTGCCCCGCTCCGCCGACCTGGTCCTCTCGGCGCTCGCCGCCTTCAAGGCGGGCGCGGCCTACCTGCCGGTGGACCCCGCGCACCCCGCCGAACGGATCACCCACCTCGTCCGGGACGCGGCGCCCACCCTGGTCGTCACCACGTCCGCGCTGGCCGCGGGCCTCCCGGACACCGGCACGCCGGTCCTCCTGCTCGACACCCCCGAGACCGCCGCGACCCTCGCCGCACTCCCCGGCCACGACGTCACCGACGCCGACCGGCCGGTACCGCTGCGCCCCGAGCACCCCGCGTACATGATCTACACCTCGGGAACGACCGGCCGCCCCAAGGGCGTCGTCGTCACCCACACCGGGCTGCCCGGCCTCCTGGACATCTTCACCCGCGACTGCGCGGCCGGCCCGGACAGCAGGATCCTCCAGCACCTCTCCCCGAGCTTCGACGCCTCGTTCTGGGAGCTGGCGATGGGCCTGCTCACCGGCGCCACCCTGGTCGTGGCGCCGCCGGAGACCACGCCGGGACCGGAGCTGGCCGAGCTGGCGACCCGGCACGCGGCGACCCACCTGAGCCTGACCACGTCCGTCCTCGGACTCCTGCCGCCGGGCTCGCTGCCCGGTGGACTGACCCTCGTCGTGGGCGCCGAGGCCATCCCGCCCGAGCTGGTGGAACGCTGGTCGCCGGGCCGTACGATGCTGAACTCCTACGGTCCCACCGAGACCACCGTCTGCTCCACCATGAGCGGCCCGCTGTCCGGCCCCCTCGTCCCGCCCATCGGCTCCCCCGTCGCCAACAGCGCCGTGTACGTCCTGGACGCGGCCCTGCGTCCGGTCCCGCCCGGCGTACCCGGCGAGCTGTACGCGGCCGGAGCGCACCTGGCCCGCGGCTACCACGACCGCCGGGCGCTGACCGCCGAACGGTTCGTGGCCAACCCCTTCGGCGAGCCCGGCAGCCGGCTCTACCGCACCGGCGACCTGGTCCGCTGGCGGCCCGACGGCCAGTTGGAGTACCTGGGACGCGCCGACACCCAGGTCAAGATCCGCGGCCTGCGGATCGAGCCCACCGAGATCGAGGCGGTCATCACCGAACGCCCGCACCTGGCGCGGGCGGCCGTGATCGTCCGCGAGGACCGGCCCGGCGACCGGCGGCTCGTCGCCTACGTCGTGCCCGAGCCCGGCCGTGCCGTGGACACCGCCGAACTCCGCGCCGACCTGCGCGAGACCCTGCCCGACCACATGATCCCGACCGCGTTCGTGGTGCTGGACGCGCTGCCGCTGACCCTCAACGGCAAGCTGGACCGCACGGCGCTGCCCGCCCCCGACTACTCCGCCCGTGCCTCGGGCCGGGCCGCCCGCGACCCGCGCGAGCGGCTGCTGACCGGGCTGTTCCGCGAGATCCTCGGCGTGGAGCCGGCCGGCGTCGACGACGGCTTCTTCGACCTGGGCGGGGACAGCATCCTCTCCATCCAGCTCGTCGCCCGCGCCCGCGCGGCGGGCCTGGTCCTGTCGGTGCGGGACGTCTTCGAACACCAGACGCCCGCGCTGCTCGCCCGGTCGGCCGCCGCCGCACCCGCCGCCCGGGACGGTGCGGCGCAGGACTCCGACGTGCCCGCCGACGGCCCGGCGCCGCGCACCCCGATGATGGGCTGGTTCGCCGGTCTCGGCTCCGACCCGGCCGCGTTCAACCAGTCGCTGGTCCTGCGTGTGCCCGCCGCCCTCGACCCCGACGCGCTCGGCACCGCCCTGCGGGCCGTGCTCGACCGGCACGACGCGCTGCGCATGCGGGTGGCCGGCGACTGGACCATCGAGATCCCGCCGCCGGGCTCGGTGACTCAGGCCGACTGCCTGGTCCGCTTCGACGCCGGAGGCCTCGACGAGTCCGCCGTGCGCTCGGCGGTCACCGAGCAGGCACGGGCCGCCCGCGACCGTCTGGCACCGGCGGACGGCCGCATGCTCCAGGCCGTCTGGGTCGACCGGGGCGCCGACCGGGACGGGCTGCTCGTCCTGGTCGCCAACCACCTGGTCATGGACGGCGTCACCTGGCGCATCCTGGTGCCCGACCTGGCGGCCGCCTACGCGGGCGAGACCCTCGCCCCGGTGGGCACCCCCTGGCGGCACTGGGCGCTGTCCCTCGCCGACCTGGCCGGGCAGCCGCGGACCGAGGAGGAGCTGGACCACTGGCGTTCGGTCCTCGGCGACACCCCGCACACGCTCCGCCTGGACCCCGCGCGGGACACCCACGCGAACGCGGGCGAGATCACCGCCGAACTCGACGCGGACACCACCGAGGCCCTGCTCACCTGGGTCCCCGGCGTCTGCCACGCCACGGTCAACGACGTGTTCCTGAGCACCTTCGCCCTGGCCGTCGCCGCGTGGCGACGCGGACGCGGCGAGGACCCGGACGCCCCCGTCGTGCTCGACCTGGAGAGCCACGGCCGCCACGAGGAGGCGGTCCCGGGCGCCGAACTCAGCCGTACGGCGGGCTGGTTCACGTCGATGTACCCCGTCCGCCTCGCTCCACCCGCCACCTCCGGGAGCGGATCGGCGCTGCGCGCCCTGAAGGCCGTCAAGGAGCAGCTGCGCACCGTCCCGGGCGACGGCCTCGGCCACGGCCTGCTGCGCCACCTCAACCCCCGCACCCGGGACATCCTCGCCGCACTGCCCCTCCCCGAGTTCGGCTTCAACTACCTCGGCCGGATCGGCCAGGAGGGCACCGACGAGGCCCCCTGGACCATCGAGGGCGGCGACGTCGCCGGTATCGACGGTGCCATGCCGCTGGCCCACCCCGTGGATGTGAACGCCGTCGCCCGGGAGACCGCCGACGGCACCAGGCTGCGGGCCCGCTGGACGTACTCCCGCACCGCGCTGGAGCCCGAGGACACCCAGCGGCTGGCCGAGACCTGGTTCCGGCTGCTGCGCCGCCTCGTGGAGGAGGCCCGACAGCCCGGCGCGGGTGGCCTCACCCCCTCCGACATCACCCACCCGGCCCTCGCCCAGGACGAGATCGAGGACCTGGAGCACACCGTCCCCGGCCTCCAGGACATCCTGCCCCTCGCCCCCCTCCAGGAGGGCTTCCTCTTCCTCAACCTGTACGACGAGAAGGCCCGCGACGTCTACGTCGGCCAGCTCGCCTTCGACCTGGAGGGCTCCTTCGACGGCACCCGCATGCGCGCGGCGGCCGGGGCCCTGCTGCGCCGCCACGCCAACCTGCGGGCCGGGTTCCGGCAGACGACGTCCGGCACGTGGGTGCAGGTGGTGCCCGCCGAGCTCGAACCCGACTGGCGGGAGTGCGACCTGACCGACCTCGCCGACGAGGCGGAACGGGACGCCGAGGCCGGGCGGCTGGCGGCCGGGGACCGCGAACGCCGCTTCGACCTCACCAGCCCGCCGCTGATGCGCTTCACCGCGATCCGGCTGTCCGCCGACCGCGTCCGGCTGGTGATGACCAACCACCACATCCTGCTCGACGGCTGGTCCATGCCCCTGCTCTGGCAGGAACTGACCGAGCTGTACGTCTCCGGCGGCGACCCCGTGAGCCTGCCCCCGGTCCGCCCCTACCGCGACTACCTGGCCTGGCTCGGCGCCCGCGACCGGGACGCCGCCCGCGACGCCTGGCAGCGGTCCCTGTCCGGGCTCGACGAGGCCACCCTCCTCGCCCCGGACGCCGGCCCCGCCGAGGCGGCACCGCTGAGCATCCCGTTCGGCCCGGGCCGTGACGCCACGGCGGCTCTGTCCGCGTGGGCGCGCGGTCAGGGGGTGACCATGAACACGGTGGTCCAGGGCGCCTGGGCCCTCGCGCTGGCCCAGGCCACCGGACGCGACGACGTCGTCTTCGGCGCCACCGTCTCCGGCCGGCCGCCCGAGCTGCCCGGCGTCGAATCCATGATCGGCCTGTTCATCAACACCCTGCCCGTCCGCGCCCGCCTCGACCAGGCCGAACCCCTCGGCGACCTCTTCCGCCGCCTCCAGGACGAACAGGCCCACCTCCTGGACCACCAGTGGCCCGGACTCGCCGACATCCAGCACTGGGCCGGACACGGCGAACTCTTCGACACCGCCATGGTCTTCCAGAACTACCCGGTGAGCGCCGACACGACGAGCCGCCAGCTGGACGGACTGCGGGTGGCCGGTTTCGACGCGGTCGAGAGCACGGACTTCGCCGTCAACCTCGTCGCCCACACCCGCGACGACATCCTGCGGCTGCGCCTCGACTACCGCCCGGACGCCTGCGCCGGCGACCTGGTCCACTCGCTGGCGGACCGGATGCTGCGGGTCCTGGAAGCACTGGCCGCCGACGCGGACCGTCCCGTGGCCCACCTGGACACCCTCGACCCGGCCGCGCGGGAACGGGTCCTGGTGGAGTGGAACGGGGCCCCGACCGAACTTCCCGGGACACCGCTGCACGAGCTGATCAGCAGCCAGGCTCGGCTGACGCCGGACGCCGTGGCGGTGGTGTGCGACGGCACCTCCCTGACCTACGCCGAGCTGGACGGGCGCGCCAACCAACTCGCCCGGCACCTGCTGGGCGAGGGGCTGAGTGCGGAGCAGTTCGTGGCGGTCGCGCTGGCCAAGTCACTGGACGCGGTAGTCAGCATGCTGGCCGTGCTGAAGACCGGCGCGGCCTACCTGCCGATCGACCCGGACTATCCCGCCGAGCGCATCAGCTACATGCTCGACGACGCCCGACCCGCCTTGACCCTCACCGAACCGGTGGACTCCGCTGCGTATGCGAGTCGTCCCGACGGTCCGCTCTCGGACGCGGAACGCCGTAGCCCGTGGTCGGCCCGACATGCCGCGTACATGATCTACACCTCGGGCTCCACCGGCCGCCCCAAGGGCGTCGTCATCGAACACCACGCCCTGGCCACCTACCTCCACCGCGCCCGCAGCACGTACTCCGCCATGACCGGGGTCACCGTCCTGCACTCGCCCCTGGCCTTCGACCTCACCATCACCGCCCTGTGGACACCCCTCACCGCCGGCGGAACCGTCCACCTGACCAGCCTGGAGGAGGCTGACGTCCAGCCGAGCCTGATCAAGGCCACGCCCAGCCACCTCCCCCTGCTCACCACACTCCCCGAGACGGCATCCCCGTCCCACACCCTCATCCTCGGCGGCGAAGCCCTCCACACCGACCAGCTGACCGACTGGCGGACCCAGCACCCCGGCGTTCAGATCATCAACGCCTACGGCCCCACCGAATCCACCGTCAACATCACCGACCACCACGTAAGCGAAGACACCCCTGACGGTCCCGTCCCCATCGGCCGACCCTTCGCCAACACCCAGGTCTACGTCCTCGACTCAGCCCTGCGACCCGTCGCCCCCGGCGTCACCGGAGAGCTGTACCTCGCCGGGGAGCAATTGGCCCGCGGCTACCTCGGCCGCCCCGCGCTGACCGCCGAACGCTTCACCGCCAACCCCCACAGCCGGGTCTCCGGCGCCCGCATGTACCGCACCGGCGACCTCGCCCACTGGAACCACCACGGCCACCTCACCTACGACGGACGAGCCGACCACCAGATCAAACTCCGCGGCCACCGCATCGAACCCGGCGAAATCGAAGCCACCCTCACCACCCGGCCCGGCATCACCCAAGCCACCGTCCAACTCCGCGAAGACACCCCCGGCGATCAACGCCTCGTCGCCTACCTGGTCACCTCCACTGGATACGACGAGCCCACCCTTCGGGATGCACTGGCCAGCGCACTGCCCGACTACATGGTCCCCAGCGCACTCATCACCCTCGACGCCCTCCCCCTCACCCCCAACGGCAAACTCGACCGCACCGCCCTCCCCGCCCCGGCCTACTCGGCATCCACCGCAGGACGAGCACCTCGCACCCCCCGCGAAGAAGTCCTCTGCACCCTCTTCGCCGAAGTCCTCGGCGTCGACCTCGTCACCATCGACGACAACTTCTTCGACCTCGGCGGACACTCCCTCCTCGCCACCCGCCTCGTCAGCCGCACCCGCACCGCACTCGGCGTCGAACTGTCCATCCGGCAGCTCTTCGAGACGCCGACCGTGGCGGGTCTCGCCGAGGCCCTCGATGCGTCGGGCACCGTCCGTACCGCGCTCACGGCGAGGCCGCGCCCCGAGCGCATCCCGCTCTCCTACGCCCAGCAACGCCTCTGGTTCCTCCACCAGCTCGAAGGACCCTCGGCGACCTACAACACCGTGCTCACGCTGCGGCTCGGCGGCGCCCTCGACGTGGAGGCCCTGCGCGCGGCGATCGGTGACGTCGTCGCCCGGCACGAGAGCCTGCGGACGGTCTTCACCGAGGACGAGCGAGGCGCGTACCAGATCGTGCTGCCCGTGGAGGCGGCCTCGACGCCCTTCAGCGTCGCCGACGTGGCCGAGGAGGAGATCGGCGACCGGCTCGACGAAGCCGTCGGCCACTGCTTCGACCTCGCCCAGGAACTTCCCGCGCGTACGTCGCTGTTCCGGGTGTCGGAGCAGGAGCACGTGCTGCTGCTCCTCATCCATCACATCGCCAGCGACGCCTGGTCCCGGGCCCCGTTGGCCCAGGACCTCACGGCCGCCTACGCGGCCCGCGTCCGCAGTGAGGCTCCCGCCTGGGCCCCACTCACCGTCCAGTACGCCGACTACGCCCTCTGGCAACAGGAGATCCTCGGCGACGACACCGACCCCGACACCCTCGCCGGCCAGCAGCTCACCTACTGGAAACAGCAGCTCGCCGGCCTGCCCGACCAGCTCGACCTCCCCACCGACCGACCCCGACCGGCGGTCGCGGGGTACTCGGGGGACCGTGTTCCGTTCACCGTGCCGACGGAGCTGCACACGCGGCTGACGGAGCTGGCGCGCGCCACCAACACCAGCGCCTTCATGGTGATCCAGGCTGCGGTCGCCGTCCTGCTCACCCGTCTGGGCGCCGGTGAGGACATCCCGATCGGCACCCCGATCGCCGGGCGCACGGACGATGCCGCCGACGACCTGATCGGGCTCTTCATCAACACGCTGGTCCTCCGCACGGACACGTCCGGTGATCCGACCTTCCGCCGGCTCCTCGACCGTGTACGGGACACCGACCTGGCCGCCTACGCGCACCAGGACCTCCCCTTCGAGCGGCTGGTCGAGGCACTGAACCCGGCACGCACGCTGTCCCATCACCCGCTCTTCCAGGTCCTGCTGACCTTCAACAACACGGACCACGAAGGCGCGCTGAAGGACATCTCCGACCTTCCGGGTCTCACCGTCGCACTCCAGGAGGTCCAGCGGACCTCGTCGAAGTTCGACCTCTCCTTCGGGTTCGCGGAGTCCTTCGACACGATTCGCCGGCCACAAGGCATCGAAGCGGCGCTGGACTTCAGTACGGAACTTCTCGACCGCCGTTCCGCCCAGGCGATCGCGGACCGGTTCCTGCGGGTGCTGGAAGCCGTCACCACGGCTCCGGACCGGTCGATCGGCGCCGTCGAGCTGATGGACGCGGTCGAGCGGGAGCGGGTCCTGGTGGAGTGGAACGGGGCCCCGACCGAACTTCCCGGGACACCGCTGCACGAACTGATCAGCAGCCAAGCCCGGCAGACGCCGGACGCCGTGGCAGTGGCGTGCGACGGCACCACCCTGACCTACGCCGAGATGGACGGGCGCGCCAACCAACTCGCCCGGCACCTGATCGAACAGGGCGTCGGCGCCGAGAACTTCGTGGCGATCGCGCTGGCCAAGTCGCTGGACGCGGTGGTCAGCATGCTGGCCGTACTCAAGACCGGCGCGGCCTACCTGCCCATCGACCCCGACTACCCCGCCGAGCGCATCACCTACATGCTCCACGACGCCCGCCCCGTCCTGACCCTCACCGAAACCATCCCGCCTGCTTCCTACAGCAGCCGGTCCACCGGCGAGATCACCGACGCGGAACGCCGTAGCCCGTGGTCGGCCCGGCACGCCGCCTACATGATCTACACCTCGGGCTCCACCGGCCGCCCCAAGGGCGTCGTCATCGAACACCACGCCCTGGCCACCTACCTCCACCGCGCCCGCAACACCTACAGCGCCATGACCGGCGCGACCGTCCTGCACTCCCCGCTGGCCTTCGACCTCACCATCACCGCCCTGTGGACACCCCTCACCGCCGGCGGAACCGTCCACCTCACCAGCCTCGAAGAGTCGGACACGCAACCGAGCCTGATCAAGGCCACCCCCAGCCACCTCCCCCTGCTCACCACACTCCCCGAGACGGCATCCCCGTCCCACACCCTCATCCTCGGCGGCGAAGCCCTCCACACCGACCACCTCGCCACCTGGCGCACCCAGCACCCCAACGTCCAGATCATCAACGCCTACGGCCCCACCGAATCCACCGTCAACATCACCGACCACCACGTAAGCGAAGACACCCCTGACGGCCCCATCCCCATCGGCCGACCCTTCGCCAACACCCAGGTCTACGTCCTCGACTCAGCCCTGCGGCCCGCCGCGCCCGGCGTCACCGGAGAGCTGTACCTCGCCGGAGAGCAATTGGCGCGCGGCTACCTCGGCCGCCCCGCCCTCACCGCCGAACGCTTCACCGCCAACCCCCACAGCCGCACCCCCGGCGCCCGCATGTACCGCACCGGCGACCTCGCCCACTGGAACCACCACGGCCACCTCACCTACGACGGACGCGCCGACCACCAGATCAAACTCCGCGGCCACCGCATCGAACCCGGCGAAATCGAAGCCACCCTCACCGCACAACCCGGCATCACCCAAGCCACCGTCCAACTCCGCGAAGACACCCCCGGCGACCAACGCCTCATCGCCTACCTCGTCGTCAACGACCTCACCGAATACGACGAGCCCACCCTTCGGGACGCACTGGCCGGCGCACTCCCCGACTACATGCGCCCCTCCGCCTACGTCACCCTCGACGCCCTCCCCCTCACCCCCAACGGCAAACTCGACCGCACCGCCCTCCCGGCGCCCGCATACACGGCATCCGCCACCGGACGCACCCCCCGCACGCCCCGCGAAGAGATCCTCTGCACCCTCTTCGCCGAAGTCCTCGGCGTCGACCTCGTCACCATCGACGACAACTTCTTCGACCTCGGCGGACACTCCCTCCTCGCCACCCGCCTCGTCAGCCGCACCCGCACCGCACTCGGCGTCGAACTGTCCGTGCGGCAGTTCTTCGAGACGCCGACGATCGCCGGGCTCTCGGGGGCGTTCGACCGGGCCGGTCGTGCGCGGGCCGCGCTCACCGCGAGGCCGCGCCCCGAGCGCATCCCGCTCTCCTACGCCCAGCAACGCCTCTGGTTCCTCCACCAGCTCGAAGGACCCTCGGCGACCTACAACATCCCCACCACCCTCCGCCTCACCGGCACCCTCGACACCGAAGCCCTGCACGCCGCCCTCAACGACCTCCTCGCCCGCCACGAAAGCCTGCGCACCACCTACACCGAGGACGACCAGGGCCCCCGCCAGGTGATCCACGCCTGGGAGCCCGGAATGCTGCCGCTCGGTGTGGTCGACACCGGGGAGGGCGAGCTGGACTCGGCGCTCTCCGCTGGGGTTCATCACGCGTTCGACCTCACGGCGGGCATCCCGGTGCGGGCCACGCTGTTCCGGATCTCGGAGCGGGAGCACGTACTGCTGCTCCTCATCCACCACGTCGCCACCGACGCCTGGTCCCGCACCCCGCTGGGTCACGACCTCGCCACCGCGTACTCCGCGCGCTGTGCGGGCGACGCGCCGGCATGGGAGCCGCTGCCGGTGCAGTACGCCGACTACGCGCTCTGGCAGCGGGAGGTCCTCGGCGACGAGGCCGACGCCGACGCTCCCGCGGGCAGGCAACTCGCCTACTGGAAGCAGCAGCTCGCCGGCCTGCCCGAGCAGCTCGACCTGCCCACCGACCGGCCCCGGCCGGCCGTGGCGAGCCAGGACGGCGACCGCGTCGCCTTCTCGCTCGACGCGGACCTGTACGTGCGGCTGACCGAGCTGGCCAGGGCCACGCATTCGAGTACGTTCATGGTGGTGCAGGCGGCGCTCGCCGTACTGCTGACGCGGCTGGGCGCGGGCGAGGACGTCCCGATCGGCACCCCGGTCGCCGGACGCACCGACGACGCGACGGAGAACCTGGTCGGCTTCTTCGTGAACACGCTCGTCCTGCGCACCGACACCAGCGGCAACCCCACCTTCCGCGAGCTCCTGGACCACACGCGCCGCACCGACCTGGCCGCCTACGCGCACCAGGATCTCCCCTTCGAGCGGCTGGTCGAGGCGCTGAACCCGACCCGTACGCTGGCGCACCACCCGCTCTTCCAGGTGATGCTGATCCTGAGCACGGCGGAGACGGACCCGGACGCCTCGCTGGCGCTGCCGGGGCTGCGGGTCGGCGCGGAACGCAGCCGGCTCGGGGCGGCCAAGGTCGACCTGGCGTTCGCGCTCGCCGAGGCCCGGGACGGCGAGGGCCGGAGCACCGGGCTGACCGGCGCGCTGGACTTCCGGACCGACCTGTTCGACCGGTCCACGGCCCGGTCCTTGGTGGAGCGGTTCGTGCGGACGCTGGAAGCGGTCGTCGCCGATCCCGGTGTGCGGCTGTCCCGGGTGCCGGTGCTGAGCGGGTCCGAACGGCACTCGCTGCTCGGCCGGGGGACCGGCCCGCTGCTGGAGGGGCTGGACGCGACGCTGCCCGAACTGTTCGCGGAGCAGGCGCGCCGGACGCCCGGGGCACCGGCCCTGGTGCGGGGCGGGACGACGGTGTCGTACGCCGAACTCGACCTGCGCACGAACCGGCTGGCCCGGCTGCTGCGGCAGCAGGGGGTGCGGCCGGGTACGCCAGTGGTCATGCTGATGGAGCGGTCGCCCGCCCATGTCGTGGCGACGCTGGCCATCGCCAAGGCGGGCGGCGCCTACGTGCCCCTGCACGACACGTATCCCCTCGACCGGATGCGGCACGTGGTGGCGGACACCGCCGCGACGCTGATCCTCACCGACCGGGCCGAGGCGGCGCGGGCCGGGCAACTGGGCGCGCGGGTGATGGTGGTCGACGAGTTCGGCGCCGCCCCGTCCGGCTCGGAGGCCGACGCGGACCCCGGCTCCGGCACCGGCACCGGCTCGCGCTCCGGGTACGTCGACGATGCTCCGGAGGTGGGCCTGCGGCCGCAGGACCTCGCGTACGTGATGTACACCTCCGGGTCCACCGGAGTGCCGAAGGGCGTCGCGGTCACCCACCGCGGGGTCGTGGACCTGGTCCGCGACCACTGCTGGCGGCCGGGCGTCCACGAGCGGGTGCTGCTGCACGCCCCGCACGCGTTCGACGTGTCCTGCTACGAGATGTGGGTGCCCCTGGTCTCGGGCGGAACGGTCGTCGTGGCACCGCCCGGACACCTGGACCCCGCCGCGATCACCGACCTCATCACCGCTCACGACATCACCGCGATCCACCTCACCGCGGGCTTCTTCCGGGTCGTCGCGGAGGAGGCGCCGGAGTGCTTCGCCGGTGTGCGAGAGGTGCTGACCGGCGGCGACGTGGTCTCGCCCGCCGCGGTGGCCCGGGTCCTCGCACACAACCCGCGGGCCGTACTGCGTCACCTGTACGGGCCGACCGAGACGACGCTGTGCGTGACGCAGCACGAGGTCACCGCGCCGTACGAGGCACGCGGCAGCCTGCCGGTCGGGCGGCCGACGGGGAACACCCGGGCCTACGTCCTCGACCGGTACCTCCAGCCGGTGCCGGCCGGCGTGCCGGGCGAGCTGTTCATCTCCGGCTCCGGCCTGGCGCGCGGCTACCTGGACCGACCCGACCTGACCTGCGAGCGGTTCGTCGCCGATCCGTACGGTGGGTCCGGCGAGCGGATGTACCGCACGGGCGACCTGGTCCGCTACAACGCGGCGGGCGAACTGGAGTACCTGGCCCGCGCCGACGACCAGGTCAAGATCCGCGGCTTCCGGGTGGAACTGGGCGAGATCGAGACGGTCCTGTCCACCCGCCCGGAGCTGGCCCAGGCCGCCGTGGTCGTCCGCGAGGACCGGCCCGGCGACCGGCGCCTGGTCGGCTACGTGGTGGCCGCGGCGGGCCGGGACGGCGAGGTGGACCCGGACGCGCTGCGCGCCTTCGCCCGCCAGGCGCTGCCGGACTACATGGTGCCGTCGGCGTTCGTGGTCCTCGCCGCCCTGCCGCTGACCGCCAACGGCAAACTGGACCGCAAGGCGCTGCCCGCGCCCGACTACGGGGCGGCGTCCACCGGGCGGGCCGCCCGCACCCCTGCCGAGGAGCTGCTGTGCACGCTCTTCGCCGAGGTGCTCGGCCTGTCCGCGGTGGGTGTCGACGACGGGTTCTTCGATCTGGGCGGCGACAGCATCCTGTCCATCCAGCTCGTCAGCCGGGCCCGCGCCGCCGGTCTCGCCCTCGCCGTCCGCGACGTCTTCGAGCACCAGTCGACGGCCCGGCTGGCCGCCGCGCTGGCCGACCGGGACGACGCCGCTCCCTCCGTACCGGGGGCCGAGGAGGTGGTGCCGCCGTACGGCCGCACGCCGCTGACCCCCGTGATGGCGCGTACCGCCGAACTCGGTCTGGGCGGCGACGACTTCAACCAGTCGGTCGTGGTGTCCCTGCCGCCCGAGGCGGACGGGGACCGGCTCCTCCCGGCCCTGCAGAGCGTGCTCGACCACCATGACGCCCTACGTCTGCGCATCCTGCCCGACGGGAGCACGGAGGTACGTGTCCCGGGCAGTGTGCCGGCCGCGGACGTCCTGCGCGTCGTCACGCGGGCCCCCGGCGCCACCGGCGAGGAGTACGACGCCCTGGTCGCGGAGGCGGCGTGCGCCGCACGGGACCGCCTCGCACCGGCCGAGGGCCGCATGCTCCAGGCGGCCCTGGTCGCCGGAACGGACGGCACGGACGGCGTGCTGATCCTGGTCGCCCACCACCTGGTCGTCGACTCGGTGACGTGGAGCATCGTCGTACCGGACCTCGCCGCGGCGTACCGGGGCGAGGAGCCCGCCCCCGTGGGCACCTCCTGGCGGCAGTGGGCCACCTCACTGGAACGGCTGGCCACCGACCCCCGCGTCGAGGCGGAGACCGCCCACTGGGAGCACACGCTGGCCGGGGCGGGCACGCTGCGCCTGGACCGCGGGCGCGATGTCCAGGGCGACGCCGGACGCGTCGGCCTCGAACTGGCCGCGCGAACGACCGAGGCCCTGCTCACGCGGGTTCCGGGGAGCGTCAACGCGAGCGTGCACGACGTCCTGCTGACGGCCTTCGCGTTCGCCGTCGCCGGGTGGCGGCGCGGGCGCGGCGAGGACCCGGACGCGCCCGTCGTGCTCGACCTGGAGAGCCACGGCCGGCACGAGGACGCGGTGACGGGCGCCGAACTCAGCCGTACGGCCGGCTGGTTCACCGCCCTCCACCCGGTGCGGCTGGCGCCGGACGTCGCCGACTGGGCGCGGCTGCACCAGGACGGCGACGCGCTGAGGGACGGCCTCAAGCAGGTGAAGGAACAGCTGCGGGCCGTACCGGGCGACGGCCTCGGATACGGCCTGCTGCGCCACCTCAACCCCACCGCCGGGCCCCGGCTCGCGCGCCTCCCCGAGCCCGACTTCGGCTTCAACTACCTGGGCCGCCGGGTCACCCCGGCCACCGGCACCCCGGAGCCGTGGACCGTGACGGGCGGCGGTCTCGCCGGCTCGCGGCCCACGGCACCGATGGCCCACGCGGTGGAGCTGAGCGCCGTCGTCCACGAGGGGGCGGACGGCCCCCGACTGCGCGCGGAGTGGACCTTCGCACGCCGCCTGGTCCCCGATCACGACGCACGCCGCCTGGCCGAGCAATGGTTCCGGGCGCTGGAAGCCCTGGTGGAGCAGGCCGGCCGGGCCGGCACCGGCGGTCTGACCCCGTCCGACGTGACCCTCGGCTCGCTCAGCCAGTCCGAGATCGAGGAATTCGAGTCCGACCTTGAGTCCGAGTGGGAGATTGAGCAGTGAGCCAGCAACCGACCCGTGCGCGCGGCAAGATCGAGGACATCCTTCCGCTCTCCCCGCTGCAAGAGGGCTTCGTGTTCCTCGGGCTGCTGCACACGGAAGGACCCGACCTCTACATCGGCCAGGTGGCCTTCGACCTGGAGGGCCCCTTCGACGGCACCCGCATGCGGGCGGCGGCCGGGGCGCTGCTGCGCCGCCACGCCAACCTGCGCGCCGGGTTCCGGCAGCGCAAGAACGGGGCCTGGGCGCAACTGGTCCTGCGCGACGTCGACCTGCCGTGGCAGGACGCCGACCTGAGCACGCTGCCCGAGGACGAGCGCCGGGCGGAGGCCGACCGGCTCGCCGCCGCCGACCGCGCCCGCCGTTTCGACCTGGGCCGGCCGCCACTGCTGCGCTTCACCGCGATCCGGCTGTCCGCCGACCGCGTCCGGCTGGTGATGACCAACCACCACATCGTGCTGGACGGCTGGTCCATGCCGGTCCTCCTGCGCGAACTCATGGCGCTCTACGCCGCCCAGGGCGCCCCCTCCGCGCTCCCCCGGGTCCGCCCCTACCGCGACTACCTGGCCTGGCTCGAGGCCCGCGACCGGGACGCCGCCCGCGACGCCTGGCAGCGGTCCCTGTCCGGACTCGACGAGGCCACCCTCCTCGCCCCGGACGCCGGCCCGGCGTCGACCGCTCCCTCGCAGGTGTCCTTCACCGTGGACTCCGAGGTCAGCGGCGCGCTGTCGGCCTGGGCGCGGGGTCGGGGCGTGACCATGAACACGGTGGTCCAGGGCGCCTGGGCCCTCGCGCTGGCCCAGGCCACCGGACGCGACGACGTCGTCTTCGGCGCCACCGTCTCCGGCCGCCCGCCCGAGCTGCCCGGCGTCGAGTCCATGATCGGCCTGTTCATCAACACCCTGCCCGTCGGCGCCCGCCTCGACCAGGCCGAACCCCTCGGCGACCTCTTCCGCCGCCTCCAGGACGAACAGGCCCGCCTCCTGGACCACCAGTGGCCCGGACTCGCCGACATCCAGCACTGGGCCGGACACGGCGAACTCTTCGACACCGCCATGGTCTTCCAGAACTACCCCGTGGAGGAGGGCGACCTCACCGCCCCCGCCGACCCGGACCGGCTCCAGGTGACCTCGGCCGACATCAAGGGCGGCACGCACTTCGCCGTCAACGTCGTCGCGACGATGCGCGGCGCCGAACTGTCCTTCCGCGTCGACTACCGCCCCGACCTCTACGACGAGGCGTACGCCCGCGACTTCGGCCGCCGGATGCTGCGGGTATGGGAGACCCTGGTCTCCGACGCGGACCGTCCCGTGGCCCACCTCGACACCCTCGACCCGGCCGCGCGGGAGCGGGTCCTGGTGGAGTGGAACGGGGCCCCGACCGAGCTACCCGGGACACCGCTGCACGAACTGATCAGCGCGCAGGCCCGGCAGACGCCGGACGCCGTGGCGGTCGTGTGCGACGGCACCTCCCTGACCTACGCCGAGCTGGACGGGCGCGCCAACCAACTCGCCCGACACCTGCTGGGGGAGGGGCTGGGTGCGGAGCAGTTCGTCGCGATCGCGCTGGCCAAGTCGCTGGACGCGGTGATCAGCATGCTGGCCGTACTCAAGACCGGCGCGGCCTACCTGCCCATCGACCCCGACTATCCCGCCGAGCGCATCAGCTACATGCTCGACGACGCCCGGCCGGCGCTCACCCTCAGGGAACCCATACCGGCCGCTGCATACGGTCACCGGCCCACCGACGACATCACGGACGCGGAACGACGGACGCCCTGGTCGGCCCGCCATGCCGCGTACATGATCTACACCTCGGGCTCCACCGGCCGCCCCAAGGGCGTCGTCATCGAACACCACGCCCTGGCCACCTATCTCCACCGCGCCCGCAGCACGTACTCCGCCATGACCGGCGTGACCGTCCTGCACTCCCCGCTGGCCTTCGACCTCACCATCACGGCCCTGTGGACACCTCTGACAAGCGGCGGCACGGTCCACCTCACCAGCCTGGAGGAGACTGACGTCCAGCCCAGCCTGATCAAGGCCACACCGAGCCACCTCCCCCTGCTCACCAGCCTGCCGGACACGGCTTCCCCTCCCACACCCTCATCCTCGGCGGCGAAGCCCTCCACACCGACCAGCTGACCGACTGGCGAACGCAGCACCCCCATGTCCAGATCATCAACGCCTACGGCCCCACCGAATCCACCGTCAACATCACCGACCACCACGTAAGCGAAGACACCCCTGACGGCCCCATCCCCATCGGCCGACCCTTCGCCAACACCCAGGTCTACGTCCTCGACTCAGCCCTGCGGCCCGCCGCGCCCGGCGTCACCGGAGAGCTGTACCTCGCCGGAGAGCAATTGGCGCGCGGCTACCTCGGCCGCCCCGCCCTCACCGCCGAACGCTTCACCGCCAACCCCCACAGCCGCACCCCCGGCGCCCGCATGTACCGCACCGGCGACCTCGCCCACTGGAACCACCACGGCCACCTCACCTACGACGGACGCGCCGACCACCAGATCAAACTCCGCGGCCACCGCATCGAACCCGGCGAAATCGAAGCCACCCTCACCGCACAACCCGGCATCACCCAAGCCACCGTCCAACTCCGCGAAGACACCCCCGGCGACCAACGCCTCATCGCCTACCTCGTCGTCAACGACCTCACCGAATACGACGAGCCCACCCTTCGGGACGCACTGGCCGGCGCACTCCCCGACTACATGCGCCCCTCCGCCTACGTCACCCTCGACGCCCTCCCCCTCACCCCCAACGGCAAACTCGACCGCACCGCCCTCCCCGCACCCTCCTACACGACCACCACCACCGGACGAACCCCCCGCACCCCCCGCGAAGAAATCCTCTGCACCCTGTACTCGGAGATCCTCTCGGTGAACACCGTGGGCATCGACGACAGCTTCTTCGAGCTCGGCGGTCACTCCCTCCTCGCCACCCGCCTGGTCAGCCGCATCCGCACCACCCTCGGCCGGGAGCTGGCGATCCGGCAGCTCTTCGAGACGCCGACCGTCGCGGGCCTCTCCCGTGCCCTGGACACGTCCGGCACCCTGCGCACCGCGCTCACCGCGAGGCCGCGTCCGGAGCGCATCCCGCTCTCCTACGCCCAGCAACGCCTCTGGTTCCTCCACCAGCTCGAAGGACCCTCGGCGACCTACAACATCCCCACCACCCTCCGCCTCACCGGCACCCTCGACACCGAAGCCCTGCACGCCGCCCTCAACGACCTCCTCGCCCGTCACGAAAGCCTGCGCACCACCTACACCGAGGACGACCAGGGCGCCCAGCAGGTCGTGTTGCCCGTGGAGGCCGTCGCGACGCCCTTCACCGTCGTCGACGTGGCCGCGGAGGACGTGGCGGAGCGGGTGGCCGAGGCGGCGGCGCACGCCTTCGACCTGGGCGCGGAGATCCCCGTACGGGCGCGGCTGTTCCGGGTCTCGGAGCGGGAGCACGTGCTGCTGCTGCTCGTGCACCACATCGCCAGCGACGCCTGGTCCCGCACCCCCCTGGCCCAGGACCTCACCACCGCCTACACCGCCCGCTGCGCCGACGCCACACCCACCTGGCAGGCCCTGCCCGTCCAGTACGCCGACTACGCCCTCTGGCAGCAGGAGATCCTCGGCGACGACACCGACCCGGAAACCCTCGCGGGCCGCCAGCTCGCCTACTGGAAACAGCAGCTCGCCGGCCTGCCCGAACAGCTCGACCTCCCCACCGACCGGCCCCGGCCCGCCACCGCCGACCACACCGGCGACCGCGTCACCTTCACCGTCCCCGCCGACCTCCACGCCCGTCTGACCGAACTCGCCCGGGAGACCAACACCACGGCGTTCATGGTGCTCCAGGCGGCGTTGGCGGCGTTGCTGACGCGGCACGGCGCGGGTGAGGACATCCCGATCGGCACCCCCGTCGCCGGACGCACCGACGACGCCACCGACCACCTCATCGGCTTCTTCGTCAACACCCTCGTCCTGCGCACCGACACCAGCGGCAACCCCACCTTCCGCGAACTCCTCACCCGAGTCCGCGACACCGACCTCACCGCCTACACCCACCAAGACCTCCCCTTCGAACGCCTCGTCGAAGCCCTCAACCCCACCCGCTCCCTCACCCACCACCCCCTCTTCCAGGTGGTGCTCACGCTGCACAACACGCAGGGCACGAAGACGGAACGGTTCGCCGATCTGGCGGCCGAGGTGGTGGCGTCGGAGTCGGTCTCGGCGCGGTTCGACCTGTCGTTCGCGCTGGCCGAGCACTTCGGCGCCGACCATTCCTGCGAGGGCATGAGCGGCGGCGTCACGTACAGCACGGCGCTCTTCGACCGTGCCACGGTGCGGGACCTCGCCGACCGGCTGGTGCGGCTGCTCGACGCGGCGGTGGCGCATCCGGGGCGGCCCGTGGGGCAGTTGGAGATCATGGACGCGGCCGAACGGCGGCTGGTCCTCCAGGAGTGGAACGACACCGCGGCCGAGCCGCCCGCCGCGTCGGTGACCGGGCTCCTCGAACGGCAGGCGCGGCGGTCGCCGGATGCGACGGCCGTGGAGTTCGGCGAAGTGCGGCTGACCTACGCGGAGCTGAACGCGCGCGCCAACCGGCTGGCCCGGCACCTCGTCGCGCGGGGCGCGGCGCCGGGGCGGTTCGTCGCCGTGGCGCTGCCCCGCTCGGCGGAGCTGGTCGTGACGCTGCTCGCGGTCCTCAAGTCGGGGGCCGCCTACCTGCCGATCGACCCGCACTACCCGGCCGAGCGGGTGGAGTACATGCTGGCCGACGCGGGCCCCGCGCTCACCGTGGCCGAACCGGTGGCGGAGGCAGAGCTGTCTGGGTGCGGGGACGCGGACCTCGGGGCGGACGAGCTGCGGGGTCCGGTCCACGGGGCGCATCCGGCGTACACGATCTACACCTCGGGTTCCACGGGGCGGCCCAAGGGTGTCGTGGTGCCGCGCGGGGCGCTGGACAACTTCCTGGCCGACATGGGCCGGCGGTTCACGCCGGGGGCCGGCGACCGGCTGCTCGCCGTGACCACGGTGGGGTTCGACATCGCGGGACTGGAGATCTTCCTGCCGCTGCTGCACGGTGCGGTGCTGGTGCTCGCCGACGAGGAGACCGCGCGCGACCCCCACGCGCTGCTGCACCGGGTGTCGGCGTCGGAGATCACCATGGTCCAGGCGACGCCGAGCCTGTGGCAGGGGGTCGCGGCGGTGGCCGGGGACGAGCTGGCCGGAGTGCACGTGCTGGTGGGCGGGGAGGCGTTGCCGTCCGAGCTGGCGCGGGCGTTGACGGGCAGCGCCCGCTCCGTGACGAACCTGTACGGGCCGACGGAGGCGACGATCTGGGCGACGGCGGCCGATGTCACCGAGTCCGGGCCGGTCATCGGCCGGCCGCTCGCCAACACCTCGGCGTACGTGCTGGACTCGGCGCTGCGGCCGGTCCCGGTCGGTGTGCCCGGCGAGTTGTACCTGGCCGGGGAGCAGCTGGCGCAGGGCTATCACCTGCGTCCCTCGCTGACCTCGGAGCGGTTCACCGCCGACCCGTACGGCCCGGCCGGTACCCGGATGTACCGCACGGGCGACCTGGTGTGCCGCCGCCGGGACGGTGCGCTGCGCTATCTGAGCCGGGTGGACCAGCAGGTCAAGCTGCGGGGCTTCCGTATCGAACTCGGGGAGATCGAGGCGGAGCTGTCCCGGCATCCGGCGGTCGCCGAGGCCGCTGTGACGGTGCGCGAGGACCGGCCGGGCGACCGGCGGCTGGTCGGCTACGTCGTACCGAACGGAACGAACGGCCCGGCGGGTCCGGCGGCTCCCGCGGGCCCGGTGCCGAGCGCCCCGGAGCTGCGGGAGCGGCTGCGCGGACGGCTGCCGGAGTTCATGGTGCCGACGGCGTTCGTGGTGCTCGACGCGCTGCCGCTGACGCCGAACCGGAAGCTGGACCGCAAGGCGCTGCCCGCTCCGGAGTACGAGGGCGAGCCGGTGGGCCGGGGGCCGCGGGATCCGCGCGAGGAGATCCTGTGCGCGCTGTTCGCCGAGGTGCTGGGAGTTGCCCGGGTCGGCATCGACGACGGCTTCTTCGACCTGGGCGGGCACTCGCTGCTCGCGAGCCGGCTGGTCAGCCGCATCCGGACGGCGCTGGGCGTCGAGCTGTCCGTGCGCCAGTTCTTCGAGACGCCGACGATCGCCGGGCTCTCCGGCGCCCTGGACCGGGCGGCGGGCGCGCGGGCGCCGCTGGCGGCCCGGCCGCGTCCGGAGCGGGTCCCGTTGTCGCCGGCGCAGCAGCGCCTGTGGTTCCTGCACCAGTTCGAGGGGCCGTCGGCGACGTACAACATGCCGACGGCGCTCAGGCTGTCCGGTCCGGTGGACCGGGCGGCGCTGGAGCGGGCGATCGGTGACCTGCTGGTCCGGCACGAGAGCCTGCGGACGGTGTTCGCGGCGGACGACGGGGGTTCGTGGCAGGTCGTGCTGCCCGCCGACCGGGCCGCCCGCCGCCTGGACGTGGTCGACGTGGCCGCCGGGGAGGTGGCGGAGCGGGTCGGCGAGGCGGCCCGGCACGCCTTCGACCTGACGGCCGACATCCCGTTCCTGGCCCGGCTGTTCCGCGTCTCGGACACCGATCACGTCCTGCTGCTGCTCATCCACCACATCGCGGGCGACGGCTGGTCGATGGCGCCGCTGGCCCGTGACCTCACGTCCGCGTACGCGGCGCGCTGCGCGGGCACGGCGCCGGACTGGGAGCCATTGCCGGTGCAGTACGCCGACTACGCGCTGTGGCAGCGGGAGGTGCTCGGCGACGAGTCCGACGCCGACAGCGTGGCGGCGCGGCAGCTGGCGTACTGGAAGGACGCCCTGGCGGGGCTGCCCGAGCAGTTGGAGCTGCCCACCGACCGGCCCCGGCCGGCGACCGCGGGCTACACCGGCGACCGCATCGCGTTCACGGTGCCTACGGCGCTGCACGCGCGGTTGGCGGAGCTGGCGCGGTCCACGCACTCCAGTCTGTTCATGGTGGTCCAGGCGGCGTTCGCCACGCTGCTGACGCGACTGGGGGCGGGCGAGGACATTCCCGTCGGCACGGCGGTCGCGGGGCGCAACGACGCCGCCACCGAGGATCTCGTCGGGTTCTTCGTGAACACGCTGGTGCTGCGCACCGACACCGGCGGCAACCCGACCTTCCGTGAGCTGCTGGGCCGGGTGCGCGAGCGGGACCTGGCCGCGTACGCGCACCAGGACGTGCCGTTCGAGCGGCTGGTGGAGGCGCTGAACCCGGCGCGCAGTCTGGCCCACCACCCGCTGTACCAGGTGATGATCACCTTCAACAACACGGCCGGTGCGGGCGCCCGCACCGCTCCGGACGCCCCGGCGGTGTCCGGGGCGGCGGGCGCGCTCGTGAACGCGACCCGGATGACGGCCGGTACCGGGGTGGCCAAGTTCGACCTGGCGCTGACCTTCGGCGAGCGGCACGACCCGTCGGGCGGTCCTGCGGGCATGCGCGGTTCGCTGGAGTACCGCACGGAGCTGTTCGACCGGGAGACCGCGGAGTCGGTGATCTCGCGGCTGCTCGGGGTGCTGGGCTCGGTCACGGCCGACCCGGACCGGCCGATCGGCGGGATCGGCCTGCTGGACCCGGCCGAGCGGCGGCAGGTGCTGCGGGAGTGGAACGACACCGCGCGCCCGCAGCGCGAGGGGACCCTGCCGGAGCTGTTCGAGGAGCAGGTCGCCAGGACTCCGCGCCGCCCGGCGTTCTCGGCCGGCGGGACGACGCTGACGTACGCCGAGCTGAACTCCCGCGCCAACCGGCTCGCCCACCTCCTCGCGGAGTCCGGGGCGGGTCCGGAGCAGGTGGTGGCGATCTCGCTGCCGCCGTCGGTGGAGATGGGCGTGGCGGTGCTCGCGGTGCTGAAGACGGGGGCCGCGTACCTGCCGGTCGACCCGGGCGCTCCGCGCGAGCGGATCGCCACCATGGCCGAGGACGCGGCGCCGGTGTGCGCGCTGACGACGTCGGCGGTCCCCGCCGGGGTGTTCCCGGCGGAGCTGCCCCGGCTGCTGCTCGACGACCCGGACGTCACCGCCCGGCTGGCCGCGCAGCCCGCGCACGACCTGACGGACGAGGACCGCACGCAGCCGCTGTCGCCGTGGAACGCGGCGTACATCATCTACACGTCGGGCTCCACGGGCCGTCCCAAGGGGGTGCTCGTCGAGCACCAGCCGGTGCTGAACTACCTGGCGGTGTCGGCGGAGCTGTACCCGGGCGTGGCGGGCAACGCGCTGCTGCACTCGCCGCTCTCCTTCGACCTGACGGTCACGGGTCTGTTCGCGCCGCTGCTGAACGGCGGCCGCGTGCATCTCGCGGACCTGGAGGAGCTGCACGAGCGCGCGCTGGACGGCGAGGTGCCCGACCTGCCGCAGACGACGTTCCTGAAGGCGACGCCGAGCCATCTGCCGCTGATCACCGGGCTGCCTGGGGTGTGCGTGCCGGACGGGGAGCTGGTCCTGGGCGGCGAGTCGCTGACCGGCCGCGCGGTGCGGACGCTGCTCGCGGCGCATCCGGGGGCGCGGGTTCTCAACGAGTACGGTCCGACCGAGACGATCGTGGGCTGCACGACCTGGCGGGTCGAGACGCCGGACGACCTCGCGGACGGTGTGCTGACCATCGGCCGCCCGTTCCCCAACACGCGCATGCTGGTCCTCGACCCGTATCTGCAGCCCGTGCCGGCCGGGGTGCCGGGCGAGTTGTACGTGTCGGGGGTGCAGCTTGCGCGCGGCTATCTGAACCGGCCCGGGCAGAGCGCGTCCCGGTTCGTCGCCAACCCCTTCGAGGGGCCGGGCGAGCGGATGTACCGCACCGGCGACATCGTGCGCTGGAACCGGCGGGGCGACCTGGAGTTCATCAGCCGGGTCGACGACCAGGTGAAGATCCGCGGCTTCCGGGTGGAGCTGGGCGAGGTCGAGTCGGCCCTGTCGCGGCACCCGGGGGTGCCGGAGGCGGTGGCCGTGGTGCGCGAGGACCGGCCGGGCGACCGGCGTCTGGTGGCGTACCTGGTGACCGGGGCCGGGCCGGTGCCGGTGCCGTCGGACGAGGAGTTGCGGGAGCGGCTGCGCGAGACGCTGCCCGACTACATGGTGCCGTCGGCGTTCGTGCGCCTGGCGGAGCTGCCGCTGACCGGGAACGGCAAGCTGGACCGGGGGGGGCTGCCCGCGCCGGACTACGCGGCCGCCGGCACGGGCCGGGCCCCGGCCACGGCGCGCGAGGAACTGCTGTGCGCGCTGTTCGCCGAGGCGCTGGGCCTGGAGTCGGTCGGTGTCGACGACGGCTTCTTCGACCTGGGCGGCGACAGCATCCTGTCCATCCAGCTGGTCAGCCGGGCCCGTGCGAAGGGCCTCACGCTCTCCGTGCGGGACGTCTTCGAGCACCAGAGCGTCGCCCGCGTCGCCGAGGCACTCGAGCTCGCCGAGGCGCAGGCCGCCGACGGCGCGGCGGGGGTGTCGGCGGGCGCCGCACCGGGAGAGCCGGAAGAGGAGGAAGCGGCGAGCGGGCCGGTGCCCGCGACGCCGATCATGGGGTGGTTCGCCGCGCTGGGCGGGCCGGTCGCGCCGTTCAATCAGTCGGTGGTGGTGTCCGTGCCCGCGGACCTGGACGCGGAGCGGCTGGTGGCCGCCCTCGGAGCGCTCCTGGACCGGCACGACTCGCTGCGGCTGCGGGTCGCCGCCAACTGGTCCATGTCCGTGCCCGAGCCCCAGCCCGGCGGCTCGGACGCCGCCGGTCTCCTCACGCGCCGCGTGGCCGGGGACGTCGACGACGCCGGGCTGCACGCGGTGGTGGCCGCGGCGGCCGCCGCCGAACGCGACCGGCTGTCCCCGGCCGACGGACGGATGCTGCGGGCCTGCCACGTCGACCGGGGGCCGGACCGGCCGGGGCTGCTGGTCCTGGTCGCCCACCACCTGGCCGTGGACGCGGTCAGCTGGCGGCTGCTCGTGCCGGACCTGGCCGCCGCCTACGAGGGCCGCCCGCTCAGCCCGGCGGGCACCGCCTGGCGCCGGTGGGCGTCGGCGCTGCGGGACCTGGCCGGCTCCCCCGTCACCGAGGCGGAGACGGACCACTGGCTGGACGCGGCCCGCCCGGCGGCCGAGCCGGCGGACCCGGTACTGGATCCGGCGCGCGACACCCATGCCCGCTCGGGGCAGGTCGTCCTCGACCTCGACCCGGACACCACCGACGCCCTGCTCACCTGGGTGCCCGGGGTGTTCCGGGCGGAGATCAACGACCTGCTGCTCACCGCGTTCGGGCTGGCCGTCGCCGACTGGCGGCGCGACCGGGGCGCCCGGGGCACGGCGCCCGTCACGGTGGACCTGGAGAGCCACGGCCGCCACGAGCACCTGGTGCCGGGCGCCGACCTCACCCGCACCACCGGCTGGTTCACCTCGATGCACCCGGTGCCGCTGCACCCCGAGGTCGACGACCCGGACTGGGCCGAGGTGTGGGACGGCGGGGCCGCGGCCGGGCGGGCCCTGAAGCGGGTCAAGGAGCAGCTGCGCGCCGTCCCGCGCGACGGCGTGGGCCACGGCCTGCTCCGTCACCTCAACCCGCGCACCCGGGACCGGTTCGCCGCCCTGCCGGCACCGGCGTACGGCTTCAACTACCTGGGGCGCCATACCGGCGGCCGGGGCGGCGGCGCACCGGGCGGCGGCGCCGGGCCCGAACCGTGGAGCGTGCTCGGGCGGGGCCTGGCGGGCCAGCACCCCGACACCCCGCTGGCGCACCCGGTGGAACTGGTCGCGGGCGCCCACGACACCGACGAGGGGCCCCGGCTGCACAGCGTGTGGACGTACGCCGACGCCGTGCTGTCCGAGGCCGAGGTGCGGCGCCTGGGCGAGGGCTGGTTCCGGGCCCTGAAGGCGCTGGTCGAGCACGCCGGCCGGCCCGAGGCGAGCGGTCTGACCCCCTCGGACGTCTCCCTCACCTCGCTCAGCGAGGACGACATCTCCCGACTCGAGAGCGAATGGGGTTCCCTCTGATGGCCAAGTCCGGCTTGGAAGACATCCTGCCGCTGTCCCCGCTCCAGGAGGGGATGCTGTTCCACAACCTCTTCGACGACGAGGAGCTGGACGCCTACAACGTCCAGGTCTTCATCGACCTGGAGGGCGGCACGGACCCGGAGCGGCTGCGCCGGGCCGGGCAGGCGCTGCTGGAGCGGCACGCCAACCTGCGGGCCGCCTTCCGGCACGAGGGGCTCAAGCGCCCGGTGCAGCTCATCCCCCGCCGGGTCGTCCTGCCCTGGGGCGAGGAGGACCTGGCGGGCGTCGCCGAACCGGAGCGGGAGGCGGCGGCGGAGCGGATCGCCGAGCGGGACCGCTGGACGCGCTTCGACCTGTCCCGGCCACCGCTGATCCGCTTCACCCTGGTCCGGCTCGGCCCGGCCCGCCACCGGCTGCTGCTGACGCTCCACCACATCCTGGCGGACGGCTGGTCCATGCCGATCCTGCTGCGCGAGCTGATGACCCTCTACGCGGTCCACGGCGACGGCACGGCCCTGCCCCGGGTGCGCCCCTACCGCGACTACCTGGGCTGGCTCGGCGGCCGGGACCGGGACGCCGCCGGCCAGGCGTGGACGGAGGCGTTCGCCGGGTTCGACACCCCGAGCATCGTCGCCCCCGGCCGGGGCGCGCTCACCGCGGCGCCCGAGCGGATCGACTTCTCCGAGGACGAGCCGGCGAGCGCCGCGCTGACCCGGTTCGCCCGGTCCAACGGGCTGACGGTGAACACGGTGATCCAGGGCTGCTGGGGACTGGTCCTGTCCCACCTCACCGGTCGGGACGACGTGGTGTTCGGCGTGACCGTCAGCGGCCGCCCGCCGGAGCTGCCCGGCGTCGACACCATGGTCGGCCTGTTCATGAACACCCTGCCGCTGCGGGTGCGGCTGCGGCCCGCCGAGACGCTGACCGGGTTCCTGCGCCGGCTGCAGGGCGAGCAGGCGCGGCTCATCGACCACCAGTGGGTGGGCCTCGCGGAGATCCAGCGCTGGGCGGGATCCGGCGAACTCTTCGACACCGCCATGGTGTTCGAGAACTATCCGCTCAACTCCAGCCGCGGCCGCCCCCCGGGTGCCGCGCCGGACGCGGACCTCCCGACCGTCCTCGGGGTCCGTTCGAAGGACCAGATGCACTACCCGCTGGGTCTGCTGGCCCTGCCCCGCGAGACCCTGCGGTTCTCGCTGGGCTATCTGCCGCAGGTCTTCGACCGGGCGCGGGTCGAGGCGGTGATCGCCGCGTTCCGCCGGGCGCTGCGCACCGTCCTGGACGCCCCGGACACCCGGGTCGGCGCGGTCGCGCTGCTCGACCCGGAGGTGCGGGGCACCGTCCTGGAGAAGTGGAGCGGCTCGGACGACGTGCGGCCCGCCGAGCGGTTCACCGACCTGTTCGAGGAGCAGGTGGCGCGCACCCCGGGCAAGACGGCGCTGATCGCCCCCGACGGACGGCTGACCTACGCCGAACTCGACGCCGCCGCCAACCGGCTGGCCCGGCGCCTGGTCGAACTGGGCGTCGGCCCGGAACGGCACGTGGCGGTCGCGGTGGGGCGCCGCACGGAACTGGTGGTCGGCATGCTGGCGGTGCTCAAGGCGGGCGGCGCCTACGTGCCGGTCGACCCGGAGTACCCGCCGGACCGCATCCGCCACATGATCCAGGACGCGGATCCCGCACTGGTCCTCACCACCTCCGACGTGGACGACCGGATCGGCGAGGAGTGCTGCGGGCCGCTGACGTTCGTCATGGACGACCCCGGCACCGGAACGTCGCTGAGCAGGCACTCCGGGACCGTCCTCACCGACGCCGACCGCGCGGCGCCGCTGCTGCCGGACCATCCGGCGTACGTCATCTACACCTCCGGCACGACGGGCCGCCCCAAGGGTGTCGTCGTCGAGCACCGGGCCCTGTCGGCGTTCGTGCGGCACTGCCGGTCCTCGCAGGCACCGGACATCTCGGGGCTGTCCGTGATGCAGGCGTCCGCGTCCTTCGACCAGAGCGTCGGCTCGCTGCACGCCCCGCTGATCAGCGGCGGCTGCGTCCGGCTGACGGATCTGCGCGCCCTCGCCGAGACGGCCGGGTCCGAACCCGGCTTCCGCCGTGCCACGTTCATGAAGGGCACCCCGTCGCACCTGGCGCTGCTGGCCACCATGCCGCCGGAGGTCGCGCCCTCGGGCACCCTGACCCTGGGCGGCGAGGAGCTGCGCGGGGAGATCCTGGCGCCCTGGCGCGAGACCGTGCCCAACGTGACGGTGGTGAACGTCTACGGGCCCACCGAGGCCACCGGTCACTGCCTGGAGCACTGGATCGTCCCGGACCGCACGGTGGAGCCGGGCCCGGTGCCGATCGGCACCCCGCACGAGGGGGTGCGGGTGTACGTCCTGGACTCCGCGCTGCGCCCGGTCGCGCCGGGTCTGGACGGCGAGGTGTACCTGGCGGGCGTGCAGCTGGCGCGCGGCTACCTGGGCCGGGGCGGGCTGACCGCCGAGCGGTTCACGGCCGACCCGTTCGGGACGCCGGGCAGCCGCATGTACCGCACGGGTGACGTCGCGCACTGGAACGAAGCGGGGGAGCTGGTCTTCGCCGGGCGCGCGGACCGGCAGGTCAAACTGCGCGGGTACCGCATCGAGCTGGGCGAGATCGAGGCCGCCGTCGCGGGCGGGCCGGGGGTGCGCCAGGCCGCGGTCCTCCTGCGCGAGGACCAGCCGGGCGACCAGCGCCTGGTGGCCTACGTCGTCCCGGACCCCGGCCACTGGGACGAGGCCGCCGCCCGCACCCGGCTGGCCCTGTCCCTGCCGGACTTCATGATGCCCTCGGCGTTCGTCGCCCTGGACGCCCTGCCGCTCAGCCCGAACGGCAAGCTGGACCGGGCGGCGCTGCCCGCCCCGACGTACACCGGCCGGACCGCGGGCCGGGCGCCGCGCACCCCCGCCGAGGAGATCGTCTGCGACCTGTACGCGGAGGTCCTCTCGCTGCCGGGCGTCACCGTCGACGACGACTTCTTCGACCTCGGCGGGCACTCCCTGCTCGCCACCCGGCTGGTCAGCCGGGTCCGCACCACGCTGGGGGCCGAGCTGTCCATCCGGCAGTTCTTCGAGGCGCCGACCCCGGCCGCGCTCGCCGTGGTGCTCGCCGGGGCGGGCCGGGCGCGGGCCGCGCTCACCGCACGGCCCCGCCCCGAGCGCCTCCCGCTCTCCTACGCCCAGCAGCGCCTGTGGTTCCTGCACCTGCTCGAAGGGCCGAGCCCCACCTACAACATCCCGACCGTGCTCCGGCTGTCCGGCCCGCTGCGCCCGGACGCGCTGCGCGCGGCGCTGCTGGACGTGGTCGGGCGGCACGAGAGCCTGCGGACCACGTTCACGGAGGACGAGCTGGGCGCCCGCCAGGTGGTGCACCCGGCCGACGGGGTCCGGCCGGTCTTCGAGACGGCCGAGTCCACGGAGGCCGACTACGAGGCCGACCTCGCCCGGGCGGCCCGGCACCCCTTCGACCTGGGCGCGGAGATCCCCGTACGGGCCCGGCTGCTGCGGCTGTCGGAGCGGGAGCACGTCCTGCTGCTGCTCGTGCACCACATCGCCGGCGACGCCTGGTCCCGCACCCCCCTGGCCCAGGACCTCACCACCGCCTACACCGCCCGCTGCGCCGACGCCACACCCACCTGGCAGCCCCTCCCCGTCCAGTACGCCGACTACGCCCTGTGGCAGCGCGACGTCCTCGGCGACGACACCGACCCCGGCACCCTCGCCGGCAAGCAGCTCGCCCACTGGAAACAACAGCTCGCCGGCCTGCCCGAACGACTCGACCTCCCCACCGACCGGCCCCGGCCCGCCACCGCCGACCACACCGGCGACCGCGTCGAGTTCACCCTCCCCGCCGACCTCCACACCCGCCTGACCGAACTCGCCCGGGCCACGGACACGACCCTCTACATGGTGCTCCAGGCCGCCCTCGCGACCCTGCTCACCCGGCACGGCGCGGGTGAGGACATCCCGATCGGCACCCCCGTCGCCGGACGCACCGACGACGCCACCGACCACCTCATCGGCTTCTTCGTCAACACCCTCGTCCTGCGCACCGACACCAGCGGCAACCCCACCTTCCGCGAACTCCTCACCCGAGTCCGCGACACCGACCTCACCGCCTACACCCACCAAGACCTCCCCTTCGAACGCCTCGTCGAAGCCCTCAACCCCACCCGCTCCCTCACCCACCACCCCCTCTTCCAGGTGGTGCTGTCGCTGCGCAGCACCGCGTCGCGGGCGGACGGGGAGGGCGCGCCGGCGCTGCCGGGCGGGCTGACGGTGAGCGGCACGGGCGGTGCGGCGGCGACGGCGGCCAAGGTCGACCTCGGGTTCTCGGTGACGGAGCGCCGGGCGGCCGACCACACCCCCGACGGGGTGGCGGGCGTCCTCGACTTCCGCACCGACCTCTTCGACCGCGGCACCGCGCAGGGTCTGGTGGACCGGCTGGTGCGGGTGCTCGCCGACGCGGCCGCCCACCCCGACCGGCAGCTGAGCCGCATCGACGTGCTCGGACCGCGGGAGCGGCACCGGGTCGTCGAGGAGTGGAACTCGACGGCGAAGGGCCTCGCCCCGGCCACCCTGCCCGAGCTGTTCGAGCGGCACGTGCGGGAGCGCCCCGGCGCCGAGGCGGTGGTCGTCGGCGACACGTCGCTGAGCTACGCGGAGCTGAACGCGCGCGCCAACCGGCTGGCCCGGCACCTCGTCGCGCGGGGGGCGGGCCCCGAGCGGCTGGTGGCGCTGGCGCTGCCCCGCTCGGCCGAACTGCCCGTCGCCGTCCTCGCGGTGGCCAAGGCGGGCGCCGCCTACCTGCCGCTGGACCCGGCCCACCCGGCGGAGCGGATCGCGGGCACCCTCGACGACGCGGCACCGGTCGCGCTGCTGACCACGGCCGCGGTGGCCGCCGGCCTCCCGGACACGGACGTGCCCAGGCTGCTCCTTGACGAGGAGACCGCGGACGGGGCGGACGCCGGTGACCCGGGCGAGTCCGCCCGCGCCGGTGCCGACCTCACCGACGCCGACCGGCTCGCGCCGCTGCTGCCGGGGCATCCGGCGTACGTCATCTACACCTCCGGCACCACCGGCCGCCCCAAGGGCGTCACCGTGACGCACTCGGGCCTGCCCGCCCTGCTGGACATCTTCACCTCGCAACTGGACGTCGTCCCCGGCAGCCGCGTCCTGCACCACCTCTCCCCCGCCTTCGACGGCGGGTTCTGGGAGCTGGCGATGGGGCTGCTGACCGGTGCGACCCTCGTCGTCGTGGAGCCCGGCACCGTGCCGGGGCCCGCCCTGGCCGCGCTGGCGGTCCGCCACCGGGTCACCCACGCGGCGATCACCCCCGCGGTGCTCCAGCTGATCCCCGAGGGCGCGCTGCCCGCCGCCACGACCCTGGTCGTCGCCGCCGAGACCTGCCCGCCGGAACTGGTCGCCCGCTGGTCCGCGGGGCGCCTGATGCGCAATTCCTACGGCCCGACGGAGACCACGGTCTGCGCCACCATGAGCGCCCCGCTGGCGGGCGCGGCCGTCCCGCCGATCGGCGCGCCGATCGCCGACACCGCCGGGTACGTCCTGGACGACGCGCTCCAGCCGGTGCCGCCGGGCGTACCCGGGGAGCTGTACGTGCGCGGGCCCGGACTCGCCCGCGGCTATCTGGGCCGCCCGTCGCTGACCGCGGGCCGCTTCGTGGCGTGCCCGTTCGGGCCGGCGGGCGGCGTGATGTACCGCACCGGCGACCTGGTCCGCCACCGCGCGGACGGGAACCTGGAGTACCTGGGCCGCACCGACACTCAGGTCAAGCTGCGCGGCATGCGCGTCGAGCCGGCCGAGATCGAGGCGGTGACGGCGGGCCTGCCCGGCGTGGCGCAGGCGGCCGTGCTGGTCCGCGAGGACACGCCCGGGGACCGCCGCCTGGTCGGCTACGTCGTGCCGGACGCCGGGGCGAGTGTGGACCCCGGCGCGCTGCGGCAGTCGCTGCGCGGCTCGCTGCCCGAGTACATGGTGCCCGCCGCCCTCGTGGTCCTCGACGCGCTGCCGCTCACCACCAACGGCAAGCTGGACCAGCGCGCGCTGCCCGCCCCCGAGTACCGCACCGTCGAGGGCCGCTCGCCGCGCACCCCGCGCGAGGAGGCCCTGTGCCGGCTCTTCGCCGAGGTCCTCGGTCTGGAGCTGGTCGGTCTCGACGACGGCTTCTTCGACCTGGGCGGCCACTCGCTGCTGGCGATCCGGCTCGTGGAGCGGGTCCGTGCCGAGCTGGGCGAGGAGCTGGGCGTACGCGACCTGTTCGCCGCGCCCACGGTCGCCGACCTGGCGGTGCGGCTGGCGGCGCGCGGCGGCCGGGAGCCGATGGAGCGGCTGCTCCCGCTGCGTGCCGCCGGTGCCGCCCGGCCGGTGTTCTGCGTCCACCCCGGTTCCGGCATGAGCTGGTGCTACTCCGGCCTGGTGCGCCACCTGCCGCCCGGCATCCCGGTGTACGGCGTCCAGGCCGCCGGACTCGACGGCGACGGGCCGCTGCCCGCGACGCTTCAGGAGATGGCCGCCGAGTACGCGGACCTGGTCCAGGAGGCGCAGCCCGAGGGCCCGTACCGGCTGCTGGGCTGGTCGCTCGGCGGCAACGTGGCCTTCGCCATGGCCCGCGAACTGCGCGCCCGCGGGCAGGAGGTGGAGCTGCTGGCCTTCCTGGACGCCTATCCGCGGCAGGCGGGCGCGGGCCCGGACGCCCCGCTGGCCGAGGTGTTCGCGCACAACCTGCGCGACGCCGGGTTCGACGTCGCCGAGGAGGAACTCACCGGCGGCCACTTCCCCACGGCCCGCTACCGCGCGTTCCTGAACGCCGCCGGGGACCCGATGGGCCGCCTGGACGAGACCGAACTGGCCGCGGTTCTCCAGGTGTTCATGAACAACGCGGCCCTGATGCGCGGCCACACCCCCGGCACCTACGACGGCGACGTGCTGGTGCTGGCGGCCGAGCGGGCGGACGGCGACAAGCTGGCCCGCCGCGGCGCCGAGTCGTGGCGCCCGCACGTGAGCGGCCGGATCGAACGGGTCGGTGTCGACGCCGACCACCTCGGGCTCGTGCAGTCCGACGCCGCCCTCGCCGTCATCGGCCGCGCGCTGGCCGGCCGCCTGGACCCGGCGACGGGTCCCGCGGCTTCCGCAGCAGTCCCCGAGACCGAAGGAGTCACCGCCATGAACCCCTCGCCCGAGCCCGCCCCGTCGCCCGAGCCGCTCGATTCGACCGAGGTCGCCTGAGCCATGCCCGTCCTCACCGTCAACGGCATCAGGATCAACTACTACGACGACGCGCCCCCGGCGGGTGCGCAGACCGCGCCCGCCGTGCTGCTCGTCATGGGCTCGGGCGGCAGCGGCCGGGCCTGGCACCTGCACCAGGTGCCCGCGCTGGTCGCCGCCGGTTTCCGGGTGATCAGCTTCGACAACCGGGGCATCGCGCCGAGCGAGGAGTGCCCCGGGGGCTTCGGCATCGACGACCTGGTCGCCGACACGGCGGCCCTCGTCGAGGAACTGCGGCTGGGGCCCTGCCGGGTGGCCGGCATCTCGATGGGCGCGCACATCGCCCAGGAGCTGGCCCTGTCCCGGCCCGACCTCGTGGACCGGCTGGTCCTGATGGCGACCCGGGCCCGCCCGGACGCGCTGCGCGAGGCGCTGTGCCGCGCGGAGATGGAGCTGTACGACCAGGGGATCCGGCTGCCCGCCGCCTACGAGGCGGTCGTGCAGGCCATGCAGAACCTGTCGCCGCGCACCCTCGACAACGACGTGCAGGCCCGCGACTGGCTGGACGTGCTGGAACTGACCCGGCGCTCCGGTGCGGGCTACCGGGCCCAGCTCGGGGTGCGGGTGGTCGGCGACCGGCGGGAGGCCTACCGCGGCATCCGGGCCGCCACCCGGGTCGTCGCCTTCCAGGACGACCTGATCGCCCCGCCCCACCTGGGCCGGGAGGTGGCCGACGCGATCCCCGGCGCCGAGTACGAGCTGGTGCCCGACTGCGGGCACTACGGCTACCTGGAGTCGCCGGACGCGGTGAACAAGAGCCTCGTCGAATTCCTGCGCCGGTGAAGGAGAACCCGTTGAAGACCGAGCCCGATGTCCAGACCGGAGCGCCGACGCCCGCCGACGGCCCGCTGATCGCGCTGGCCCGTGAGGTGTGCCCCGGCTTCGCCCCCGGGGAGGTCGTCTACCGCAGCCGCACCTCGCTGGTGGTGGGCGGCAGGCTGGACGGCGTCGAGGCGCTGGCCAAGGTGCGCACACCCGACTGGCGGCGCCAGTGCCTGCGCGAGATCGACACCTACGACCTGTTCGACGCGGTGCCCCCGCCGGTGCCGGTGCCGCGCCGGTTCGCCTCCGACCGGGAGCGGGCCGTGCTGGTCATGGAGCGGCTCACGGGGGAGGTGCTGGCGCCGGACCGGTTCCCCCTCACCCCGGTCTCCCGGGAGGACCTGGCCGGGGTGCTGGAGGCCGTGGAGCGGCTGCGGCACTGGCGGCCCGCGGCGGCCGGCGCGTGGGCGGTGGACTACCGGGGGATGCTGGAGGGGGTGCACGCCCAGGGCGTCTTCGACGACGCGCACTGGGCGGACCTGCTCAGGCTCCTCGAACTGTCCGGTCCGCCGCGCGAGTTCGGTCACGGAGACCTGGTGCTGGCCAACGTGGTCCGCAGCCGGGGCCGGCAGGTCCTGATCGACTGGGCGAGCAGCGCCCTGTTCCTGCCCGGCCTCGACCTGGCCCAGCTCTGGATGCTCCTGGGCGACGTCCCCGGGGCGCGGGCCCGCGTCGAGGTGGAGGTGGCCGAACGCGCCGACGAGCGGGACGGGATGATGCCGTTCCTGGTGAACCTGACGCTGCTGCTGTACCGCGAGCGCCGCGCCCACCTGCGGTTCACCGACGAGGCCTCGCGGACCCGGGCGGTGGGGCTCGACGCCGCCTGGGAACTGACCCGGCACCGCGTCCGGCAGTGCCTGGCGACGGCCGGCTGACCGGCCCGGAGCACACGAAGGGGCCTCCCGGTGAAGTGCGCCGGGAGGCCCCTTCGTGTGGGGGGGGGTGAAAGGCGGTCTACTGGATGAGCAGTTGGTGGCTGGCCAGCTCCCGGTAGAGGGGGCTGGTGCCGGTCAGCTCCTCGTGCCGGCCCGCGGCGACGACCCGGCCGTGCTCCAGGACGACGATCTGGTCGCTGTCCACGACGGTGGACAGCCGGTGGGCGACCACGAGCAGCGTCCGGTCGGCGGTGACGGTGCCGATGGCCTCCCGCATCAGGGCCTCGTTGCGGGCGTCGAGGTTGCTGGTCGCCTCGTCGAGCAGCATGATCGGCGGCGCGGCCAGGAAGGTGCGGGCCAGCGCCAGGCGCTGCCGTTCGCCGCCGGACAGCAGGACGCCGCCCTCGCCGACCTCGGTGTCCAGGCCCTGCGGTGCCCGCTCGATCACGCCCATGAGGTTGACCGAGCGCAGCACCTCCCGCATGTCGTCGTCGGTGGCGTCGGGCGCGGCGAGGGAGAGGTTGTCGCGGACGGTGCCGGCGAGGACCGGCGCCGACTGCTCGACGTAGCCGAGGCGTCCGCGCAGTTCGCGGCGCGGCAGGTCGCGTACGTCGGTGCCGCCGACCCGGACGGTGCCGGAGGTGACGTCGTAGAACCGTTCCACCAGCGACAGCAGGGTGGACTTGCCCGCTCCGGAGGGGCCGACGAGCGCGGTGCGGGTGCCGCGGGGGACGGTGAGGGACACGTCCCGCAGGACCGTCTCGCCGTCGGCGTAGCCGAAGCTGACGTCCTCGAACTCGATCGCGGGCGGCCGTCGTTCGGCGCCGGCGGGCTCGGTCCCGGGCCGGGTGCGCTCGCGCACCGTGAGCGGTCCCGCGCCGGCGTCGGTCTCCTGCGGCAGGTCCACCATCTCCTCGATGCGCTGGAGGGCGCCGAGCCCGGACTGGAGCCGGGAGTAGGCGGTCAGCGCGCGGCCGAGGGGGAACCACAGCATGAAGAGGAAGAGCACGAAGGCGACCATGTCGCCGACCTGGATGGCACCGCTGGCCACCCGGGCGCCGCCGAGGCCGAGGACGACGAGGAACGCCACCTGGATGGTGGTCGAGGTGATCGGGTTGATCATCGCCTGGAGCCGGGCGATGCGCATCCCGGCGTGGTAGGCCTGCTGCGCGTACCCGTCGACGGCCTTGCCCTCGCGTTCCTCGGCGCCGCTGGCGCGGATGGTGCGCACGGCGGAGATGGCGCGCTCGACGGCGGACGTCATCTCGCCGATCCGGTCCTGGGCGTCGCGGGAGGCGCCCCGCACCCGCCGGGAGAGCCCGACGACGGCGAGGACGCCCAGTCCGAGGCCGAGGGCGGTGGCCGCGAACAGGGTGGGGTCGATCAGGCACATCATGAGCGCGGAGCCGCCGACCATGACGACGTTGGTCACGGTGTCGAAGAGGCCGGAGGTGACCACCGCGCGCAGCATGGTGGTGTCGGCGCCGACCCGGGAGAGCATGTCGCCGGTGCGGCGCTGGTCGTACTCGGTGATGGGCAGCCGCAGCAGCCGGGCCACCAGCCGGCGGCGGGCGGTCAGCACGAGCCCTTCGGCGGCCCGCTGGAGCAGGTAGTCGCGGACCCCGCCGAGTACGGCCACCACCACGAGGACGCCGATGAGCAGGGCCACCAGCCGCCCCACCGGCTTGTCCGCCTCGATGTCGGCCAGGACGTCCCGGGTCAGCACCGGCTGGCTGAGGGTCAGCAGGGTGACCACCAGGGAGAGCACCGCGACGATCCCCAGCGTCGGCCAGTAGCCCTGGAGATACGGGAACAGGGAGCGCAGCCCGACCTTGCGGACCGGCGGGGCGGGCGGTCCGGACTCCGGCGCGCCCTTCGCGCCGGTATCCCGGGCGGGCGGTCGCTCCCTGGTCTGCGTGCTCGTCATCGCACTCCTACTCCTGTCGCACTGCGGGGGCTTGGCCGGTCAGGCGGGCTGCGGGGCCGCTCCGAGCACGTAGCCGTCGGCCGGCCGCAGCGCGCGCGAGCGGCGCAGGTCGCTGAGCACGAAGGTGCGCTGCAGCCAGCGGTCGGTGCCGTCGTAGCGGGGGGTGAACTCGGTGCGGCCGTGCACGGTGACGCGGTTGTCCACGATCGCCAGCTCCCCGGGCAGGAGGCGGTGGGTGACGGCGGTGGCGTCGAAGCGGGCCTGGAGTTCGCGCAGGGCCTCGGCGGCCCGTTCGGTCACCGGCTCGGTGGCCGCCAGGTCCACCCGGAGGTCGGGGTCCGAGGGGTCGCCGAGGAGTACCGGTCCGGGTGCCTCCTCGGGGCCGCTCAGCTGGAAGGAGGGCGGCGGCGCGGTGCGGAACTCCGGTGCCCACAGGGCGTCCACGGTGGAGTCGGACAGCAGCGGCAGCACCCGCCGCACGCAGGCGGTGCGCAGGCCCGCCCGGCCGGTGGGGTCGGCGCGCAGGCACAGCAGCATCACGAAGTCGGGGCGGTGCTCGTGGAAGGCGTTCTCGTTGTGGAACGTCAGCAGGGTGGACCCGGCGTTGCCCTGGAACTCCTCCATGCCCGGCACGGGCACGACGTCCTGCACGAGGGCGCCGTTCTTCTCCGGCAGGAACGCGCCGGGGTCGCCGAGCCCGCAGGCGGTCATCAGCAGCACGGCGGCGCCCAGCGAGGCCTCGCGCTGCACGGAGCCGTTGACCCGTGGGGTCGGCGGCAGCCCCATGGAGTCGACGGGCAGGCCGCGCAGCACGATCGCGCCGTCCGGTCCCGAGTCCCGGCGGAATCCGGCGAGGTCCCGGCGCAGGGTCGCCGGCCAGGCGTGCCAGGCGTGCCTGGCCGCCTCGACCCATTCGGCGTCGTCGGGCCGCCCGGTCGCCTGCGTGGCGAGTTTCCAGGCGATCTCCTCGACGAGTTCCGCGTCCGACTGATCCAGCGTCACGTCGTAGCGCGACGCCGGTCCCGCGGCATTCGCAGCCATGGTCAGAGCCTCCGTCCACCGTCGTTTTGTGTGTACTCGGGACGCTATGGGCCGTCGTTATCGGCCGCGTATCGAGCGGGCATGGGGAGAGAAGCCGGCCGGCGAGAGCAGCAGGTCCTTGACCTCCGTCGCGGCGACGGACTCCCCCAGCGGCGCGTCCGGGTCGGAGACCAGGAGCACCGGTGCGTCCTCGGGGCGGCCGGACAGGCGTCCGTGGCTGCCGCGGAACCGGGAGCCGTCCAGGGGTCGACGTTCATGGTGGAGCGCAGACCGAGCTTCTCGCGGGCCAGTGCCGCCGCCGCGCGGAGCCGGGCCGCCGCCGGGGTGTGGTGGTCGAAGCCCAGCTCGGCCGGGTCGTAGCCGGGCTTGCGGTGGATCTCGACGGTGCGGGCGAAGTCCGGGGCGCGGGCGCCGTCCAGCCAGTAGCAGTAGGTGAACCAGGCCTCGGGCCGGGCGACGGCGACGAGTTCACCGGCCCGCTGGTGGGCGAGGCCGTGTTCAGCTTCGGCACCACGTAGGCCCTTCCTCTCGCGCGCCAGGTTCGTCGCTCGGTGCGGTCAGCTCCGCTGGTCCTGGACGGGTTCCGCGCCCGACCAGACGACGGCGGCGGAGCCCCAGGTCAGGCCGCCGCCGAAGGCGGTCAGGAGCAGCCGGTCCCCGGAGCCGATACGTCCCTGTGCGGCCGCCTCGGCCAGGGCGAGGGGGATGGACGCGGCGGCGGTGTTGGCCACGTCCGCGATGTTCGACACCACCCGCTCCCGGGGCAGCCGCAGCCGCTTCGCCACCGAGGTGAGGATGCGGAGGTTCGCCTGGTGCCCGACGAAGGCGTCCACGTCCGCCAGGTCCCAGCCCGCGTGGGCGGCGGTGGAGCGCGCGGACTCCGTCATGGTGGTGACGGCACGGGCGTAGACGTCGCTGCCGCGCATGGTGAGGTACGCGCCGTCCGGCGGGA
Organism: Streptomyces sp. CB09001; assembly: GCF_003369795.1. Classification (NCBI taxonomy): domain Bacteria; kingdom Bacillati; phylum Actinomycetota; class Actinomycetes; order Kitasatosporales; family Streptomycetaceae; genus Streptomyces; species Streptomyces sp. CB09001. The sequence goes on from NZ_CP026730.1 coordinate 2,948,725, forward strand.
TGGTGATCAGCTCGTCGCCGGTGCCGTCGCTGCCGAGTTCGGTGTGCAGCACGGCGCCCGGGTCGCCGGTGCTGCCGCGCTCCAGGAGCACGGCGCCCGCGCCGTCGCCGAACACGACTGCGGTGCCGCGGTCACCGGGGTCCACGATCGAGGAGTAGACGTCCGCGCCGATGACCAGGGCCCGGTCGCAGGTACCCGCGGTGATCATCGCGTCGGCGACGGACAGCCCGTACACGAAGCCGGAGCACACGGCGGACAGGTCGAACGCGGCGGCGTCCCGCAGCCCGAGCCGGGACGCCACCCGGGGCGCGGTCGCGGGGCAGCGCCGGTCCGGTGTGGTGGTGGCGAGGAGGACGAGGTCGCAGTCGTCCCGTCCGGCGGACTTCAGCGCGGCGGCCCCGGCGGTGACGGCGAGGTCCCCCGTGGTGGTCCCCGGGGACACCCGGCGCCGGCGCTCGATGCCGGTACGGCTGTGAATCCAGGTGTGGTCGGTGTCCAGGTGCCGCGACACCTCGTCGTTGTCGACCACGGTCTCCGGCAGACAGGTGCCCACGCCGGTGACGACGGCCCCGGTCCGACCGCCGCCCGCGGCGCTCACGCGCGTACTCCGGCCTGCACGGTGCCGGGGGGCTGCACGGTACCCGGGGCCGGGACGCTACCCGGGGCCGGGACGCTACCGAGGGCCGGGACGGTGCCCGGGGCCGGTCCGGTGTCGGCATGGGCCGCGGCGGCGTGGCGTTCCGCGAAGTCCGGGTGGGCGATCGGGGCGCTGATCAGGCCCTCGGGCACGGCCAGTTCGCGCAGCAGCGCGGCGGCGTCGAGGGGGGCGCCCGCCGCCTCGTGCCGGGCCGCCTCGAACCCCAGGAGGGCGTGCTGGTCGAGGATCCCGGCCCGCAGCGCGGCCAGCGCGTGTTCCAGCACGCAGACCGCCGCGTACTGCGCGAGCAGCCGCTCGGACAGCGGGGTCGCGGCGTTCCGGGCCCAGTGGCCGATCGCCAGCGTCTGGTGGACGGCGCGGCTCCACTGCGCGCTGGCCTCACCGGCGCCGTCCCGCTCCACCCGGTCGAGCAGGACGTCGCAGACGGCCCGCAGCACCCGGACGGCGTCCAGCCGTTCGGCCCCGGCGACCGCCTCGTCCAGCACCCGGTCGAAGTCCTCGCGGTGGCGCAGGGCGAACCGGGTCGCCTGGTAGCCGAGGACGGTGTTGTCACCGCCGAAGGTGACCGCGATCTCGTAGTCGTGCAGCAGCGGCGCGATCTGGTTGGCGTCGTGGTAGCCGAGCCCGCCGCACAGCTCCCGGGTCTCGGCCAGCGTGTGCCGGGCGTCGCCGGTGCAGCCGGACTTGCCGCAGGAGATCAGGGCGTGCAGCACCTGGTCGCGGCCCGGGGCTCCCTCGGCGCTGCGGGCCACCGCCACCTCGGACAGCGCCGTCATGGCGTGCCGGGCGGCCAGCGAGCGCCCCACGGCCGCCGACAGCCGCATCCGGTAGTGCTCGTGACCGATCAGCGGCCTGCCGAAGGTCTGTTTGACGGCCGCGAACCGCGTGGTGATCGCGCAGGCGAGCAGTTGCGCGTACGCCGCTCCCACCGACGGGAAGAGCCGCTCGTGGGTGAAGGTGGCGAGGCACTCCTCGAACCGCCGGTGGCGCGGCAGCGGGGACCGGTAGGTGCCCTCCTCGTCGATCGACGCCCAGCGGTTCATCAGCGCGGACAGCGGCAGCCGGTGGTCCGTGAAGGTCAGTACGCCGGTCTGGTTGGCCGTGACTCCGCCCTTCGGCTCGGCCCGGCCGATGCGCACGCCGGGCAGTACGGTCCCGGCCTCGCGCAGCGGTACCCGCAGCCAGTGGTGTCCCTCGTCGCGCCCGCCGACCTCCAGCCGGCTCAGCACCATGGCGACGTCGCCGCTGTGCAGGCTGTTGCCGGTCCACACCTTGCTGTCGGCGGGTCGGGGCGTGTTCAGGACCAGGGTCCGGTCCTGCGGGTCGTACGTCGCGGTGGTCCGCACCTGCTTCAGGTCCGAGCCGGTCAGCAGTTCGGAACCGGCGAAGCAGTACAGCCGCTCCATCGTCTCGATCTCTCCGGCCCAGGAGTCCAGTTGCTCCGTGCCGCCGTGGCTGAGCAGCGCGTCACCGGCGATCTGGTGCGAGACCAGGACGTTGAGCAGGGAGAGGTCGTACGCGCCGATCCAGCCCATGGTGCGCAGGAACTCCGGGAAGCGGGCGCTGTCGCCGCGGCCCAGCCAGCGGGAGTTCGCCGCGAAACCGGCGCCGTTGAGGAGCCGCGCCCGGCGCAGCGTCAGCAGGCTGTAGTCGAGGATGCTCAGGTCGTCCGGTCGGATGGTGGCGAACTCGGGCCCGGAGAGGACACGGGCCAGCTCTTCTTCGCGTTGCGTCATGGGCTCTCCAGGAAGGGAAGCTCGGATCCGTGGACGCCGTGGCGTCGTTCAGCCGGCGGCCAGCACCAGGGCGCAGTTGCTGCCCCCGAATCCGAAGGAGGTGCTCACGGCCACGTTCCCGTCGTGCCGGCGCACCCCGCCGAGGACCAGGTCGAGTTCCGGCAGTGCGGGGTCGGCCCGCTCGGTGTGCGCGATCGGCGGCAGGACGCCGCTGCGCAGGCTGCGCAGGGTCAGTACGGCCTCGATGGCACCGGCCGCGCCGAGGGTGTGGCCCAGCAGGCCCTTGTTGGCGGTCACGGACGGACCGTGCGGGAAGAGGCGGGCGAGGAGCCGGGCCTCCGTCTGGTCGTTCTGCGGGGTCGAGGTGCCGTGCGCGTTGACGGTGGTCACGTCCCGTGTCGACAGGCGCGCGGCGGTCAGCGCCTGTTCCACGGCGGCCGCGGCGCCGGCGCCGTCCGGGCGGGGGGCCGTCGGGTGGTGGGCGTCGGAGGTGTCGGCATGGCCGAGCAGCCGCCCCAGCACCTCCGCGCCCCGGGCACGCGCCTTGGCCGGCGTCTCCATCACGACGGCCGCGGCGCCTTCCGAGATCACGAAACCGTCGCGCTCGGCGCAGAACGGCCGGGACGCGTCGACGGTCTTCTGCTCGGAGAGCGCGCCCATGCGGGCGAACCCGGAGACGACGAGGGGGGTGACACCCGCGTCCGTGCCGCAGGCGACGACCGTGTCGCAGACACCGGCGTTCAGCAGCGTCTTGCCGAGCCCGAACGCCGAGGCTCCCGAGGCACAGGCGGCGGCCACGGTGTGTCCGGGCCCGGTGATCCCGTAGCGGGCACCGATGGTTCCGGCCGCCATGTTGATCAGTGCCCGGGGGTGCAGGTACGGCGAGACCATGTCCGGGCCCTGGCGCTCCATCCGCCGGTACTGCTCGCCGTGCGTGGTCACGCCCCCCAGGCCGCTGCCCACCACGATGCCGACCCGGCCGCCGTCCCAGCTGTCCGGGTCGAGCCGCGACTGCGCGAGCGCCTCCGCGACCGCGACCAGCGCGAACCGTATGAACGGGTCCGTACGGGCGGTCCCGCGCCCGGTCAGCTGCCCCGGCCGCAGTGCGGGCACCCGCAGGCTGTGCCAGGCCCCGGTGCCGGCCAGCGGCTCGGGGTCACCGCTCTCCAGGGACCGGGCGGCGCACATCGCCTCCCAGGTCGAGTCGGTGTCGGTACCGGCCGGCGTCACCAGTCCGACACCGGTGATGGCGACGGGCCCCTCGGTCACGCCGCTTCCAGACCCGAGCCGGCCAGCAGGACCACTTCCCCGACGGTGAGATCCGCGATCCGCGTCTCCTCACCGCTGAGGTCCACGCCGGTCTCCTCCTTGATCCGCACGATCAGCTCGGCGACGGCCAGCGAGTCCAGCTCCAGGTTCCGCAGCGAGGCACCCTCCGTGATCTCCGCGGGGTCCACTTCCAGATCCTCGGCCAGAATCCCGTGCACAACCGACTTGGGGTCCGTACTCATCGCGTTCACCTCTGGGGCTCAGGATTGATTCGACACCTCGAAACGAGATCGGGCTCCACTGTGCTGGCGACGGATATGGGGGACCTATCGCGCCGTTATCGGGGAGCGGAGACGGCTGAAAAGAGGGACGGGCGGCCACTGTTCGGCCGCCCGCGGGAGTTCTGTCGTGGTGCCGCTACTTCGCCGCCCGGCGTGCGGCCGTCCAGTCCGTCAGCGCTTGCGAACAGCGCTCGAGCTGAGCGAGGAGACCCGCGGCCCCGTCCTCGCCCAACCGGCTCGCCAGGAGCTCCTCGAGGTCCCGGACGACGTCGTCGGCGCGCCGCACCAACGCGTGGCCCGACCGGGTCAGTCGTGCTTCGAGGATGTGCTGGTGGATCGGATGGGGCTGACGCTCGACAAGGCCACGCCCCTCCAGGTTCGACAGTACGGACGACATGGTCTGGGGGGTCACCATGCTGCGTCGCGCCAGTGCCGCACCGGACAGTCCGGGCTCCTGCTGCAGGGCGCGCAGCACGGTGTACTGAGGGACATTGACCTTGAGCGGCCTCAGGGCGGCGTGCTTGGTGGACGTGAGCTCCTGTTCCACCCGCTTGATGTGATCCCCGATTCGTCTTTCCATAGCTGATGACACCATGTCCTGGAGAGTACCTGCGCACCTCTTATTAGTGTATGTCTGCTGCGACTCATTCCAGATCGAAGAGTCGTACCGGCGGACGCCGCCAGGCATAGAAGAGCCGTACGGCCTCGGGCCGGTCCCGCGAGGGGCTCAGCGCGACGGACAGGAGCGACTCGCGCACGGCGGACCTGCGGGACGCCTCGTCGAGCACCAGGTCCCACTGCCGCACGGCGTGCGCCGCGGACCGGGGTACGGGCTCCGGGAGTTCGTGACCGAGGCGGCGCAGGAGCTGCTCCGCGGCCGCCATCCGGGCGAGCCCCGCCGGGGTGCACAGGCGTTCCATGACGGCGCGCCCCACCCGCGCCTCCAGTTCGGCGGCCGGGACCGCGGGCTGGCAGTCCGACCGGCAGTAGTACCTGGCCGGCTCGCCGGGCGCGGTGTGCGCGTACCGGCACGGTTCGCCGCACAGGCCGCAGACGGCACACTGGTCCAGGAGCGGCTCCCGCGCTTCCGGCCGCTTCCCGGCCTGCTCTTCGGGCACCGCTGTCATGTCCGGGAGCGCCGTCGCAGCGAGGCGTCGGCGAGGGCCGGCGGCGTGTAGTCGGCGTCGGACGGGTTCAGGTCCGTGCCCGGCGGGACGAGCTCGTCGATGCGGTCCAGGACCGCGTCCTCCAGCTCGACCGTGCCGGCCGCGAGCAGGTCCGTGAGCTGTTCCCGGGTGCGCGGGCCGATGACGGCGCTGCTCACCGCGGGGTGGTTGAGCACGAATGCCAGCGCCAGTCGGGTGAGCGGGACACCGGCCTCCGCCGACAGCTTGAGCAGTTCCTCGACCACCTGGCACTTGCGCACGTTCCCGGGCAGGTCCAGGTCGAACTTGTGCGGGATGAGGTTGCTCCGGAAGTCGTTGAGTGCCAGCGGGGCATCGCCGCGGAACCTCCCCGTGAGCCACCCGCTGGCCAGCGGGGACCAGGTGAGCACACCCATCCCGTAGCGCTGGGCGGTGGGCAGTACGGCACGCTCCACGCCCCGCATGAAGATCGAGTACGGCGGCTGTTCGGTGTGGAAGGGCGTGTGGCCGCGGCGGTCGGCCACCCAGCGGGACTCGACGATCTGGTCCGCCGGGAAGTCCGAGCTTCCGATGGCCATGACCTTGCCCTCGCGCACCAGGTCGGACAGGACCGAGAGGGTCTCGTCGAGATCGGTGTCCGGGTCGGGGCGGTGGACCTGGTACAGGTCGATGCGGTCCGTGCCCAGGCGACGCAGGCTCCCCTCCACGGCACGCCGGATCCACAGCCGGGAGTTCCCGGACCTGTTGAGTCCTTCGCCCATGGGGAAGTGGACCTTGGTGGCCAGCACCACCTCGTCCCGCCGTCCGCGCAGCGCCTTTCCCAGGATGCGCTCGGACTCGCCGTCCGAGTACATGTCGGCGGTGTCGACGAGGTTCACGCCGGCGTCCAGGGCGTCGTGGACGAGGCGTTCCGCCTCCGCGTGGTCACGCTGCCCCCACGCCCCCAGCATCATCGTGCCCAAGGCGATGCGACTCACCTTGATTCCGGTACGTCCCAGGGCGGTCGTGCGCACAACTCCTCCGTTCGTCGGCAGCGGCGACGGACACACCAGCACGGTGCGGCGCCGTACATCTATAAGAAACCTTACCCCTCTCCGTCACCTGTTGGCCAGACGGGCGGCCGGGCCGGGAGGTCCCGGTGGCCGGGGCAGGCGCGCGGCGGACGGCCGCGCGCCTGCCCCGGCTCACGGTGCTTCGGACTCCGTCGCACCGCCGACGTCGCCACCCAGGAGCCTGTGCCTCAGGGAGTGCTCCGCGGCCTGTCGCAGCCCCTCGCGTCTGCGGCGTTCGATGTGCCGGAGCACGAGTCCGCGAAGTTCCGGGTGGGCAAGCACGGAGTCGAGGGCCGTCGTGCGCGGCGGACGCACGGTCAGCCGACCGTGGCCGCGACGGGCCGGGTGTCACCGGCACGGGCGCACGCGGTCGGTGCCCACTGGGCCAGGATCGCCCCCACGGTCATCCCACCGCCGAAGCCGGCCATCAGGACGGTCTCGCCGTCGGCGAACTCCCCCTTGCGATGGGCGACGTCCAGCGTGATGGGCACCGAGGCCGACCCGGTGTTGCCGTACTTCTCCAGAGCGAGGTGCATCGTGGCCCTGGGGAGCTCCAACCGGGGCCACACCTCCCCCAGCATCACGCCGTTGGCCTGGTGCGGGACGAAGTGCCGCACCTGGTCGCGGTCGACCCCGGCCCGGTCCAGCAGCTCGTGCAGAGCGCCGGGGAGGTTGTCCTGCACGAAGGAACGCACCCCGCGGCCGTCCATCCGGAAGAAGTGGGCGCCTTCCCGCAGGGTGCGGTCGTTCGCCGGCCGGCGACTGCCGCCCGCGGGAACGCTGATCAGGCGGTACTGATCCCCACGGGTGAGCAGGCTGGTCTCCTGGATGCCACGCGCCCGGGGCACGCTGCCCAGTAGGACGGCCCCCGCGCCGTCCCCGAAGAGAATGGCGGTCTTCCGGTCGGAGTAGTCGAGGATGCGCGAGTAGATGTCGGCGCCGACGACCAGGGCGTAGCGCCCCTCCCCCGCGCCGCGCAGCAGGCGTTCGGCGACGGCGGTCGCGTACACGAACCCGCTGCACACCGCGTTGATGTCGAACGCGGCCGCGTTCACCGCGCCGAGGAGATGCTGCACGATGCTCGCCGTGGCGGGCTGCGGATGGTCGGGCGTGGACGTCGCGAGGACGATGTAGGCCACGTCCTCCGGCGCGACGTCGGCCTGCTCCAGTGCCGCCCGGGCCGCTCTGGCCGCGAGGTCCGAGGTGGCGTCGCGGTCGTCGGCCCGTCGCCGCTCACGGATTCCGGTCTTGCGTACGATCCACTCGTCGGTAACCCCCGCTCCCCGTGCGACTTCCTCGTTGCTGACCACCGTGTCCGGTACGTACGAACCGGTGGCCACGATTCCCACTTGAGGCACGACCCCTCCTCTCGATCAGGGCGAGGAGCCGGATGCCCCCCGCCAGCCGTGCCGGGCCGCGTTCGCCGCGCGACCCCGCGTCGCTCATCGCCTCGCCGCACCCGTGATCAGTCGTCCCCATCCGGCGCGCCGGGCATGGGCCAGGAGCTCGGGGTGGTCGCCGACGGCGATGGGCCGGCCGACCTCCCGCAGCATCGCGAGGTCGCTGATGTGATCGCCGTAGGCCGAACTGCGGGCGAGGTCGAATCCGCCCAGCACACCGGCGAGCCGTACCGCGCGCCCCTTCGTGGGGCCGATCATCGGCGCGAGCACCTCGCCGGTGAGCTCACCACGGCGGATCACCGGGCGGGTGGACAGCACCCGCCGGGCGCCGACGTCCGCGGCGATCGGGTCGAGACACGCGAAGAACGACCCCGAGACCAGTACGAGTTCGTGACCGGACGCGCGGTGGCCGGCGAGGGCCTCCTCGACCTCGGGCACGTACAGGCCGTCGGGCGACTCGTGCCACTCCTCGGTGAACCACGCCCGTCCGGCCGCGGCCAGACCACGGGCGCTCTCCCCGCCGAGGAGCCGGTAGTAGTCCCGGTTGATCCCAGTGCGGGGGACCCCGCGCCGCGCGGACTCCCGCAACCCGGCCACGAGGCGCTGATACGTGGCCGGGGGCTCGCCACGCCGTTCCAGGTAGAACTCCAGGAAGCGGAACATGCTCTTGACGCGGATCAGCGTCTCGTCCACGTCGCAGAACACGCCGGCGCGTGACGTCGTCGGGGGTGCCGGCCGCACTCCCTCGAAGGCGGTGGCGGTCATATCGGCATCCGGGCCAGTACGAGGTCGAAGGAGCACAGCGTCTCGCCCTTCTGCGTCGCCTCGACGTGCACGGGAAGCCGAGCGTCCACGCCCCCGCGCGAGTCCAGGACCCCGCCCAGCGTGTAGTCGGTGATCTCCTCGGCTCCGCCGCCCGTGAGCGGCGGTACGGTCGCGCTCAGGACGGTGTCGTCCTCCAGTTCGCCGAAACGCGTGAAGCGCACGTCCAGCTCGGTGATCAGCGTCTTGGAGGGGGCCAGTCCCCGGATGTCGAGTGCGGCGAACAGCGCGAGCTGCCGGGCGCCCTCCGCGATGACCATGCCCGGCAGGTGGTCCTGCGGGTGGTCGAAGAGGCTGGCGTGGTGGGCCGGTATGCGCAGGAGGGCCTGGGCGCTGTCACCGATCACGACACCGTCCAGCAGCACCACGTTGTCCGGGTTGGCCCGGCCGACGAGGTGGGGGGTGAGCGGTGCCCCGGGCGTGGCCGCGGGATGGCTGGCGGACGACGGCAGGGCCATGCCGTCGCGGTTGTTGAGGCGCAGCGTGAGGTAGCCGTTCGGGTTCTTGAAGCGGAGCCCGATGGCGGCGGTGCCGATCCGCGCACTGTCGACGTACAGGTCGATCTCGTAGTCGAGCCCCGTGACCCGGTTCTCCCGCTCCTTGCGGCTCGCGATGCGGATGCGCATGGAGAGGCGGAACGGTGACGTCCCGACGTAGGTCAGACTGGGGTGGTCCAGTCGCAGCCGCAGGTGCGTGAGGATGAACTTGTGGTCGGCGGGGACTGCGAAGAAGCGGTGGGCACCTGCGAGCGCGGCCTGTCGGCACGCCTCCAGGATCAGCAGCGGATCGTGGCAGCTGGGCCGCAGCAGGTGGTCTCCGTAGTAGGCGTGCGAGCGGGGCAGTTGGGCCCCGGCGGCGTAACCGGCCGCGTCGATGGCCTGCAGATCCGTCAGGAACACCTCGCCCAGGGCGTCCCGATGGACGAGCAGTCGGTCGACGGTCCGGGTGTAGTCCAGCGACGGCAGCGCCGGTGATGCGACTTGGGGTGCTGTGGTCATGGGTGGCCTGGCTTCCTGTTCGCGGTCGTGAGTTCCTTGCTCTGAGAATGCGGAGGTGGGCGTTTCGCCGGTCGGGGGAACTCAGGCCGGATACACGTCGCCGGGCAGCTTGCGGTCGGAGCCCTCGCGGCCGATGTGCCAGTAGGGGTAGGGCGCGGTGGTCTCGCTGACCTTGTCGAGCCGGGCGAGCTCCTCCTGGGTCAACGACCACTCCATGGCCTGGAGGTTGTCCGCCAGCTGGTGCGGCTTGGTGGCGCCGACCACGGCGGAGGTGATGCCCGGCTTGGCGAGCACCCAGTTGAGCGCGACCTGCGCGACCGACGCGTCGTGGTCGGCGGCGATCCGCTCCATCTCGTCGACGATGTCGTACGCCTGCGCCTCGTCGGTCAGCGGCGTGGTCTCGGACGGTGTGCGCTGGGCGAGGCGGCTGCCCTCGGGACGGCCCTCGCCACGCCGGTACTTCCCCGTGAGGAAACCGCCGGCCAGCGGCGACCAGGCGGTGATGCCGACGCTCTGGTCGACGGCCAGCGGAACGATCTCCCGCTCCAGGTCGCGGGCGCCGATGTTGTAGTAGCCCTGGTAGCAGACGAAGCGGTTGAGGTTGCGGCGCTCGGAGACCGAGAGGGCCTTCATCAGCTGCCAGCCGGCGAAGTTGGAGACCCCGATGTAGCGGATCTTGCCGGAGCGGATCAGGTCGTCCAGGGCGCGCAGCGTCTCGTCGAGCGAGGTGCGCGGGTCGAATCCGTGTATGTGGTAGAGGTCGATGTAGTCGGTGTTCAGCCGTCGCAGGCTGCTCTCGACCGCCGCGTACAGGTGGTGCCGGGTGGCTCCGAGGTCGTTGGGGTCGTCGGTGATGCGCCACCGGCCCTTGGTGCCGATGACGACGCGGTCGCGCACCTTGTTGAGGGTGCGGCCGAAGAACTCCTCGCCCTTGCCGTTCTTGTAGACGTCGGCGGTGTCGAAGAAGTTGATGCCGGCGTCGAGCGCCTGGTCCATCATCCGCGCCACGTTGGCGTCCTCGACCGTGCCGAACTCCGACCAGTTGCGGTCGGAGGCGCCCAGGAAGGTCGCCCCGCCGCCGAAGGTCATGGCGCCGAAGCACAGTTCGGAGACGGACAGACCGGTGTCTCCCAGGTAGCGGTATCGCATCTTCGCCTGCTTTCCCTTGGTGTGTGCGTGCGTTGGCCGGCTGTGTGTGGGGGGGGGCCGTGAGGGCGCGGACGGCGCTGTCCGCGCCCTCACAGGAGAGGGCCCGCGGGGGGAGTACGAGGGGGCGCGGGCCCGCGGGAGGGGGATCCCGTGGGACGGAGGGAGTGCCCGGGACGGGGGAGGAACCGGGCACTCCCCGCTCTCGGCGGATCCATCGGCATCCGGTGGTCCAGGAGACCGGGGCGTACTCCTGGACGGATCCCCTTTCTTACGGCCTGGGCTCGCCGAACCCCTGCGACCGGATGTATGATTCCTTAGGACCGTAAGACATCTGATGGCATTCGTCAATGAGAGGCGGGACCACCCCATGCCGAGTTCTTCCGCATCGCGACCGCAGGCCGAGGATCCCGAAGCGCACGAGGTCCTGATCGTGGGCGCCGGACCGAGCGGCATGGTGGCCGCTTGCGAGCTGCTGCGCCGAGGCGTGCGCGTGCGCGTCGTCGACCGCGCCCCGGCTCCCTCGCCCTTCCCGAAGGCCCTGCTCGTGTGGCCGCGCAGCATCGATCTCTTCGAGGACCTCGGCGTGCTCGCGCACCTGCGGGGCGCCGGAACCCAGATCAACGCCTTCAGCTACTTCTCCGAACGCCGGCTGCTGGCCAGCTTCGACTTCCCGCAGCACCTCAGCCCCGTGTGCCTGCCGCAGAACGAGACCGAGCGGATCCTGCGTGAGCGGATGGAGGCCCTCGGCGGCAAGGTGGAGCGGGGCGTGCGGCTGCTCACCCTCGAGGGGCTGGACTTCTCCGGCCGCATAGCGGGAACCGGGGATGTCACCGCGGTGCTCGAGCACGAGGACGGACGCGTCGAGCGCACCGGCGCCCGCTTCGTGATCGGGGCCGACGGTGCGGGAAGCGCTGTTCGGGGCCTGCTCGGAGGCGGCTTCGCCGGCAACACGTACGAGAGTGCCTTCGCCCTGGTCGACACGCACATCAAGGGCTTCCTGCCGCCGGACCAGGCCCTGTACTACCAGTCGCCCGCCGGGGCACTGGTGGTGGTGGCCCTGCCCGACGGGGTGTTCCGGTTCTTCTGCAGCCTGCCCGCCGGTGAGCGCGTCACGGTGGACCGCATGCAGCGGATCGTGGACGAACGCGGCCCGGCCGGAGTGACCCTGACGGATCCCGTCTGGGTCTCGGACTTCCGCATCCACGCCCGCCACGCCGACCAGTTCCAGCTCGGCCGGGTGTTCATCGTCGGTGACGCGGCGCACGTGCACAGCCCGGCCGGCGGCCAGGGGCTCAACACCGGTATCCAGGACGCCCACAACCTCGCCTGGAAGATGGCGGCAGTCCTGCACGGAAAGGCTCCCTCCGACCTGTTGCGCACCTACGGGCCCGAACGCGCCGCGGTGGCCCGGCGGGTGGTGCGGGACACCGACATCCAGACGCGGAGCTGGCTGGTCAAGCGCCCCACCGCGGTCGTGGCCCGGGATGCCGCGTTCCGGGTCGCCGAGCGCACCGGCCTGTTCCGGCTCTACGCGCCGGTGATGGCGGGACGCCGGCTCGCCTACCCGGCGGTGCGTCGGACCCAGCTGCCGACCGGGCGGACCTCCTGCCACCTCCGCTCGCGGCTCCCCGGCGGGCTGACCGTCGGTGCGGTCTTCCCGCGCTCACTGGCGGTTCCGGCCGGCTTCGCGGGAACCGCCGGCGAACCCGCCGGGTGGACCCTGGTGGTGACCTGCCGGGGCGACGCGGTGGCCTGGCGGGAGCAGGCGCGCGCGCTCGCCGCCGCCTGGCCGCAGGTCCGGTCCGTCGACCTGTCCGCCAGGTCCGCGCGGGCGGAGACGGGATGCCGGCACCAGGGCTACTACCTCGTGCGCCCCGACGGGCACGTCGCGGCGCACGGTCACGCCGGCGATCTGGACCGCCTGCACGTCGAACTGACCCGGTGGCTGGGCCCGGCGGACCGGGGCGCCGCCCGCTGAACCCGCCGGGAACAGCGTGAAGGGGGGTGCGGCCGACAGCCGCACCCCCCTTCACCCGGGCTCAGGCGGTGGCCTTGGCCCCGCTCCGCGTCGCGCCGAACGACAGCTCGCCCGTGGTCATCAGGTCGAGGAGCTGCGCCAGGCCGCGGTCCTCCGGCGTCGCCGTGCGGAAGACGAAGTGCCGGAGCCCGGCCTGCTCCGGACCGCCGAAGAACCGGAAGAAGCCGATGTCCTCGGGGTGAGCGGCGAAGCTCTCGTAGAGGTAGACACTGCCGCCCTCCGCCATGAGACCCCTGGCGGCCGCCGCGAAGACGCCGTCGGCCGCCTCGTAGACGATGTCGAACGGACCCGCCACGGCGGCGATGTCCGTCACGGCCCGGGCCGCTCCCGACCCCACCGCGAGCTCGGCCTGCCCGTGGTCGGCCACCACGGCGGTGACCTCGGCGTTCAACGCGGACAGCAGCTCGACCAGCAGCCGTCCGACCCCCACGTCGGCTCCGGTGACCAGTACGCGCCGGCCACGGACGACCCCGGCACCGCGCACCAGACGCAACGCCGTGAGCACCGCGACGCGCAGGGCCGCCGCCTGCTCGAAGCTCACGTGGTCGGGCAGCACCGTGGCGTACTCCGTGGGCAGCGCCATGCACGGAGCCCAGCGCGTTCCGGTCGCCACACCGACGACACGGTCACCCGGCTGCGGGCTGAAGCCCTCCGGCGCGGCCCGCATGACCACTCCCGCCACGTCCCAGCCCGCGACCCATCCCTCCGGCAGCGGCTCGGCCTTGATCATCTCGTCGAGTTCGGGAGCCACCGCGCGCACCGCGACGAGTATCTCGTCCTCGGCCTGCGCCGTGATCGCGTCCTTCATGATGCTGAGCTGCTCGGACATGGCTTCGTTTCCTCTCGTGCCTACGGTTCGTGCGTGCGGTTCGTGCGGGCGGTTCGTGCGGGCGGTTCGTGCGTGCGGTTCGTGCGTGCGGCGGTGTGCTTCGTCGATGACGCGCCCCGCCGTCAGAACTCCCCCTGGGCCAGGGGGGACGCGCCGAGCGGGTGGTCCACCGGGATCACCTCGAACGCCTCCGGCTGCTCGGCGACGCAGTCGGCGAGCACGAGATGGTGTTCGAGGACCTGGTACCTGACCCAGGCCCGGCTGTGGTGGTCGTCGACGGCGTCCGGGGCCAGGCGGACCCGCAGGTGGACGCACTGCTCCGGGGTGACGGTGACCTGGGCCTGCTCGACCTCGTCACATGCCGTCGCCAGCGCGACCAGTTCGCGGGAGTCGATGGTGCGTCCGCAGAAGCGGAAGGAGGGGGGCGTGGGGCCGAGCACCCGGAGCGCCGGGCCCCGCCGGCCGCACGAGCAGTGCGTGAACTCCGCGCGTTCCCGGGTCTCGTACCGGATCAGCGCAGGCGTGCGCACCGGGCTGAGCGTGGTGACCAGGACGCGGCCGTCGACCACCTCGACCAGTTGGTGCGGCAAGGGGTGGTAGACGTCCGCCAGGCACTGCGGACCGTGGTGGCCGATCACCCACGACGTCGGCGTGCCGTACAGGCGCCAGGTGTCGGTGTAGGGGAAGCGGTCGGCGAGGACGGCGTCCGGCGTGGTGTCGTGGGTCGTCCCGCCCAGGAGGAGGGTTCGCAGCCAGGGAATCGGCCGTCCCGCGGCGACGCCGCCGACCAGGCGTGCCATGGTCTGCGGCGGCGCCGCCAGTGCGGTCACCCCTTGCCTGGCGAGCAGGGCCAGCCAGCCCTCGGCGTCGCTCGGCGGCAGATCGCCGACGGGGAGCACCGTGGCTCCGGCCGTGGCGGCGAACCGGTTGAAGAAGTAGTGGTCGGGGCGGAGCCGGCCGGACGGGTGGAGGTTGGCCACGACGTCCCGCGGACCGAGCGGGCTCCAAGCGGAATGGATCTCGGAGGCGAACATGCCCTCCGGCAGCAGGCTCAGGCCGGGTGCCTCCAGAGTCCCGCCGTGGGCCCAGAGCAGGCCCGGATCACCTTCGCGGCAGGCGATCGCCTCCTGCGTCGCGGCCGCCAGCTCCTCCTGCGTCAGCACGGGGAGGTCCCGCAGCGCGAAGGTCCCGCGAGCGGTGTTCCGCTCGTACTTCGCCGCCAGCGAAGGCAACCGGACGGCGCTTCGCACCAGATCCTCCAGCGAGGACGCCGGTGCGCGTGCTCCCTGCGGCCGCTTGGCGCCGGTGCGCGCCTGGAACACGGGCGTGCCGCTCATTGGAGGCATCGGGCGGGCTGTTCGCGAACCCATCGGGCTCCCCCTCATCGCTCGTACAGCCGAACCGCAGCGAACCGCCGCAGCACCAGCATGCGTTGACTCCAGGCCACCTTATGACCGTGGTCGCAGATTAGTCTAGAGTCTTAGTTAGTACTCTGGAGCAACTTCCCCCTGTGCACACGCGCACCACTCGATTGCGCCACTGGCCATTTTCGAGTCAATCCTTGCATCAGGAACTAATGCTGGCCTGGGGTCCACATTTGGACTACGCTCCCTCCGTTGGCGCTGCCGGGGCGGCGCCACCTGCGTGTTCTTCGACGACACCTGGAATCCATAGGGGGGATTTGACGTGGGCATAGGCAGAGAAGGCACGATCATCGCGGTGGTGGGCATGGGGTGCCGTTTTCCTCAGGCCGACAGCGTTGAGGAGTACTGGTCCAACCTGGTCGGGAACCGGGACTGCGTGACACCCGTCCCGCCCGAGCGCTTCGACGTCGAGGCCTTCTACGCGCCTCAGCCGGGCACACCCGGACGGACGGTCAGCCGGTACGGCGGCTTCCTGGACGACCCCTTCGCCTTCGACCCGGGGTTCTTCGAGATCTCTCCGGCGGAGGCGGCCAGCATGGACCCCCAGCACCGGCTGCTGCTTCCCGTGGTGCGGGAGGCGCTGGAAGGCGCGGGCATCCGCCCGAGCGCGCTCGCGGGAACGACGACGGGCGTGTACATGGGCCAGGCCACCGCCGACTACGCGCACGACAGCCGCATCGAGACCCACGACCTGCACGAGGCCACCGGAAGCCACATCCGGGCCATGGGCTCCGGCCGGGTCTCCTACGACCTGGACCTCCGCGGGCCGAGCCTGACGGTCGACACCGCCTGCTCCTCCTCGCTGGTGGCCGTGCACATGGCCCGGCAGGGGCTGCTCACCGGGGAGACCGATCTCGCCATCGCCGGTGGCGTCAACCTCATCCTGTCGCCGCTCGACGCGGTGGCCTACTCGCAGGCCGCGATGCTCTCGCCGGAGGGACGCTGCAAGTTCGGCGACACCGCCGCGAACGGCTTCGTGCGCAGCGAGGGCGTCGGCATCGTGGTGCTGGCCCGGCTGAGCGACGCCCAGAAGGCCGGCTACCCCGTCCTGGCGCTGCTTCCGGGCAGCGCGGTCACCAACGACGGACGCGACAGCGGGTCACTGATCAAGCCTGCGGAGTCGGGCCAGGTCACCTTGATAGAGCGGGCGTGCCGGGACGCGGGCATCACCCCGGAGGAGCTCGACTACGTCGAGGCGCACGGAACGGGGACACCGGTCGGTGACGCGGTGGAGCTGCGGGCCCTGGCCGCCCTCGCCCGGCGGCGCGGTCCGGAACGCGGTCCGCTCCGGACCGGGTCGGTGAAGACCAACATCGGGCACACCGAGGCGGCCGCGGGGATCGCCGGGTTGATGAAGGCGGTTCTGATCGCCCACCACGGCGTCGTTCCCGGCTCGCTGCACCTGCGGGAACCGCAGTCCGCGCTGACCGACTCGGACGGGACGGTGCAAGTCGTCGCCGCCAACCACGCGTTGGCCGCCGAGGCCGAGCACACACTGGTCGGAGTCAGTTCCTTCGGACTGTCCGGCACCAACGCACACGTCGTGGTCGCCGGGGCCGAGGAGGAGGAGACCCGCGCGCCGCACGGCCGCACGGAGCTCCCGCCGGCCAGGCCGGCCCATCTGCTCGTGCTCAGCGCACGGTCCCGTACGGCGCTGCTGCGCCTGGCGGGCGACTACGCCGGCTTCCTCGCGCCGGGCGGCCCGGGCAACGAGCTGCCACTGTGGGACATCTGCGCGACGGCCGCACTCCACCGCGACGCGCACCCCTACCGGCTGTGGGCCACCGGCACGGACCACGAGGACCTGGCGGAGGCGCTCCGGACCCTGGCACAGGGCGGGGACACCGAACGGGCGGGCCTGGGGGAAGCGGGCTTCGGGGCCGCCAGGCGGACCGTGTTCGTCTTCCCCGGGCAAGGGTCGCAATGGGCCGGCATGGGGCAGTCCCTGTGGGGTTCCACGCCCGCGTTCGAGACGGCGATCACCGCGTGCGACGCGGTCGTCCGGGCCGAGACGGGCCGTTCGGTGACCGCAGCCCTCGCCGACGGGACCATCGGTGACGACGTCGCCGAGGTCCAGCCGATCCTGTGGGCCATGGAGGTGGCGCTCGCCGCCACCTGGCAGGACATGGGCGTCGACCCGGCGGTGTGTGTCGGCCACAGCATGGGCGAGGTCGCGGCGGCGGCGGTCACCGGCGCCCTGCCGCTCGCGGACGCCGCCGCGGTCATCTGCCGCCGCAGCGCACTGATGCGCCGCACCGTGGGGCAGGGCGCGATGATGTCGGCGGACGTCTCGGCCGAGCAGGCCGCGGACCTCGTCGCCGCCGAGAGGAACGTGTGCGTCGCCGCCGAGAACGCGCCCTCGTCCACGATCCTGGCGGGAGACGCCGCCGCCCTGCGCCGCATCGGCCGGCGCCTGGACCGGTCCGGGATCTTCCACCGGATCGTCCGTGTCAACGTCGCGTCCCACTCACCCGCCATGGATCCGATCCGTGACGACCTGCTCGCCGCGCTGGCCGGCCTCACACCCCGGGACGGCACCGTCCCGCTCTACTCCACCGCCCGCGACACCCTCCTGCCGGGGTCCGAACTGGACGCCGGGTACTGGATGGAGAACCTGCGGCAACCCGTGCGGTTCCTCGACGGGATACGGCACCTGGTGAAGGAGGGGGACCACGTCTTCGTGGAGGTCAGCCCGCACGCCGTTCTCCAGATGGCCGTCGACGACATCGCACGGGAGGCGGGTGCCGCTTCCGGGGTCGTCGCCTCCACGACGCGGAAGTCGCGCGAGGAGCCGCTCGCCCTGGCCCGGTCCCTGGGCGCGTTCTTCGCCATGGGCGGGACGGTCGACTGGGAACGCTGGTTCAGGGGGGAGGCACGGCAGGTGCCGCTGCCGCGCTACTCGTGGGAGCGCGAGGTCCTGCGCCGGGAACCGGCCGCTCCCCTCGCTCCGGCCGGGGCCGGCGGCCGGGTCACCGACGTCACGGCGAACCTGACCGACGCGACCGTGAGCCTGCACGGTTTCGAGGCCATTCCGCCGGTGGTCCATCTGGCCACGCTCCACGAAGCGGTGAGCGCCACGGCCGGCCGGTCCACCGTCACGCTGGAGCAGGCCGAGGTCAAGGAACCGATCGAACCGCCGGCCGGAGGCGAAACGACTCTGCGCGTCCGGGTCGCGGCCACACCCGGCGGGACGGTGGCCACGGTCCACCCGGCGCACGACACCACGCGAACGGCACTGACCGCCCGCGTCCGCGTCGAAGGCGAACCGGCCGTCGAGCAGCGGCACTCGCTGACGCGGCTGGACGCGGCCCTCGCCCGGTGCCGCACCCCGCGCACGTCGGCACAGTTCGCGGAGGATCTCGCCGACCGCGGATACACCGTCGGCTCCCGTGTACGCACCCTGCAGCGCCTGTGGCGGCGCGACGGCGAGGCCGTCGCGCTGGTCGCGAGCCCGCAGGGCTCACCGCACGTCGCCTGGGAGAGCTGCCTGCTGGTGCTCCTCGCCTGCGTGCCGGACCACGCGTACACCGTCACGTCCTTCGAGCGGGTCCGGTTCCACCGCCCGCTCACCGGTGACGTGTGGGTACGCGCACTCGTGACGCCCAGGGACTCCGGCCGGACCGCCGTGGCCCACGTGTGGGTGCTCGACTCGCAGGGGCGGCCGGTGGCCGATTTCGGCGGCATCGAGCTGCGTCGCGCCGCCTCCCCGCTCCGCGGCAGCGCCCCCGACGGACTCGGCCTCGCCCGCATAATCCGCAGGCCGGCCCGACGCCTGGTGGCGGCGACCCGCATGCTGCGCGGGCCACGTCCCGCGCAGGCCGCCCTCGCCGTGGGGATCCCCTCGCCACGCGCCGGCGAGGAGCGGTCGCCGCTCGCGGACACCGGTGACACCAGGGCCACCGGGGTCGGAGACACAGGGGTTGGGGACACCGGGGTCGGAGACACAGGGGTCGGGGACACAGGAGACCTGTTCCTGGCCCAGATCTCGCAGGTTCTGCGGCTCCCCGTCGAGCGTCTGGACCTGCGCCGTTCGCTGCGGGACTACGGGATCGACTCCTTGAGCGCGGCCAAACTGCGCGTCGGTTTCCGGCACGTCACCGACCGGGACATCGCGCTCTCCCGCCTGCTCAGCGACAGCGCCCTGAAGGAACTGGTCTCGGAGGCGAGCTCCCTCCAGCCCACCGTCTGAGTCGCGGACCGCCCGGGTCGCGGGCACGAGGCCGGGTGCGTGAGCACCCCGACCTTGGTAAACCCCAGGTCAATACTGCACTACTCATCATTCATGGATCGTGATACAAGTGAACATGATGCAAGTGCGCAGCCGGGGCGCGCGACACCGTGACCCGCGGCAGCCGGACCGTGCACGCCGTCCCGTGCGCTACTGGAGTTGAAGATGGTCGAGACGATTTCTCCCACCGCGGCGCAACCACAGGGGCGCCGGGAGCGCAACAAGATGCGCGTCAAGAACGGCATCTACGAAGCCGCCCTGGAGCTGTTCACCCAGCAGGGCTACGACCAGACCACAGTCGAAGAGATCGCCGAAAGGGCCGACGTCGCGCGCGGCACCTTCTTCAACCACTTCCAGCGCAAGGAAGACATCATCGGCGAGTGGAGTGAGCGGCGGCGGGTCCTGTTGCGGGAGGGGCTGGACCCGGAAGGGATCGAGAACCCCGAAGGTGCCGACATCCGGCACACCCTGTCGCGCTGCATGAGCATCCTCGCGCAGATCACCCTCGTCAACTCGGCCCAGACCAAGGCCCTGCTGAGCGCCTGGGTCCGCGCGGGGGCGCCCCTGCACGAGGAGCCGCACACCGCTCACCTGTTCAGCCGCTTCATCGAGGCGGGGCGGGCGAGTGGCGGCATCCCCGAGAGCGTCGACTCCGAGCTGGCGGGCCACCTGCTGCGCGACGTCTACCTCGGCACCCTGTTCCGGTGGGCACGCAAGCCCGCCGGCCAGGGCGACCTGGAGGCCGAACTGCAGGCCGCCTGCACCGCCCTGCTGGACGGGCTCGCCCCCCGCTGAACAGACACCCCCGCACACCGCCTCCGGAGCCCCGGGCCGACGCCGACGTCGCCCCGGGGCTCCGCCGTTCCCGCGTCCCGACCGGGCCCGCGAGGGGTAAGGTCTCAGCCAACCCGCACCCTCCTGAGTCATCTGGATTGACTGCTATGGATAAGATCTCTTATGGTCGACAGGAATCATCCGACAGATCGCATCCATATACCTCAGACAAGGAGGAGCTCCGTGTCCGACCACCGTTCAGGCGCCCGTCCGAGCGCAGTGGCCATGACTGTGGGGCTGACCCTGCTGGCCCTCAACCTTCGGCCCGCCGTCGGCAGCGTTTCCCCCCTGCTCGACGACATCCAGGAGTCCGTTGGACTGTCCGACTCGGCGGTGAGCGTTCTCACGACACTGCCGGTCGTGTGCCTGGGTGTCTTCGCCGCCGTGTCCCCCGCCCTGTCCCGCCGCTTGGGTACCCCCCGCGCCCTGGTGCTCGGCTTCCTCTTCCTGATCGCCGGAATCCTCGTCCGGCTCGACGAAGCCGCCTGGGCGCTCTTCCTCGGTACCGCTCTGGCGGGCGCCGGCCTCGCCATCGGCAACGTGCTGATGCCGGCCGTCATCAAGAGCGTCTTCCCCGACCGGGTGCGCCTGTACACCGGCATCGGCACCGCGGTGCTCAGCGCCGGCGCCGCACTGGCGGCGGGCGTGGCCGTCCCCCTGCGCAACGCCACCGACAGCTGGAGCGGCTCGCTCGCCCTGTGGGTCGTCCCCGCGGCACTCGGCCTCATCGTGTGGCTGCCGCTCGCCCGCCGTAGCGAGCGTCCCGCTCCCGCCGCCGGCTCCACGGCCCGCGGGTCCCTGCTGGGCGACGCCATGGCCTGGCAGGTCACCGGATACCTGGCCCTGCGCGCCCTCGCCTACTTCACCGCACTGGGCTGGCTGCCCACGATCCTCGCCGACCTCGGGCACAGCAACGCCGCCTCGGGAGCGCTGCTCTCGGTGGCCATGCTGGTGAGTGTTCCCGGAGCGCTCTTCGCCCCGATCCTCGTCGGCCGCAAGGGCACCGCCCCCATGGTCGTCGCCATCGCCGTCGGTGGCGCGATCAGCCTGCTGGGTCTGCTCTGGGTGCCGGGAATCGCCGCCCTGTGGGTCGTGATCCTCGGCGTCACCCTGGGGGCGGGCCACGCCATGGCCCTCACCTTCATCGGGCTCCGGTCCCCCAACCCCCAGGTCGCGGCCCAGCTGTCGGGCATGGTGCAGACCATCGGCTACCTCGTCGGCGGTATCGCGGGCCCGCTTCTGCTGGGCCTGCTGCACGGCGCCACCGACGGATGGACCGTCTCCCTCGTCCTGCTGGCCGCGTTCACGCTGCCCGAGCTGATCCTCGGCCTGTGCTCGGGCCGCGGCCGGGCCGTGCGTCCGCGCTTCCGCCAGACCAGTGCCACGCCGCAGCAGACGACCACACCGCCCGTGCTCGTCGACTGACCGTCCCGCATACCCAAGGAGGAACCCCATGTACCACGTTGCCGTCGCCTTCGACGTACAGCCCGACCGGCACGAGGACTTCATCGCCGCCTGCCACGCCGACGCCCGCGACTCCGCCGTGGACGAGCCGTTCACCCAGCGGTTCGAGCTGGTGAAGGACGAGAACGACCCCAACCGGTTCTACCTGGACGAGGTGTACGACGACGCGGCCGCCTTCGACAAGCACATGGCCGGTCCGCACTTCGCGAAGTTCTTCGAGCGGATCGGGGACATCGCCGAAGGCCCCACCTGGCTGATCCGCGGCACCCGGGTCGTGGACCCCACCGCGTCCTGACCCGTTCACAACCGGCGGTCGGCCAAGCCGAGAGGGCTCACGAGCCTCCGCGCCCACGCCGACCGCCGTACCCGTTTCCGCGCTTCCGCCCATCGCATCCCAAGGAGCATCCTGTTATGTGCAGCCCCAAGGTCATGGAGCAGGTCTACGGAGAGGCCGGCCACGACTGCGCCGGTCACAGCGCCGGCTCCGAGGACGAGCGGCAGACGACCGGGCGGCCGAGCGGCGGCAGCCCACTCATCAGGGGGAGCCGCGTCAGCGATCTGACGCACACCTTCGGCAACGACTTCCCCGTGCTGGAGCCGATCGTCCTCAAGCCGAACATCGATCACTTCGCCGATGTGGCCGGCGAGGGGTTCAACGCGAACAAGCTGGAGATCGACGAGCACACCGGCACCCACGTGGACGGTCCCGCGCATCTCGAGGACGGTCCGATGTACACCGACGAGATCCCGATCGACCGCTTCATCGCCCCCCTCTGCGTCATCCGCATCGCGGACCGTGCCGCGAAGGACCACGACACCACCCTCACCGCGGACGACGTCCTCAGGTACGAGAGCCGCCACGGCCGGATCCCGCAGGGCGCCCTGGTCGTCATGGACTCGGGCTGGTGCGACCGGATCAACACCCCCGGCGCCTACATCAACCGCGACGCCACGGGCGCGGCCCACTTCCCCGGCCTGGGCTTCGACGCCGCTGAGCTGCTGGTCCACGAGCGGGCGGTCAACGCCGCCGGCACCGACACCCCCAGCCTCGACGCCTCGAAGAACCTCCAGGTGGACGACCCGGGGGCGCACCGCATCGTCCTGGGAGACATGCGCTACGGGGTGGAGAACATCGCGAACCTGGCCACCGTGCCGGAGTTCGGCGCCACCGCGGTGATCGGGCTCATCAAGCACCGCAAGGGCTTCGCCGGACCGTGCCGTGTGTTCGGCATCCACTGACGGGGCGGGCACACAGGTGACGGCCACCGCACCGCACCGCCCGACGGCCGCCGAACCGTCGCCACCGCGGCGGACGGCTTCCGGGACAGACCTGCTGAACGCCGTTCCGGCCACGCTCTCGGCCGCCGGGCGCGGGGCGGACGCCGCGGACCGCGACGGCCGGCTCGCACCGGAGACGATCGCGTCGCTGACGGCCGCCGGGTTCCACCGGCTCTTCGTGCCACCCGAACGGGGCGGTGCGGGCGGCGGCTTCGCCACCCTGGTCACCGCGGTCGCCGCGGTCGGCGAGGGCTGCGCGTCCGCCGCCTGGGTCGCGGCCGTCTTCGCCAACTTCGGCCGGCTCGCCGGGTTCCTGCCCCCCGAGGGCCGGCGCGGGATATGGGGCGACGGTCCGGACGTCCGTCTGGTCGGTGCCGTGGCGCCCACCGGGCGCGCCCGGCCGGGCCCGGGAGGGTGGCTTCTCTCCGGAAGCTGGCGGTACGTCAGCGGGGCCGCCTTCTCCCACTGGGCCCTGCTCGCCGGGAGGACGGCCGAGGACGGCGGCGAGGGCGTGCGGTTCTTCGCCGTGCCCCGCCACGCGTACGAGATCACCGGCACGTGGTCGGCCCCGGGCATGCGCGGCACGGGCAGTGACACGGTCCGGGTCGACGAGGCCTTCGTCGCGCGGGAGCTGTCCTTCCCCCGACGGCTGGCCGCCGACGGTGCGGTCGCGGCGCACCCCTGGCTGACCGTGCCGTCCGCGGCGGTGACCCCCCTGTGCTTCGTGGCGCCGGCCCTGGGAGCCGCGACCGCGGCCCTGGCCGCCTGGGCCCAGCGGCTTCGGGACGCACCGACCAGGTCCACGGACGCCGCGCGCGTCGCGCTGGCCCGGTCCATGGGCGAAGTGGACGCCGCCCGCCTCCTCGTCGACCGGGCGGCCGCCACCGCCGACCGCGGCCGCGTCGGCCGCACCGACGCGCTGCGCAACGCACGCGACGCGGCCCTGGCGATGGAGCTGATCTCCACAGCCGTCTCCCGGCTGTACCGGCTGGTCGGAACCAGCGGCCAGTCGGAACCCCGGTTTCAGCGTCCTTGGCGCGACATCACCACCGCGGCCGGCCACGCCCTGCTGGACTTCGAAGCCGCCGGCCGCACCTACGCAGAGCAGTTGACCACTTCCCCGGGCGCACCCCACGGCGCCCGACGAGACGCGAGGAGCCATCGTGAGTGACACGGAATCGAGCAGGACGGAACGGCCCTGTGCACTGATCACGGGAGCCAACAAGGGGCTGGGCCGCGAGGTGGCACGCCAACTGGGACTGCGCGGCATGACCGTACTCGCGGGCGCCCGTGACCGCTCCCGGGGCACTCGGGCCGTGGAGGAACTGCGGCAGTCCGGGATCGACGCCCACTTCATCCACCTCGACGTCGACGACGAGTCGTCCGTGTCGGCCGCCGCCGACCGCATCGCGCGCGAACTCGGCCGTCTCGACGTGCTCGTCAACAACGCGGGCGTCGTCGAGGACGACATCGCGCCCAGCGCGACGACGTCCACGCTGGCCGAACGGATCTACCGCACCAACGTGTTCGGCGTGATCGCGACGACCCACGCCATGCTGCCCCTGCTGCGCGAGTCGGACGCCGGCCGGATCGTCAACCTCTCCAGCAGACTCGGTTCGCTGGCCAAGGCCGCCGACTTCGCCGCCCCCCACCGCGCGCTGCTCGCGTACAACTCCTCGAAGGCGGCGCTCAACTCGCTGACCCTGCACTACGCCCGCGAGTTCGCCGGAAGCCCCCTGAAGGTCAACTCCGCGACGCCCGGCTATGTGGCGACCGATCTGAACGGCCACCGGGGCACCCGCACGGTCGAGGAGGGCGCACGGGTGGTCGTGACCCTGGCCACCCTGGACAAGGACGGACCGACCGGTGGCTTCTTCGACGAGGACGGACCGGTGGCCTGGTGACCGGAGCGACGAACGACGCCCCCGGGAGGAGGACGGCGGGCGAACGCTACGGCGAGACCCTCTTCGTCCGGGACACCCCGGAGCACCGGCGCCTGCGGCTCCTGGGCGAGGTCTTCGACCCGCTCTCCATACGGACGCTGGACGCCATCGGCGTGCGCCCCGGCATGCGCTGCCTGGAAATCGGGGCCGGCGGCGGTTCCATGGCGCGGTGGCTGTGCGGACGGGCCGCGCCGGCCCAGGTCGTGGCCACGGACCTCGACATCTCCCCGCTCGTGGCCCAGCCGGAGGAGAACCTCCTGCCGTTGGTCCACGACGTGACCCTGGACGACTTTCCCGCGCACTCCTTCGACCTGGTCCACGCCCGCTTCGTACTCAACCATCTTCCCGAACGGGACGAGGTGCTCAGGCGGATCGTGCGGTGGCTGCGGCCCGGCGGTGTCCTGGTGGTCGAGTCGTTCTCGTGGTTCCCCGTGGACGGTTCCCCGGACGCCGGGTACCGCAAGGTGCTGCTCCGGTGGAGCGAGCTGCTGCGGGACACCATCGGAACCGACAGCAGGTGGGCCCGCAACTACCCCTCCGCCCTCGCACACCACGGCCTGCGCGACCTCGGCGCGAACACGGTCACCCAGCACGTCAGAGGAGGCAGCGACCTCGCCGACTTCTGGCGGCTCACCGTCGGCATGTCCAAGGAACAGCTCCTCGGCAAGGGCTATCTCTCCGCGAAGGAGTACGAGGAGTTCGCCGCGCGGATGCGGAACGTGGACTTCTGGGACCTGGCACCGGCCCTCACCCAGGCGTGGGGGCGGAAGGCGTGGGGGCGGAAGGCGTGGGGGCGGAAATGACCGCTGTCCGGCCCCGCCTCGGCCACATCTCGTTCCTGAACAGCTACCCGCTCCTGTGGTCACTGCGCAGGACGGGTGTCCTGCCCACGGTGTCGCTGCACATCGACACCCCGGACAAGCTGAGCGACGACCTGGTGGCGGGCCGGCTCGACGCGGGTCCGATCACCGTGGCCGAGTACCTCCGCCACCACGACCGCCTGCTCCTGCTCCCCGGCCTCGCCATCGGCTGCGACGGCCCGGTGCTCTCCTGCAACATCGTCAGCAAGGTGCCGTTGCGGGACCTGCACGAGCGCCCGGTCGGTCTCGGCACCACAAGCCGCACCACGGTGCTCCTGGCCCAACTGCTCCTGGAGGAGCACCTGGGAGTCCGCCCCCGCTACACCCCGTGCGTCCCGACGCTCTCCGCCATGCTGCGCCATGCCGATGCCGGTGTGCTCATCGGGGACGTGGCGCTGCGCGCCCGCCTGGCGGACGGGCCGCGTCTCGGCCTCGAGGTCCATGACACCGGCGCGCTGTGGAAGGACTGGACCGGGCTCCCCATGGTCTTCGCGGCGTGGGCCGTACGGCGCGAGTTCGCCGAACGGCATCCGGCCGAGACCGACGCACTGGCGCGCGGACTGCGACTGGCCCGCGCCCACAGCGAGGCCCACCTCGACACCGTCGCACGCGATGTCACCCTGCTCGGCACCACCGTCGCACCGCGTCAGGCCGCCGACTACTTCCGGCACCTGTCGTTCGACCTGACGGCACGGCACCTGGAGGGCATGCGGACGTTCGCCCGCCTCGCGGCCGAACGGGGCGCCGTCCCGGCATGCCCGCCGTTCTCGTTCCTCGGGTCCCCCCGCCCGGTGGGGAGCGACGCATGAACGTGGCACCCGCCGTCGACGGGAGGGCACGCACACACGGCCCGCACGCCGGCCCGCCGACCGCCCCCTCGACCGCCCCGCTGGCCGGTGTCACGGTCGACGGTACGGCCGCGGGACCGGCGGGCGCGGTCGCACTCGACCATCTCCGCGCGCTGGGCGCCAGGCACCGTCCCGGTGTCCGGACCCCGCGGCACGGGGCGACGGAGCACCTCACCGTGCTGCCCGAGGACGGCCTGCCTCCCCTGGTCTGCGAGATACTCCCGTTCCCGGACGCCCCCGGGTCCCGGCTCGGCGAGACGGCCCTCCAGGCCATGGCGGGCCTGATGGCGGTGAACGGCCGGCAAGGAAACGCACCACGCCGCCTGCCGCTGGACTACGTCTCCGCCTGCGCCGGGGTGATCGCGGTGCAGGGGGTACTCGCGGCCCTGATCGCGCGGACGCGTGGAGCGCCGCTGGGACGGATCCGCACGGCCCGTTCGAGCGCGGCGTTGCTGACCGTCTCGCAGTACTTGGCCGCCGAGACCGCCACGGACGGCACGGCGCCGGACGGGACTGGGCCGGACGGGACTGGGCCGGACGGGACTGGGCCGGACGGACCACCGGCACCTCGGCCCACGACCGGGACCGGGACCGGGACCGGGATTGGGACCGAGACCGGCCCGCCGTTCCTCAGCCGGGACGGAGTCTGGTTCGAACTGGAGGCGCTGGACGGTACCCCCTGGCGCGATTTCTGGGCCGCTCTCGGCCTTCGAGGCCGTGAGGTCCCGCTCGGCTGGCGGGCCTTCGTCAACCGCTACTCCGCGGCGACGGCGCCGCTGCCCCCGCTCCTGCACCGGACACTCGGCACCCGCGACTTCACGGACATCGCCGCCGCCGGAGCCCGCAGCGGCCTCAGCGTGTGCCGCATCCGTACGACGGCCGAGCGGTACGCGGAGGAGGAACCGCTCCCGGCGCCATGGAGTCTGCGCGCACCGGGCACGGAGCACACGGCGCACACGAAGCACCCCGGCTCCCGCCCGGCCCCGTGGTCCGCCCCCCACGTTCCTCCGACGGCCGGGCAACCGCTGCGGGGCATCACCGTGGTGGAGGCGACCCGGCGTATCCAGGGCCCGATGGCCGGGCACGTCCTCCAGATGCTCGGCGCGCACGTCGTACGCGTCGAACCCCCGGGCGGCGATCCGCAGCGCGGCGCGGAGCCGGTGGTCGGCGACTGTTCCGCCCGGTTCCTCGCCCTGAACGAGGCCAAGAGCGTGGTCGAGGCCGACCTCAAGACCGCCGAGGGCCGGCGCACGGTCCGGGAGCTGGCCCTGCGGGCCGACGTCTTCCTCCACAACTGGGCGCCGGGCAAGGCCGAGGTCTTCGGCCTCGACGCCGAGACCCTCTGCGCGGCCAACCCCGCCCTGGTGCACGCCCACGCCTCGGGGTGGGGGCCCTCGTCGGCTCCGGACCTCTTCCCCGGTACGGACTTCATGGTCCAGGCCCGGTCCGGTCTGGCCTGGGAGATGGCCGACGGCGCCGACCGGCCCCGGCCGACGCTGATGACGGTGCTCGACATCCTGGGCGGGCTCATATCGGCCGAGGGCGTTCTCGCCGGGCTGCTGGCCCGCGAACTCGGGGGCGGACCCCAGCGGGTGGACACGTCCCTGCTGTCCGCGGCGTCGGTTCTCCAACGCCTGGAAGCAGACCGCGGCCCCTCCGCACCTGCGCATGCGGCGTGGGAGGGCCCCTACCGCACGGCGAAGGGCCACATCGCCCTGTCGCTGCCGGCCGCCGGAGGGCGGAGGCTTCTGGCCACGGCGCTGAACATCCCGGCCACCGGGCCGCAGCCACCCCTGCGTGCCACCGTCGCCGCCCGCCTTCTGACCCGACCGGCCCGGAGCTGGATCGAGGACCTCGGCCGGAACGGGATCGAGGCGGTCCTCGTCCAGCAACACATCTCAGCCGTCGCCCGGGACCCGGCCTTCCGCGCGGACCTCCGTCATGGCGCGTGCGCGCTGGTGGCACCCCCTTGGAGGTTCCTGTCATGACCGTGCAGCTGCCCGACCTCGTCCCTGCCGGACTGCGCCGGCGCTGGAGGGCCGAGGGCGTCTATCCCGGACGCCCGCTGTTCGACCTCTTCCGGGAACGGGCGCGCGAACACCCCGACGCCCACGCCGTGGTGGAGCCGCACGGCACCACCACGTACGCCGGACTCCTGCGCGCCGCCACGGCTCTCGCCGCCGAACTGGACGAGCGGGGCGTTCGCGGAGGTGACGTCGTCGCGGTCAACCTGGCCAACGGATGGCGAGCGCTCGCCGCCGACCTGGCCATCGCGGCGACGGGGGCCGTCAGCCTGCCGTATCCCCTCGGCCGCAGACGTCAGGACACCAGGGCCATCCTGGGGAAGTCCCGCGCCGTCGCGGCACTCATCACCCGTACGGTCGGGGACCAGGACTACGCGCGGACGGTCGACGAGCTCCGGGCGGACCTGCCCGAACTGCGGCACGTGTACGTCGAGGGCCCACGACTGCCCGGCATGCGCGCGCTGGAACCGGTGTGGCACGGCCCGGTCCCGCCGCAGGACCGGCTCCCCCGGGCGTCCCCGGACCCCGACTCGGCCGCGCGCATCATCGTGTCGTCCGGCACGGAGGCGGCGCCCAAACTCGTGGCCTACTCCCACAACGCGCTCGCCGCCAGCCGTGGACGCCTGCTGCTGAACCTGCGCGCCGGCGACCGGGAACCCCTGCGCCTGCTGTGCATGGTCCCGCTGGCCTCCGCCTTCGGTTCGGTCGGCCTGGTCGCACTGTGCGTGCTGGGCGCGACGGTGCTCGTCACCCCCCGCTTCTCCCCCTCGGCGACACTCCGCATGGTCGCCGAACGACGCCCGACCCACCTTCTCGGCGTACCCACGATGTACCAGGAACTCCTCACCGACCCGACGCTGCCGGACACGGACGTGTCCTCGCTGCGCTGCGTCGTCAGCGGCGGTGCACCGCTCCACCCGGAGACCGCCGCGCGGTTGCGGCGCGGCCTGTGCGCCACGGTCACCACCGTGTACGGGTCGGCGGACGGGGTCAACTCCCACACCCGCCCCGGGGATCCCGCGGAGGTCGTGGACACCACGGCGGGGCGCCCGGACCCCTCCATCGTGCGGCTCAGGATCGCCGACGAGCACGGCACCGAGGTCCCCGCCGGCCACACCGGCGAGATCTGGGCGCGCGGCCCCATCACACCCCTGTGCTACGTCAACGACCCCGACCTCAACCGCCGTTACCGCGCCCCGGGCGGTTGGGTGCGCACAGGGGACCTGGGGGCGCTGACCCGCGACGGAAGACTACGGCTCACCGGCCGCAAGAAGGACATCGTGATCAGGGCCGGACTCAACATCAGCCCGGCGGAGGTCGAACTCCACGTCTCGTCCCACCCCGACGTGGCCGGCGCCGTGTGCCGCGGCGTACCGGACACACTGCTCGGCGAGCGCCTCGCGGTCTTCGTGGTCCCGACACCGGGCGCACCGCCTCCGACCCTGCCCGCACTCCACCGTTTCCTCCTCACCGACCGCGGCCTGGAGCGTGCGAAGCTGCCGGAGGTCCTGCGCGTCCTCCCGGCATTTCCGTTGGGCCCGTCGGGAAAAGTGGACCGCGAACGGCTCGACGCCCTCGCCCTCACTCCCGAACCCGGAAATTCCCCACCCTCGAGAGAAGACGCCCCATGAGCGCACTGTTCACCCCTCTCGTCATGCGCTCCCTCGACATACGCAACCGCGTATGGATGGCGCCGATGTGCCAGTACTCCGCCCCCGTCGGCGGAGAGCGGACAGGGGCACCGGGCGACTGGCACTTCACCCACCTCTCGACACGGGCCGTGGGCGGCGCGGGGCTCATCATGACCGAGGGAACAGCCGTGACGGCGGCCGGCCGGATCACCCCGGCGGACCTCGGCCTGTGGAACGACACCCAGCAGGCGGCGTTCCAGCGCATCGCGCAAGGTCTCCGGGCCCTCGGCTCGGTGCCCGCCATCCAGCTGACGCACGCGGGAAGGAAGGCGTCGACCGCCCGCCCCTGGGACGGCGGCACACCACTTCCACCGGAGTACGGAGGGTGGCGCCCGATGGGCCCGAGCCCACTCCCCTACGGCCCGGGCCATCTCGTTCCCGACGAACTGACCGTCCCCGAGATCCGCCGGATCGTCGGCGACTTCGCCCGGGCGGCACGACGCGCCCTGGACGCGGGTTTCCAGGTGGTCGAGGTGCACGGCGCACACGGCTACCTGATCCACCAGTTCCTTTCCCCCTACACCAATCGACGCGGCGACCAGTACGGCGGCTCATTCTCCAACCGGATCCGCTTCGCGCTGGAGGTGGTCGACGCGGTGCGCTCCGTATGGCCGGACGACCTCCCCGTCTTCTTCCGCGCATCGGCCACGGACTGGCTGGAGAGGCCGACCGCCGAGGGCCCGGGCAGCGGCTGGGAGGTCGAGGACACCGTGCGACTCTCCGTCGAGCTCATGGACCACGGCGTGGACCTGCTCGACATCTCCTCCGGAGGGGTGGCCCCCGGGATCAGAAAACCGGTGGCACCCGGCTACCAGGTCCCCTTCGCCACGGCAGTCCGGCACAAGGCCGGCGCCCCGGTCTCCGCCGTCGGCCTCATCACCGACCCGCACCAGGCGGAACACATCGTGGCAACGGGCCAGGCCGACGCGGTGATGCTGGGCCGAGAACTACTCCGCGATCCGTACTGGCCCCACCGGGCGGCACGGGAACTGGATGCCGACCACACCTGGCCAAAGCCATACGAAATGGCCCACCCATGACACCCCCCAAGCCCCCGGGGGACCCGCCCCTCCCCTACAACGCCCCCAGCGGCCGCCGGGGCTCACCCGCTACACTGTCGCCAGTCGCCAACGCCTCCGTAGCTCAGGGGATAGAGCACCGCTCTCCTAAAGCGGGTGTCGCAGGTTCGAATCCTGCCGGGGGCACGGGGAGAAGGGCCGGCTCGGGAGGGGTTTCCTCCCGGGTCGGCCCTTCGTCGTGTCCGGGGTCGTGCCACACGCGTGCCACTACGCGCTACCAGGTCTGGGGCACCATCCCTCAGGGCGTGTCCGACGGACCGCGTGGCACACCACCGCCCATCGACGTCCCCCGGACGAAGCCCTGGTGGCCCTCGCCCCCGGCCCGACCCATCCGCTGCCGAACAGTACGGTCCACTCCCCCGCACCATCAGGTATCCCCTACGGACCCCGAGGGGGTTTCCCCCTTTGCGGTCCGGGGGCTCGCTCCATGTCCCAGCGGAGCGGCCGACGGGCATGATCCATCCATGACTTTACGGCGAACAAGTATCCGGATTCTGGCTGGTGCGGCGGTGCTCGGCAGTGTGTCCGCCCTGGTGGCTCCGGTCTCGGCGGCGGCCGGCTCCCACAGCGAGCGGGCACAGGGTGGGGCCGTTGTCTCCGTCGAGCAAGCGGCCGACCTCACAGCGGAGGAAGTGGCCGGGGAACTCCGCGGAAAGATCGACTCCTCTCAGGTCCGCTACGGCGTGACCGCCTATCGGGTCACCTACCGCACCACCGACAGCACGGGCGCCCCCACGACCGCGAGCCAGCTCGTCGTCCTGCCCAAGAACGGGGCACGTCACCTGTCCACCGTCTCCTGGCTGCACGGCACCACCGTCTACCGCAAGGACGTCGCCTCGGAGAATCCGAAGTCGAACGACCGGCTCGTCGCCCTGCTGTTCGCCTCGACCGGGCGGGCCGTTTCGGCACCCGACTACGTGGGCCTCGGCTCGGGCGAAGGCTTCCACCCCTACGGTGACCCTCGGGCCACCGTCGCGGCCTCGGTGGACGGCCTGCGCGCAGCCCGGACCTTCGCCCACCGGAACGGCCGGGAACTGAAGCGGAAGGTCCAGGTCAGCGGGTTCTCGCAGGGCGGCCCCGCAACCATGCTGGTAGGCCGGGCGCTTCAGCAGGAGGGCGCCGACCGCTACTTCAGACTGGGGGCACTCGCCCCGGTCAGCGGCCCCTACAACCTCTCGGCCTTCGAAGCCGCCGCAGCCGACGACAAGATCGCCAAATCCGGCATCTACCTCGCCTACTTCGTCACCGCCTGGAACAAGACGTACGGCCTCTACACGTCACCTGGCGACGTCTTCCGCTCCCCCTACGACAGCGAGGTGGAGGGTCTCTTCGACGGCCATCACACCACCAAGCAGATCGTCGACACACTCCCGACGTTCTCCAAGGACCTGTTCACCGAGGACTTCCTGAACAAGATCCGCAAGCCCGACGGTGTCCTGAAGGACAAACTGCGCCCGATGGACAACACCTGCGACTGGCGGCCGAACGTACCAGTGGAGATCTTCCACGGCCGGGGCGACAAGGACGTCGACATCAGTCACGCGGCCTACTGTGCCGACCAGTTGACGAGGAACGGCGCCGCACACCGGCTGACCGACGTCGGCGAATACGACCACAACGGGTCGGTGCGGCAAGCCCTGCCCCGGATCGTCAGGTTCTTCGACGAGTCGGCGAAGATCGGCTGAAGTGCGCCACCGCCAACGGCCGGTCGGGCGAAGGGCGCGCCCGACCGTGCCGCTCGTCACCTGTTGGACATGCCCTAGCTAGGATCTTGGCCCCAACGTCGCGCTTCAACGGGCAGGTCCACAGACTGCCCGACTCGCCATCAGCTTACGGGCCCAAGATCACTCGCCCCAAAGCAGCTCCAGCACAAAGCCGCTCCGCCGACCTCGACTTTAAGGATTCCACACACCAACGGCAACTAGGGAGGCACCTGCAGCCGCAAGCGCGTACAGAGCGGTAAGCAGATGCGGTGCCCAGATTTCACGCGACGTGGAAGAGCGATACACCTTAGGGTTCTGGCCCCGCTCTAGAGCCTCCCACTCGGAATAGAAGATTGCAGCAGGCAGAAACCGCTCAAGTCTGTTGATTACCGCGAATTTTCCTGTATTGAGTTGCCCAAATGAGACGATAAGGCTCTTCCAGGCATTGGCGAGGATAAGGCCCGTCAGGGCGATCACAAGAACTCCGACGGACTTGAGTATCTGACTTCCACCCGCCTTGATGAAGAACCCTAGCCCTGTCAACATCACACCATTTGCAGTGATGAAGAAAGTATTTACGCCTTGACGACGACCTACTAGCCCTTCCGAGCTCTGCACCATGAGTTTATATAGCTCAAAAAGTCGCTCCTTATCCTCTTCCGTGGTTGGAGGACCATACGGAACCAACGCCTGAGTGACCCGATCCTGGCTCGTCAACCGCTCGGCCACTTTACGAATGGCCAGCACATAAACAGCGTCCTGCTGTTGCACTGATGAGGAAAGCTGATCGTACGGAAGTAAATAGGCATGGGAAGGATCATGCTTCAACTGCCATGCGCTCCAAACATCATGCACGTCTGAAGCTGTTACATCAACGCCTTTCGCGTAAGCGAGAGCCGCATACATGTTGAGCAAGTCATTCACGTCGCCGCGAGGCAAGACGGAGGTCGGAATCTCAGCCCGAATATCAGCGGCCACTTGTTCCAGATAGTTCATCCATCACACCCAGGTTGAGAGCCATGAGGAAATCTGAGCGAAGTCCCATCGAATTACACTCTCCGAGGGGATACCCTTCGGGAGTGGATGAGTTTCTCCATCGTTTACCTGAATCCCAAAGATTTGATGACCTTGCTCAAGAGTTTCTTTGATCTCCCACTCCACCGGCTCTGACTGATGCGTGGTTGCCCCAATCAGGACGATGGTTCCCTTCGTCTCGGCGATCCTCAGCTTGCACTGCCTCTTCCATGATGAGTCGAAAGGATCATGAATGGAGTAGTCGATGAACTCCACCGCGTCTTTCGTGTCCCGCGCGTGTTCCTTCAGGAAGTCCCGAGCCCAGCGATCTTCCATGCGGAAACTAATAAAGGCCCTCGGGCGCTCCATGTCCATACCTCGCCTCTCTTAGCGGCAGGCATCGTAACACTCGGAGTAAATAGGGGAACCGGGGAGCCAGTGGGAGGGTTCTAGCGCTAGACGGGGCGCAGGGTAGCCACGTTTTCCCTTTCCTCTCCGTCCCGCCCCTGCCACCTGACTGTGCAGTTGAACTGGCTCGGGCTACCCATGCTTAGCGCAAGTGGGAACCGGATTTCCGAATCGGGAGCAATCGCATCGATAGCCTGGTCGTCGTCACGTAGGATCATGCCATCGTCCGGCTCAATGAAGAACGTCACATTCTTTGCTGGGGTGCGCCCTCTGTTTGTGAGGACAATGTAGTGAGATCGGCGAGTACGCACCCTTCCCTTGGAGTCCGTTTCAACCCGCTCTCTGAAGTCCACACTCGGCCAAACTCCGGGGTCTTCCTCTGGTGTACGACTTTTCGCGCCAGAGGCTTTCGCCATGAACACTGTCGCCTGCCTGCTCAGCAGATTATCGACCCTGCTCACCAGTTCGGCCTCGTTGGCGTAAGTCATCACCAACGCGTTCGGTTCGATACTTTTAAGGTAGTCACGCAATGCGACTTGCTGCTCAAGGTCACCACTGGAAACCGGTCGAGTGCAATGCAAAATGGTCACTGTTTTGCCAGCACGTGCCATACGTTCAATCTCTTCAGATGTTCCGGATACTGCCCGATCCGACCTCGTTCCCAGACGGGCCCAGAAGATAGCAAGAGCCATATCTGCACCATCAACAAGTTGTCTGTTGATGACGTCTTGAGGGTGCTCTCCGAATTCTCCAGACGCATTCTCACCCCACCAAATCGGCAGGATCGTTAGCTGGAATTGCTGCCCATAGTTGACATTCCATCGATTCACTGATCGATGGATTACTTCCCGATCCTCATTGGTGATATCCCCCGGGCAGGAGATCAGCAAATGCAGCGTCGTGGCCTGGTACGCCATGGGCTATCCCCTCACTCTGGTGCACGAGGCAGATTGCCACGGCTGAGGTCAGCGAGACATCCAGTCGGGCATACCGTTACGGGCAGTCGAAGCCTGATCCGCGGTCGCACCCCCGCCTGCGGCCCGGCCGCCTGGGCCGCCCCTGGGCCGTCCAGAGCCAGCCGACGCTGACCAACAACGACGGAGGCCCACGGCATCTGAACTGGTCAGATGCCGTGGGCTTCTTCAGGTCCGCTGGTCAGCGGTAGGGGTGATCAGTAGACGGGCTTCTGAGCGCTGACAGGAGGGCCACCGGCATTTCCGGGACGCAGAGCCCTTCTGGGGTGCAGTCGGTGCAGGCGTCCACGGCGGATATACCCAGAGAGCCAGGTGCCACCATGTCGAATCGTGGCGAGCGCGGCAAGGATGAAAGTGCACGTAATAAGCGGCGAGGCCCCATCCTGCCCCGAGTGCGGCCAACCTCTAAGGCCGCTCGGGCTGATCCTCGCCAAGCGGGAAGACGACGGGCGGCGGACTTGCCGGGCAGTGTGGCGGTGCTCCGACCGGCACACGTGGTGGCGATGGGCAGACCGGCCGGAGGATGTGTTGGAGGTCTCCCCAGCTCCGGATCTGTTCCGTTGACATCCAACGGTGACATCAACCAGCGCACACGCCGCGCGTCCGGGATCGACGGGAGCGGCGCCGGTCAGGAGGTGTCGTCGTTGCGCTGTGCGTCCGCGGGCGGGGCCGTTTGGTTCAGGCGGGCTGCCAGGGTGGTGGCGAAGTCCTCGGCGCGGGAGAGTTGGGTTCGGAGTTTCTCCACCTGTTCGGCGGCGGCCTGCTGGTAGGTGCGGACGCGTTCCAGCAGGGCGTCGCGCTCGGCCGTGTCGAGTGGGGCGTCGCCGTCCAGGCGGTCGGTGGCGTCGAGCAGGTCGCGCATCTGCTCGAGGGTGAAGCCGAGCGGCTTCATCCGGCGGATGACCATGAGGCGGGCGACGTCGGTCTCGGTGTAGAGGCGGAAGCCGCCCTGGGACCGGGCGGAGGGGATGACCAGGCCGGTCTCCTCGTAGTGCCGGATGGTGCGCAGGGACAGCTCCGTCCGCGCGGCGACCTCACCGATCTGCATGTGCCTGTCGTCCACGTCGTCCACGCCGTTCTCCTGGCTCTTCGCGTCGGCCCGTCGGCTCGCCGGCCTCTACTCTAACGTTAGGGTAGAGTTGGGGACGGTGAGGGCGGCCTCGGCTGCCCACCCTGCCGTTCCGGGGCCGATGACGCCCCCGGCGAAGATCCGATTCCCGCGGGAGAGAGCGTGCGCGAGCCCCTGACGCCGGTCGCCGCCGCGTGCCCGCCGTGACCCTTCGCCCCTGGATGTGAGCAGCCCGGCCGGGTCCGCGTCGGCCCTGCCCCGCGTCCCTCGCCCCTGGACTTCCGGCCCGCCCCGCGGGTCACCCGCGGGGTGCCGGCCCGGCCCCCTGCGCGCCCCTGCCGCACGCCCGGCCTGCCCGTGGGTGTGCCCGAGCACGACAGGTACGCATCTCCTTGTCTTCTGCCGCTGTGACTGCCACGACTCCCGCGGCGCGGCTGCGCGCCCTCAAGCCCGACTGGCTGAACGATCCGAAGGTCTGGCGCACCGAGGTCCTGGCCGGCCTCGTCGTCGCCCTGGCCCTGATCCCCGAGGCCATCTCGTTCTCGATCATCGCCGGTGTCGACCCGGCGATCGGCCTGTTCGCCTCCTTCACGATGGCCGTGACGATCTCGATCGTCGGCGGTCGCCGTGCGATGATCTCCGCCGCCACCGGCGCGGTCGCGCTCGTCATCGCGCCGATGAACCGGGAGCACGGTCTGGGCTACCTGGTCGCGACCGTCATCCTGGCCGGCGTCTTCCAGATCGTCCTGGGCGCGGTGGGCGTGGCCAAGCTCATGCGGTTCGTGCCCCGGTCGGTGATGACCGGCTTCGTCAACGCCCTCGCCGTCATGATCTTCATGGCGCAGGTGCCGGAGATGCACGACGTGCCCTGGCCGGTCTACCCGCTGATCGTCGGCGGCCTGGCGCTGATGGTGTTCTTCCCGAAGGTCACCAGGGTGGTGCCGGCCCCGCTGGTGTCCATCGTCATCCTCACCGTGATCACCGTCGCGGCCGGGATCGCGGTGCCCACCGTCGGTGACAAGGGCGAGCTGCCGTCCTCGCTGCCGGTGCCGGGCCTGCCGGACGTGCCCTTCACCCTGGACACCCTGACCACCGTCGCGCCCTACGCCCTCGCCATGGCGCTGGTCGGCCTGATGGAGTCGCTGATGACCGCCAGGCTCGTCGAC
This sequence comes from Streptomyces sp. CB09001, assembly GCF_003369795.1. Lineage (NCBI taxonomy): Bacteria > Bacillati > Actinomycetota > Actinomycetes > Kitasatosporales > Streptomycetaceae > Streptomyces > Streptomyces sp. CB09001. The sequence continues at coordinate 2,986,109 of NZ_CP026730.1, forward strand.
GACATCACCGACACCCACTCCTCCAAGACCCGGGAGTCCATCGGCCAGGGCGTCGCCAACATCGTCACCGGTTTCTTCGGCGGCATGGGCGGCTGCGCCATGATCGGCCAGACCATGATCAACGTGAAGGTGTCCGGCGCCCGTACCCGCGTCTCCACCTTCCTCGCCGGGTCGTTCCTGATGGTGCTGTGCATCGTCTTCGGCCCGGTCGTCTCCGACATCCCCATGGCCGCTCTGGTCGCCGTCATGGTCATGGTCGCCTTCGGTACCTTCGACTGGCACTCCATCGCGCCGAAGACCCTGAAGCGGATGCCCGCCGGGGAGATCGCCGTCATGGTCATCACGGTGATCGTCGTGGTCGCCACCGACAACCTCGCCATCGGCGTCGTCGTCGGCACGGTCACCGCCATGGTCGTCTTCGCCCGGCGCGTCGCCCATCTCGCCGAGGTCACCGCCGTCACGGACCCCGACCGCACCACGGTCGTCTACCGGGTCACCGGAGAGCTGTTCTTCGCCTCCTCCAACGACCTCGTCGGCCGGTTCGACTACGCGGGCGACCCGGACCGGGTCGTCATCGACCTGTCCGCCGCCCACATCTGGGACGCCTCCTCCGTGGCCGCCCTGGACGCGATCGAGACGAAGTACGGGCAGCGCGGCAAGACCGTCGAGATCACCGGCCTGAACACCCCGAGCGCCGACCTCCACGGCAGGCTCACCGGCGAACTCACCGGCAGTCACTGACCCTCGCGCCGGAGCCCGCAGCAGTGCACCCCGGCCCGACAGCCGGGGTTCTCCGGTCTCCACCGGTGCCCTACCCCGGCGAGGGACCGGGGCGGGCGCCGGTCGCCGCTGCCGGCCCGTTGTTCCGAAACGCCCTCTCCAGCGCGTGACGCAGACCGAGGGTCTGGCCTTCCTGGTACGCACGTGCGTACTCGATGTCACCGAGGGACGTACGGGCGTTGCGGATGCAGCGTTCGCGGTGGGAGGTCAGGAGAGCGAAGCCGAAGAGCCGAGGGGTGCCGGACGGGTGCCACACGCGGTCCACGGCCCCCAGTACGACTGCCGCCGAGCGTACGTCGCCATAGGAGGAGGACACCCAGGCCAGGGTCTCGCCGAGGACTGCCTCTCCCAGGTGTTCGTCGATCTCCCCGGTGTGCTGGAGCGCGCGGTGCAGGAGTCGCAGGGCGACCTCCGGTCGCTCGGCCTCGCCGTGATCCACGGCGAGGGCCCACAGCAGGTAGCACCGGTGCCATGTGTCCCCTCGGGCCTCGGACATCGCGAGGGCCTGTTCGAGCAAGGCGGTGGAGCGCGCACGATCGCCCTGGATGACGGCGGTGAAGCCGAGTTGGGCGATGCACTGTGCGTGCGTCAACAGGGAGTCGGACCACTGTCCGATCGCCAGGGAGGACCGCGCGTACGCCGCCGAGGCCTCCGTGTCGCCGGAGATCAGTGCCGCCAAGCCGCGTAACTGGAGGAACGCGGCAGAGATTTCGGCCCTGCTCGCCCCGTGCGCGGAGGGGCCCGTGTCGCCGGACGCGGCGGGCATGCCGGCCAGAGCTCGTTCGCCCCGGCTGATCATGTCCCCGGTCCTGCCGTGATCCCCGTGGAGAAGCAGCAGGAAGCCGGCCACCCAGACCGCTTGGCACCAGATGCCGACGGCCTCGGGGGACAGAGGCCGCGGGTACCGTTCGAGTGTCTTGCGCATCCAACGTGCGCCCTCTCCCACGTTGGCCGACGTCAGACAGTGCAGCCAGAAGCCGAGGGAGGCGCGCAGTACGGTCTCCGCGGGTTCACCGACCGGGGGCGGTGCGGTGACGATCTGCCGCAGATTGGGGTGTTCGGCGCGCAGGCGACGCAGCCAGCCGGCCTCTTCGCGGGAGCCGTAGGCGTTTCCCGCTTGTGCGGCCAGGCCGAGATACCAGGCGCGATGGCGTCGTAGGGCGTGCTGTGCCCGGCCGCTTTCGGCGAGGCGTTCCTGCCCGTAGGCGCGAACGGTCTCAAGCATGTGCAGACGGGTCTGACCGCCGGTCTCCTCACTGGTGAGCAGTGACTTGTCCACGAGACCGGCCACGGCTTCGAAGGCGTCGTCGGCCGCGTCGGAAACGGGCACGTCATGTTCGCCGGCACTCCCGCAGAGTTGCTCGGCATCGGCCAGCAGCGCCCCGCCGGAACACAGCGACAGCTGCTGCCAGGCCCTTCGCTCTGCCTGGGTGCACAACTCGTAGCTCCAGTCGAAGAGCGCGCGCAGTGCCTGGTGGCGGGGGTGGACCGTGCGGTCACGGCCGCCGGGACCGAGCAGGCGGAACCGGTGGTCGAGTCGTTCCAGAAGTTCCTCGATGGTCACTGTGCGCAGCCGGCGCGCGGCGATCTCCAGGGCGAGGGGAAGGCCGTCCAGCCGCCGGCACACGCGAGCGACGGTGTGCCGGTTCGCCTCGGTGACCCGGAAGCCGGGCGAGGCCGCCTCGGCCCGGTCGGCGAAGAGAGTCACGGCCGGTGAGGCCATGGGGTCCTCGTCCCCGGCGGGGCTGTGGAGCGGATGACCACGCCCCACGGCCGGCAGGTCCAGTGGCCTCACCCGCAGCACGTGCTCGGCGCCGACGTCGAGTGGTTGCCGGCTGGTGGCGAGCACGCGGAGGTCCGGCAGGAGCGTGAGCAGGTCGCGGACGGCGTGGGCACAACCGTCCAGCACGTGCTCGCAGTTGTCGAGCAGGAGGAGGACCCTCCGTCCACGCAGTGCCCCGGCCAGCGTGTGCATGGGGTCCTGCCCCGCCGCGACCTGTACGCCGAAGGCCGAGGTGACCGCCTCGACGATCGCGTCGCCGCTGCCCAGGTCGGCCAGCTCGGCACAGTACGTGCCGTCCTCGAACCGCTCGGCCACCTCACGGACGATGCGCCTGGCCAGCCGGGTCTTCCCCACCCCGCCCGTCCCGACCAGCGTGACCAGCCGGCACCGCTCCAGAAGCCCGCTGCCGACGGCCAGTTCGGGCTCGCGGCCCACAAAGCTCGTGGCCTCCGCCTGGTCGGGACGACGCTGGGTGGCGCGGGAGACCTTCTCCTGCTTCTCGGCCCCGTAGACCTCACGTCGTACGGACTCCCAGCGCTCTTCCCATCCGTGCGGGTCCCCACCGCAGGCGCGGACGTAGGCACGGAGTACCTCTCGGGTGGGGAGCCGCTGCCCGGCGGCGGCCTGGGACAGGGTGCTGGCGGAGTAGCGGGCCGTCTCAGCCATCTCCGTGTAGGTGAGCCCGGCCCGGTGGCGCAGAGCCCGCAGCCCCAGCGCGAAGCGTGCGAGCGGCCCCTCTCGTGGGTCGAGCGGCTGTTCCCGACGCCCCGGCCTGCCCGCCAACTCGGACCACCTCCCGGGCATTCGGATTGATTCATTGATTATGGCTTCTCCCGCCAGGTGGCGAACAAATCTCACCGTCCCCGATGCTCAAGATCAATCACCCGTCGGCAGCGGACGCCGGGGACAGCGCAGCGCTCCGATCGAACTGGAGCGCCATCAGCGGAGGAAGAATGACACTGGATCTGCGACGTCGAGGGTCGGTCGAAGAGGACATGGTCTTTTTCGCGATGCCCTACGACGAGAAGGAACTGCCGAACGGCCGCGTGGAGAACTTCGACGATCTGTACGAAGGTCACTTCGAGGACTGGATCAGGAACTGGGAACTGCGCGCCGAGCGCGCCGACAAGGCTCCGGGTACCACCGAGAGCGCGATGGACGTCGCCTGGTCCGGGATCGACCGGGCCGGCTTCGTGGTCGCCGATCTGTCCGTTCCCTCGACGTCCGTCGCCATGGAGTTGGCCTGGGCGCTGTGCCTGAGGAAACGGCTCGTGGTGATCGCGCACGAGGGCGCCGTGGTGCCCAGCAACACCCACGGGCAGTTTCGCGTGGTGTCGTACGAGTGGAGCTTCAGGGGCCTGGCCAAGCTGCGCAGCGATCTGCACGCGGAGATCGAAGCGATGCGTCAGCAACGGCGTGAGCCCGAGATGGATCTGCGCCCCTACATCCCTGAGGACCGGTTGCGCGCCAAAGCCAGAGTCGAGGAGATCAGCGAGGACCATATCCGAGTGCGCGACGTCCGCAATCCGCGTCGCATCGCCGAGATGCACAAACAAGACGTGAGCTACCGGGAGGCCGTCCCGGACCACATGTCGCAGAGGTTTTTCGTCGGCAAGGAAGTCTCCGGCTTTTTCGTGAATCGGGAGAACACCCTCATCTTCACGCAGCAGGAAGGCGAAGATCCGTGGGAGGAGTGGGAACAGACCTATCGGCGGGGCTCGGCATTCACCGCACGGGTGTACGACGTGAACAAGGCGGGTGTCTGGGTCGAGTTGCCCGGGGGCGGCCGCTCCCGGGTGCGGGACCATGAGGCGACGGGGCTGAAGGAGCAGGACGAGGTGCCCGTCGTCATCAGGTGGATCGACCGGGCGCGCCAGCGCATCGAGATCGCGCTCGCCAACCAGCCGACCGGTGTGCCGGCTCCCGCCGTTCCGCCTCCGGCTCCGTCGCTGGACGCGTACCCCCGGGTCGGGGAGCGGCAAGGTGCGACCGTAAGCGTCCCGAACGCGGGATTCGTGCTGGTGAGGCTGGACGGATACCCGGACCTGCCCACGCTCGCCCTGTTGCACGCGCGCAGGATGTCGCAGTCGCTGCGCGAGGACCTGGAGGCCAGCCGGGTCAAAGAGGGCAGGCGGATGTGGGTCGCCGTCGAGGAGGTCGCCCCTTCCCGCAACAAGCCGGGGAGGATCGACATCAAGGTGCGCGAGGTCGAGGAGGAACTGCCGCCGCCGGAGGCCGGGGACGTCGAGGAAGTGCCCGCGTGAGTCCTGACGCGACGGACACCCACGCCCTCACCGAGTTGGACGACCGACTGTGGAACGGCCGCCTGGACGCCGGGCATTACACCGCGGACAGGGAGAAGTACCAGGCGGCGATCATGGAGCAGTACAGGCTCTGCGTGGAGATGGCCGACCGGATCAGCGCCCGCAGGAGCCTGACCAACACCTTCTTCCTGACGGTCAACGCGGCCCTGCTGGCCGCCGCCGGCGCGGTCGGCGGCACCGTCCTGCGGGGCACGCCGGCCTGGGGAGTGGTGGTGGCCGGACTCGTCGCCGTGGGCCAATGCGGAGCCTGGTTCCTGCTCATCACCTCCTACCGGCAGCTCAACCGGGCGAAGTACAAGGTCATCGGCGCGCTCGAGCAGCGGCTGCCCGCGCGCTCGTACGACGCCGAGTGGGCAGAACTGGGCGACGGGAAGACGCTGAGGCAGTACGTCCCGCTCACGCTGGTGGAGCTGTGGATTCCGGCCTTGTTCATCGTGTTCTACGTGGCGGCAGGCGTCGCAGCCCTGAAGTCGGCCTGACGGCCGGGCCGGACCGGGCTGGGCCAGGAATCGGGGAGCAGGGGGAGGGAGCGCCTGACGCGCGTCAACTCGCGGTGCCGAACCACGCCTCCGCGAGCGACGGGAGTGTTTCCCCGGCCGGCACGGGCAGTTCGCGCAGGTACCAGGGGAGGTCGCTGTACACGTGCAGCAGCGTGTACGCGAGCAGTACCGACGGGTCGAAGGTGCGGCCGTACGCCTTGGCCAGGCGGGCCAGCAGGTCCGGGTCGCCGCCGGTGACGAACAGGCCCACTGCCACGAAGTCGTAGGCGCGGTCACCGATCATGGCGGGTTCGAAGTCGAAGAGCCCGGTCAGCCGCCACCCGTCGGGGTCGACCAGGAGGTGCTGTCGCATCACCTCGGTGTGCAGCAGGCAGCCGTCCGGGTCGCGCGGCAGCGGGACCGAGGCCAGGAAGCCGGGGATCTGCTCCAGCCGGCCGGCCGGCAGCCCGTGGGCGCGCTGCTGTGCCACGGCGCCGGCTCGCTGACGGTCCAGGAAGGCGCCCCAGTCGCCGGGACCGAGGACGTCCCCGAGGGGGGCGGGGTCGAGGGAGTGCAGTACCGCGAGGGTTTCGCCGACCTCGGTGACGAGCCGTTCGCGGTGGTCGCGCGGCACGCGGTCCCAGGCGTGGGCAAGGTTCTCGCCGCGGAGGCGGGACATCAGGACGTACTGCCAGCCGTTCTCGTACGGACCGAAGTCCCGGACTCGCGGGGTCGGTGTCGGCAGCCGTCCCTGGAGGTGGGTGAGGACGCGGCCCTCCGCGATGCCGTCCTGCGCCGCGGCTGCCGGGAACAGCTTGAGCACGTGCTCGTCGCCCACCGCGTAGACCGGTTGGGAGCCGTCCGGGAAGCGGGTCAGCGGCGCGTCGGCGAGGCCCAGGCGTGCGCACAGGTCGGCCGCACCGCGGCGCATCACCGTCTCGTCGGGGACGACCGCGCCCCACTCCTCGTCCGTTTCCACCGAGGGCAGCATGACCGGGACGGTAGGCCACCGCATGCCGGGGAGCAACGGAGATTCGCCGCTCCTCCTTCTGGACTGGATACCCCTGGGGGGTATATTCTCCCCGTCATGGACCACAGCACGCACCACTCCGCCCCCGCAGGCACCGGGCACGGTCACGGTCACACCCACAGGCACGGCACCACCTGGGCCACTGCCATGCAGGCGACGCTGCACTGCCTCACCGGGTGTGCCATCGGCGAGATCCTCGGCATGGTCATCGGCACCGCGCTGATGTGGGGCAATGTGCCGACCATGGTGCTGGCCATCGCCCTGGCCTTCGTCTTCGGCTACTCCCTCACGCTCTTCGCGGTGGTGCGCGCCGGGGTGTCCATGAAGGCCGCGATCAAGGTGGCGCTGGCCGCCGACACCGTCTCCATCGCCGTGATGGAACTGGTCGACAACGGGATCATCGCCCTCGTACCGGGCGCGATGGACGCGCACCTGTCGGACGGGCTGTTCTGGTACGCCCTGCTCGGCGGCTTCGCCGTGGCGTTCGTGATCACCACGCCGGTCAACAAGTGGATGATCGGCCGCGGCAAGGGCCACGCCGTCGTCCACGCCTACCACTGACCGCGCGCATCACCGACCGCGCGCATCACCGACCGGGCCGCGGCCCAGGTCAGCCCAGGCCGGCGAGCAGTTCCTCGCACGCCTGCTCGCAGCTCCGGCACGCCTCGGCGCAGACCCGGCAGTGCTCGTGCATGTCGGCGTGCCGGGCGCACTCGTCGCCGCACGCCGCGCAGACGGTCGCGCAGGCCTGGAGCACGGCCCGGGTGACGTTGGCGTCGTAGCCCGTGTGCCGGGACAGGACCGCGGCCGTGGTGGTGCAGACGTCGGCGCAGTCCATGTCGGTGCGGATGCACTTGGTCAGATCGGCGACGGTGGGCTCCGACAGACAGGCGTCGGCGCACGCGGTGCACGCCTGGGCGCACCTGAGGCACTCCTCGATGCACCTGGCCATGGCCTCCCGGTCCACGCCGCCGAGGTCGGCCGGGTAGGTACGGAGCAGGTCGTTGACGGTGGTGGGCATGGTGGCCGCTTCCCTTCCGTTCACGCGTACGTGTGGGTGCCTGCCGGGTTTCACCGTGCGGCGCACCGCAAACCGAGCACCGCCGCCCCCCTCAGCCCCGTACCCCTGAGGGGTACTTCTGCCCCCGGGTGCGGGCCAGTGCGCGGCCTCCGAGGACGGCGGCGACGAGGCCCACGAGCAGGGCCACGTAGGCGCCGCCGAGGCCGTTGCCCGTGCCGAGGCCCCCGTCCGCGGTGACCGCCACCAGGCCGCCGAGGGCCAGGGAGAACAGCCCGGCGGTCAGCGCCGTCACCGCTCCCAGCCGGCCGGTGCCGGTGCCGAGGCGGCCGGTGGGGCGGGCCAGCGCCAGCCATCCGGCGGCCACGCCGCACAGGGCGAGTACCGCTGCCGTCGAGGCCCCCAGCCGGCCGGCGCTCATGTCGTAGGCGTCGGCGGCGAGTGTCCAGGCCGCGGGTGTGAGCATGTCCGTCTCCCTCTCTCCCGTTTCGCGTCTTCTCGTGCGCCGCGCTCCCGATGCGGTGTGCGCGTCACGCCCGCACTGCAAGTGAGGGTGCCTGCCGGGACCGTCGCGGGTCGTCCCGCCGCGGCAGGCACTTCGCGCTGCCGCCGACGGCGTACGGGCCTGCCGCGGACGCGGCAGAGAGCCGCCCGCCTACCGCGGTCGCGGTAGTGGCGGCTCGTGCGCGCGCGGGACTCGCCTCGCACGGCGGGTGGCTAGGGTGCGCGCATGGGCAAACGACGGTTCGGTGTCCCGGTCCCGGTCCCGGTCCCGGTCCGGGCGCGGGCGCGGGTGCCGGTCCCCGTGCGGGTGCCGGTCCCCGTGCGGGTGCCGGTCCCCGTGCGGGTGCGGGTGCCGGTCCCGGTGCCGGTCGTCGACTGGACGATCGCCGTCGGCGTGGCGGTGGCACTGCTGCTCGCCGGCCGGTCCGGCGGGGACTTCGGCACCGGACCCGGTCCGCTGCTGGGCCACGCGCTGCTCGCCGCCGGCGGCCTGGTGCTGGCCGCCCGTCGCCGGGCTCCCCGGCTCGTACTGGCGGTGACCGCTCTGTGCGCCGTGGGTTACCAGGCGGCTGGGTTCGACGTGCCGGTCGTCGCGTTCCTGTTCGCGGTGTACGCGGCCGTGCGGGCCGGGCACCGCGCCGTCACGGTGATCGCCTCCGTGGCCATGGTGGCCGCCCTGCCGCTCGCCGCCCTGGTCTCGCTGCACGACCTGGGGGAGGCGTACGCGCGGGCCCGTGGCGCCCTGGAGATCGCGTGGCTGATCGCCGCGGCCGCCGCCGGAGAGGCGCTGCGGCAGGCCGAGCGGCGTGCGGAAGAGGCGGAACGCACCCGGGAGGAGACCGCGCGGCGCCGTGCCGACGAGGAACGGCTGCACATCGCCCGGGAGTTGCACGACTCCCTCACCCATCAGATCTCGATCGTCAAGGTGCAGTCCGAGGTCGCCGTCCACGTCGCCCGCCGGCGGGGCGAACCCGTGCCGGAGGCGCTCCTGGCGATCCAGGCGGCCGGCCGGGAGGCGACCCGGGAGCTGCGCGCCACCCTGCGGGCCCTGCGCGACGAGGACACCACCCCGCCGCGCGGACTCGACCACATACCGGAGCTGGTGGCGCGGGCCGGCCGCACCGGGCTGGCGGCGGAGCTGGTGGTCGACGGGCCGGCCGGCGCAGAGCGGCCCGACGTGCCGGCCGCGGTGGGCCGGACCGCCTACCGGATCGTGCAGGAGTCGCTGACCAACGTCGCCCGGCACGCCCGCGCCGGCACCGCGTCGGTCCGCATCGACTACCGCCCCGGCGTCCTCGCGATCCGGGTCGACGACGACGGCACGGCCACCCCGGACACCGTCGCGGTCCCCGGCATGGGGCTGCTCGGGATGCGGGAACGCGTCGACGCCCTCGGCGGCCGGCTGCGCGCCGAACCGCGCCGCGGACGCGGCTTCACCGTCCAGGCCGAACTCCCTCTGGAGCACATGGAGCACATGGAGCACACCCCTTGATCCGTGTCCTGCTCGTCGACGACCAGCCGCTCGTGCGCAGCGGCTTCCGCGCCCTGCTCGACCTCGAGGACGACATCGAGGTGGTGGCCGAGGCGGGCGACGGCAGGGAGGGCCTGGCCCTTGCCGGGGAACTGCGGCCCGACATCGCGCTCGTCGACGTGCAGATGCCGGTCCTGGACGGCATCGAGACCACCCGGCGCATCGCTGCCGACCCGGCGCTGGCGGGCGTGCACGTCGTCGTCCTGACCAACTACGGCATGGACGAGTACGTCTTCGAGGCGCTGCGCGCGGGCGCCGCCGGATTCCTCGTCAAGGACATCCTCCCGGACGACCTCGTGCACGCCGTGCGGGTCGCGGCCCGCGGCGAGGCGCTGCTGGCTCCGTCGATCACCCGCAGGCTGATCGACCACTACGTCAGCCGTCCGCTCCACCACGACGCCGGTACCCGGCTGGCGGAGCTGACCGGACGCGAACGCGAGGCCGTCGCACTGGTCGCGCAGGGGCTGTCCAACGACGAGATCGCGGCCCGCCTGGTGATCAGCCCGCTGACCGCGAAGACCCACGTCAACCGTGCCATGGCCAAGCTGCACGTCCGCGACCGGGCGCAACTCGTCGTCCTCGCCTACGAGTCGGGCCTGGTCGCTCCCCGCCCCCGTTGACTCTCCCGGCGCCCGTTCGGGTGGTCGGTATGCTCCCCGCCGTGGCCGTCCGCCGACCGAGAGCAGCGAGAAGAGCACCGTGACCCCGTACGACGCCAAGAACGAGTACGAGTACGAGTACGAGTACGAGAAGGACGGTGCGGCCATCTACCGCCAGTCCTTCGCCACCATCCGCGCGGAGGCCGACCTGTCCGGGCTGCCCGCCGACGTCGGCCGGGTCGCGGTCCGGATGATCCACGCCTGCGGCATGGTCGACCTGGTCCGCGACCTGTCCTGGTCCCCCGGCGTCGTCTCCCGCGCCCGCGAGGCCCTGCTGACCGGTGCTCCCGTGCTGTGCGACGTACGGATGGTGGCGAGCGGTGTGACCCGCGCCCGGCTGCCCGCGGACAACGACGTCGTGTGCACCCTGTCCGACCCCGCCGTCCCCGGGCTGGCGGCCCGGCTCGGCACCACGCGCAGCGCCGCCGCGCTGGAGCTGTGGCGGGACCGGCTGGAGGGCGCCGTGGTCGCCGTCGGCAACGCGCCCACCGCGCTCTTCCGGCTCCTGGAGATGATCGACGAGGGGGCTCCGCGCCCGGCCGCGGTCATCGGCGTACCCGTCGGCTTCGTCGGTGCCGCCGAGTCCAAGGAGGCGCTGGCCGCCCACCCGTCCGGGGTGGAGCACCTCGTCGTACGGGGGCGCCGCGGGGGCAGTGCGCTCGCCGCCGCCGCGATCAACGCGATCGCCCGCGAGGAGGAGTGAGGCGGGCGACCGGGCAGCGGCCGGTCGGGACTGGCTAGGCCCTGTCCTGGGGCCGGCGTCCCGCCCGCGCCCGCGCCTGCGCCTGCGCCTGCCGGACCCACTGTGCCGCCTGTCCGGGTCCGGCCACGACCGGCACTCCCTCGGGCAGCGGGGGCCTGCGGACCACGAGCACGGGCAGCCCCGCCTCACGGGCCGCCGTCAGCTTCGGGGCGGTGGCCGCTCCCCCGCTGTCCTTGGTGACCAGGACGTCGATCCGGTGCCGGCGCAGCAGCTCGCGCTCCCCGTCGAGGGTGAAGGGGCCGCGGTCCAGCAGTACCTCCGTGCGGGGCGGGCAGGGCGCCTCGGGCGCGTCGACGGACCGTACGAGGAACCACGGGTCGGTCAGAGCGGCGAAGGCCGCCAGGCCCGTCCGGCCGGTGGTCAGGAAGACCCGCCGGCCGAGCGCGGGCAGCAGCGCGGCGGCCTCCGCCAGGGAACCGGCCTCGTGCCAGTCGTCCCCTTCGACCCGCCGCCAGCCGGGGCGGCGCAGCGCGAGCAGGGGGACCCGGGTGGTGGCGGCGGCGTGTGCCGCGTTGCGGGTGATGGTGCCGGCGAAGGGATGCGTGGCGTCGACGAGCAGGTCGACGGCGTGCTCGCGGAGCCAGCCGGTGAGTCCTTCGGCGCCGCCGAAGCCGCCGACGCGCACCTGGCCGGGGGGTGTTCCGGGCGCGGAGACCCGTCCCGCCAGGGAGGTCGTCACGCGTAGCCCCGCCGGCTGTCCGGCCGCCAGCAGTTCGGCGAGGCGGCGGGCCTCCGTGGTGCCGCCGAGGATGAGCACGTGCACGGCAGTCCGTCTCCCTTCCCCGGGGTCTCGCGGTTTCTCCGGGGTTCTCGCGGCTGCGTCGCCCCAAGCACACCCGTCGGCCGAGTTGCCACGCGGAGCCGATGCGAGAAGGTGCGGTGGAAGACCGGGCCGCGAAGGGAGCGTGCGGCGCCTCCGCGCCGGATGCGAACGCGTCGGTGGCGACCTGCGCGGTCACCGTCGGCCTCTGGTCCTGGCCAGAGCTCCGCTCTCAAGGTATCAGGGCAGGGGTGAAGGGCATCCTTGGTCGCAAGGTGTCCGCCCCACAGGTACCGGCGGACGTGGCTGTAGTGAGCGCGCTCCGTCAACACTTGGCGACGAAGACCAAGTGAACGTGCAGGTTATAGACAATATGGCGACCGGTTCTGACATCCGGATTGGGGTTCCAGCGGAGCGACCCAAACCGATGCTAGTTTCTCGATCGTGAGCCAAGGCACCCTGGAGAAGCGACAGTTCGGGCACCGCTCCCGGCTCGCACTGTCGCCCGCCGAGGTGTCGAAGAACGATGCTCAGGCGCACGCCGCCCGCACGATGTGGAACCTGCTGCACGCATGGTGGCAGATGATGCCGAAGGAGAAGCGGACACTCGCACACGCCGACGCCGCAATCCGGCAGGCCCGTCAGGACATCGACTTCCTGGCGGTTCTCCCCGCCCAGGCCGCGCAAACGGTCCTCAAAACCTACTTCCGTGCGTGGAAGAATTGCTGGGAGGGGCGGGCGAACGCCCCGAAATTCAAGGGCCGGTTCCGGTCGGTGATGTCCGTGGACATCCCGCAGGGCCGGGACCTGAACATCGTCCGCGTGCACCGCCGCTGGGGCATGGCCAACATTCCCAGGGTGGGCCGGGTCCGCTTCCGCTGGACCAAGGACCTGCCCGTCGGCAAGCACGCCGGACCAGAGAACCGGATCACCGGGGCCCGGCTGGTCAAAGACGCCCTCGGATGGCACATCGCCTTCCGCGTCCAGACTCTTGGGACCAAGCCCGAGCCCCACAGCGGCCCCGAAGTCGGCATCGACGTCGGAATCAACGTGCCCATCGCCCTCTCCGACGGCGAAACCTACGAGCACGGCGAGTGGCTGACCGCCAAAGAACAGGCACGGCTCCTGCACCTCGAGCAGCGCGCCGCCCAGCGTAAACGGCACCGGAAGCCCGGCGAGCGCACCAGCCGCCGACTTCACCGTACCTATGACCAGATCGCAGAACTGCGCGCGAAAGCCAAGCGCCGGGCCTTTGACTGGCAGCATCGGACGACCACCGCCATCGCCCGCACCTACGGCACCGTCGTCGTCGAAGCACTCACCCTCACGAGCATGGTCAAGTCGGCCAGGGGAACGATCAAGGAGCCAGGGAAGCATGTAGCCCAGAAAGCTGGGTTGAACCGCTCCATCAGCGGGGAGGCATGGGGCCGGACGGTCAGCATGCTGACGTACAAGACCGCCCTGCTCGGCGGCACCCTGCACCAGGTCCCCGCCCCCGGCACCTCCCGACGCTGCTCGGCGTGCGGTATCACCACTCCCGGCAGCCGGGAGTCCCAGGCCGTGTTCGTGTGCAAGAACCCGGACTGCGGCTGGACGGGCAACGCCGACCACAACGCAGCCCGCAATGTCCTGCACCTGTACCGGACGGGCCTCGCGCGCGTCCCGGCTGCCGGGAGGGCAGTCGTCAGGCGCGCCAAGCGCGTCAAGCCCGCTGCCGCAAGGTAGGCAGGAATCTCCCGGCTTCGACCGGGAGAGCACTCCAAAACCCCGTCTCCCAGCACTGCACCAAGGTCCGCGCGGGACATCCCGAGCGACGGCCAGTGGTGAGCACGGCACGTCGGCTCGTCGACCGGCTGAGCACGCGCTGGGGCGTCCGGCACAGCCGCCACGACGAGACCATCTGGGCGGAACAGCGACTCGACGGAGCGCCCCCGAGGGCTCGGCGGACACGACCGACGCGGCGGACCTGGCGGGCCCGATGAACGCCTACGACCCGCCGGACACCCGGGATCCGTGAATGGCACCTCCCGGTGCCTCACCGCTCCGTTCCGCCGGCGGCGCGCCGCCGGTGCGGATCGGCCAGGAGGTGGCGGGGGTCGGTGGCGCGGGTGATGGCGGACTCGACGGCGGCGACGCGGTCCGCGAGCAGGCCCAGGGCGGCGACGGCACGGGTGAGCGGGTCGTCCTCCGGGCCGCCGAGGGTGCGGGCGCGGACGTGGGCGGTGCGCACCTCGGCCCAGCGGTCGGCCTCCTCGGGGGTGAGCGTGCCGCGCAGTTCGGCGAGCTTGAGGAGGTTGGCCTCGGCTCCGTGGGTGAGGGTCTGTGCCTCGGCCGTGTAGTGGTCGTCGAGGACGGCGGCGCGTTCGGCGTCGTTCATGACGGGGCGGATGCGCTGGGCGATCTTGTTCATGTTGCGGTAGGAGCCCTGGAGCCGGAAGGCGGGTTCCGTACGGGTCTCGTCCGACCGGGCCGCGGAGGCGATGTAGGCGGCGTTGACGGCCAGCACCGTCTCGCGGGCGGCCACGAGGTGGCGCAGGACGGACAGGATCCGCTCCAGTTCGGCCGGCGGTTGGGCGTGGGCGAGGCGGTCGGCGCGTGCGGTGGGGTCGCCGGTGGCGAGGCGGACGAGCAGCTCCAGGTCGGCGCGGTCGCGGCCGGCCAGCGGGGCCAGGACCGGGTTGGCGGTGAGCGCGTTCTCCAGGAAGCTGAGCGCGAAGGCCTCCTCCTTGCCGGTGAGGACGTCGCCGAGGTTCCAGACGTCGGCGCGGTTGGCGAGCATGTCGGGGACCTGGAAGCGGGCACCGGACTCGGTGTAGGGGTTGCCCGCCATGCAGACGGCGAAGCGCTTGCCGCGCAGGTCGTAGGTGCGGGGCGCGCCGTCCCACACGCCGTCCACCCGGCGGGTGGCGTCGCACAGCGGGATGAACTTCTGGAGGAGCTCCGGGGAGGTGTGCTGGATGTCGTCCAGGTAGAGCAGCGTGTTGTTCGCGGACGCCAGCGCGAAGTTGATCTTCTCGACCTCCTGGCGTGCGGTGGCGTTCGGCGCGTCGGCCGGGTCGAGCGAGGTGACGCCGTGACCGAGCGCGGGGCCGCCGACCTTCACCAGCATCAGCCCGAGGCGCTCGGCGACGTACTCGACCAGGGTCGTCTTGCCGTACCCGGGCGGGGAGAGCAGCAGCAGGAGGCCACCCGTGTCGGTGCGCTTGCCGTCGCCGGTGGCGCCGAGCTGTTTGGCCAGGCTGTCGCCGACGAGCGGCAGGTAGACCTCGTCCACGAGCCGGTTGCGGACGAAGGCGGACATGACGCGCGGCCGGTGGTCGTCCAGACGCAGGCGGGCCCGCTCGGCGCCCACGAGGGCGGTACGGCGCCGCTGGTAGGCGCGGAACGCGGGGACGTCCTCGGCCGCGAAGCGGGCGGTACGGGCGAGGAACTCGTCGAGGCGCAGCGCCAGCCTGCCTCCGGTGATGCGCGGGTGGGCACCCAGCAGGCCCTCCGCGGTGGCCGTCGGCGGGGCGTCGCCGTCATAGCGGGGCAGGTCCGGGCACAGCTCGGCGGCGACCGCCTCGGCCAGGTCGCCGGGGGCGAGGCCGGCGCCGGTGGCGGCGGCGTACGACGAGATCCATGCCTCGGCGAGCTGCCCGCGGGCGGCCAGGTCGTCCACCGCGGCCAGATCCTCGTCGTAGGCCGGGCCGCCCACGGTGCGGCGGAACTTCTCCAGGAGCGTGCGCGTACCGGCACCGAGAACGAAGCCGTCGGGGGCGGTGGTCAGTTCGTGGAAGAGGTACGCGGCGGCGGCTCGGGCGGTGTCCTCGCCGGTCACCGAGCCCGTCCGCGCCCACGCGCCGACGGCCTCCGCCAGTTCCTCCTCCAGGGCGGCGATCGCGGCCGAGAGGCCGAAGGTGTCGCGGGCGCGGGCCAGGGAACGGGCGCGCCGGGTCCAGGCCTCGCGCGCTCGCGGCGTGGTGCCGTGGACCCAGAAGAGCTGGGCGGCGGCGCGCGCGGCGGGCTCGTGGACGAGGGTCCCGGCCCGCTCGTACAGCGGCAGCAGCGCCGTCAGGACGACCGTCGCGTCGTGGTCGTGGACGCCCCGCTCGTAGCCCTCGTCGTACGCCTCCTGCGCGGCCTCGCGGACGAGGGCGGGCAGGTCGTCGGCGCCGGCCAGGGCGCTCGCGCCGTGCTGCCGCAGCAGGCGGGCGGCGAGGTGTTCGGCGCGGTAGACGCCGGGGGACTCCGAGGGCAGGGTGCGGTCCCAGTGGGCGCGGGTGGCCGCGAAGTCCGGGTCGGTGACCGGCGAGCGGTAGTCCGTGCCGGTGAGGGCGAAGGCGAGGCCGTCGCCGTCCGGGACGAGGGTGAGGTCGAGGGGCTGGGTGTTGACGGCGAAGAGGTGGGCGCCCAGGCGCAAGGTGCGGCCGTCGTCGGCGTACAGGTCGGTGCGGTCGCGCAGGGCGCGGGTGGCCTCCTGGCGGGCCGATTTGAGGCGCCCGTCCAGTTCCTCCGCGCGGACGCTGTCGCCGAGGGCGCGCAGTTCCTCGGCGGTGCGGCGGACCTTGGCCGGCATGGGGTCGGAGGCGAAGTAGGTGCTGACCGCGTCGGCGTCGGCGAGGGTGGCGCACCGTCGGGTGACGGTCTCCATGATCCGGGCGGCGGAGGCGGCGAGTTGCTCGGCGCGGCGGGCGCGGGTGTCGGCGAGGGCCTGCTTGCGGGCGGCGAGCGCGTCGTAGATCTCGGTGCGCTTGTCGGCGAGTTCGGTGAGGAAGCCGTCGAACTCCGCGAAGCGGGACTCCAGGTCCTCCAGGCGGGCCAGCAGACGGGCGAGCTGGTCGTCGCAGCGCTCGGGGGTGTCGGCGGCGGCGAGCGCGGCGGTGACGGCCTGGCCGAGCAGGGCCGTCTCGGCGGTGAACTCGGCGCGGCCCTCCCGGTCGAGGAGGGCGCGGCGGCGGGCGTCGAGGGTGGCGCGGGCGCGGTTGACGCCGCCCAGGACGGCGGCGGCGCGTTCCAGCAGGGCGGTGCGGACGGTGGCGTCGCCCATGTCGAGTTCGGCGACGACGTCGGTGACCGTGCGCAGCCCGTCGGCGAGTTCGTCGAGCCGGGCCGCGACCGGTACGGCCTCGGCGACGGTGGTGATGGCCTCCGCGTCGGCGACGAGCGCCGCGACGTCCGCGCGCTGGGCGTCGAAGGCGTCCTCGCGGGCGAGGAAGGCCACGGCCCGCTGCCCCAGCTCGGCGAGCGACGTCTCGGCCTCCTCGGCCAGGGCGTCGATGCCGGGGGCGTCGGCGTACCGCAGCTCCTTGACGGTCAGCAGGTGCCCGTGGGCGTGCCGCAGTTCGGTCAGGCCCCGTACCCAGGCGGCGGCCTCCTTGGGCGCCTCGCCGCGCAGCCGCCGGACCACCGACGCGATCCGCTCGGCGGCCTCGTCACGGGCCTCGGCGGCCAGCCGGGTCAGGTCGCGCACCGTCTCGAACTCGGCCAGCACCTGCTCGGCGGTCTCCCGGACCGCGGCCAGCGCGCCGGCCAGGTCGCCCAGGTCCGCCTCGCCCAGCCAGTGGTGGCCGTCGGCCGCGCGCACGCAGGAGGCGGCCAGCGCCCGGTAGCCCTCGGCGGTGGTGATGCCCTCGCCGACGGCCCCGGCGACGGACAGGCAGGCGGAGATGCCGCGCACCAGGTCGGCGTTGCCGACGCGAGCCAGCGGTCCGCTCCCGGCGGGCGCGGCGGCGGCGTGCGTGTCGGAGACGTACGGCGAGTGCCACAGCTGCACGGGGTGCACCTGGGCGGGTTCGTCGCCGTCCGCGCGCAGCACGGTGAAGGTGCCGTCCTCCGCCAGGGCCCAGCCCCGGCAGGGCAGCGGGTTGGCGACCTCCTTGCGGATGGTGTTGTACGACAGGAGCAGGCCCCGGCTCTCGCCGCGCGCGTGGAAGGCGTACAGCACGTCCTCGCCGTTCGGCGAGCGCACTTCCCGCTCGAACTCCAGCCCGGTCGCGTCGAGTTCGTACGTCTTGTGGACGCCGGTGGCCAGGCAGTAGCCGCCGGGGAAGACGATGCCCTGGTCGTCGGGCAGGCGGCGGCAGGCCAGGCCGACGCCGTCCAGGCGGAGCACCGACTTGGTGAGGGTGTTGAAGACCAGGTGACGGTCGGTGTCCTCCTTGTAGGGCCGTACGCGCAGCAGGATCAGGGCGCCGACCCGGGCGTGCGCGATGTCGGCGTCGGCCAGGGACTGGAGGGGTTCGTCGACGGGCTCGGAGTAGACGCCCTCGGCGGTCTCGGTGTCGTCCTCCAGTTTGACGGTGAGGGCGCCGCCGACCGCGCTGACGTGGAACTCGCCGCG
Source organism: Streptomyces sp. CB09001 (assembly GCF_003369795.1). Lineage (NCBI taxonomy): Bacteria > Bacillati > Actinomycetota > Actinomycetes > Kitasatosporales > Streptomycetaceae > Streptomyces > Streptomyces sp. CB09001. The sequence goes on from NZ_CP026730.1 coordinate 3,004,062, forward strand.
CACCGACACGTGCGGGTGGCGGCCCAGGACGTGGTCCTCGCGGGTGGCGGCGGTCCACTCGAAGTCGTGGGACGGCGGGAACACGTCGTCGCGTTCGCCCCGCGCGTCCAGGAAGGCCGCCCGCCCGTCCTCGGTCGGCTCCCAGCGCAGGACGCGGATGTCGTCGGCCTTCTCGCCGGTGCGGAAGACGGCCAGCAGTCTGCCGTCGACGGGACGCAGCCGCAGCAGCCGGGCCTGCCGGTAGTAGCGGTGCAGGTCCGCGAACTCCCGCACGAAGGCCGGGTCGTCGAGCAGGCCGGGCACGGCCGACTCGGGCAGCGGGTTCAGGTCGCGGTCGTACAGCGTGAAGACGTCGGCCACGGCCGCCGTCCGGGTGCGGTGGCCCGGGCGGCCGGTGGAGCCGAGGAGCAGGGCGTCGCCGACGGCGACGAGGTCGCACGGCACCCCCGGGTGCTCGGTGCGCAGCCGCTCGGTGGAGGCCAGTTCGAGCCGGGCCGAGCCGAACTCCTCCACCCGGCGGGTGTTGAGGAGGTCGGCGCGGCGGGCGAGGTCGGCGGTCTGCGCGGCGAGACGGTCGCGGAGCACCTCGTACGCGCCGGCGTCGGTGGCGTCGTACGTGCCGGTGAGGCCCGTCGCGGCCGTCGTGTCGGTGGCGGCCGTCGGGTCCGTGGTAGCCCTCGGGTCCGTGGTAGCCCTCGGGTCCGTGGCAGCCGTCGGGTCCGTGGTAGCCGTCTCCGCAGCGGTGGCCATGAGCGGTTGGTCCTTCCAGGAAGCGAGGGGGTGCCGAAGCCGCCGACCCCCGTACGGCGGTCCCGGCACCCGGTCTGTGGTGGCCGGTCAGGCCCTGGCCGTGCCGTTCAGGGCGGTGAGCGGGGTGTCGGCGAGGCCGAGCTCGCCCGCGCGGTCCAGGAGGCGCTGCACCTGCCCGGCGTCCGTGCCGCCCGACTTCATCAGCTTCATCAGCAGCGCGGAGACCGTCAGGTTCTGCACGTCCGCCGTGGAGAAGGAGCCCAGTACGCGGGTCAGGTCGTCGGTGAAGCTCGACGAGCCGTCCAGCCAGGGCCCGGCGAGGGCCCGCGCGGTCTCGGAGTGCTTGACGAACCCGTCGACGCCCTTGCCGAGCGCGACCGAGGACATCAGGCGGTCGAAGAAGACCGTGTCGCCGCCGACGATGTCGATGTCGGCGTTCTCCAGGCCGGTGGCGAGCACCGTGGCCTGCGCCTCGGCGACCTGCCGCTGCACGTCCAGGCCGGCCAGCCGGATGTCCTTCTCCGCCTCCAGGCGCAGCCGGTACTCCTCGTGACCGCGCGAGGCGTCGTCCAGGGCGGCCATCGCCGCGGCCTTCTCGGTGAGTCCCGCGGCCTCCGCCTTCAGCTTGCTGCCGATGGCCTCCGCCTCGGCGAGGGCCTTGGCCCGCGCGCCCTCGGCCTCGGCACGCATCCGGGCCCCGGTCGCCTCCGCCTCCGCGCGGCCCGCCTTCTCGATGACCTCGGCCTCCTTGTCGCGGACCTGGACCGCCGCAAGGCCCGCCGCGGCCGCCTCGGCCTGGATGCCCTCGGCCATCCGCAGCTTGGCCTGCGCCTCCAGGTCGGCGCTCTTCAACCGGGCCTCGGCCATGGTGAGTTCCTCGGCGGCACGGTGGCCGGCCGCGGCCTCCGCCGCCTCGGCCGCCTTGATGTCCTTGACCAGCCGCTCCTGCGCCTGGGCCTCGGCGGCGATGATCACGGTCTGCCGGTCCCGCTCCGCCTCCTCCACGGCGCGCAGCTTCTTGATGGACTCCTCCTGCTCGGCGACCGTGCGGTCCACGGCGACGCGCTCGCGGATGACCTCGGCGATGTCCCGCCGCTCGGCCTCGACCTCCTTCTCGGCGGCGATCCGGGTCAGCTCGGTCTCCCGCTCCCGGCCGATGACCTCCAGCATGCGGTCCTTCTCGATGCGCTCGTTCTCCACGGCGATGACCCGCTCGCGGTTCTTCGCGGCGACCGCGACCTCGCGGGCCTGGTTCTCGCGCTGCACGCCGAGCTGCTCCTCCGTGCGCAGGAACGCCGCCTGCGCGCGCAGCCGCTCCTCCTCCACCACCCGTGCCGTCTCGGCCTCCTCGCGGGCCCGGGTGGTGTCGATCTCGCGCTTCTGCTTGATCTCGGCGTCGGCCTGCCGGCGCTCCAGCTCCAGTACGGCCTCGCGCGCGTCGACGTTCTGCCGGGTGATCTCCTTCTCCTCGGTGCGCCGCGCCTCGTTGGTGCGCACGTGCTCCACGGCCGTCAGCTCGGTGATCTTCCGGATGCCCTGGGCGTCGAGGACGTTGGCCGGGTCCAGCTGGGTCAGCGGCGTCTGCTCCAGGTAGTCGATCGCCGCGTCCTCCAGGTGGTACCCGCTGAGGTCGACGCCGATGACCTCGATGATCCGGTACCGAAGCTCCTCGCGCTTGGTGTAGAGGTCGGTGAAGTCCAGCTGCTTGCCGACGGTCTTCAGCGCCTCGGAAAACTTCGCGTGGAACAGCTCCTGCAGCGTGTCCCGGTCGCTGGCGCGGGCCGTGCCGACCGCCTGGGCGACCTTGACGACGTCCTCGACGGTCTTGTTGACCTTGACGAAGAAGGTGATGCGGATGTCCGCCCGGATGTTGTCCCGGCAGATCAGCCCCTCCTTGCCGGCCCGCGTGATCTCGATCGTCTTGACCGAGATGTCCATCACCTCGGCCCGGTGCAGCACCGGCAGCACCACCTGGCCGGTGAAGGTCACGTCCACCTTGCGCATCTTCGAGACGATCAGCGCCTTGCCCTGCTCCACCTTGCGGAAGAGCCGCGAGACGCCGAACAGCGCGACGGCGAGGAGGAGCAGGCAGACGAGGGCGAGGACACCGATGACTTCCATGGCATACGTCCTTACGGCATGAGGCGGCTGTCACGGCGGCCGGACGAGCGCGGCCGGCCGCCGCCGATGTTGGTGTGGTGACGCCCGTGCGGACAGGCGTGGTTCCGGGGGCGGGTCTTCGGACGGACCACGCCCGCGCCGGGCCCCCGGCAGAGGCGGTGAGCGGGTCTCAGACGGCGCGGCGGCCGTGCGCCGCGACACCGGCGGCGCGAGACGCGCGGCCGGGTTCGTCCGGGCGGGGGCGGAGTTGGTGGAGGGGGCGGACGAACGGACTGTGCGTCGTGTTCGTCGTCATCGCCCGGCCCCCTCTCCGCGGTGCTCCCCCGTGCGCCCCATGATGCGTGACCGCGCCACCTATCCGCATTGCCGGTTTCCGGAAGCGTTCACCAGGGCTTGGGTGCCGGTGAGCCGCCCGGGGCGATCAGCGGGGCGACCGACGGTCCGGCCATACCGGAAGCCGATCGGAAGCGCATCGGAACCCCGGAAATCTGGTTCCGGAAGCGCCGCCACTGGTCGGATCGGGCGATGCACATGGCACATCGGCCCACTCGGGACGCGTGCCGTATCCGCCCGGCCGGATACCGGCGGCAATGAGGTGACAGATGAGCAGTACACGCGTCCCGTCCGGCGCCAGGGGTTCCTACCCCGCACCGGGGCTCGCACTCACGCCCGGCCCCGTACGCAACCAGGCCCTGGCCGTGATCGCGGTCCCCTTCGTCCTCATAGTCGTGCTGGCCGTCGTGCTCGCCACGACCGGCCCGGACGACGGAGCGCCCGCCACCGACGGGCTCTACGGCAGCGGAGCGCTGCCGGACTGGGGGTCGGGCACGACCGACGAGGGCACGGCCGACGACGGCACCTCGGAGGACGGCACCGACCCCGACGGCACGTACGGCGGCAACGGCACGTACGAGGACGGCACTTACGGCGACGACACGTACGACGACGGCACGTACGGCGACGGCACCACGGACGAGACCCCCACGGACGACACCACGACCGGCGACACCGCGACCGACGACCCCGCCGCCGAGGACACCACCGCCGACGGGAGCGGGCCGGAGGCGACCGTGACGGCGTACTTCGACGCCATCAACAACCGTGATTTCGCGGCCGCGTGGGAGCTGGGCGGCAGGAACCTCGACCAGGACTACGACTCCTTCGTCGCCGGCTTCGGGACGACGCAGCGGGACGACGTCACCGTGACCGGCACGTCCGGCGACGACGTCTCGGTCACGGTCGTGGCCTGGGAGACCGACGGCACGCAGACGACGTACGAGGGCACCTACACGGTCAGCGGCGGCGTCATCACCTCGGCCGACATGCGGGAAGGGAACTGAGCAACCATGACCACCCACGCCGCCCCGCCGCCCCCGGACACGACGAGCAACGCCACCCGCCTGCTGTGCGCGGGCACCTACCTCGACCCCGTCTACCGCAAGGCCGTCATCCGGGAGCTGCTGACCCACCGCTACCGGGTGGTGGCCCCCTCCTACGGCTACGACGCCGCGCCCGTCCTGGCGCACGCCCTGGCCGCCCACAACCTGCGCCGCAACCAGCTGATCGCCCTCGGGGCGGGCGCGGCCGTCATCGCGCTGCTCATGGCCGCGGACGTGCTGGGCGGCTGGACGGCCGCCCTGTTCGCGTTCTGGCTCGCCTGGGCCACGATGTTCCTGCGCAGGCTCGCCGTCCTGCAGGCCCTCGCCGAGCACCTCGCGCCCCCGGCGGACGACCGCCCCGGATTCGACGGCTCCCACCCGATCACCTCGCGCCTCACCCCGGAGCTGGTCGGCAAGATCAACCGGGAGCAGGCCTCGGACACCGTGTACTACGGCGGCTACAAGCCGTTCATCGGCGCGGGCCACTCGGTCAAGCGGTGGGCCAACGCGGAACTGCTGCTCGGCGCCCCGAGGTCCCGGGCCGGCGCGCTCGGCCAGACCCTGCTCAACGGGCACGTCCCCGCCCAGCACGGACCGGCGGACGGCACGGACGGCACGGACGGAGCCGGGCGGACGGAACGCAAGCCGATCATCCCCTTCACGGTCGAGGACATCACCACCCGGGTCTGCGAGGAACTGCTCGCGGAACTGCGCGACAAGCCCGCGCCGAGCGACCGCGTCGAACTGCTCTCCGTCGACCGGCGCCGGTTCACCAAGGCGGTGCGGACCGCCGAGGGCAGCGACCCCGTCGCCGTGCTCCTGGACACGCCCGACCCCGGCCACCCCGACCACACCGCCGCACACTGGCGGGAGGACTACGACGCCCGCCGCGAGTACCTGTGCGTCCGCATCGGAGCCTGGCAACAGGAGCTGGTCACCTCGGTGTTCATCGGCTTCGACATCAAGGGCAGCACCCTGCACACCGAGTTCTACACCTACGTGCTCGGTCCCCTGCCGGAGAGCTTCCACCTCGCCGACCGGCTGCCGGCCGCCATCGACGGCAAGCTCATGTGCCGCATCGCCTGGGACGTGACCCGCAGCGCGCCCGGCGAGCTGCTGCGGCTGATCACCAACCCGCTGCGCGAACGGCTGCCCAGCCGCTTCTCCACCGACACCGTCCGCAAGCTGGTCGGCCAGCCCGCCGACACCAGCGAGTTCCGGCTCGGCCGCTACGCCCTGACCGCGGTGGACTGCGGCGCCCTCACCAGCGTCCGCGAGCTGGCGCCCGACCACGCCTTCCACCACTTCTTCCAGGAGTCGGACGCGATCAAGTACATCCAGATCATCGAGCGCCACCTGTTGCAGATCGTCGGCGACTTCCTGCGCGACCACGACGTCGACACCCGGGAGCACGAGGCGAACCAGACCAACATCCTCCAGCAGAACTTCGGCGCCAACAGCACCAACAACTTCGGCGGCAACCAGAGCGTCGGCAACACCAACACCACCCAGACCTTCGGCAACAACTCCGGCGTCACCAGGGAGGCACGGCAGGCATGAGCGGCCAGCAGTTCCACGGCAACGGCTTCGGTCAGGGCAGCACCAACAACTTCGGGGGCAACCAGAGCACCGGCAACACCGACACCACCCAGACCTTCGGCGACAACTCCCCCGTCCACGCCGCGCCGCCCGCGCCGTCCGCCCCGCCCGCACAGCCGTACGCCGACGGGTGGCGGCGCCCGGCCACCGCGGTGCCCTCAGACGCCGAGCGGGCCCGCGGCGTCTTCGTCGTGCACGGCCGCGACGACCAGGTGCGGCGCGAGATGTACGAACTGCTGCGCCGGCTCGACCTGCGGCCCAAGGAGTGGGAGGACCTGGTCCGGGCGACCGGCCAGGCCTCCCCCTTCCTCGGCGACGTGGTCGCGGGAGCCCCCGCCCAGGCCCAGGCGGCGCTGGTCCTGCTCACCCCGGACGACATCGTCACCCTCCACCCGGACCTGCGCGGCCACGACGAACCGGACCACGAGACCCGGCCGGTGTGCCAGCCGCGCCCGAACGTCCTGATCGAGCTGGGCATGGTGCTGATGGCCTACCCGGAGCGCACGCTGATCGTCGAGGTCGGCGGGGTGCGGCCGATCGCCGACATCGCCGGCCGCAACGTCATCCGCTTCGACGGCTCCGAGACGGCGCTGGGCAAGATCGTGGAACGGCTGAAACTGGCGGGCTGCACGGTCAACGACACCGGCTCGGACTGGCGCCAGACCTACCCCTTCCGCCACCTGTCGGCCTACCACCGCCGGCCGTAGGCGTCCTGCCACCGCCGGCGCAGTCGCCCGGCGGATCCGGCGCCGCTCGGGGGACCGGCGCAACCGGCCCCCGGGGCACGTCCCGTCACCGCGGTACGTGTCCCGGGGGCCGGCCCGCACCAACCGGCCGAAACCACAACTCCCCCAAACGGACAATTGATACGCTGCCGACACCTCTCCCGCGACCACCGGTCGGGAGAGTGTGAAGCGAGTGGAGACCACTTGTATGGCGCGCATCCGTGTGAGCGTCCTGGGTCCGGCCAGGCTCGAAATCGACGGCGCACCCGCCCGGTTGACCCCGTTGACGACACGGCTGCTGGTCCGGCTGGTGGCGGCGGACGGCGAGCCCGTGCCGGTGCGCCGACTGCACCGGGACGTGTGGGCACTCGCCGGCGACCAGCCGCACGCGGCGCAGCGCCACCGCAACGAAGTGCAAAAACGCGTCCTCGAACTGCGCCGCGCCCTCGATCCCGCGCAGCGCGGTGACGGCGCCCGGGTGCTGCGCACCGAGCAACTGCTGGCCGGCCCGGCGCCCGAGACGGCGTACCGGCTGGTGCTCGCGCCCGACGAACTGGACTGCGCGGAGTTCACCGACCTGGTCGACTCCGCGCTGCTCGCGGCGCCCGCGTCGGCCGCCGACCGGCTGGCCGCGGCGCTGGCCCTGGTGCGCGGCCGTCCCCTGGCCGAGGCGGGCGACGAGGACTTCGCCCGGCCGCTGGTGCGCCGGCTCACCGCGCTGTACGAGACCGCCCGCCGCCAGCTGATCCGCAGCCGGATGGACCTGGGCCGCCACGACCTCGCGCTGCCGGTCGCGGAACGGATGGCCCGGGAGCGGCCGGACGACCAGGACGTCGCCGAGCTGCTCGGCGCCCTGCGGACCCGGCTGCGCGAGCGGCACGGACGGGAACTGCTGCGGCAGCCGTTCCCCGGCGCCGGTGACCTCGTGGTGGTGCGGGGCGACCTGTTCGACCAGGAGGACGCCAATCTGGTCGTCGGGTTCACCGACACCTTCGACACCGCCACCGAGCAGGATCTGGTGATCAGCCGGGACAGCGTCCAGGGCCAGCTGGTGGAGCGGCTGTTCGGCGGGGAGCGCAAGCTGCTGGACGACCGGATCCAGGCCGGGCTGAGGGCGTTCCGGCCGCTGCGCACCGAGCGGCCCCAGGACAAGCCGCGCGGCCGGCGCGTCCGCTACCCCCTGGGCACCACCGTGCCGCTGACGGTGGACGGCCGCCGGGTCTTCGCCGTGGCCTACTCCCGGCTCGGCAACGACCTCGTCGCCCGCTCCGGACCGGCCGATCTGCGGGCGAGCCTGGACACCCTGTGGCCGGCCGTCGCCCGGTACGGCATGTACCGGCCGCTCGCGATCCCCCTGATCGGCTCCGGTCTCGCCCGGATCGTGGAGCTGGACCGCACCCGGCTGCTGCTCATGATCGTGGAGAGCTTCGCCGACCACTGCCGCCGCGATCCGGCGACCGCCCCCGAGCTGCGCGTCGTGATCCGCCCGGCCGACCTGGAGCGGACCGACCTGTCGGCGCTCGGCACTTATCTGCGCACCGCGCGACTGCCCGGCACCAACAGCACCGCCGACTCCGGCACCAGCGCCGACGTCGGCGCCGGCACCGGGAGCCAGGACACCGGTGCCGGCGCCGGCGACAGCGGTGGGGCGTACGGCCGCCGGTGACGTCGACATGCCTTTACGGCATCAGGGACTCCGCTTCCGGAACCAGCGGCCCACCGCTTCCGAACCGCTTCCGGTTCCGGGTTCCGGCACCGGTCCGCGCGGGTCGGCGGCCGTTCCTACCGGGAGTCCGCCCGGCGCGCGGCCCCCTCCGGCCACACGACGTCGACGGGGATCCCCGCCGCCCGGGCCGCGAGCACCAGGTCGGCGGTGCCGCCGCCCCGGCCGCTGGGCGGTTCGCCGTTCCACACGGCCACCAGCCGGTCGGCACGTTCGAGGAGCAGGGCGTTGGCGGCCTCGTACGCCTGCCGGTCGGCCCTCTCGCGGGGCAGGACGACGACCTCGTCGGCGGCTGCGGCGAGACGGTCGAAGAGGGGGGCGTCGTCGGGCTCGACCGTGCTGCGGCGGTAGTCCCGCGAGGGGACGACGACGACCAGGCGACCGCCGACGGCCAGTACGGCTTCGGCGAACAGCGAGTCGGCCCCCTTGGCGATGCAGGAGATCCCGACGAGCGGCTTCCCTGAGCCCCGGTCCCAGCTCTGACCCCAGTCCCGGTCCTGGTCCCGATCTTGGTCCAAGTCCCGGTACCGGGCCAGCAGTTCGTCCAGGGCGGCGCGGACCGCGGGGACGCTCTCCTCCGTCAGGTCCATGTGCCCGGTCACCGCGAGGGCCGTCACGGTCTCCCCCTCGGTCGATGGCCTGCCGGCAGGCCCCGGATCCTATCGCGGCCCGTGGCTCACCGGGCGACGAGGGCGGAGAATCCCATGACGTAGGAGACGGCGAAGACGGCCGGGACCCACTGCTCGACGTAGGTCAGGGGCAGATACCGGCGCCAGTCCCGGCCCTCGCCCAGCGCGCCCCACTCCGCCCTGCTGTACGCGAACGCCGGCAGCCTCTCCTCGAAGGCGCCGATCACCGCGTACTTGGCGCGGTTGAGCTGCCGGTACGACCGCACCATGACGTACCAGGCGGCGCACTGGACGAGCAGGATGACCAGCCCGGCCAGCAGCAACGGGACGGACGCGTCGGCCGGGGCGCCGCCCGACACCGCGGCGACCACGGCGACCACCGCGCTGTTGAGCGACAGGAAGAACGTGTTGGTCAGATTCCGCCGGGCACTGACCCGGTCGGCCATCTCCACGCAGAGCTTGTACTGGTCGAGCACCGCCTGCCGGTAGCGGTCGTCGGCCACCGAGTACTCGGCCGGGCCGACCTCCGTGTTCCACAGCGCGTCCCCCATGTCACTCATGCCTCGCCGTGCCCCCCGTCCGCCCGCAGTTCGAGTTCGGTCAGGCGCACCATGGCGGGCCACATGGCACGGTCCAAAGAGCCCACGAGCTGGTCTTCGAGCGGTGAGGGCCGGCGCAGGCGGACGAACTCCGCCGTCCAGTCCGGCTCGAAGTGGATGATTCCCCGGACCCGCGACGACAAAGCACGGCTGCGCCGGTACGCGGGCAGCACACCGGGCGCCAGGTCGCCCGCGAGCGCGCGGAACTCGTCGTACGCCTTCTCCTTCATCGGTACGAGCAGCAGCAGCCGCTCCGGCGGCAGGATCCGCATCGCCTCGCGGATCTCCCAGAGCGTCCCCCGGCCCTTCCCGAGCACGATCACGACGAGCGCGGCGCCGCGCATCATGGTGCTCACCGGTGTCTGCCAGTCGTCCGCCGGCAGGTACAACCGCCGGGCACCGGCCCGGGGCACACGCTCCCCGGGCGCCCCCACCCCGACGAGGGTGCCGGCCCAGGAGAGGGCGTCGGCGATGCGCTCCTCCTCGCCCTGGCCGATGCCGACGGCGGCGCCCAGCCAGGCACCGGCCAGGGGGATGCGGTGGGGGCGCGAGAGCCGCTGGTCGTCGCGGAAGGAGCGCAGGTAGAGGACGTACTGGCGGCCCGCGAGGTCGTCCGGGGAGGAGACGACCGTGTCGTAGTACTGCACTCCGGTGCGCAGGATCGTGTTGCCCAGGCCCATGAAGAGGACCGTCTGCACGGACAGACCGACGACGACCAGGGATGCCCACCACGGATCGTCGTCGGTCGTCAGCAGGTCCCGCAGGGCGAGGAGGGTGAGGCAGAAGAACAGCGAGCCGAGCCCGGAGACGACCGCGCCGAAGACGGCCGTCATCGTGAAGGGGACCCAGCGCGCCCCGGGCCGCGGCTCGCCGAGCGGCGCGGCGGGCTTGAGCAGCCCGTTCTCCGCACGGTGCCGCCGCAGTCCCGACAGGCCGAGCTGCGCCGCGCGCCGCACCTTCCTGCCGTGCAGGAAGAACTGGAGGCCCAGGAGGAAAAGGACGGCCGCGCTCCCGTGGGGGCCGAGCGAACCGTCCCGCAGCATCACGTAGTAGGCGAACGCCTGCGCCAGCACACCCGTCGCGCACAGCCCGGTCCCGGCCGCCAGGTGCCACAGCGCGGGCTTCCTGGTCGTGGCGTAGGCCACCGCCACGAAGGCCACGGCGCACAGCACCGCCGCGTACACCGGCCCCCACAGGACGGCCACCAGGAGGGAAGCGGGGAACACCGCCGGCAGCCACCGGGGCAGCGGCGGCTCGGGCACCCGGTCGGGCGACCGTCCCGGCTGGGGTCTGCTCATCCTGGCCACACCGTAGTGAACCGCCGACCGGGCCGGGCGGGAACCCCGTCGGCGTCACACGATCCGGTGATACGGCCGGGGCCCGGCCCCCGTCGGCAGCCGCCCTACGGCGCCGGGCTCGGGCCCGGGACGCTCAGCGCGGCGAGCCGCTCCGCGAAGGGCGTGACCTCCTCGAAGGAGTCCCGCTTCGGCAGCGGGCGCCCCGTGGACGGCCCGGACGCCCGCGAGGGCCCCGACAGCCCCGCCATCAGGGCCGCCAGCTCAGTCGCGGCCCGCCCGATCCGGGCGTCGAGCCCTTCCGCGCCCCAGTCCTCGGAGGCGGCGTAGACCCCGGTGGGGACGATCACCGCCTTCAGGTAGGCGAAGAGCGGCCGCAGCGCGTGCTCCAGCACCAGGGAGTGCCGGGCGGTGCCGCCGGTCGCGGCGATCAGGACCGGCTTCCCGGTGAGGGCGTCCTCGTCGGTGACGCCCAGCGCGTCGAAGAACGACTTGAACAGCCCGCTGTACGACGCCGAGAACACCGGCGTGACGACGATCAGTCCGTCGGCCGCCGCGACCTCGGCGAACGCGTCCGCGAGCGCCGGTGCCGGGAAGCCGCTGGTGAAGGTGTGCGCGATCTCCACGGCGAGGTCGCGCAGCTCGATCACCCGGACGTCGGCCGGGGCGGGCTCGGGCGCGGTGGCCGCCGGGGCGGCGACCGCGGCCAGCCGGTCGGCGAGCAGCCGGGTGGACGACGGCACGCTCAGCCCCGCGGAGACGACGACGAGCTTCATGCGCGCGCTCCTTCCTTGTCATGGCTGTCCCGCTTGTCCTGCCCGGCGGCCTTCGCGGCCAGCAGGGACGCGTGGGTCGGCGCGTCCGGCACGCCCGCTGGACGGTCCTTGGCGAACTCCTTGCGCAGCACCGGCACGACCTCCTCGCCGAGCAGGTCGAGCTGCTCCAGGACGGTCTTCAGGGGCAGCCCGGCGTGGTCCATCAGGAACAGCTGGCGCTGGTAGTCACCGGCGTAGTCGCGGAAGGCGAGCGTCTTCTCGATCACCTGCTGCGGCGAGCCGACGGTGAGCGGCGTCTGCGCGGTGAAGTCCTCCAGCGACGGTCCGTGTCCGTACACGGGTGCTTCGTCGAAGTACGGCCGGAACTCGCGCACCGCGTCCTGACTGTTCTTCCGCATGAACACCTGGCCGCCGAGGCCGACGATCGCCTGCTCGGGCGTGCCGTGCCCGTAGTGGGCGTAGCGGGCCCGGTACAGCTCGATCATGCGCTTGGTGTGGTCGGCGGGCCAGAAGATGTTGTTGTGGAAGAAGCCGTCGCCGTAGTAGGCCGCCTGCTCGGCGATCTCCGGCGAGCGGATCGACCCGTGCCAGACGAAGGGCGCGACCCCGTCCAGCGGACGCGGGGTGGAGGTGAAGCCCTGGAGCGGGGTGCGGAACTTGCCCTCCCAGTTCACCACGTCCTCGCGCCACAGGCGGTGCAGCAGGTTGTAGTTCTCGACGGCGAGGTTGATGCCCTCGCGGATGTCCTTGCCGAACCAGGGGTAGACCGGGCCGGTGTTGCCGCGCCCCATCATCAGGTCCACCCGGCCGTCGGCCAGGTGCTGGAGCATCGCGAAGTCCTCGGCGATCTTCACCGGGTCGTTCGTGGTGATCAGGGTGGTGGAGGTGGACAGGACCAGCCGCTCGGTGCGGGCCGCGACGTAGCCGAGCATGGTCGTCGGCGACGAGGGCACGAAGGGCGGGTTGTGGTGCTCACCGGTGGCGAAGACGTCGAGCCCGACCTCCTCGGCCTTGAGCGCGATGGCGACCATGGCCTTGATGCGCTCACGCTCGGTCGGCGTACGGCCCGTGGTCGGGTCGGGCGTGACGTCGCCGACGGTGAAGATGCCGAACTGCATGATCGCTCAACCTCCAGGTTGTTGACTGTTCAACTATACCCTGGAACGGAGCGCCCCCGGTCGTTATTCCCCCAGGTCCGCCGCTCCGGACGAACCCGGTGGGCACCCGGCGTGCGAAGCTGCCCGCATGCTCGTGCTCCGCTCCGCCGCCCTCTTCGTCGTCGCCGCCCTGTTCGAGATCGGCGGTGCCTGGCTGGTCTGGCAGGGGGTGCGCGAGCAGCGCGGCTGGCTGTGGGCGGCGGGCGGGGTCCTCGCCCTCGGCGCCTACGGCTTCGTCGCCACCTTCCAGCCCGACGCGCACTTCGGCCGCATCCTCGCCGCGTACGGCGGGATCTTCGTGGCCGGCTCGATCCTGTGGGGCGTGGTCGCCGACGGCTACCGCCCGGACCGCTGGGACATCGCGGGGGCGCTGGTCTGCCTGGCCGGGATGGCCCTGATCATGTGGGCCCCGCGCAACGGCGGCTGACTACCCTGGGCGGCGACCGTCCGCACCGCCCTTCGTACGCACCAGGAGCAGCCCCATGGCCACCGCAGCAGCCGCCCCGTCCGCCGCCTCCCGCATCGCCGTCGTCACCGGCGCGAGCAGCGGCATCGGCGCCGCCACGGCCCGGCAGCTGGCCGCGGCCGGGTACCGCGTCGTCCTCACCGCGCGCCGCAAGGACCGCATCGAGGCGCTGGCCGAGGAGATCGAGGCGGCCGGGCACAAGGCGACGGCCTACCCCCTGGACGTCACCGACCGCGAGGCGGTCGACGAGTTCGCCACCGCGTTCAAGACGGTCGGCGTCCTCGTCAACAACGCGGGCGGCGCGCTCGGCGCCGACCCGGTGGCCACCGGCGACCCGGACGACTGGCGCCGCATGTACGAGACGAACGTCATCGGCACCCTCAACCTCACCCAGGCCCTGCTCCCCAAGCTGGAGGCGAGCGGCGACGGCACGATCGTGGTCGTCTCCTCGACCGCGGGCCTGTCCACCTACGAGGGCGGCGCGGGCTACGTCGCCGCCAAGCACGGCGAGCACGTCCTCGCCGAGACCCTGCGCCTGGAGATCGTCGGCCGCCCGGTCCGCGTCGTCGAAGTCGCGCCGGGCATGGTCAAGACCGACGAGTTCGCCCTGACCCGCTTCGGCGGCGACCAGGACAAGGCGGCCAAGGTCTACCAGGGCGTCGCCGCCCCCCTGACCGCCGACGACGTCGCCGACACCATCACCTGGGCGGTCACCCGCCCGGCCCACGTCAACATCGACCTCCTGGTCGTCCGCCCCCGCGCCCAGGCCTCGAACACGAAGGTGCACCGAGAGGCGTAGACCCGCCCCCGGTGCACCTGGCGCGTCCGGGCGTCAGCCCTTCACGCAGACGACCTGCTTCAGCTTCGCCACGACCTCCACCAGGTCGCGCTGCTGGTCGATGACCTGGTCGATCGGCTTGTAGGCGCCCGGGATCTCGTCCACGACGCCGGAGTCCTTGCGGCACTCCACACCCCGCGTCTGCTCCTCCAGGTCCTTGGTGGAGAAGCGGCGCTTGGCGGCGTTCCGGCTCATCCGCCGACCGGCGCCGTGGGAGGCGGAGTTGAAGGACTTGGCGTTGCCGAGTCCCTTCACGATGTACGAACCCGTGCCCATGGAGCCGGGGATGATCCCGAAGTCCCCGGAACCCGCGCGGATCGCGCCCTTGCGGGTCACCAGCAGGTCCATCCCGTCGTACCGCTCCTCGGCCACGTAGTTGTGGTGGGCGCTGATCTCCTGCTCGAAGACCGGCTTGGCCTTCTTGAACTCCTTGCGGACCACGTCCTTGAGGAGCGCCATCATGAGCGTGCGGTTGTACTTCGCGTACTCCTGCGCCCAGAACAGGTCGTTGCGGTACGCGGCCATCTGCGGGGTGTCCGCGACGAACACCGCGAGGTCGCGGTCGACCAGACCCTGGTTGTGCGGGAGCTTCTGGGCGACGCCGATATGATGCTCGGCCAGTTCCTTGCCGATGTTGCGGGAACCGGAGTGCAGCATCAGCCAGACAGAACCGGTCGTATCCGTGCACACTTCGACGAAATGATTTCCGCCTCCGAGCGTACCCATCTGCTTTCCGGCCCGTTCGTGACGGAACTTGACCGCTTCGGCGACTCCGTCGAACCGCCCCCAGAAGTCGTCCCACCCGCCGGTCGCCAGCCCGTGGAAGCGCCCCGGCTCAAGAGGACTGTCGTGCATCCCCCGCCCCACCGGAATCGCCTGCTCGATCTTCGAGCGCAGCCGGGACAGGTCACCGGGCAGGTCGTTCGCCGTCAGGGACGTCTTCACCGCCGACATGCCGCAGCCGATGTCGACGCCCACCGCGGCCGGGCACACCGCGCCGCTCATCGCGATCACGGAGCCGACCGTCGCGCCCTTGCCGTAGTGCACGTCCGGCATGACCGCGAGGCCCTTGATCCACGGCAGGGTCGCGACGTTGCGCAGCTGCTGGAGCGCGCCCTCCTCGACCGTCGCCGGGTCGGTCCACATCCGGATCGGCACCTTCGCGCCCGGCATCTCCACGTACGACATATCGTCCTCATTCCCCCGGAAAACAAACAGAAGTCTCGAAGCGCAAAACCGGCGCCAAGGGCAGCCAAAGGGACGACTGACCGGCGTTCACGGCGGCGCGTGCGATACACATTGTCTCCAGGGGACGCCCCCGCGCGGCAAGCGAATAACCAGCGGGGACACTGGAGTACCGACCACAGCCACACCGGCGAGAGGAGCCGCACCGTGCAGCGGAAGGCCTACGTACCGGGCGTCGCCGCCCTCCTGGCGGCGTTGCTGGCCGGCTGCACCGGCGGCTCGGGCGGCGGCGCCACCGCGGACGACTCGAACCCGGGTCAGCCCGGGGTCGCGACCGAGGCGGCCGAGCCCGGCAAGTACCGCACCCTTCCGGAGCCGTGCGCCGTGGTCGGCCACAAGGCGCTGGACACCCTCCTGCCCGGCATCGAGGAGATCGCCGACGAGGAGCAGCGCGAGAAGGCGTACGCGGGCGAGCCGACGCTCGCGTACGACACGGACCGCAAGGTCGGCTGCCGCTGGAAGGTGGAGTCGGCGGAGGCCACCGATCATCTCTTCGTCGACTTCGAGCGGGTGGTGTCCTACGACGGCTCCGTGAGCGACGACAGCGAGGCCGAGCAGCTCTTCGCGCAGCAGGTGGAGGCCGCCGACCTGCCCGAGCCGGTCGTCTCGGAGTCCGGGTCCGCCACCTCGGACTCCCCGACCGGCAGCCCCTCCTCGTCCTCCGGAGAGTCCGGGGAGCCCGGGGAGTCCGGAGAACCGGCCGGCGGCGCGGGCGGCACGCCCTCGTCCTCGGCCTCCGCGCCCTCGTCCTCCCCCTCCTCCTCGTCGACCGCGTCCCCCGCCGAGGTCCAGCCCCGGCTCCTGGACGACCTGGGCGACGAGGCGTTCGTGGACGACGCGCTCAGCAGCTCCGGCTCGACGGCGAAGCGGCGCACCGTGACTGTGGCGTTCCGCACGTCGAACGTCATGGTGACCATCGAGTACGCGGAGCAGTCGGCGACGCTCGGAGCCGTCCCGGACAGCGAGGAAATGCAGGACATGGCGCGGAAACTGGCTTCCCAGCTGGCGGATTCACTGGGCGGTTGAGTCGCTCCGGGGCTCCCACGCGCCCGCGTGCGCTGCCGCCGAAGCGGGACCGCACGATTTCTTCACCGCGTACGGTGGCCCCTCGGACCCGTTCCGAACGCAGGAATGACGAGTGCCATGAGTGAAGGAACCATGCAGCTACGAGCCCAGCGTGACCAGCGAGACCCGCAAGCGAAGCGAGCGAAGCGACTCACCCGCGTCCTTGTCGGCGCGGCCGCCGTACCCGTGATGCTGGTGGCAGCCGGCTGCTCCTCGGACTCCGGCTCCGAGGACGGCAAGGACAAGGCCGCCGAGGAGTCCGCCGCGTCGAAGTCCGCGAGCCCGTCCCCGACGGTGCAGGCGGCGGCGTACGCGAAGCTTCCGGAGCCGTGCTCGGTGGTGACGAAGAAGACGCTGGACGACCTGGTGCCGAAGGGCGACTCCGGCAAGGAGGGCTCGTCCAACGACACGGCGATGCGGGCCGGTTGCTCCTGGGACAGTCTCGACGACAACGGCGTGAAGGGTTCCCAGTTCCGCTGGCTGAGCGTGTCGATGCTGCGCTTCGAGTCGGACGTGACGCGCGGCGAGGGCGAGAAGCTGGCGCACGACTACTACCTGAAGCAACTGAAGGACGCGCAGGCCGCGGAGGGGGCGAAGAGCCTCAGGACCGCGCCGGTGAGCCGCACGGGCAACGAGGCCTCCGTGGTGAGCTACGACCTGAAGAAGAAGGAAGGCACCTTCAAGCAGCAGACCGTCGTGGCACGGGTCGAGAACGTCGTCGTCACCCTCGACTTCAACGGCGCGGGCCTGGCGGGCGACAAGACCCCGGACGCCGACGACCTGGTGAAGGACGCGCAGAAGGCGGCCAAGGAGGCTGTGGCCGCGGTGATGAAGGCCAACGACACTGCCGCCGGTGCCAAACCGAGCGGCGCCCCGAGCGGCACGCCGGCGCCCTCCGGCTCGTCCTCCAAGGCGCCCTCGAAGGACAGCTGACGGTCTCTTCGACCCACCGGCCACCCGTCCCCCGCACACATGTGCCACTCTGTTGCGCGCAACAACACGCAATGGGAGGGGAGTACGGGTGGCCGCGCCACTTCAGCTGACCCGGACGCACCGCGTCCTCATCGGCCTGGTCGTCTTCGGTGCCGTGATCATCGCCGGGATCGGCTTCGCGGGTTCGTACGCGGCGGTGCGGGAACTGGCCCTGAAGAAGGGGTTCGGGAATTTCTCGTACGTCTTCCCGATCGGCATCGACGCGGGCATCTGTGTGCTGCTCGCCCTGGACCTGCTGCTGACCTGGATCCGCATCCCCTTCCCGCTGCTGCGGCAGACGGCGTGGCTGCTGACGGCGGCGACGATCGCGTTCAACGGCGCCGCGGCCTGGCCCGACCCGCTGGGCGTGGGCATGCACGGCGTGATCCCGATCCTGTTCGTGGTGTCCGTCGAGGCCGCCCGGCACGCAACTGGCCGGATCGCCGACATCACCGCCGACAAGCACATGGAGGGCGTCCGCCTCACCCGCTGGCTGCTCTCGCCGGTGCCGACGTTCCTGCTGTGGCGCCGCATGAAGCTGTGGGAGCTGCGCTCCTACGAGCAGGTCATCAAGCTGGAGCAGGAGCGGCTGGTGTACCGGGCCCGGCTGCGGTCCCGCTTCGGCCGCGCCTGGCGCCGCAAGGCTCCCGTGGAGTCCCTGATGCCGCTGCGGCTGGCCCGCTACGGCGTCCCGCTGGCACAGACCGGCCCCGCCGGGCTGGCGGCGGCGGGCATCGAACCGGCGCTGCTCCCGCCGGTGCCGCGGCAGCTCCCGGAGACGGACCCGCAGACCCCCGCGGGCGAACAGCGCGCCGAGCTGGTCAAGGGCCCCGAGGCGGACCGGCCCGGGCCCGAGGTCCGGTCCCGGCCCGCGGACCGTTCCGGGCCCGAGGATCTGCCGCCGCAGGGTGCCGGGGAGGAGGACGGCCCGGAGCAGAGCCCCTGGTTCAACACCCGCCAGGTCGCCTACCAGGGCGGTTACGACCCCAGCTACGACCCCGGCGAGCAGTACGCCCAGTGGTACGAGGAGCAGCAGCAGGCCGACCAGTACCGGGACCAGTACGAGGAGGAGCCCCCGCTGCAGGAGCCCTCGCCGGAGGAGACGGGCAGCTTCCCGATACCGGTCGTGCCGGGGCGCACCCGCGAGCTGGGTGAGGGCGTCGGCACGGCCGAGCCGGAACCGACGGAGGAGGACTACTACACGGTCTTCCGGAAGTCGATCGACGGCAGCTACCCCACGGTTGCCCAGTTCCGCAACGACGTGGAGGCGACCTTCGGCGTGCCGCTGGCTCCGCGGGAGGCCGATCGCATGGTGAAGGCGTTCAGCGAGCGCCACATGCGGGAGCTCCAGGAAGAGCACATCGCCTGAGGCGGCTACGGCGAAGGGGGCGCCCGGCGAGAACCGGGCGCCCCCTTCTTCGTACCGTCCGTGCGGTGCTACTCCCCGAGCAGGGCCCGCACCCGGTCCTGCCCCACCGCGAGCAGCAGCGTGGGCAGGCGCGGGCCGGTGTCGCGGCCGACGAGCAGGTGGTAGAGCAGCGCGAAGAACGTCCGCTGGGCGGTCTTGATCTCCGGCGGCAGCTCCTTGGGCGTGGCGTCGGCGGGGAAGCCGGCCTGGACCTTGGGAACGCCGTAGACGTGGTGGGTGAGCCCGTCCAGGGACCAGTGGTCGGCCAGCCCGTCGAGCAGCAGCCGCAGGGACTGCCGGCTCGGCTCGTCGAGGGACTTGAGCAGCTCGGCGTCGGGCTCCTGGCGCACGATGGTGCGCTGGTCGGCGGGGACGTGGGTGTTGATCCACGCCTCGGCCTTGTCGTAGCGCGGCCGGGCCTGGTCCAGCGACGCGATCGGGTCGGCCGGGTCCAGCTCGCCGAGGATGCGCAGCGCCTGGTCCTCGTGCCCGGCGGTGATGTCGGCGACGGAGGCGAGTGTGCGGTACGGCAGCGGCCTGGGCGTGCGCGGCAGCTCACCGGCGGCCGTGCCGACGGCGCGCGCGTGGGCGGCGGCGTCGGCGGGGAGGGCGCTGCCGTCGGCGACCTTGGCGTCGAGGCGGTCCCACTCGTCGTACAGCCGCTGGATCTCCTGGTCGAAGGCGATCTTGAAGGACTGGTTGGGGCGGCGGCGGGCGTACAGCCAGCGCAGCAGCTGCGGCTCCATGATCTGGAGCGCGTCGGCCGGGGTGGGGACTCCGCCCTTGGACGAGGACATCTTGGCCATGCCGCTGATGCCGACGAAGGCGTACATCGGGCCGATGGGCTGCTTGCCGCCGAAGATGCCGACGATCTGCCCGCCGACCTGGAAGGAGGATCCGGGGGACGAATGGTCGACACCGCTGGGCTCGAAGACGACGCCCTCGTAGGCCCAGCGCATCGGCCAGTCGACCTTCCAGACCAGCTTGCCGCGGTTGAACTCGCTCAGCCGCACGGTCTCGGAGAAGCCGCAGGCCGTGCAGGCGTAGGTCAGCTCGGTCGAGTCGTCGTCGTAGGCGGTGACCGTGGTCAGGTCCTTCTCGCAGTTGCCGCAGTACGGCTTGTACGGGAAGTATCCGGCGGAGCCGGAGCTGCCGTCGTCCTCGGCGGCGGCGCCGGAGCCCTCGGCGGCCTCCAGCTCGGCCTCGTCGACGGGCTTCTGCGACTTCTTGCCGGTCGTCTTCGGCTTGGTCCGGTACTGGTCGAGGATGGCGTCGATGTCCCGCCGGTGCTTCATGGCGTGCAGGATCTGCTCGCGGTAGACGCCGGAGGTGTACTGGGCGGTCTGGCTGATCCCGTCGAACTCGACGCCCATCTCGGCGAGCGAAGCGACCATCGCGGCCTTGAAGTGCTCCGCCCAGTTCGGGTGCGGGGAGCCCTTCGGGGCCGGGACGGAGGTCAGCGGCTTGCCGATGTGCTCGGCCCAGGACTCGTCCACGCCGGGGACGCCGGCCGGGACCTTGCGGTAGCGGTCGTAGTCGTCCCAGGAGATGAGGTGCCGCACCTCGTACCCGCGGCGGCGGATCTCGTCGGCGACCAGGTGCGGGGTCATGACCTCGCGCAGGTTGCCCAGGTGGATGGGACCGGAGGGGGAGAGTCCGGAGGCGACGACGACACCTGGTTTGCCCGGGGCACGACGCTCCGACTCGGCGATGACCTCGTCCGCGAAACGGGAGACCCAGTCGGTGGTCTCTGTGCTCTGAGCCACGATCGGCACGTCCTCTTCCCTGAAACTTCTCTGACTTCTTCTCCGGAACCGCTCCGAAGACAGCCGGTACGGTCGCACGGCTGACCGTGCCATTCTCCCAGCCCGGCCCGCATCCGCGAAAACCGCTTTTCACCGCGTGGGATACTCGGCTTCTGTACTACTTCCAGGAACCCGAGCAGAACGGCAGCCACTCCATGGCCTCGGTCACGTCCCTCAGCGACTCCGTCCAGCAGCACCTCGCGTCCGCCCTCACGGCCACCCGGCCGGAGGCCGCCGGCGCGGACCCGCTGCTGCGACGAAGCGACCGGGCGGACTACCAGGCCAACGGCATCCTCGCCCTGGCCAAGAAGGCGAAGGCCAACCCGCGGGAGCTGGCGGCCGAGGTCGTCGCGCGGATCACCACCGGTGACGAGCTGATCAAGGACGTCGAGGTCTCGGGACCCGGCTTCCTCAACATCACCGTCGCCGACCGGGCGATCACCGCGAACCTCGCCGCGCGGCTCGCGGACGGCGAGCGCCTCGGCGTGCCGCTGAAGCAGGACGCGGGGATCACGGTCGTCGACTACGCCCAGCCGAACGTGGCGAAGGAGATGCACGTCGGCCACCTGCGCTCCGCGGTCATCGGCGACGCCCTGCGCGGCATGCTCGACTTCACCGGCGAGCAGACGATCGGCCGGCACCACATCGGCGACTGGGGCACCCAGTTCGGCATGCTCATCCAGTACCTGTTCGAGCACCCCGGCGAGCTGGCCCCGCCCGGGGACGTCGACGGCGAGCAGGCCATGTCGAACCTGAACCGGGTGTACAAGGCGTCGCGCGCGGTCTTCGACGCGGACGAGGAGTTCAAGGAGCGGGCCCGGCGGCGGGTCGTCGCCCTGCAGTCCGGCGACAAGGAGACGCTGGAGCTGTGGCAGCAGTTCGTGGACGAGTCGAAGGTCTACTTCTACTCCGTCTTCGAGAAGCTCGACATGGAGATCCGCGACGAGGAGATCGTCGGCGAGTCCGCGTACAACGAGGGCATGCCCGAGACCGCCCGCATCCTGGAGGAGACGGGCGTCGCGGTGCGCTCCGAGGGCGCGCTCGTGGTGTTCTTCGACGAGATCCGCGGCAAGGACGACCAGCCGGTGCCGCTGATCGTGCAGAAGGCCGACGGCGGCTTCGGCTACGCGGCCTCCGACCTGACCGCGATCCGCAACCGCGTCCGGGACCTGCACGCCACCACGCTGCTGTACGTCGTGGACGTGCGTCAGTCGCTGCACTTCAAGATGGTCTTCGAGACGGCCCGCCGGGCCGGCTGGCTCGGTGACGAGGTCACCGCGCACAACATGGGCTACGGCACGGTGCTCGGCGCGGACGGCAAGCCCTTCAAGACGCGTGCGGGCGAGACCGTGCGGCTCGAGGACCTGCTGGACGAGGCGGTGCAGCGGGCGGCGGAGGTCGTGCGGGAGAAGGCGCGGGACCTCACCGAGGACGAGATCCAGGAGCGGGCGGCGCAGGTCGGCATCGGCGCCGTGAAGTACGCGGACCTGTCGACGTCGCCGAACCGCGACTACAAGTTCGACCTGGACCAGATGGTCTCGCTCAACGGCGACACCAGCGTCTACCTCCAGTACGCCTACGCCCGTATCCAGTCCATCCTCCGCAAGGCCGGCGAGGTCCGCCCCGCCGCCCACCCGGAGCTGGAGCTGCACGAGGCGGAGCGCGCGCTGGGCCTGCACCTGGACGCGTTCGGCACCACGGTCTTCGAGGCGGCGGCGGAGTACGCCCCGCACAAGCTGGCCGCGTACCTGTACCAGCTGGCGTCGCTGTTCACGTCGTTCTACGACAAGTGCCCGGTGATCAAGCCGCAGCCGCCGCGGGACGTGGCGGAGAACCGCCTGTTCCTGTGCGACCTCACGGCCCGCACCCTGCACCGGGGCATGGCCCTGCTGGGCATCCGGACGCCCGAGCGACTCTGAGCCGCCCGGGGCGGGAGCACCGCCCGCCCCGGCCGGACCGTCAGCAGCGGTGCCGGTCGGCGTAGTCCGCGAACGCGGCCTGGGTGCGAGCCCCGGCGATCCCGTCGACGGACAGGTTGTAGCCGTAGCCGCGGGAGTTCAGGTAGCGCTGGAGCGCCGCGACCGTCCCGGAGCCGACGATGCCGTCGATGGGGCCGCTGTAGAAACGCTGCGGAGTGAAGAAGGTCTGCGCCGCCTTCCAGCTGGTGGTGCCGAGCTGCCCGTCGATCGTGCCGGGCTTGTAGCCCAGGTCGCGCAGCCAGCACTGCCACTTCTTCGCCTGCGTAGTGGTCAGCCCCAGGTTGACCACCGCCAGCGGCGCCACCTCCGGGCTCGCGGACCGCTGGGTGGGGGCGGGCACCGCTCCGGCCGTCCCCGCGGCCGCCAGTCCTCCGCCGGCGATCGCCGCTGCCGTGGTGACGCTGACAAGTACCTTCGTGAGTGCTCGCATGCTGTCGTGCTCCCCTGATCGACGTTCGTTGTCGTGGTCGGCACCCAGCTTGCTCGTTCGGCGCCCCGCGGGGCGCCGAACGCCCCGAAGTGACGGCGTCCCGGGACGTCCCGCCGCCTGACCTGCTCGGACGCCGCCGTTCGAGTCCCTACGGTGGGACGGCCCGGGAGCGATCCGGCCGGCGCCGGGCTAACGCGCGGCCCGCAGACCCTCCCCCAGTCTCCGCAGCCCCTCCGCGATCTCGTCCGGTGTCTGGGTGACGAAGCAGAGCCGCAGCGTGGTGCGGTCGGGCTCGCCGGCGTGGAAGGGGGCTCCGGGGACGTACGCCACGTCGTGCCGGACCACCTCGGGGAGCAGGGCGGTGGTGTCGTACCCCGAGGGCAGTCGCGCCCACAGGAACATGCCGCCCTCGGGACGGGTCCACACCGACCCGGCCGGGAGGGCGTCCGCGAGGCCCGCGAGCATGGCGTCCCGGCGCTCGCCGTAGACGGCGGCGACGCGGGCGACGTGGGCGTCCAGGTCCCGGTCGGCCAGGTAGCGGGCGGCGGCGAGCTGGTTGACGGTCGGGGTGTGCAGGTCGGCGGCCTGCTTGGCGACCGCGCAGGCCCGGCGCAGCTCGGCGGGTGCCCGCAGCCAGCCCAGGCGCAGGCCGGGCGCCATGACCTTGGAGAAGGAGCCCAGCAGCACGGTCCGGTCCCGGGCGCCGTCGTAGGAGGCGATCCACGGCACCCGCTGGCCCTCGAAGCGCAGTTCGCCGTACGGGTCGTCCTCGACGATCCACAGGCCGCACCGCCCGGCGACCTCGGCGACGGCGGCGCGGCGGGCGGGCGGCGGGCATGGTGCGGCCGGTGGGGTTGGAGAAGGTGGGAACCGTGTAGAGCAGCTTGGGGCGCTCGCGCACCACCAGCTCCTCCAGCGCACCGGGGTCGATTCCGTGCTCGTCCCCGGGCACGGCCACCACCCGGGCGCCGGCGAAGCCGAACGCCTGGAGCGCGGCCAGGTAGCAGGGGCGCTCGACGAGGACGGTGTCGCCGGGTTCGAGCAGGGCGGTGGCGAGGAGCGAGAGGGCCTGCTGCGAGCCGGTGGTGACGAGGATGTCGTCGGCGCCGGTGGCCAGCCCGCGCGCCGAGGTGCGGGCGGCGAGCGCGGCCCGCAGCGTGGGCTCGCCCTCGGTCGTGGAGTACTGCAGGGCCCGCGCGGGCGTCTCGGCGAGGACGTCCCGGTACGCGGCGGCGATGCCCTCCGCGTCGAAGAGTTCGGGGGCCGGCAGCCCGCCCGCGAAGTTGATCACCTCGGGGCGGGCGGTGACGGCGAGGATGTCCCGTACGGGCGAACCGCCGATCGACCGGGCCCGCGCGGCGAGCGGCGGCAGCGGAGCGGTGGCGACGGGCACGTTCTCGGTCACGGTCATGCGCGCAGCCTAAAGAAATACGTGCCGTCTACAGGTGACTTTCCGCGATCCGGACACCCGCGCGACTCGCGACCGCCGAGCCGTCAGCCCTTGGTGCCCAGCCCGCCGTACACGTTGATGTCCGCGTCCGTGACGTCGTTGATGTCCCGGTAGCGGACCTTCTCGATGTCGTCCAGCTCGGCCAGGTACGACTCCTCCGGCTGCTCCGGCACCGGTGCCGCGTGGTCGGGCCGCCAGTGGTGCACCGGGACGACCCCCGGCTCGGCCAGCTCGAGACCGGTCTCGGTGAAGAACCGCTCGACGTCCTTGCGGGAGCGCAGCACGAAGGTGAAACCCCGCTCCGTGTACGTCCGCTGGACCGCGCGGATGTTCTCCGGGTTGAGGTCCTCCGTGAGGTGGCTGAGGACGAGCCGGCTGCCGGCGGGCAGCGCGTCCATCAGCTCGCGGACGATCGGGTACGCCTCCGCGTCCTCGACGAAGTGCAGGATGGCGACGAGGCAGAGCGCCACCGGCCGGTCGAAGTCGAGGGTCTCGGCGGCCTGTTCGAGGATCCGCGCCGGGCTCTTCAGGTCCGCGTCGATGTAGTCCGTACGCCCCTCGGGACCGCTGGTGAGCAGGGCACGGGCGTGGGCCAGTACGACCGGGTCGTTGTCGACGTAGACGACCCTCGACTCGGGGGCGATGCGCTGGGCGATCTGGTGCACGTTCTCGGCCGTGGGCAGCCCGGTACCGATGTCGAGGAACTGCCGGATGCCGTCCTCGCGGGCGAGCGCGGTCACCGCGCGCCGCAGGAAGTCGCGGTTGTGCCGTACGTCGAGGTAGCCGCGCGGGTTGGCGGCTAGCCCGGCGGCAGCGGCGGCCAGGTCGGCGGGGTAGTGGTCCTTGCCGCCGAGGAAGACGTCGTAGACCCGGGCCGGGTGCGCCTTGCTGCTGTCGATCCTCCTCCGCAGCTCCGCGGGGTCCTGACTGAGGGCGTCACCGGGCATGGGCGTCCCACCTTTCGGATGTCGCCTGAGGAAGCGAACCGGTTAGATGGTCAACAACCTATCCCCCGGCCGGACTTGCCGCTGCCCCGCCGCTGCCGCCCGCGTCAGCCGCCCTCGACCGGCTCCCAGTGGTCGCCGCCGAGGGGGTACGCGTAGGAGGAGTCGTCCCGGGAGGCGCTGGTGCGGAACGGCTTGCCGTGGTCGTCGACGCGCGTCATACCCTGCCGGCCGCCGCTGGACCACTCCAGCTCCAGGTACCAGCTGACGTCCTGGCCACTGGTGTGCGCGGTGGCGTGGAAGACCTCCGTGTCGGACTCCGTGACGCTGTACGGAAAGTCCCGCTGGCCCCCGATCGGTACCGCCGTCGGTGTGCCCAGGTCGAGCGAGACGTCGAAGGACGCGGTGTCCACCTGGCCGCCGCAGCCGTTGCCCATCACGTACTGGTTCCAGTCCAGCGCCGGACCGCTGCTCACCACACGGACGTGCAGGTCCTCCAGGACCACCGTCTCCGGGCCGGTGCCCTGCACGGTGAGGACGACCTCCTGCCGGTTCGCGGAGACCGCCTTGAGGGGGGCGGCCCAGCCGACGGCGCCCTGCTGCGGCGGCGGCTCCGGCACGTTCTGAGGGCTGCGGTCGACCAGGAAGGCGTGGTCGCAGGGCACGTCCCAGAAGTACGGGGTGGTCGACACGGTGAGCGGAGGCCCGGCGGGGGGTGCCTCGCGGCTCGGCCCGTCGGTGGCCCGGCGCGATGGCGTCGAGGAGGGGGACCCGGACGGGGGCGCGGAGGCGGACGGGGAGGACGTGGAGGCGGACGTGCTCGGGGAGCCCGACCCGGTCGCGGTCGCGGACACCGACGCGGAGGTCTGCGCGACGGCCCCGGCGGGACCGTGCCGGCCATCGCCGTCCGGGCTCGACACGAGGTTGGCCACCAGCGCCACGGCGGCACTGACGGCGACGACGCCGGACGCGGCGTAGAGCGCGGCGCGCGGCACCCGACGGCGGGCCGGAACGGGTGCGCCCAGGACGGACGGCGCGTCCGGCACGGCCGGGACCTCCGGCACGGGCGGAGTCGCCGAAGCCGGTGGGGCGGACGGGGCGCTGTCCGCGACCGGACCCTCGGAGTCCTCGGCTTCCCCGGAGCCGCCCTGGGAGCCCTCGGAGCCCTGGGAGCCCTGGGAACCCTCGCCGCCCTCGCCGCCCTCGGCCTCGTCCTTCTTCACGCCGCGCAGGGCGTCCGCGCGGATCCAGCGGCGGTGGAGTTCGAGCAGTTCCTCGGGCGTCGCCCGGCACACGCGGGCGAGGCGTTCGACGGGCGCGAACTCGACCGGCACCACCTCCCCGCTGACGTACCGGTGCAGGGTCGAGCCGCTCATGTGCAGCCGCTTGCCGAGTGCCCCGTAACTCAGTCCGGACCGCTCCTTCAGCTCCCGAAGCAGTCCCGCGAAGTCGTCCCCCGCCACCGTTCCTCCCTCTCCTCGCATCCCCGTACCGCATCCCAGAGGGACGTCGTTCCCGCAGGTCAGAGCGTTCCTGGCGTCCCATTGTCCCGCATGATCGCCCGACGCTGGCGGCTGGGACGAACCCGGCCGCAAGCTGTGGTCATCAAAGCAGCCGCTCCCGGAGAACAGTCGACCGGCTCGCCTCAACTCCCCTCTTATGAAGGAGAACCTCCATGTCCGCACGCCGTATCACCCGTACCCGCCTGTTCGCCGCCACCACGGTCGCGCTGGCCGCGCTCTCCCTCACGGCCTGCGAGGGCGACGAACTCACGGGCTCCCCGGCACCCGACTCCACCGCCTCCGCGTCGGCGGACGGGAACAGCGTCCAGCCGGCGGGCAGCGCGAAGGGTGTCGAGGGATCGACGGGCTCGAACGGATCCACCGGCTCCACCGGCTCGAACGGCTCGAACGGCTCGAACGGATCCACCGCCTCGAACGGCTCCGCCGGAAACGACAAGGCATCGGGCTCGGGCTCCGGCTCGGGCTCCGGCTCGGCCTCCGGCTCCAGCACCGGCGCCGACAAGGACTCCGACTCGGACGTCCCCGGCGAGTGCTCCGCCTCCGACGTGCGGATCACCGCGGCGAACGCCCCCCGCCCGATCAACCACCTGCTGCTGACCGCCACCAACACCGGCGCGAAGACGTGCGCGCTGCCGCCGTACCCGGCGGCGCGGTTCGGCGAGGCGCAGTCGGTGCCGCCGGTCGCGGAGTCCAGCAAGCCGCAGTCGCTGACGACGCTGGCCCCGGGCGAGTCGGGCTACGCGGGCGTACGGCTGTCGTCCGGTGACGGCAGCGGCGAGAACGGCTACGACGCGAAGACCCTCACCATCCCCTTCGAGGACGGCTCCATCGCCCGGGTCAAGCTGCCCTCCGGCGGCGTGTACGTCGACACCGCTCTGACGGTCACCTACTGGCAGACCAGCGTGTCGAACGCGCTCGACTACTGAAGGGGCCGGCACCCCCGCACCCCCTGTATGAAGGGCCGGCACAGGTCGCTCAGCGCAGGGTGCGAGCGACCTCGGTTGCCCAGTACGTCAGGATGTTGCGCGCGCCCGCCCGCTTGATCCCGGTGAGGGACTCCAGGATGGCCCGGTCGCGGTCGATCCACCCCTTCTCGGCGGCGGCCTCGATCATCGAGTACTCGCCGGAGATCTGGTAGGCGGCGACGGGCACGTCCGAGGCCTCGGCGACCTTGGCGAGGATGTCGAGGTAGGGCCCGGCCGGCTTGACCATCACCATGTCGGCGCCCTCCTCCAGGTCCAGCGCCAACTCCCGCAGCGACTCCAGCGCGTTGGCGGAGTCCTGCTGGTAGGTCTTGCGGTCCCCCTTGAGCGACGAGCCGACGGCCTCGCGGAAGGGCCCGTAGAAGGCGGAGGCGTACTTGGCGGTGTACGCGAGGATCGCGACGTCCTCCCGCCCGATCTGGTCGAGCGCGTCCCGGACGACCCCGATCTGCCCGTCCATCATCCCGCTGGGGCCCACCACGTGGGCGCCCGCGTCGGCCTGGACCTGCGCCATCTCGGCGTACCGCTCGAGCGTGGCGTCGTTGTCGACTCGCCCCTCGGCGTCGAGCACCCCGCAGTGTCCGTGATCGGTGAACTCGTCGAGGCACAGGTCGGACATCACCAGCAGCTCGTCCCCGACCTCGGCCCGTACGTCCCGCAGGGCGACCTGCAGAATCCCGTCGGGGTCGGTGCCCGCCGTTCCGGCGGCGTCCTTCTTCCCCTCCTCCGGCACCCCGAAGAGCATGATCCCGGAGACCCCGGCCTCGACCGCCTCCGCGGCCGCCTTCTTCAGCGTGTCCCGCGTGTGCTGCACGACCCCGGGCATCGCCGCGATCGGCACCGGCTCGCCGACGCCCTCGCGGACGAACGCGGGGAGGATGAAGTCGGCGGGGTGCAGCCGGGTCTCGGCGACCATCCGACGCATCACGGGGGTGGTCCGCAGTCGCCGGGGCCGGGTGCCGGGAAAGGATCCGTACGTCGTCATACCACCTACGCTACGCCCGCCCCACCCGTGCCTTTGCCGACGGGAAGTCGGCCCGGTTCGGCCTCGGGCAAGGGTTGACCTCGCCATACGCCGCCGGAGGGACCGGCGGCCACGGCACGTCGGCCGGCAACGGAAGCAGTACCTCCTCCTCGTGGTCGAGATGCGCGTTGAGCTGTGCGGACATCTCGTCCAGCTCGCCCGGAAGCGCACTGGATCGGCGATGGCGACACCGTCCAGCGGGGCGACCAGCTCACCCTGGATGCGGGCGACCGTGCGGTGCTCGTCGGCGAGCCGGTCGAAGACGTCGGTCAGCCCTGCCGGCCTACGCGACGCGCACGACGTGCTTGCCCCGAACACCCCCGGCCGCCAGGGCCCGTTGGGCGTCGGCGACCCGGTCGAGCGGGTGGACGGTGTCGACGACGGGGACGATGTCACCGCGCTCGGCGAGCCGGGCCACCTCGGCGAGCAGCGCGCTGTCGGGATTGCCGCTGAAGGCACGGATCCGCCCCTTCCCGTGCACGACGGAACCGAGCACGGTGCCGATCGCGGCGAGCGGCCGGTCGAAGTCGACGGTGACGGCGACCATGCGCCCGCCCGGCGCCAGCAGCCGCCGCACACGCGCCTGTTCGGTGCCGACGGTGTCGAGGACGACGTCGAAGCGGCCGAGGGTGGACAGCGGAGTCCTCCGGTGGTCCAGCACGTCCTCGGCGCCCAGCCCCCGCACGAAGTCGAGGTTCCTCCCACCGGCGAGCGCGACGACACGGGCACCCAGCAGCCTGCCCACCTGCACGGCGACGCTGCCCACGCCCCCGCTCCCGCCCCGCACGAGGAGCCGCTCACCGGGCTGCAGGGCGGCCTTGTCCCGCAGCGCGGTCACCGCCGTGGCCCCGCCCGCGAGCAGCGAGACCGCCTCCTCCGGCGTGAGGTTCTCGGGGGCGGACGCGATCCGCCGCGGGCTGACGGCGACGTACTCGGCCATGCTGCCGGTACGGCGCCCCAGCAGCCCCCACACCCGCTCCCCCACCCGCACCCCGGTGACGGACCTGCCGACGTCGGCCACCTCCCCCGCGAAGTCGATGCCGCACCCCTTGGGGAAGGCCCTGCCGGTCACCAGGCGCACCTTGCCGGCCCGGTCGTGCAGGTCGCCGCCGTTGACCCCCGCGGCGTGCACCCGCACCAGCACCTCGTCGGGGCCGACGTCGGGCACCGGCCGCCGCCCGACGTAGAGCACCTCGGGAGGCCCGTAACGGTCGAAGAGCACCGCGTTCATCTCGCTCATGTTTCATGATCCATATCGGGTTCGGGGGAGCGCGGGGGGTCGCGTACGCCCGCTGCTAGGCTCACGTTAGACCCACAAGTGGACGAGGCCTTCCACTTACCCGGAAGTGAGAAACATGCCTGATCAGACCTCTCACAAGCCCTCCGAGCACACCGCCGGCGACTCTCCGTCGGGGGCGCTGCGCGCCGATGCCCGCCGCAACCGCGAACGCGTCCTGGAGGCCGCGCGCGAGGTCTTCGCGGCCCAGGGCGTCGACGCCCCGATGAGCACGGTCGCCCGCCGGGCGGGCGTCGGCGTGGCCACCCTCTACCGCCGCTTCCCCACCCGCTCCGCGCTCGTCACCGCCGCCTTCGAGGACCAGCTCGCCGTGTGCGCGACGGCGTTCGAGGAGGCCATGGCGGACCCCAGCCCGGGCCACGGTCTGTACGCCCTGCTGGAGAAGGTGTGCGCCACCCTGGTCACCGACCGCGGCTTCGAAACCGTCTTCATGGCCGGCTTCCCCGAGGCCCTGCACTACGACCGGGAACGCGCCTGCGCCGAGGAGCGCCTGGCCCACCTGATCCGGCGCGCCCGCGACGCCGGCCAACTGCGCGAGGACTTCTCCCCCGCCGACATCCCCCTGCTCCTCCTGGCGGTGAGCGGCCTGGCCTCCCAGCCCCCCGAGACCGCCCTCCCCGCCGCCCACCGCCTCCTGACCTACCTCTTCCAGTCCTTCCAGGCTCACCCTCCGGCACACCCGGCCCCCCTGCCGCCCGCCCCGGCGCTGGACCTGGGCGGGCTGCGCCGGCCGGAGCGCCCGTAGCGGGTGCGCCCCGCGCCCCGGCTACTCGGGGAACGGACCGCGGACCGAGACCCCGCCGTCCAGCACGATCTGCTGGCCGGTGATGTAGCGCGCCTCGTCCGAGGCCAGATAGACGGCCGCGGCGGCCATCTCCTCCGACGTGCCGTAGCGGCCCGCCGGGATCTCCGGAACCCATGCGGCGGAGGGGCCGGCGTTGACGGCGGTACTGATCGCCCCGCCCGCGACGACGTTCATCCGGATGCCGTCGGCCGCGTACTCGGCCGCGACGGTCCGCGCCAGGCTGTGCAGGCCGGCCTTGGCCGCGCCGTAACCGGCCTGCATCGGCGCGGCCATGAAGCCGGTGACCGAGCCGATGCCGACGATGCTCCCGCCGGTGCCCTGTTCAAGGAACAGCCGGAGCACGCGTCGCACGGCACGAGCCACGTAGCGCAGGTTCAGTTCGTAGACGGTGTCCCAGTCGGCGTCGGCCATCTCGTGCAGTTTGACCGCGGGTACGAACGCCACCTGCCCGCCGACCACCGTGACCAGGACGTCGAGACCGCCGAGCCGTTCGGCCGCGCCGACGATCACGTCTTCGAGCTGCTCGCGGGAACGGACGTCGCCGCTCAGCGCATGGGCGACGTGTCCGGCCGCCAGCAACTCGTCCGCCGCCTCGGTCGCCCGGGCGGCGTCCACGTCGGCCACCGCCACTGCCGCCCCTGCGGCCGCACAGGAACGGACGATGCTCCGGCCGATCCCCGCCCCGCCACCGCCGATCACCAGAGTCCGCTTGCCTTCGAGCCTGCCCAACCCGGTCATGCACCCTCCACCGTCGTCAAGTCACCCAAGGCTAAGCGGGGTGGGGGGTCAGTAGCGGGGGAAAGGCGCCCACTGCTTGATCGCGAAGCCGGTGCCCGAGTTCTCGATCTCCAGGGCGGTGTGCCCGCTGAAGTGGGCGGGGAACATGAGGGCCTTGTTGTCGGCGGCCCAGCCGAGCAGCCGGAGACGGGTGGCCCGGGACTGGGCCGGGTCCAGGTCGAAGCAGCTGTTGTGGTCGGGGTGGGCGATCTGCAGGGGCGTGTGGAGGATGTCGCCCGCGAACAGCGCCCGGTCGCCGCGGGAGTCGAGAGTGATCACGGCGGCGCCGGGGGTGTGGCCGGGAGCGGCCTCCAGACGCAGGTTGGCGTCGATCTCCCGGCTCGTCTCCCACAGTTGGGCCTGGCCCGAGGCCAGGACGGGGGCGATGCTGTCCTCGAACGCGTTTTCGTTGACACCGCCGGTGATGTCCGGGTTGTTGGCGGGGTTCCAGTATTCGACGTCGATCTTCGGCATGAGGTAGGTGGCGTTGGGGAAGGTGGGTGCCCAGACGCCGTCGACGAGTCGGGTGTTCCAGCCGATGTGGTCACTGTGCAGGTGGGTGTTGACCACCAGGTCGACGTCCTCGGGCCGCACACCGGCACGGGCGAGGTTTCCGAGGTAGTCCAGCGTGAGGTGGTCCCAGCCTTCGACGGCCGGCCGGGTCTTGTCGTTGCCGACGCCGGTGTCGATCAGGATCGTCCGGCCGCCGCTGCGCAGTACCCAGGTCTGCATGGCGGTGTGGACCATGACACCGTCGGCTCCCAGGTGGTCGGGCACGAGGTTCTCGCGGTGGTCCTGCCACGCCTGCTCGGGCATGTCGGGAAAGAACTGGTCCGCGGGCATGATCGGCCCGTGCATCTCCTCGACCCGGCTGACGGTGACCTCGCCCAGGGTGATCTCGTGGGTGGTGTCGTGGGTGGTCTCGTACATGTCCTGCATGTGCTTCTCCTTCGGTGCGGATGCAGCCATCGGCGTGCCGCCGGGCAACATGTGACGTATGACGTTCGACGTGCGACGTGGTTGCGTCCCGCGCGGGTCAGTCCTGGGCGCCGCAGGGCCCGGTCCGTGTCGGTTCGGCGGAGGAACCGGACGGTGCGGTGGCTCGGGCGAGCAGGGTCAGCCCCGCCCGTGAGGGCGAGTCCGGTTCCGTGGTCGCGACTACCACGACGGGGCCCGGCCCGTGGCTGAGCGTCTGCTGCGTGACGGTCAGCGAACCCACCAGCGGATGGCGCATCCCGTAGGTGGCGACGGTGCACGCCCTGATCCGGTGGTCGGCCCACATGGTGGCGAACTCGCCACTCTTCGCGGACAGTTCACCCACGAGTGCGTGCAGTGCCGTGTCCTCCGGATGCCGGCCCGCCACCAGGCGCAGACTTCCGACCACCGCCCTGGCCTTGCTCGGCCAGTCCGCGTACAGCTCACGGACATGGGGGTCGAGGAACACCAGCCGGGCCATGTTGGGGCGCTCACGGGGAAGGTCCGGGGCGCCCGGGTCCAGGTGCCCGGCGAACAGCGCGTGCCCCGGCCGGTTCCACGCCAGCACGTCGCTGCGACGTCCCAGCACGATCGCCGGAACATCCCCCAGCACGTCCAGCAACTGGCGGGTCGGCTCCGACACGCGTTCCGGCGCGGGCCGCCGGCCGCGGGTGCGCTGCCTGCCCGTACGGGCCACGTCGTGCAGGTACCGCCGCTCGGACTCGTCCAGCAGCAGCGCCCCGGCGAGCGCGTCCAGCACCTCGGGGGACGCGCTCTGGGACTCCCCCCGCTCCAGCCGTGTGTAGTACGAGGCGCTCACCCCCGCGAGCAGCGCGAGCTCCTCGCGGCGAAGACCCGGCACACGCCGGCGCTCCCCGTAGGTGGGCACGCCGACATCCTCCGGGCGCAGTTGGGAGCGCCGTGTGTGCAGGAAGTCCCCGAGGGGCGTTTTCGCGGCCATGCCCCCAGTGTGGGACGTGTCCCCGCGGGTTGCCTGCCCCGACCAGGGGTAGGCAGCGGTGGTCCGGGGCAACGCCAACGGGGCGCCCGCAAAGGACGCCCCGCATCAGCTCACGCCGAAGACCACCTCACGCCGAAGACCACCTCAGGTCGAAGTCCGCCGCCTCCGCGACCCGGGCCGCCGCTCGCTCGGCCGGGTCACCGGATCCCCCGCCTCCAGGGCCGCCGCGCGGCGCCGCAGACCGAAGTCGGCCAGGGCCTCCGCCAGCTTGTGGACGGACGGTTCGGGGGCCATGACGTCGACGCGCAGCCCGTGCTCCTCGGCCGTCTTGGCCGTCGCCGGGCCGATGCACGCGATCACCGTGACGTTGTGCGGCTTGCCCGCGATGCCGACCAGGTTGCGGACCGTGGACGACGACGTGAAGAGCACCGCGTCGAAGCCGCCGCCCTTGATGGCCTCCCGGGTCGTGGCCGGGGGCGGCGAGGCGCGCACCGTGCGGTAGGCCGTGACGTCGTCGACCTCCCAGCCCAGCTCGATCAGACCGGCGACGAGAGTCTCGGTCGCGATGTCGGCACGAGGCAGGAAAACCCGGTCAATGGGATCAAACACCGGGTCGTACGGCGGCCAGTCCTCCAGAAGACCCGCCGCCGACTGCTCTCCGCTCGGCACCAGGTCCGGCTTCACGCCGAAGGCGATCAGCGCGTTCGCCGTCTGCTCGCCGACCGCTGCGACCTTGATGCCCGCGAAGGCACGGGCGTCGAGGCCGTACTCCTCGAACTTCTCGCGGACCGCCTTCACCGCGTTGACCGACGTGAACGCGATCCACTCGTAGCGGCCCGTCACCAGGCCCTTGACCGCCCGCTCCATCTGCTGCGGGGTGCGCGGCGGTTCCACCGCGATGGTCGGGACCTCGCTGGGGACGGCCCCGTAGGACCGCAGCTGGTCGGAGAGCGAAGCCGCCTGCTCCTTCGTGCGCGGGACGAGGACCTTCCAGCCGAACAGCGGCTTGGACTCGAACCACGACAGCTGGTCGCGCCGGGCGGCGGAGCTGCGCTCGCCGACCACGGCTATCACCGGGCGGCCGCCGTCCGGGGACGGCAGCACCTTCGCCTGCTTCAGGGTCTGGGCGACCGTGCCGAGCGTCGCGGACCAGGTGCGCTGCCGTGTCGTCGTACCGGCGATCGTCACCGTCAGCGGGGTGTCCGGCTTGCGGCCCGCCGAGACCAGCTCGCCGGCCGCCGCCGCGACCGAGTCGAGCGTCGTCGACACGACCACCGTGCCGTCGGAGGCGCCCACCTCGGTCCAACAGCGGTCCGACGCCGTACGGGCGTCCACGAAGCGCACGTCCGCGCCCTGGGCGTCCCGCAGCGGCACACCGGCGTACGCGGGCACGCCGACGGCGTTCGCGATGCCCGGGACGACCTCGAAAGGCACCCCGGCCGCGGCGCACGCCAGCATCTCCTCGGCGGCGTACGCGTCGAGCCCGGGGTCCCCGGTCACCGCACGCACGACCCGCCTGCCGCCCCGCGCGGCCTCCATGACAAGATGTGCGGCATCCCGCACAGCGGGGGCGCCGAGGGTCGTTGACGCACCGTCAACTACCGTCAGCTGGGGCGCGCCTGTGCCCGGATCCGCCGGATCGGCATCCGTGTGCACTTCCGACACGCCCTGCCTCGCATGCGTGCGTACGACGTCGAGCACCTCGTGCTCGGCGACGAGGACGTCCGCGTGCGCCAGCGCCTCGACGGCGCGCAGAGTCAGCAGTCCCGGATCTCCGGGTCCGGCACCGAGGAAGGTGACGTGCCCGTGTTCCGGACCGGCGGGAAGGGTGGTGGGGCTCACTGTGCTCGCTCCCCCATCAGACCGGCCGCGCCCTGGGCGAGCATCTCGGTGGCGAGTTCGCGACCGAGTGCCAGCGCCGCCTCGTGCGTTTCAGGCACGGGACCGGTGGTGGACAGCTGCACCAGCGTCGAGCCGTCGGTCGTGCCGACGACGCCGCGCAGGCGCATCTCCTTGACAGTCTGCCCGTCGGCCAGAAGGTCGGCCAGCGCGCCCACAGGGGCGCTGCAGCCGGCCTCCAGGGCGGCGAGCAGTGACCGCTCGGCCGTTACGGCGGCCCGCGTGAACGGGTCGTCGAGCTCGGCGAGCGCGGCGGTCAGCGAGGCGTTGTCCGCCGCGCACTCGACCGCCAGTGCCCCCTGGCCGGGGGCCGGCAGAACCGTGTCGACCGACAGGAAGTCGGTCACCTCGTCGATGCGCCCCACCCGGTTCAGGCCGGCGGCCGCCAGCACGACCGCGTCCAGCTCACCGCCGCGGACGTATCCGATGCGGGTGTCGACGTTGCCCCGGATCGGGACGGTCTCGAACTCCATCCCGTGGGTGCGGGCGTACGCGTTCAGCTGCGCCATGCGGCGCGGCGCGCCCGTGCCGATGCGCGCCCCGCGCGGGAGGTCGGTCAGCTTGCGCGCGTCCCGGGCGACGACCACGTCCCGCGGGTCCTCGCGCTCCGGGATCGCGGCCACGACCAGGCCCTCGTGCTGCGCGGTGGGGAGGTCCTTGAGCGAGTGAACCGCGAAGTCCACCTCACCCCGCAGCAGCGCGTCGCGCAGCGCGGCTACGAACACCCCCGTGCCGCCGATCTGCGCCAGGTGCTCCCGCGACGTGTCGCCGTACGTGGTGATCTCGACCAGCTCAACGGGCCGACCGGTCACCTGGCTCACGGCGTCCGCCACCTGCCCGGACTGGGCCATGGCGAGCTTGCTCCGCCTGGTCCCCAGCCTCAGTGCCTTCTCAGTCATGCCGGCCCTCGGTTCTTCTCAGTGCTGTTCTCGGCGCGGGAGACGGAGGCCACCGTCCCCTGGTCGAGGTCGAACAGGGTGCGCAGCGCGTCCGCGTACCCGGCACCGCCGGGTTCGGCGGCGAGCTGCTTGACCCGCACCGTCGGCGCGTGCAGCAGCTTGTCGACCACACGCTTGACGGTCTGGGTGATCTCGGCCCGGTGCTTGTCGTCGAGCTCCGGCAGCCGCCCTTCCAGGCGGGCGATCTCGCCGGCCACGACATCCGCGGCCATGCTGCGCAGCGCGACCACGGTGGGCGTGATGTGCGCGGCGCGCTGGGCGGCGCCGAAGGCCGCGACCTCGTCGGCGACGATCCGGCGGACCATGTCGACGTCGGCGGCCATCGGTGCGTCGGCCGAGGCGTCGGCGAGCGACTCGATGTCCACCAGGCGGACCCCGGCGAGCCGGTGCACGGCGGCGTCGACGTCCCGCGGCATCGCGAGGTCGAGCAGGAAGAGCACGGGCTCGGGGCGCGGCACCTCGGCGACCGGCTCCGGGCGGCGGCGCTCGGGGATGCGGCCGACGCGGGTCGCCGTCGCGGCGAGCGCGCCGATCAGCTCGGCGTCCGCCTCCGCTCCGGTCCGGCCCGACTCGCGCGGCCGGTCCACCGCCGTACCGCCCGCGGCCCACGCGCCGTGCTGCTCCAGCGTCGCCGCGTCCATGCCGGCCACGGCGGCCTCGCCCATGACGGAGAAGCCGGAGGGGACGGTGGACACGGAGGAGAGGTCCAGGGGGCAGTTCTCGTCGTCACCGGTGACGGTGCCGGTACCGGCACCCGGCGGTGGCGTTTCCGCACCCTGCCGCTCCTCGCGTACGCCGACGGCACCGCTGCCGGAACCGGCGCCGGACTCGACGGCGGGCGCGCCGGTGCGGCCCGCCACCGTCGCCGCCACGGAGTCGGCCGTGAGGACGAGACCGGTCGCACCGGTGCAGGAGACGGCCACGTCGGCACGTGTCAGCTCGCCCGGCACCGCGTCCATCGGTACCGCGCGGGCCAGCACGTCCGTGTCGTCGCCCTCGGTCAGGATCTGCGCGAGGCGCTCGGCGCGCTCGAAGGTGCGGTTGGCGACCACGATCTCGGCGATCCCGGCCCGCGCCAGCGTGGCGGCGGCCAGGGAGGACATCGAACCGGCGCCGATGACCAGCGCCTTCTTGCCCCGGGCCCACTGCTCGACGTCGGCCCCGGCGGACAGCTGCTCCAGGCCGAAGGTGACCAGGGACTGTCCGGCGCGGTCGATGCCGGTCTCGGAGTGGGCGCGCTTGCCGACCCGCAGCGCCTGCTGGAACAGGTCGTTCAGGAGCCGACCGGCGGTGTGCAGGTCCTGGGCGCGGGCCAGGGAGTCCTTTATCTGACCGAGGATCTGCCCCTCGCCGACCACCATCGAGTCAAGCCCGCAGGCCACCGAGAACAGGTGGTGCACGGCCCGGTCCTCGTAGTGCACGTAGAGGTGGGGAGTGAGCTCCTCCAGGCCGACCCCGCTGTGCTGGGCGAGCAGCGTGGACAGCTCGGCGACCCCGGCGTGGAACTTGTCCACGTCGGCGTACAGCTCGATGCGGTTGCAGGTGGCCAGGAGCGCGGCCTCGGCGGCCGGTTCGGCGGCGACCGTGTCCTGGAGCAGCTTGAGCTGCGCGTCCACGTTCAGCGAGGCCCGCTCGAGCACGCTGACGGGGGCGCTGCGGTGGCTCAGCCCGACGACGAGGAGACTCATGCCGGCATCACGGCGGGTACGTCCCCGTCGGGTCCCTTGTCGGCGGAGCCGGTGGAGTGCTGCTGCTTGCGGGCGGCGACGGGCGGTGCGACACCGTCGGCCGCGGCCTCCTCGCCCGCTTTGCGCTGCTCGTGGAAGGCGAGGATCTGCAGCTCGATGGAGAGGTCGACCTTGCGCACGTCGACACCCTCGGGGACGTTCAGCACGGTCGGCGCGAAGTTGAGGATGGAGGTGACACCGGCGGCCACGAGGCGCTCGCAGACCTGCTGGGCGGCGCCGGCGGGGGTCGCGATCACACCGATCGACACACCGTCGTCCTGGATGATCTTCTCCAGCTCGTCGGTGTGCTGCACCGGGATGCCGGCGACGGGCTTTCCGGCCATTCCCGGATCGGCGTCGATGAGCGCGGCGACGCGGAACCCGCGAGAGGCGAAGCCACCGTAGTTGGCGAGCGCGGCACCGAGGTTGCCGATACCGACGATCACAACCGGCCAGTCCTGGGTGAGCCCGAGTTCGCGCGAGATCTGGTAGACGAGATACTCGACGTCGTAGCCGACACCACGCGTCCCGTAGGAGCCGAGGTAGGAGAAGTCCTTGCGCAGCTTCGCGGAGTTGACCCCCGCGGCGGCGGCCAGCTCCTCGGAGGAGACCGTGGGCACCGAGCGCTCGGAGAGCGCGGTCAGCGCGCGGAGGTACAGCGGAAGCCTGGCGACGGTGGCCTCGGGAATCCCTCGGCTGCGGGTCGCCGGTCGGTGTGCTCGGCCAGTTGCCACGGTGCTCCTGCGGGTAGAGCGGGGCTGTAGGCGGTCATACGTCCCTACATGACCGCCCCGTCGAATGCAGGCTATGTCTTTGTGAACGCGTGCACAAAGATGGTGTCCGATTTGCCCGGCCAACGTGACCGGGGTCACGCACCCCCGGCGCACGGAACGGGAACCGGCGCATACGGACTCTCGTTCCTCACTCATCGAGGGCAAAGCCGCACACGCTCCTCACGATCAACGCCCCCGAGACCTGGTCGCCATCGATCCTAAGCGACCATACGGACTACTTGTACTGATCGGTCAGTACCTTGCGCAGCCGTTCCTCGTTCACACGCCAGAAGGTGTGCTGCCGGCCGTCGACCAGCACGACCGGGATCTGTTCCCAGTACTGGTCGTGGAGTTCGCGGTCCTCGGTGATGTCCTTCCCCTCCCAGGGGACGCCGAGTTCGGCACAGACCTTCGCGACGACGAGCTGTGCGTCATCACACAGATGACAGCCGGGTTTGCGAATGAGGGTGACGCGATGGTTCTCGGAGTGCTCAGGGGGCTGCGTGGGCTTCCGGCGGAAGAGGGGACTCATGCCGGTCATTCTCGCGCGCGCGGGCGGGACCGCGGGCGGGACCTCGGCGCTCGGCCGCTTAACGGCACCGCCGCCCGGAGTTCACGGCCCGCGAACCCGTCGGCTCCGAAGCATCCGAACAAGCTGGCTATGCTCACTGGCATGGCCGCTCTTCGATGGCTCACTCCCCGTAGGCGCTCCGCCACGGCGCGGAGCGTGTTGGCAGGCGAGGCCTCGGCGGAGGCAGCCCGCAAGTCCGCGGAAGCCGCCGAGACCCAGCAGGAGGCCGCGTCCGACTCCGGCGTCGCCGAACCGGAGTTCCCGGTCCACGGCGACGCCCGCGCGGCCGCCTTCTTCGACCTCGACAACACCGTCATGCAGGGCGCCGCGATCTTCCACTTCGGCCGGGGCCTGTACAAGCGGAAGTTCTTCGAGACCCGCGACCTCGCCCGCTTCGCCTGGCAGCAGGCGTGGTTCCGGCTGGCCGGGTTCGAGGACCCGGAGCACATGCAGGACGCCCGCGACTCCGCGCTCTCCATCGTCAAGGGCCACCGCGTCTCCGAGCTGAAGTCGATCGGCGAGGAGATCTACGACGAGTACATGGCCGAGCGGATCTGGCCCGGCACCCGCGCCCTCGCCCAGGCCCACCTGGACGCCGGACAGAA
Organism: Streptomyces sp. CB09001; assembly: GCF_003369795.1. Classification (NCBI taxonomy): domain Bacteria; kingdom Bacillati; phylum Actinomycetota; class Actinomycetes; order Kitasatosporales; family Streptomycetaceae; genus Streptomyces; species Streptomyces sp. CB09001. The sequence continues at coordinate 3,044,296 of NZ_CP026730.1, forward strand.
GGTCTGGCTGGTCACGGCGGCCCCGGTGGAGATCGCCCAGGTGATCGCCCGCCGCCTGGGCCTGACCGGCGCACTCGGCACGGTGGCCGAGTCGATCGGCGGCGTCTACACGGGCAAGCTGGTCGGCGAACCGCTGCATGGCCCCGCGAAGGCCGAGGCGGTCCGGGCGCTGGCCGCGGCCGAGGCCCTGGACCTGTCCCGCTGCGCCGCCTACAGCGACTCCCACAACGACATCCCGATGCTGTCGCTGGTCGGACACCCGTACGCCATCAACCCGGACTCCAAGCTGCGCAAGCACGCCCGCGAGCTGGAGTGGCGGCTGCGCGACTACCGCACCGGGCGCAAGGCCGCCAAGGTCGGCATCCCCGCGGCCGCGGGCGTCGGCGCGGTGGCGGGCGGCACCGCGGCGGCCATCGCGCTGCACCGCCGCCGCCGTTGACGCAGTCGTTGACCCACATCGTTGACCCAATCGGGATGACGTACCCCCGGGACGGGCTCTCCAGTCCCCTGTACTCACATCGGCCACAACACGCTCTGTAGTCACCAGGAATCCGAACCGTTCCGGTCACCAAGCGATCATTCTGGCGCATCTGATCGAGCGTCAATCGGGCACAGAAGCGACGTAATCGATGATTTGAGCAACTGGGCGTAGCAGTGCCTGCACGAAGCGTTATTCTCCTCAGACGCATTCCGGTGCCCCACCTTCGCTACGACGGGTGAATGGTTCCGTACTGCACGTGATGGAAGCTCTGCCTCTGGGAGTCCCGTGTACCCACACGTCGGGGTTGACGCCTCGGGCCTGGCTACGCTGCGCGCGACGGTCAAATCAGCCCAAGACCTGTTGCGCGGCCTCGTCCCCACCGCGTATGCCGTCCCCGCCCTCGCCGCGGCCGCCGTGCCCGCCGGTCCGTGCTACGCACTGGCCGAAGGAAGCGCCGCCGTCGGCAGACGAGCGCGGTCGTCCTCGTCCGGGGCCGCCGCCACCACCCACCGCCGCCCCGCCGCGGACAGCGACAGCGCCCGCATGATGGACCTGGTCGAACGGGCCCAGGCCGGCGAGGCCGACGCCTTCGGCCGCCTCTACGACCAGTACAGCGACACCGTGTACCGCTACATCTACTACCGCGTGGGAGGCAAGGCCACCGCCGAGGACCTCACCAGCGAGACCTTCCTGCGGGCCCTCAGGCGCATCGGCACCTTCACCTGGCAGGGCCGCGACTTCGGCGCCTGGCTCGTGACGATCGCCCGCAACCTGGTCGCCGACCACTTCAAGTCCAGCCGCTTCCGCCTCGAGGTCACCACCGGCGAGATGCTCGACGCCAACGAGGTCGAGCGTTCCCCCGAGGACTCCGTCCTCGAGTCCCTCTCCAACGCCGCCCTGCTGGAGGCCGTACGACGGCTCAATCCGCAGCAGCAGGAGTGCGTGACCCTGCGGTTCCTCCAGGGCCTCTCGGTCGCCGAGACCGCCCGTGTCATGGGCAAGAACGAGGGCGCCATCAAGACGCTCCAGTACCGGGCCGTACGCACCCTCGCCCGGCTGCTCCCCGACGACGCCCGCTGAGAGACGCCCACCGAGGGCGCTCACCCTTCGTATCCTTCAAGTCACCACTGGTGAAAGTCCGTTGAGTCCGCCGTCCGATCATCCAGCGTCCGTAACCCAAGTGCCGCGCCGATCGTTGTGCGGGATGCAGGCTCCCTGTGGTCACTCCCTGGCCGGCTCCGATCACCCGATCGGATGGTTCCGACCAGGGCGTGCAACCCTCAGGACCCCCTGGGGAGTCGACCGTGATGACGAGAGGAGGTGCCGCCAGTGATCGCGAACGTATCGGCACACCGGCGGGCGAACGCCTTCGCCCAGGCCCTGGAGGAGCAGTCGGATCCCGGGGCGGCGGCCGAGCAGTCCGGAGGGCCGGCGACCGCCGGGGCCACCGCGGAACCGACCGAGCAGGGTCGCCTGATGACCCTCGCCCATGGTCTGGAGACGCTGCCCCGGCCCAAGCTGGATCCCGAGGTCAAGGTCGTCCAGCGGGCCCAGCTCGTGGCCGCCTTCGAGGCCATGCTGCAGGAGGGCACCGCGAGCGGCGGGGCGGCGGACACGTCGGTACCGGAGCAGCGCCGGGCGCGCGGCACCCATCGGGCGGCGCCGTTGAGCAGGTTCCGGCCCCGTTCGCGGCTGGCCAAGGGCCTCACCGCGGGCGGACTGAGCGTGAGCGTGGCCGCCGGTGCCTTCGGCGGAGTCGCCGCCGCCAGTTCGGACGCCCTGCCCGGCGACTCGCTCTACGGCCTCAAGCGCGGCATAGAGGACTTCCGCCTCGGCCTCGCCGACGGCAACGACGAGCGGGGCCGGGCCTATCTGGACCTCGCCTCGACCCGGCTCAGCGAGGCCCGCCGGCTGATGGAGCGCGGCCGCAGCGGCCCCCTCGACCACGAGTCCCTGGGTGAGGTCCGCCGCGCCCTGTCCGGCATGCGGCACGACGCGTCCGAGGGCCACCGCCTGCTCAGCGCGGCCTACGCCCGCGACCCCGACTCACTGGCCCCCATGCAGGCGCTCTCCGCCTTCTCCCAGTCCCACCGGGAGACCTGGGGCGCACTGCGCGAGCGGCTGCCCGTGCAGCTCGGGGACGTCAGTGAGCAGGTGTCGTCGGTGTTCGACGCCATAGACGACGACGTGGCCCCGCTGGAGTCCATGCTGCCGCAGCCGCCGGCCCAGGACGCAGGCGGCGGGGACGGCGGTCTGCCGGGCGGTTCCGGCTCGACGACCACCGACACCCCCGGCTCCGGTCACTCCTCGGCGCCCCGCACCGGCGACGAGGGCACGTCCGAGCGCGGGCGTTCCCAGTCCGGCCGGCCCAGCGAGTCCGCCGAGTCCGGCGACGAGCGCGACGGGCTGCTCGGCGGCGGCACCGGCGGCCTGCTCGACCCGCCGAAGGACGACAGCGGCACCGCCTCCCCGTCCACGGGCGGCAACACCCCGCCCACGGAGCCGGACGTCACCCTCCCGCCCCTCCTCCCGGGCCTCCTGCCCGGCCTGGGCATCGAGGCGGAGGACGCGGACTGAGCACGGTGGGGCGCCCCGGCACCAGGGGCGCCCCACCACTGCCTCGGAAGAACACCGACCTCCGCCGCACCAGCAGCTTGGCCCCCTGTCTGCTGCCCTCGCACCGCTCCGCGGGCTTCGGCCGGCCGCGCCGGACTCCGTCCGTCGACTCACCGCCCCACCACGCCCTCGTCGCACCACGCCCTCGTCGCATCGCGCCTCAGAAGAACACCGACCTCCGCTGCACCAGCAGTTTGTAGAGCGTGTGCTGGATCTGCTCTCTCACCTGGTCGGTCAGGTTGAACATCAGCACCGGATCCTCGGCCGCCTCCGGCGCGTAGCCGTCCGTCGGGATCGGCTCACCGAACTGGATCGTCCACTTCGTCGGCAACGGCACCGCGCCCAGCGGCCCCAGCCACGGGAAGGTCGGCGTGAGCGGGAAGTACGGGAAGCCCAGCAGCCGCGCCAGGGTCTTGGAGTTGCCGATCATCGGATAGATCTCCTCCGCCCCGACGATCGAGCACGGAACGATCGGCGCCCCCTGCCGCAGCGCCGTGGAGACGAAGCCGCCCCGCCCGAACCGCTGGAGCTTGTAGCGCTCGCCGAACGGCTTGCCGATGCCCTTGAAGCCCTCCGGCATCACCCCGACCAGCTCGCCCTGGCCGAGCAGTCGTTCGGCGTCCTCCGCGCAGGCCAGCGTGTGCCCGAGCTTGCGCGCCAGCTCGTTGACCACCGGCAGCACGAACACCAGGTCCGCCGCCAGCAGCCGCAGGTGCCGGTCGGCCGGATGGTGGTCGTGCACGGCGACCTGCATCATCAGTCCGTCGAGCGGCAGCGTCCCGGAGTGGTTGGCGACGATCAGCGCACCGCCCTCGGCCGGGATGTTCTCCACGCCCTTCACCTCGACCCGGAAGTACTTCTCGTACACGGGGCGCAGCAGGGACATCAGCACCTGGTCGGTCAGCTCGGCGTCGTAGCCGAAGTCGTCGACCTCGTAGTCGCCGGTGAGCCGCCGGCGCAGGAAGGACAGGCCGGCCGCGACGCGCCGCTCCAGGCCGCCGTCCCGGTCGTCGCCGTCGCCGGCCGCCGGCCGCGGCTCGGGCGACTCGTCCGGCCCGGGTCCGGGGTCCTGCGCGGCGGCTCCCCGTACGGGCAGCGGCTGCACGTCGCCCACCGGTCCCTCACCCACCGGCGTGGACTCCGGCGAGCTGCCCCTGCGCCGGCTCCCCGCGCCGCGGCTCCCCCGCGACCGGTCGTCGTCGAACGGAATGACCTTGGCGTCCGCCATCGTTGATGCGCTCCTCAGTTGGCGCTCTGCGTCGGAAGGTGACCGCTGCCCCGCAGGGACAGCTCCGCGATCCGGTCGACGGCCCCCGCGAGGGCCTCGGGCGGCAGCAGCCCGGCACCGCGCCCGCGGGCGAAGTCCGTGAACGCCCCGGCCGTCGAGTACTTCGGCCGGAAGCCCAGCGTCTCGCGCATCTGCGTGGTGTCCACCACCCGACCGTGGGTGAGCAGCCGGATCTGCTCGGGGGAGAAGTCCGTCATCCCCAGCGTACGCACGAGCGAACCCGCCCAGGTGACCGCCGGCAGCAGCAACGGCACCGTGGGACGGCCGAGGCGCCGCGAGCACTGCGAGAGCAGCAGCACTCCGTCCCCGGCGATGTTGAAGGTCCCGCTGTTCAGCGTCCCCCGCGACGGCTCGTCCGCACAGACCCGCAGCGCCTCGATCACGTCGTCCTCGTGCACGAACTGCAGCCGCGGGTCGTAGCCGAACACCGTGGGCAGCACCGGCAGTCCGAAGTACGAGGCGAGCGGCGTGTCCGCGGCCGGGCCGAGGATGTTGGCGAACCGCAGCACGGTCACCGAGACGTCCGGACGACGGCGCGCGAAGCCTCGCACATACCCCTCGACCTCGACCGCGTCCTTGGCGAAGCCGCCGCTGGGCAGGGACTTGGGCGCGGTGGTCTCGGTGCAGACGGCCGGGTCGCGCGGCGCGGACCCGTAGACGTTCGTACTGGACTTCACCACCAGCCGCCGCACCGTCGGCGACTTCTGGCAGGCGCCGAGCAGCTGCATCGTGCCGATGACGTTGGTCTCCTTCACGGAGGCGCGACTGCCGCTGCCCAGCGGCGTGCCCGTCACGTCCAGGTGGACGACCGTGTCCGCGCGGGTCTGGGCCAGCACGCGTCCGATGGCGGACTGCCGGATGTCCGTCCGGACGAACTCCGCGCCGCCCAGATGGTGCTCGGGCGCGACGGCGTCCACGCCGATCACCCGCTCCACACCGGGATCACGCAGGACGCGCCGGACGAACCGGCCGCCCAGCTGCCGGGCCACTCCGGTCACGAGCACGACCTTGCCCAAGATCAGCGCCTTCCTTCCGCCTGCACCGTAGCCTGCCGCGTTCCCCGCCTGCGGGCCAACTTAGCCGGTAGGTGTTGCGCCGTGATGACCGCCGGACGCGGCACATGACGAAAAATGACGGCCGGACGCCGACCGGACGACGACGGCCGAACGACTGTGGCCCCCCACCGGATGCGGTGAGGGGCCACAGACCACGCCGACGGCGCAGCGTCGCTTACTTCTTGTTGCGACGCTGAACGCGCGTGCGCTTCAGCAGCTTGCGGTGCTTCTTCTTGGCCATCCGCTTGCGCCGCTTCTTGATTACAGAGCCCACGACTATCCTCGCTCACTTCTCATCACTCGGTTGGTGAGCGCCATGGGCCCACACGACCTACGAGGGGCCAGCCTACCGGTCCGAGCGCTGAGGGTGTAATCGAGGCCGTCAGGCCGTTTCCACCCCCACGTAGCTCTCGCGGAGGTACTCGTGAACCGCTTGCTCCGGGACGCGGAACGACCGTCCCACCCGGATCGCGGGCAGATGACCGCTGTGCACCAACCGGTACACGGTCATCTTGGACACGCGCATCACCGAGGCGACCTCCGCCACGGTAAGGAACTGAACCTCGTTCAGAGGCCTTTCGCCAGCTGCAGCCATGACACACCTGAACCTTCCGCACTCGACGGCCACCGGCTTCCCCTTCCGGTGACTCTTCGTCGCTGCGTGCTCACTCCCCAATGTAGGGGCGGGTGATGCGAATGGGGAAGAGGTGCACCCATCGCTTCCCTACCGTGACAGACACGCCCGATTGAGTACGTAGCGGGTAAGCGGTCGGTAGTACTCGGACCGCACAGCGTCATCAAGTGGAACGGCGACGGACACGAGCCCCTCGGCCTCCCCCACGAAGAGCGCGGGATCGTCCGTATCGGCCGGACCGATCGCCTCGAACCCCAGCTGACCTGCCCCGCAGACCCACCCGTGGTCCCCGATCACCAACTCGGGCAGCGGGCCGCCGCCCTCGGCCGCGGCCGCCAGCGCGGTCCGAACCGGCAGCGGCGAGTGCGTGTGCGCGCCGGGCTCACCACCGGCGCGCCCGGCACCGGGCTCCCGCACCAACGCGACTCCACGGACGTAGTCGAGGTTGTACGTGCGTAGACCGAACCGGGTCGTTATGTCGACAGAGCGACCCTGCGCCGGGGTGAGGACAGTACATCCCGCCGCCGACAGCGCCTCGGCCAAGGCGACGTAGAAACCGAGCAGTCGATGCGGGTGCCCGGTGCCGAGCAGCACCGGGGCCCGACGTCCGGCGACCGCCGCGAGCCGCCCGGCGAAGTCGTCCAGCGCCGCCAGGGTCCGGTCCGGGTCGATCACGTCCTGCCCCGAGACGTCACGCGGATCGGCCGAAACCCCGCACCTCTCCGCCATCAGCCCGAGCAGCTCCCGCTGCCCCCAGTCCCGCTCCGGATCGATCCCGATCAGCACCCGGGGATCCCGGGCGGCGAACAGCCGGTAACTCCGCAGACTCACCTCCCGAGGGGTCGCCACCACCCCGGCCAGCCGGACATCAACAAGATGAGCCCGAAGAGCTCCACGGGTCAGCACACCTCCGATGCTGCCGGGTCTTCCCCTGAGCAGAAGAGGAAACGGGAGAATCTACGCACGGTCGGCGTAACGCACCGCGTCGCTGCGCCGGGCCGCGCACCGCCCCCTACGCCAACAACCCCCGCAGCGGAAACACCGCCCGCCGAGCCGCCCGCACCGCCTGGTCCAACCGATCCGCGGGGTCGTACCCCGCCTCCCACGAGGCGTACGACACCGGCCACCGCCCGTCGGTCATCCGCATCGGCCCCAGCTGCCTCGTCCGCGCGTACACCTCCTGCCGCCACCCCTCCGGAATCACCGTCTCCGGCTCCACCGGCCGCCCCGCCGCGACACCCACCAGATGCGCCCACGACCGCGGCACGACCTCCACCACGGCGTACCCGCCGCCCCCGAGGGCCACCCACCGCCCCCCGGCGTACTCGTGCGCCAGCTCGTGACAGGCCACCTGCACCGCCCGCTGCGCGTCCAGTGACACCGCCAGATGCGCCAGCGGATCCTCGAAGTGCGTGTCGGCCCCGTGCTGCGTCACCAGCACCTGCGGCCGGAACTCCGCGAGGACCTCCGGCACCACCGCGTGGAACGCCCGCAGCCACCCCGCGTCCCCGGTCCCCGCCGGCAGCGCCACGTTCACGGCCGACCCCTCGGCGCAGTCCGCCCCCGTCTCCTCCGGCCACCCGGTCTGCGGGAACAGCGTCGCCGGATGCTCGTGCAGCGACACCGTCAGAACCCGCGGATCCTCCCAGAACGCCGCCTGCACTCCGTCCCCGTGATGCACGTCGACATCCACGTACGCGACCCGCTCGGCGCCCAGCTCCAGCAGCCGGGCGATCGCCAGCGCCGCGTCGTTGTACACGCAGAACCCGGACGCCGCCCCCGGCATCGCGTGGTGCAGCCCGCCCGCGAAGTTCACCGCGTGCGGCGCGTCCCCGCGCCACACCGCCTCCGCCGCCCCCACCGACTGCCCGGCGATCAGCGCGGACACCTCGTGCATCCCCGCGAAGGCCGGGTCGTCGACCGTCCCGAGCCCGTACGAACCGTCCGCCGACCGCGGATCCGCCGACGCCGCCCGCACCGCGTCGATGTAGTCCTCCCGGTGGACGAGCCGCAGCGTCGACTCCCCGGCCGGCCGCGCCGCGACGACCTCCACCTCCCGGTCGAGCCCGAGGGCACCGACCAGACTCCGGGTCAGGGCGAGCCGGACCGGGTCCATCGGATGCTCCGGTCCAAAGTCATAGCCCGTTACTGCCTCGTCCCACATCAGCTGTGCGCGGCCGCTCATGCCCGCCACCGTATCGGTCCGGTTGACCCTCGAACGATCCGGCGTACACGACCGTCACCAGCACCAACACCATCGGCACGAGCATCGCCCCGCGATAGCTCCAGGCGTCCCCGAGCGCGCCCACCAACGGCGAACCGATCAGGAAACCGACGTAGTTGAAGACGTTCAGCCGCGCCACCGCCGCATCGGAAGCCCCCGGACGACCGTCCTTCTGCGCCGCCAGCCGCCCCGCCGCCGCGAACGTCTGCGGCACCAGCACACACAGCCCAAGACCCAGCAGCGTGAATCCCAGCATCCCCACCCAGGCCCCCGGCGCCGAGGCCACCACGGCGAACCCGCCCGCCGCGACGACCGCCCCGCCCCGCACCACCGCCACGGCCCCGAAGCGCCGCACCCCGAAGTCCCCGAGGGCCCGCCCCACCAGCGTGGTCACCATGTAGACGTTGTACGGCACGGTGGCCAGCTGCTCCGAACTCCCCAGCACGTCCTGGAGGTACTTCGCGCTCCAGTTGGAGACGGTCGAGTCCCCGATGTACGCGAACGTCATCACCAGACACAGCGGCAGCAGCACCTTGAAGCCGACACCCGCGCCGACTCCGCCCCCGCCCGTGCCCCCACCGGTGCCCACGCCCTGCGCACCCTCGCGGTCCCCGTCGACGTACCACCGGCTCCCCACCAGCGCCGCCGGCAACAGCAGCACCACCACCGGCAGATACGACACCCACAGCGCCAGATCCCAGTGCGCCCCCGCCCAGGCCAGCGAGGCCCCCAGAATCCCGCCCAGGCTGTACGCGGCGTGAAACCCGAGCATGATGCTGCGCCCGTACGCCCGTTGCAGGCTCACCCCGAGCATGTTCATCGACGCGTCCAGCGCGCCCACGGCCAGCCCGAAGACGGCCAGGGCGACGGCCAGTACCGCCACCCGGTCCCCCGCCCCGACGCCGAGCAGCGCCAGCAGCACCACCGGCTGGGACCAGCGCAGCAGCCGGCTCGGCCGCACCCGCCGCACCAGGCGCTCGCTCGCCACGCTCCCGACCCCGGCCAGGATCGGCACCGCGGCGAGGAAGACGGGCAGCAGCGCGTCGGAGACGCCGTACCGGTCCTGGATGGCCGGGATACGCGTCACCAGCAGGGCGAAGGCGACACCCTGGGCGAAGAAGCCGAACGCGAGCGAGGCCCTGCCGCGCCGCAGCACATCAGTCATGGCGGCGAGCGTAGAGCCCCGGCTTACCCGTGGGTAGATCCATCCAAAGATGAATTCTTCTCAGCTTTCAGGACCGCGGCGAGCGCATCGACGGAGTCGTCCGTTGTCAGCCCTCAGCCGCGCACCAGGTCGGCCAACTCCCCCATGTCCGCGAAGAGCCGAGTGACTCCGTCGAGCTTCTCGGCGGGCGTCATCGCGGTGAACCCGTACACGTCCATCCCGGCCGCGACGGCGGCCCGCACACCGAGCGGACTGTCCTCGACCACGACGCACCGCTCCGGCGCCACGCCCATCCGCGCGGCCGCGTGCAGGAACAGGTCCGGGGCCGGCTTCCCTCGCCCCACGTCCTGGGAACTGAAGATCCGCTCGTCGTCGAACCACCGGTCAAGCCCGGTCTTCCGGTGCCCCACCCGAATCCGCTCATGACTCCCGGAGGAGGCCACGCAGTACGCCACCCCGTCCGCGGCGAGCTTCTCCAGCACACCGACGGCTCCGGGGACGGGCTTCAGCTCCCGCTCGAAGGCGGCGAACACCCTCCCGTGGAACACGTCGTCGAAGTCCACGGGCAGCCGCCGCCCGGTCCGCTCCAGGACGAGGTCGTGTACGCGGTGCATCGCGGCACCCATGTAGTCCCGCAGCGAGTCCTCGTAGGACGTCGGGTGTCCCAGCTCGGTGAGGTAGCCGGCCAGCAGCCGATTGGAGATCGGCTCGCTGTCGACGAGAACACCGTCGTTGTCGAAGATAACCAGGTCGTAGCGCATACAGAGACCCTAAACGCAGAAAACCCCACACCGTTCCCGGTGCGGGGTCTCCTCGCAATGATTGTTCGGCGGCGTCCTACTCTCCCACAGGGTCCCCCCTGCAGTACCATCGGCGCTGTAAGGCTTAGCTTCCGGGTTCGAAATGTAACCGGGCGTTTCCCCTACGCTATGACCACCGAAACACTATGAAACACTCAACCGCACCACGCTGTGGACGTGGGGTTGTTCGTGGTTTCAGAACCAACACAGTGGACGCGAGCAACTGAGGACAAGCCCTCGGCCTATTAGTACCGGTCACCTCCACACCTCACGGTGCTTCCAGATCCGGCCTATCAACCCAGTCGTCTACTGGGAGCCTTAACCCCTCAAGGGGGTGGGAGTCCTCATCTCGAAGCAGGCTTCCCGCTTAGATGCTTTCAGCGGTTATCCCTCCCGAACGTAGCCAACCAGCCATGCCCTTGGCAGGACAACTGGCACACCAGAGGTTCGTCCGTCCCGGTCCTCTCGTACTAGGGACAGCCCTTCTCAAGACTCCTACGCGCACAGCGGATAGGGACCGAACTGTCTCACGACGTTCTAAACCCAGCTCGCGTACCGCTTTAATGGGCGAACAGCCCAACCCTTGGGACCGACTCCAGCCCCAGGATGCGACGAGCCGACATCGAGGTGCCAAACCATCCCGTCGATATGGACTCTTGGGGAAGATCAGCCTGTTATCCCCGGGGTACCTTTTATCCGTTGAGCGACGGCGCTTCCACAAGCCACCGCCGGATCACTAGTCCCGACTTTCGTCCCTGCTCGACCCGTCGGTCTCACAGTCAAGCTCCCTTGTGCACTTACACTCAACACCTGATTGCCAACCAGGCTGAGGGAACCTTTGGGCGCCTCCGTTACTCTTTAGGAGGCAACCGCCCCAGTTAAACTACCCATCAGACACTGTCCCTGATCCGGATCACGGACCCAGGTTAGACATCCAGCACGACCAGACTGGTATTTCAACGACGACTCCACCCACACTGGCGTGCGAGCTTCAAAGTCTCCCAGCTATCCTACACAAGCCGAACCGAACACCAATATCAAACTGTAGTAAAGGTCCCGGGGTCTTTCCGTCCTGCTGCGCGAAACGAGCATCTTTACTCGTAGTGCAATTTCACCGGGCCTATGGTTGAGACAGTCGAGAAGTCGTTACGCCATTCGTGCAGGTCGGAACTTACCCGACAAGGAATTTCGCTACCTTAGGATGGTTATAGTTACCACCGCCGTTTACTGGCGCTTAAGTTCTCAGCTTCGCCCCACCGAAATGGAGCTAACCGGTCCCCTTAACGTTCCAGCACCGGGCAGGCGTCAGTCCGTATACATCGCCTTACGGCTTCGCACGGACCTGTGTTTTTAGTAAACAGTCGCTTCTCGCTGGTCTCTGCGGCCACCCCCAGCTCACGGAGTAAATCCGGTCACCGAGTGTGGCCCCCCTTCTCCCGAAGTTACGGGGGCATTTTGCCGAGTTCCTTAACCATAGTTCACCCGAACGCCTCGGTATTCTCTACCTGACCACCTGAGTCGGTTTAGGGTACGGGCCGCCATGAAACTCGCTAGAGGCTTTTCTCGACAGCATAGGATCATCCACTTCACCACAATCGGCTCGGCATCAGGTCTCAGACTATTGCCAGGCGGATTTACCTACCTGACGTCCTACACCCTTACCCCGGGACAACCACCGCCCGGGATGGACTACCTTCCTGCGTCACCCCATCACTCACCTACTAACCGCTTGGTTCGGCGGCTCCACCACTCCCCTCAACTCCGAAGAGATCAGGGCGGCTTCACGGCCTTAGCATCACGATGCTCGATGTTTGACGCTTCACAGCGGGTACCGGAATATCAACCGGTTATCCATCGACTACGCCTGTCGGCCTCGCCTTAGGTCCCGACTTACCCTGGGCAGATCAGCTTGACCCAGGAACCCTTAGTCAATCGGCGCAAACGTTTCTCACGTTTGTATCGCTACTCATGCCTGCATTCTCACTCGTGAACCGTCCACAACTCGCTTCCGCGGCTGCTTCACCCGGCACACGACGCTCCCCTACCCATCACAGCCGGCGTTGGCCGTATTGCTGCAATGACACGACTTCGGCGGTACGCTTGAGCCCCGCTACATTGTCGGCGCGGAATCACTAGACCAGTGAGCTATTACGCACTCTTTCAAGGGTGGCTGCTTCTAAGCCAACCTCCTGGTTGTCTGTGCGACTCCACATCCTTTCCCACTTAGCGTACGCTTAGGGGCCTTAGTCGATGCTCTGGGCTGTTTCCCTCTCGACCATGGAGCTTATCCCCCACAGTCTCACTGCCGCGCTCTCACTTACCGGCATTCGGAGTTTGGCTAAGGTCAGTAACCCGGTAGGGCCCATCGCCTATCCAGTGCTCTACCTCCGGCAAGAAACACACGACGCTGCACCTAAATGCATTTCGGGGAGAACCAGCTATCACGGAGTTTGATTGGCCTTTCACCCCTAACCACAGGTCATCCCCCAGGTTTTCAACCCTGGTGGGTTCGGTCCTCCACGACCTCTTACAGCCGCTTCAACCTGCCCATGGCTAGATCACTCCGCTTCGGGTCTTGAGCGTGCTACTGAACCGCCCTGTTCGGACTCGCTTTCGCTACGGCTTCCCCACCCGGGTTAACCTCGCAACACACCGCAAACTCGCAGGCTCATTCTTCAAAAGGCACGCAGTCACGAGGATGGAGCAAGCTCCACCCCGACGCTCCCACGGCTTGTAGGCACACGGTTTCAGGTACTATTTCACTCCGCTCCCGCGGTACTTTTCACCATTCCCTCACGGTACTATCCGCTATCGGTCACCAGGGAATATTTAGGCTTAACGGGTGGTCCCGCCAGATTCACACGGGATTTCTCGGGCCCCGTGCTACTTGGGTGTCTCTCAAACGAGCCGCTGATGTTTCGACTACGGGGGTCTTACCCTCTACGCCGGACCTTTCGCATGTCCTTCGCCTACATCAACGGTTTCTGACTCGTCTCACGGCCGGCAGACCGTAAAAGAGAGATCCCACAACCCCGCACACGCAACCCCTGCCGGGTCTCACACGTATACGGTTTGGCCTCATCCGGTTTCGCTCGCCACTACTCCCGGAATCACGGTTGTTTTCTCTTCCTGCGGGTACTGAGATGTTTCACTTCCCCGCGTTCCCTCCACACTGCCTATGTGTTCAGCAGCGGGTGACAGCCCATGACGACTGCCGGGTTTCCCCATTCGGACACCCCCGGATCAAAGCCTGGTTGACGACTCCCCGGGGCCTATCGTGGCCTCCCACGTCCTTCATCGGTTCCTGGTGCCAAGGCATCCACCGTGCGCCCTTAAAAACTTGGCCACAGATGCTCGCGTCCACTGTGCAGTTCTCAAACAACGACCAACCACCCATCACCCCGGAACCTACATCCCGAGTGCACTGGGGCCGGCAACTGAAGGAAATTCATTCCCTCAGATACCCAACAGCGTGCCCGACACCCTCGCCGCTCTTCCTTCCGTTCCACGCCGAAGCAGTACTAGGAATTCAAGCCGGTCAAGTGTGCCGAGTAGTCAACGTTCCACCCATGAGCAACCGTGCAGAACATTTGCCTGCAGTCGGCCATGTGCTCCTTAGAAAGGAGGTGATCCAGCCGCACCTTCCGGTACGGCTACCTTGTTACGACTTCGTCCCAATCGCCAGTCCCACCTTCGACAGCTCCCTCCCACAAGGGGTTGGGCCACCGGCTTCGGGTGTTACCGACTTTCGTGACGTGACGGGCGGTGTGTACAAGGCCCGGGAACGTATTCACCGCAGCAATGCTGATCTGCGATTACTAGCGACTCCGACTTCATGGGGTCGAGTTGCAGACCCCAATCCGAACTGAGACCGGCTTTTTGAGATTCGCTCCACCTTGCGGTATCGCAGCTCATTGTACCGGCCATTGTAGCACGTGTGCAGCCCAAGACATAAGGGGCATGATGACTTGACGTCGTCCCCACCTTCCTCCGAGTTGACCCCGGCGGTCTCCCGTGAGTCCCCAACACCCCGAAGGGCTTGCTGGCAACACGGGACAAGGGTTGCGCTCGTTGCGGGACTTAACCCAACATCTCACGACACGAGCTGACGACAGCCATGCACCACCTGTACACCGACCACAAGGGGGGCACCATCTCTGATGCTTTCCGGTGTATGTCAAGCCTTGGTAAGGTTCTTCGCGTTGCGTCGAATTAAGCCACATGCTCCGCCGCTTGTGCGGGCCCCCGTCAATTCCTTTGAGTTTTAGCCTTGCGGCCGTACTCCCCAGGCGGGGCACTTAATGCGTTAGCTGCGGCACGGACAACGTGGAATGTTGCCCACACCTAGTGCCCACCGTTTACGGCGTGGACTACCAGGGTATCTAATCCTGTTCGCTCCCCACGCTTTCGCTCCTCAGCGTCAGTATCGGCCCAGAGATCCGCCTTCGCCACCGGTGTTCCTCCTGATATCTGCGCATTTCACCGCTACACCAGGAATTCCGATCTCCCCTACCGAACTCTAGCCTGCCCGTATCGACTGCAGACCCGGGGTTAAGCCCCGGGCTTTCACAACCGACGTGACAAGCCGCCTACGAGCTCTTTACGCCCAATAATTCCGGACAACGCTTGCGCCCTACGTATTACCGCGGCTGCTGGCACGTAGTTAGCCGGCGCTTCTTCTGCAGGTACCGTCACTTTCGCTTCTTCCCTGCTGAAAGAGGTTTACAACCCGAAGGCCGTCATCCCTCACGCGGCGTCGCTGCATCAGGCTTTCGCCCATTGTGCAATATTCCCCACTGCTGCCTCCCGTAGGAGTCTGGGCCGTGTCTCAGTCCCAGTGTGGCCGGTCGCCCTCTCAGGCCGGCTACCCGTCGTCGCCTTGGTGAGCCATTACCTCACCAACAAGCTGATAGGCCGCGGGCTCATCCTGCACCGCCGGAGCTTTCGAACCTCGCAGATGCCCGCGAGGGTCAGTATCCGGTATTAGACCCCGTTTCCAGGGCTTGTCCCAGAGTGCAGGGCAGATTGCCCACGTGTTACTCACCCGTTCGCCACTAATCCCCACCGAAGTGGTTCATCGTTCGACTTGCATGTGTTAAGCACGCCGCCAGCGTTCGTCCTGAGCCAGGATCAAACTCTCCGTGAATGTTTACCCGTAATCGGGTGACACCACGAGAGCGGAACAGTCGGAGGAATAATCCGACCGTTCACAGCGTCCTCGCTGTTGTGTTACTTCAAAGGAACCTCAACCCGAACGGAAATCCGATCAGGTCGGGGTATCAACATATCTGGCGTTGACTTTTGGCACGCTGTTGAGTTCTCAAGGAACGGACGCTTCCTTTGTACTCACCCTCTCGGGCTTTCCTCCGGGCGCTTCCCTTCGGTCTTGCGTTTCCGACTCTATCAGATCTTTCCGATCCGATTTCCTCGGTGCTTTCCAGGTTCCCGCTTTCGCGTTTCCCTTTCCGGCGGTTCCGACTCTATCAGATCCTTTCGGCCCTGATTCCCCGTCAGAAGGGGTTGTCTCCGCGGCCCTTGGGCCGTTTCAACGAGGTGAGACTCTAGCGGACTCCCGGCTCCCGAGCTAATCGGGGGGCCGCGTTCTTTCGAACGTGGATTCCTCATTCCGTTAATACGCGCACCCACAGGACGACGACGCCGACAACGCGACTGTCCGTCGAAGAGTGGTTGGCACTTGCGGAATCGCTGTCCGGGGACCGACCGGGGTCGGCGCTCACGTCGGACAACTCGGAGAACACTAGGAGGGTGGGAAGGTCGTGTCAAATCCCGGGTCGTACGGCCTCCGTGGGCGTGTAGTGTGGGGTGCGTGATGACGCGTACGTGTACCCAGCTCTGGCGGGCCGCCTGACGGCGGCCGTACACACGTATGCACTCGACGGCCGCCGCTTCGGCGGCCGTTCTCGTACCTCCCTCCAGGAGGGGCGGCCGGCGGGTGGCGGCGGCCCTGACCAGGAGGTGGAGAGATGACACGGGTCTTCAGTGGGGTCAAGCCGACCGGGCACCTGACGCTGGGGAACTACCTGGGCGCCATGCGGCGGTGGGCCGCGGTGGACCAGCACCGGTCCGACGCGCTGTTCTGCGTCGTCGACCTGCACGCGCTGACCGTGGATCACGATCCGGCGCGGGTGCGCAGACTCAGCCGGCAGGCGGCGTCGCTGTTGCTGGCGGCGGGGCTGGACCCCGAGCTGTGCACCGTGTTCGTGCAGAGTCACGTGGACGAGCACGCCCGGCTGTCGTACGTACTGGAGTGCGTGGCGACCGACGGGGAGATGCGGCGGATGATCCAGTACAAGGAGAAGGCCGCGCGGGAGCGGGTCCGGGGCGGGAGTGTGCGGCTGTCGTTGCTCACGTATCCCGTGCTGATGGCGGCCGACATCCTGGCCTACGGGACGGACGAGGTGCCGGTCGGGGAGGACCAGACGCAGCATGTCGAGCTGGCGCGGGATCTCGCGGTCCGGTTCAACCAGCGGTACGGGCACACGTTCGTGGTGCCGCGGGCGACCAGTCCGGCGGTGGCGGCTCGGGTGATGAATCTGCAGGAGCCCGCGTCGAAGATGGGGAAGAGCGACGACACCGGGCCGGGGATCGTCTATCTGCTGGACGAGCCGGACGTGGTGCGGAAGAAGGTCATGCGGGCCGTGACCGACAGCGGGCGTGACGTGGTGTACGACCGGGAGGAGCGGGCCGGGCTCGCCAATCTGCTGGAGATCCTCGCCGCCTGCACCGGCGGGGACCCCGCGGAGCTGGCGGACGGGTACGACTCGTACGGCGCGCTGAAGAAGGACACCGCGGAGGCGGTCGTCGAGACGCTGCGGCCCGTGCGGGAGCGGCACAGCGAACTGTCCGCGGATCCCGGCTACGTGGACGGCGTGCTCCGGGAGGGGGCCGAGAAGGCCCGGGCGATGGCACGGCCGTCCGTGGACGCGGCCTACCGGGCGATCGGGCTGCTGCCCCCGGTGAACGCGGCCCGGTAGGCGCGGGGGCTGGTGGCGAGGCGTGCTGCGAAGTGCTGGCGCATCATGACCTCGCTGCCGAAGCCCGCCCGGCGGGCTACCTCGGGCATGAGCAGGTCGGTGCGTTCGAGGAGCTTCTGGGCCGCGGCGATGCGCTGGTCCAGGAGCCAGCGCAGCGGCGTGGTGCCGGTGGCCGCCGCGAAGTGGCGGGCGAAGGAGCGCGGGGACATGCCGGCGCGGGCGGCCAGGTCGGCGACGGTGAGGGGCTCGTGGAGGTGGCGCAGGGCGTGTTCGCGGACGGTGGCGAGGGCGTCGGCGTCGCGGTCCGCGTCATGGGTGGGGTGCTCGATGAACTGGGCCTGGGTGCCGGTGCGGAAGGGTGCGGTGACCATCGAGCGGGCGATGGTGGCGGCGGCTTCGGCGCCGTGGGCCAGGCGGACCAGGTGGAGGCAGAGGTCGATGCCGGCTGCTGTGCCGGCGGCGGTCCAGATGTTGTCGTCCTCGATGAAGAGCGCGTCCGGGACGACGGTGACCCGGGGGTGACGGGTGCGCAGGAGGTCGAGCAGGCGCCAGTGCGTGATGGCGCGGCGGCCGTCGAGCAGCCCGGCCTGGGCGAGGGTGAAGGCGCCTCCGCACAGGGCGGCGACGGTGGTGCCGCGGGCGTGGACGTGACGGAGGGCGGCGAGGACCGGGGCGGGGGCTGGGGTGAGGTGGTCGTCGAGACCGGGGACGACGACGAGGTCGGCTTCCGTCAGCCAGTCGAGGGGACGGTCGGGGTGGAGGGCGAGGCCGCCGCGCATCGGGACGGCGGTGGTGCCGTCGGCGGCGACGCGGCGCAGGTCGAAGGCGGGGGCACCGCGGTCGGTGCGGTCGGTGCCCCAGACCTCGGTGATGACGGCGACGTCGAAGGCCCGGATGCCGGGGAAGGCGACGAGGGCCACGCGGTAGGGAGACGCTGCCGCTCGTACTGCTCGTACTGCTCGTACTGCACGTACCGCTCCTGCTGCTCCTGCCATGAGTGGCAGTAAATCATCGATCGCTGGCTTTTGGACTTCTGGGGCGTCTGCTCTCCGGGCGGCACGATCAGGGCATGGACATCGCTGAGAACGCAGCACTGGTGATCGTGGACGTGCAGAAGGGCTTCGAGGAGGTCGACTTCTGGGGTACGCGCAACAACCCGGGGGCGGACGACCGCATCGCCGCGCTCATCGACGCGTGGCAGTCGACCGGGCGGCCGGTCGTCTTCGTACGGCACGACTCGGTGAAGGCCGGGTCGCCGTTGCGGCAGGGGTACGAGGGCAACGGGTTCAAGGAGTACGTGGAGCAGCGGCGCGGGAAGGGGGGCGGGGCCGAGCTGCTGGTCACGAAGAGCGTCAACTCGGCGTTCCTCGGTGCGCCGGACCTGGGCGCCTGGCTGCGGGCGGCGGGTGTCCGGCAGCTCGTGCTGGCCGGGATCCAGACGAACATGTGTGTCGAGACGACGGCGCGGATGGGCGGGAACCTCGGGTACGAGGTGGTGGTCCCGTTGGACGCGACGTACACCTTCGACCTGGAGGGACCCTTCGGCTGGCGGCAGAGCGCGGACGAGCTGGCGCGGGCGTCGGCGGTGTCGCTGCACGGGGGCGGGTTCGCGCGGGTGGTGACGACGGAGGAGGTGCTGGCCGGGTGCTGACCCGCGTGCGGTGACGCGGTGAGCGCCCTGCGGTCCTTCGCGGTGTCGGTCGCGGTGTCAGTCCTTGCTGCCGGAGGCCAGTTCGCGGCTGCGGTCGCGGGCGGCTTCGAGGGCGGCGATGAGGGCGGCGCGGACGCCGTGGTTCTCCAGTTCGCGGATCGCGTTGATGGTGGTGCCGGCGGGGGACGTGACGTTCTCGCGGAGCTTGACCGGGTGTTCGCCGCTGTCGCGGAGCATCTTCGCCGCGCCGATCGCGGACTGGACGATCAGGTCGTGGGCCTTGTCGCGGGGCAGGCCGAGGAGGATGCCGGCGTCGGTCATGGCCTCGACCAGGTAGAAGAAGTACGCCGGTCCCGAGCCGGAGAGGGCGGTGCAGGCGTCCTGCTGGGACTCGGGGACGCGGAGGGTCTTGCCGACGGCGCCGAAGATCTCCTCGGTGTGGGTCAGGTGGGCGGCGGTCGCGTGGGTGCCGGCCGAGATGACGGACATGGCCTCGTCGACGAGGGCCGGGGTGTTCGTCATGACCCGGACGACCGGGGTGCCGGGGGCGAGGCGTTCCTCGAAGAAGGAGGTGGGGATGCCTGCCGCGCCGCTGATGACCAGGCGGTCGGCCGGGACGTGCGGGGCGAGTTCGTCGAGGAGGGTGCCCATGTCCTGCGGCTTGACCGTGAGGATCAGGGTGTCGGCGGTCTTGGCGGCCTCGGCGTTGGTGACCGGGGTGACGCCGTGGCGGGCGCGGAGTTCGTCCGCCCGTTCCCGGCGGCGGGTGGTGACCAGGAGGTCGGCGGGGGCCCAGCCGGCTCCGATCATGCCGCTGAGCAGGGCTTCGCCGATCTTGCCGGTGCCGAGGACTGCGACTTTCTGGGTCATGGGTTCGGTGCCCTCCGGGGTGTGCGCGTCGTCCGGGGTCATCTTCGCACCGCGTGTGCGAGTGGGGGTCGCGCGTCCAGTCCGCGGGATGCGGGTGGGTGGTGCGGTTCAGGTTTTCGCCCCCGCCGCCCCTTCCCGTCCCGTCCCTGGGGGCTGCCGCGCCCAGACCCCCGCTTTCGGCCCTGGACGGGCCTCGTCCTCAATCTCCCCCGGAGGGGGGACCCCCAACGGGCTGACTATGCCGTTCGGCGTTTCAGGGTTGCTGCTCCCAGAGCGAGGACCAGGAGGGCGCAGCCGGCGACGATCAGGGCGTCGCGGACGAAGGTGGCGGTCATGTCGGTGTGGCGCAGGACCTCGTTCATGCCGTCGACGGCGTACGACATCGGCAGGACGTCGGAGACGGCCTCCAGGGCCGGGTGCATGTTGTCGCGCGGGGTGAAGAGGCCGCAGAGGAGGAGTTGGGGGAAGATCACGGCCGGCATGAACTGGACCGCCTGGAATTCCGAGGCCGCGAAGGCCGAGACGAAGAGGCCGAGTGCGGTGCCCAGGAGGGCGTCGAGCAGGGCGACCAGGAGGAGGAGCCAGGGGCTGCCCGTCACGTCCAGGCCCAGGAACCAGACCGCCAGGCCGGTGGCGAGGGCCGACTGGACGATGGCTAGGGCGCCGAAGGCGAGGGCGTATCCCGCGATGAGGTCGCCTTTGCCGAGGGGCATGGCGAGGAGGCGTTCGAGGGTGCCCGAGGTGCGCTCGCGCAGCGTCGCGATGGACGTGACCAGGAACATCGTGATCAGCGGGAAGATGCCGAGGAGTGAGGCGCCGATGTTGTCGAAGGTGCGCGGGCTGCCGTCGAAGACGTAGCGCAGCAGGAAGAGCATCACGCAGGGGATCAGCATCAGGAGCGCGATGGTGCGGGGGTCGTGGCTCAGTTGACGCAGGACGCGGGTCGCGGTGGCTGTGGTGCGGGAGAGGCTCAGGGGGCGGGTGGGGGCCGGGGTGAGGGCGGGTGCGGGGGCCGCGGTGGCTGCGGGCGTGGTCATCGGGTGGTCTCCTTCGTGCGGGCCGCCGCGTTGGCCTTCGCCTCGTCGACCAGGTGGAGGAAGGCTTCCTCGACCGTCTCGGAGCCGGTACGCGTGCGGAGGGCGTCGGGGGTGTCGTCGGCGAGGACCTCGCCCTCGCGCATCAGGAGCAGCCGGTGGCAGCGCTCTGCCTCGTCCATGACGTGGGAGGAGACGAGGAGGGTGGCGCCGCGGTCGGCGGCGATGGAGTGGAAGAGGGTCCACAGGTCGCGGCGGAGTACCGGGTCGAGGCCGACCGTCGGTTCGTCGAGGACGAGGAGTTCGGGGGCGCCCAGGAGGGCCACGGCGAGCGAGACCCGGCTGCGCTGGCCGCCGGACAGGTTGCCGGCCAGGGCGTCGGCGTGGGTGGTGAGGTCGACGTCGGCGATGACCCGGGTGACGTCCTCGCGGCGGCGGTCGGAGGCCGCGTGGCCGGGGTCGAGGATCTCGGCGAAGTAGTCCAGGTTCTGGCGGACGGTCAGGTCGTCGAAGACCGACGGGGCCTGGGTGACGTAGCCGATGCGGGTGCGCAGGGCGGGGTGGCCGGCCGGGCGGCCGAGGACGTCCAGGGTGCCGGTGACCTTGGCCTGGGTGCCGACGATCGCCCGCATCAGCGTCGACTTGCCGCAGCCGGAGGGGCCGAGGAGACCGGTGATCCGGCCGCGCGGGACGGTGAAGCCGAGACCTCGCAGGACGGTGCGGGGGCCGCGGACGACGGTGAGTTCTTCGGCGTGGACGGCGGGTGGTGCGGGGTCGCCGCCTTGCCCTTCGGGCGGCTGGGAGGAGTGCTCCGTCGAGTAATTCATCATGTGATGAATACTCCTCCTGGGCGCCTGCGGCGTCAAGCGCCGTCGGGGGGGACGTCGGGCCGGCGGATCGGCGGGGCAGCGGGGGCAGCGGGTCGCCAGGGCCATCACGTTGTCGTGACAGCGGGACAGCGGGCCAGCGGGCCAGCGGGCCAGCGGGCCAGCGGGCCAGCGGGGCAGCGGGCTGGCGGTGCGGCGGCCGCCAGACCCCCGCGCCGCCACGCCGCGGGGCCACGGGGCCGCGGGCCCGGCGGATCGGCGGGGGTAGCGGGACACCACGCCGCCGGGCCAGTGGGTCACCGGCCGCCGGGCCGACGAGGGGGGCGGGCCGACGAGGCCGCCAGGCCGACGAGGGTGGCGGGGCGGCGAGGCCGACGAGGGGGGCGGGCCGGTGAGGGTGGCGGGGTGGCGGGCTGGTCTGTCGGTGCGGGGGTCAGGTTGTTGGGGTCGGGGCGAGGAGGAGGTGGATGTCGTATGTCTCCTCGACCAGGCCGTCGGGGAAGGCGGCCAGCAGGTGGCGGCGCTCCTCGGTGAAGAAGGCCGTGGCGCGTTCCTCGGTGTCGGTCAGGAAGACCGAGTGGCTGCCGAGGTTGGCCAGGTGGGTGTCGAGGGGGACGCGGCGGCTCCAGCGGATCTCGTGGTGGACGAAGTCCAGGTTCCCGGTGGGGTCGGCGAAGCGGGCGTCGAGGTTGCGTTTCTCGGCGGGGAGGTTCAGGTCCGCGAAGTGCCGGTCGATGCGCCGCGACGACTCCGCGATCCACGGCACGTCGTGGGCGTCGGTGTTCCACCACAGCGCCAGCGCGCCGCCCGGACGCAGCACGCGCAGCGCCTCCGGAACCGCCAGGGCCGGGTCGGTCCAGTGCCACGCCTGGGCGTAGGTGAGGAGGTCGGCGCTGCGGTCGGCGAGGGGAAGGGCGTTGCCGTTGCCGCGGACCACGGGGACGCCGGGGAGAGTACGGCGGAACTCGGTGGCCATGCCGGCGCCGGGTTCCACGGCGATGACGTCGGCGCCGCGTTCGTGCAGGCGGGCGGTGGCCAGGCCCGTACCGGCGCCGACGTCGACGACGCGGGAGCCCTTGAGGGGGCGGCCGGTCAGCTCCTCCAGCGCGTCGAAGAGGGCGGGCGGGTAGGACGGGCGGTTGGCGGCGTACTGGGCCGCGGCCGCGTTGAAGGAACGGGCCCGGGCGCTGTGGCCGGCCCGCGGAGGTGTCGTCATACGGCCATGGTGGACCGGTGGACCGGCGGGGCGAAGGGGGCCTCCGGGCTCTCGGTTCCGGTCGGCCCGTCAGCCGTTCGGCCCGTCGGCCCGCTACTTTCGGCGGTCCGCCGGCCCGTCGGCCCGTCGGTCCGCTACTTTCGGCGGCGCTTCTTCATCGGGTTGCCCGAGCGGCGGGTGGTGCGCTTCTCGTACTCCTCGCGGGCCCTGTCGTACTCCGCGCGGTGCAGTTTCTCGCCCGGCGCCTCGGTGAAGGTGCGGAAGAAGTACGCGAGGAGGGAGCCGACGAAGCCGATGGCGAGCAGGCCGCGCATGGAGGCCTGGCGGTCGGGGTCGGGGCGGCTGGTGAAGCCGGACCAGGTGTGGCGGAAGGCCAGGGCGCTGCAGATCGCGAACATCACGATCATCAGCAGCGAGACGAAGCTGCCGATGTCGGCGATCTGCAGGCCCTGGTAGGCGACGCGGAGCACGAAGCAGGCGGCGGCCGCCAGGGCCAGGGAGCCCACGGCGAGGCCCGCCCGGCGGGCGGCGTAGCCGTCGTCGTGGTGCACCCAGGTCGTGCCGTAGAACCGGAGGGGTTCGGGGCGGGGGCCCGCGGGGGTGTCCGGGCTGCCGTTCTTGCCGTTCTCTGCGCTCACGGGTCGATTATGGCGCGCACCCTTCGGGGCGTGCGGTGCGGTCAGCCGCCCTGGCCGGCGCTGCCGAGCGGGCCGACCCGCACCGGGGTGCCGGAGCCGTCCGTGACGGGCAGCGAGGCACCGCCCGGCCAGTCGAGGGTGACCGACTTCGTCTCGTTGGGCGGGGTCACCACCAGGCCGGTGATGCGGACGCCGGAGCCGCCCGAGTCGTTGACCGGGTAGGTGATGCCGAAGGTGGTCCGCTCCCCGTCCTTGAGGACGGCCGACGGGGCCGGCTCGCCCGTGCGCTCGGCGGACACGGTGCCGGAGTCCGTCTTCAGGTCGACGCCCGCGTAGCCCGCGAGGGAGCAGTCCCGGCCGCCGCCGTTCTTCAGGTCGACCGCGACGGTCCCCTCGGTGTCGCCGCCGACGGTGGCGTCGATCGCCGTGATCTCCAACTCGTCGGTGGTGCACTTGGCGGCCTTGCCGTCCTCGCCGGTGCCGCCGGTCCCCCCGCTGCCGCCGGTCCCGTTGGAGGACTCCGCCGCGGAGTCCGAGCCCGCCGATCCCGAGCCGCCGTCCGAGGACGCCGCGGTGGAGGCGGCCGGCGGAGCGGTGCTCTGGTCCGTGCCGTCGTCGTCGTTCTGGCAGGCCGTGAGTGAGAGACCGGCGGCGAGGGCCATGGCGGCGATGGTCAGCTTGCGAACGCGCATCGTTGTCTACCTCGGGATCGGTTGGCGTGCCGGTCCGCCCGTACCCATCGGTGCGTGCGGGCGTTTCTGACCACCAAGAGCCGCTCGCCCCGGCACGCCGTTCCCCTCGGCAACCTCCTAGTACGTTCCCAGGACATCCCTGTTACAAGGTCAGCAGCGCGGGGCCACCCAACCGTCGCTGCCGGTGAGGATGTACGCGTCGGAGACGTACTGACCGCTGCCGATGCTGTCCCAGATGTTCGAGGTGCCGTAGGGGCCGGAGACCCACTGCCCCGTGCGCTGGCAGTTGATCGCGACGCTGGAGCCCTCGGCCAGGACCCGCACCACGGAGTAGTTGGTGCCCGGGCCGCTGCGCACGTTCAGGCGGTAGCCCGGCGCGACCGGGTAGGAGCGCCGGGCCGCCGCCGCGACGACTCCCTCGCCCTCTGTCTCTTCTCCCTCTCCCCCGCCGCCGATGTTCCGTACCTGGTCGACAGACATGAAGGAACTCCCCCCGTTGAACACCCCACGACTTTCGCGGGGCACCGTTGATACCCCAAGAACAAGCCATGAAACGCCAGTTCGCAACTCGCACACGCGAGTCGGCAGGCCGCCTCTGTCCCGTAGGCCCCATCGACTAGGCTCCGAGCATCGCTCGCGCGAACGAACAGCACGGGGGTGGTTCCATGGCGCCGCAGCGGGATGCCGGAGCGGACGCGGAAGCGGAACTTCCGGAGTACGCCGGCCACTACCGGCTGGAGTCCCGCCTCGGCTCGGGCGGCATGGGCGTCGTGCACCTGGCTCGCAGCACCTCCGGGATGCGCGTCGCGGTCAAGGTCGTCCATGCGACGTATGCCAGGGACCCCGAGTTCAGGGGGCGTTTCCGGCAGGAGGTGGCGGCGGCCCGGCGGGTGAGCGGGGCCTTCACGGCGCCGGTCGTGGACGCCGATCCGGAGGCCGGGCGCCCCTGGATGGCGACGCTGTTCATCCCCGGTCCCACGCTCTCGGAACAGGTGAAGCGGAACGGGCCGATGGACGAGCCCCAGTTGCGGCGGCTGATGGCCGGACTCGCCGAGGCACTGCGCGACATCCACCGGGTCGGCGTCGTGCACCGCGACCTGAAGCCGAGCAACGTCCTGCTCGCCGAGGACGGTCCGAAGGTCATCGACTTCGGCATCTCCCGGCCAAAGGACAGCGAACTGCGCACCGAGACGGGGAAGTTGATCGGCACGCCGCCGTACATGGCGCCCGAGCAGTTCCGGCGGCCCCGGGAGGTGGGGCCCGCGGCCGACGTCTTCACCCTCGGTTCGCTGATGGTGCACGCGGCGACCGGTCGGGGGCCCTTCGACTCCGACAGCCCCTACGTCGTCGCCTACCAGGTCGTGCACGACGAGCCCGAGCTGACCGGCGTACCGGACTCGCTCGCGCCGCTGGTGCTGCGGTGTCTCGCCAAGGAGCCCGAGGACCGGCCGACGCCGGACGAGCTGATGCGGGAACTGCGGTCGGTCGCGGCGGCCTACGACACGCAGGTGTTCATACCGGCACCGCGGACGGAGCGGGCCGCCTCCCCGGGGGACGCCGGTGAGGAACCCGCCCCGCAGTCCTCCGCCGAGCCGTCCGGACGCGTCCTGCGGTCCGGGCGGTCGGGGCGGGTCCTGCGGTCCGGGCGGGTCGTACGGTCGGGGCGGGTCGTACGGCGGCTCGGGAAGCGGTCGGCGCTCGTCGCCGGGGCGGTGGGCGTCGCCCTGATCGGGAGCCTCGTGGCCGTGCAGGCGCTCGGCGGTTCCGAGCCCGCGCGCACGCCCACCGCGCAGAGTGCGCCGGGCGGGTTCGGGGCGTGGGAGGCGGTACCCGCGGCGAAGGGCTACGGGATGCCGCAGTGCTCGTACGCGGCGCGACGGCTGCTGTGCGCGCGGCCCGGCGTGGTCTTCGCCCTCGATCCGGCCGACGGGAGCACGCTGTGGCGGCACCCCGTCGAGGAGACCGTGCGGGACGAGCCGCCGGTCGTGTCGGGCGGGCTCGTGCAGCCCGAGATCGGCCTGCTGGGGCGCCCGCTGGAGGCGCTCGACCCCGCGACGGGCGAGCCGGGGTGGCAGGAGGACATGCCCGCGTACGAGGGGCTGCGTACCGTCGGCGACATGCTGCTGCTCACTCGCGCCGACGGGACGGTCACCGGCGTGGACAGCGCCTCGGGGCGGACGAAATGGACGCACCGGATCCCCGGGCAGGCGGCGCCGTACTTCACCTCGTTCGCCGGGGAGCGGAATCCCGCGGCGTACGCGACGAGCCAGAGCGCGGACGGGCTGCGGACCCGTGTCACCGCGGTGGACCCGGCGAGCGGGGACGTGCGCTGGGACACGGAGCTGGCGGGGACGCTGACGCCGGTGGCAGCGGCGGACGGGTCCCTGTTCCTCGTCGTGGACGGGGAGCCGGGGGGCGTCGGGAACGTGGTCCGCCACACGCCCGCCACCGGGGCGACCCGCCGGGTGACGCTGCCCATTCCGGTCGAGCACCCGGAGGCCGGGGTGCACGGGGACACCGTGTACCTCATGGGCGCCGGCGGGTCGCTGGTCGCCGTCGACATGGCGGCGGGGAAGCAGGCGTGGCGGCTGGAGACGGGCGTGAGCCGGGGCTCGGTGCCGGTCTCCGACGGGCGGCACGTGTACGTCACCGCGCCCGACGGGCGGCTCCTGGGCATCGACGCGCGCGAGGGCAGACTCCTCGGGCAGACCCGGCCCCGGCTCGGCGCCGACTCCGACACGGTGCCCGCGTCACTGCCCGCGCCGCTGCTCGCGGGCGGGCACGTGTACGCCGGGGCGCCCGACGGAACGGTGTTCGGAGTGGCGGGGCGGGACCCGGGGGCCTGGTAGGCCGCCGCCCCGGGTCCGCCGGTGGGCCTCAGCCCAGCTTGCTGACGTCGCGCACCGCGCCCTTGTCCGCGCTGGTGGCCATCGCGGCGTACGCCTTGAGGGCCGCGGAGACCTTGCGGTCCCGGTTCTTCGGGGCGTACACGCCGTTCAGTGCCTGCTCGCGGCGGGTCAGCTCGGCGTCGTCCACCAGCAGCTCGATCGAGCGGTTCGGGATGTCGATGCGGATGCGGTCGCCGTCCTCGACCAGCGCGATGGTGCCGCCGGCCGCCGCCTCCGGGGAGGCGTGGCCGATGGACAGGCCCGAGGTGCCGCCGGAGAAGCGGCCGTCGGTGACCAGGGCACAGGCCTTTCCGAGGCCGCGGCCCTTCAGGTACGAGGTGGGGTAGAGCATCTCCTGCATGCCGGGGCCGCCCTTGGGGCCCTCGTAGCGGATGACGACGACGTCGCCCTCCTCGACCTGCTGGGTGAGGATCTTCTGGACGGCCTCCTCCTGCGACTCGCAGACGACCGCCGGGCCCTCGAAGGTCCAGATGGACTCGTCGACGCCGGCCGTCTTCACCACGCTGCCGTCCACGGCGAGGTTGCCGCGCAGGACCGCGAGGCCGCCGTCCTTGGAGTAGGCGTGCTCGACGGAGCGGATGCAGCCGCCCTCGGCGTCCTCGTCCAGGGAGTCCCAGCGCTCGGACTGGGAGAAGGCCTCGGCGGAGCGGACGCAGCCGGGGGCCGCGTGCCACAGCTCGACCGCCTCCGGGGAGGGGGAGCCGCCGCGCACGTCCCAGGTCTTCAGCCAGTCGGCCAGGGACGGGCTGTGCACGGAGTGCACGTCCTCGTTGAGCAGGCCGCCGCGGTGCAGTTCGCCGAGGAGGGCGGGGATGCCGCCGGCGCGGTGCACGTCCTCCATGTAGTACGTGCGGTCCTTGGCGACGTTCGGCGCGACCTTGGCGAGGCACGGGACGCTGCGGGAGAGGGCGTCCATCTCGGCGAGGCCGTAGGAGACCTCGGCCTCCTGGGCGGCGGCCAGCAGGTGCAGGATCGTGTTGGTGGAGCCGCCCATGGCGATGTCCAGCGCCATGGCGTTGCCGAAGGCGGCGGGGGTGGCGATGTTGCGGGGCAGGACCGAGTCGTCGTCCTGCTCGTAGTAGCGGCGGGTCAGGTCCAGGACCGTGCGGGCGGCGTTCTCGTAGAGCGCCTTGCGGGCGGTGTGGGTGGCCAGGACCGAGCCGTTGCCGGGGAGGGAGAGGCCGATGGCCTCGGTCAGGCAGTTCATCGAGTTGGCGGTGAACATGCCGGAGCAGGAGCCGCAGGTCGGACAGGCGTTCTCCTCGATGCGGAGGATGTCCGCGTCGGAGATCTTGTCGTTGACCGCCTCCGACATCGCGTCGACCAGGTCCAGGGTGCGGACCGTGCCGTCGACCAGGGTGGCGCGGCCGGACTCCATCGGGCCGCCGGAGACGAAGACCGTCGGGATGTTCAGGCGGAGCGCCGCGTTGAGCATGCCCGGGGTGATCTTGTCGCAGTTGGAGATGCAGATCAGGGCGTCGGCGCAGTGGGCCTCGACCATGTACTCCACGCTGTCCGCGATCAGGTCGCGGGAGGGGAGGCTGTAGAGCATGCCGCCGTGGCCCATCGCGATGCCGTCGTCGACGGCGATCGTGTTGAACTCGCGCGGGATGCCGCCGGCCGCGGTGACCGCCTCGCTGACGATCCGGCCGACCGGTGCCAGGTGCGTGTGGCCCGGCACGAACTCCGTGAAGCTGTTGGCGACGGCGATGATCGGCTTCCGCCCGATGTCCGCGCCGGGTACACCGGAGGCACGCATAAGGGCGCGGGCGCCCGCCATGTTGCGGCCGTGGGTGACTGTGCGGGACCTCAGTTCGGGCATCGTCGCTCGCTCCTTCGGAGAGTTATGACTGCCGTCGAGCGTACGCCGGTCATCCAGGGGTCGGGACGGGGTGTCCGGAATGCGGGACGCATGTCTCGCCGTACGCCGTCGGCGGGTGGCCTCAGGGGCCGGTGAGGTGGCCCTGTACGACCGGTGCCAGGCGGGCGACGAGCTGCTCCGGGTCGGCCGAGGCCAGCGGCTCCACCCTGATCACGTAGCGGAGCATCGCGCACCCCACCAGCTGCGCCGCCGCCAGCTCGACGCGCAGTTCCGCGTCCGGGACGTTCAGCTGGGCGGCGACCCGGTGCAGCAGCTGGGCGGCGATCAGCCGGCGGAAGACGGTGGCGGCGGTCTCGTTGTTCACGGCCGAGCGGAGGATGGCCAGCAGGGGGGTGCGGGTGGCGGGGTTCTCCCAGACTCCGAAGATGAAGCGGGTCAGACGCTCGCCGACCCCGTCCAGGGGGCCGTCGGCGATCGCCTCGGGGGCGTCCATGGCGGGCGCGAAGGCGACCTCGATGGCCGCCGCGAAGACCTGCTCCTTGGTGCCGAAGTAGTGGTGCACCAGCGCGGGGTCCACGCCCGCGGTCTTGGCGATGCCGCGCACGGACGTCTTCTCGTAGCCGCGCTCGGAGAACTCCTCGCGGGCCGTGGTGAGGATGCGGTCGCGGGTGGCCCCGGACTCCGTACGCGGCGGGCGGCCGCGGCGGCGGGTGGCCCCGCCCCCATTGGCGCCGCTCCCGTTGACCCCGTTCCCGTTCCCGTTGGCGCCGTCGCTCACCGGTGGTCCGTCCGCGCCGCGTGTGCGGTCCCCGGTGCCGGGGACACGGTCTGGGCCAGGTGCAGGCGGGTGAAGGCCAGGGCCTCGGCGAGATCGGCCTCACGTTCGGCGCCGGACATCGCGCGCCTGGTGTTGACCTCGATGACGACGTGGCCGTCGAAGCCGGTGTGCGCCAGGCGCTCCAGCACCGCCGCGCAGGGCTGGCTGCCGCGGCCGGGGACGAGGTGCTCGTCCTTGGCGGAGCCCTTGCCGTCGGCCAGGTGGACGTGACCGAGCCGGTCGCTCATGCGGTCGATCATGTCGAGGGTGTCGGTGCGGGAGGTCGCGGCGTGGCTGAGGTCGATCGTGAAGTGCCGGTAGTCGTCCTTCGTCACGTCCCAGTCGGGGGCGTAGGCCTGCATCTCGCGGTCTCGGTAGCGCCAGGGGTACATGTTCTCGACGGCGAAGCGGACGTCCGTCTCGTCGGCCATCCGCCAGATGCCGTCGACGAAGTCCCGCGCGTACTGGCGCTGCCAGCGGAACGGGGGGTGCACGACGACGGCGGACGCGCCGAGCTTCTCGGCGGCGGCGCGGGCGCGCTGGAGCTTGACCCAGGGGT
Source organism: Streptomyces sp. CB09001 (assembly GCF_003369795.1). Lineage (NCBI taxonomy): Bacteria > Bacillati > Actinomycetota > Actinomycetes > Kitasatosporales > Streptomycetaceae > Streptomyces > Streptomyces sp. CB09001. Next base: position 3,074,589 of record NZ_CP026730.1, read on the forward strand.
CGGTGGACCAGACGCGCTGGGTGATGAGCAGACACGGTGCGTGCACGGCGAGTATCGGCATGCGGTGGTAGTCGCTGAGCCTGCGCAGCGCCTCGATGTCCTGGCTGACCGGATCCGTCCAGACCATCACCTCCACGCCGTCGTAACCGAGGCGGGCGGCGATCTCGAAGGCCGTCGCCGTCGACTCCGGGTAGACGGAGGCCGTCGACAGGGCGACCTTCGTGTCCTGGATGCGGACGGCGTCGCTTGGTTTTGCCACGGGGGTCAGGTTACGGGGTGGGCATGGGGAGTCGTCGGGTGCTCAATCGCCGTTGTGGTCATTGCCATACGGCGCCTACCGGTCGGCTGTGGCTCGTCGCGCCGTTCCCGCGCCCTTCTCCGGGCGCTATTCCTGGCCCATGTGGTCGAGGCGCCGCAGGATCACGCCCTCCCTCAGGGCCCATGGGCAGATCTCCAGGCTCTCCACGCGGAAGAGGTCCATCGCGGCCTCGGCCACCAGGGCGCCGGCCAGGAGCTGGTGCGCCCGGCCCTCGGACACGCCGGGGAGTTCGGCGCGCTCGCCGCTGGTCATGGCGGCCAGGCGGGACACCCAGGCCTCCAGCGAGGCACGCTTCAGCTCGCGCTGGACGTAGAGGCCCTCGGCGGAGCGGGCGGCGCCCGCGATGCGGGCCAGCTGCCGGAAGGTCTTCGAGGTGGCGACCACGTGGTCGGGGGCGCCGAGGCGGCTGAACTCGCCGACCGTCCGGGCGATCTCCGTACGGACGTGGCGGCGCAGCGCCCTGACGTCGTCCGGGTGGGGCGGGTCGTCGGGCAGCCGGGCCGCGGTCAGCCGGCCCGCGCCGAGCGGCAGCGACACGGCGGCGTCCGGTTCCTCGTCCATGCCGTACGCGATCTCCAGGGAGCCGCCGCCGATGTCGAGGACCAGCAGCCTGCCCGCGGACCAGCCGAACCAGCGGCGGGCGGCGAGGAAGGTGAGCCGGGCCTCCTCGGCGCCGGTCAGGACGGTCAGCTCGACGCCGGTCTCGGCGCGCACGCGCGCGAGGACGTCGTCGGCGTTGCTCGCCTCGCGCACGGCCGAGGTGGCGAAGGGCAGGAGGTCCTCGACGCCCTTGTCCTCGGCCGCCTGGAGCGCCTCCCGGACGACCGCGGCCAACCGGTCGACACCGTCGGGGCCGATCGCCCCGTCCTCGTCGAGGAGCTGGGCGAGGCGCAGTTCCACCTTGTACGAGTGGGCGGGCAGCGGGCGGGCGCCGGGGTGCGCGTCCACCACCAGCAGATGCACCGTGTTCGAACCCACGTCGAGGACACCGAGTCTCATGTACGGAACGCTACTGCCAGCGGCGCTCGCGGTGGTCCCGTCCGTGGTGTCGTCCTTGGTCCCGTCCTGTCGCTCCGGCGACTTACCCTGGAGCCGTGCCAAAGACGAAAAAGGCGAAGGACGAGAAGTCGGCCAAGAAGGACAAAAAGCGCGTACTGGGTGAAGGTGCGGGCGATGAGAAGGGGCTCGACTTCGCGCGCGCGTGGGTGGAGTTTCCGGATCCGGCGGACGACGAGCAGGTCTTCCGGTGCGATCTGACATGGCTGACCTCCCGCTGGAACTGCATCTTCGGCAGCGGCTGCCAGGGCATTCAGGCGGGCCGCGCGGACGACGGGTGCTGCTCGCTGGGCGCGCACTTCTCCGACGAGGACGACGAGAAGCGGGTCGCCGGGCACGTGGCGCGGCTCACGCCGGACATCTGGCAGCACCATGCCGAGGGCACGCGGAACGGCTGGACCTCCGAGGACGACGAGGGCTCCCGGCAGACCCGGCCCTTCCAGGGCTCGTGCATCTTCCAGAACCGGCCGGGATTCTCCGGTGGTGCGGGCTGCTCGCTGCACATCCTGGCGCTGAAGGAGGGCCGGGAGCCGCTGGAGACCAAGCCGGACGTGTGCTGGCAGCTGCCGGTCCGGCGGACGTACGAGTGGATCGACCGGCCCGACGACACGCGCGTGCTGCAGGTGTCGATCGGTGAGTACGACCGGCGTGGGTGGGGCCCCGGCGGGCACGACCTGCACTGGTGGTGCACGTCGGCGACCTCGGCGCACGGCGCGGGCGACCCGGTGTACGTCTCCTACCGGCCGGAGCTGATCGAGCTGATGGGCAAGGCGGGGTACGACCAGCTGGTCGAGCTGTGCGAGGAGCGGCTGGCCTCGCAGCTGCCGTTGCTGGCACCGCATCCGGCGGACCCGGCCCGCTGAGACGGGGCCGGGCCGGGCGGGGCGACGGAGGCGGGGACGCGCACGTGCCCGCCTCCGTGTCTGGCCTGATGCCGGGGGCCGTGCCCCGGGGCGGGTGCTGTGTCGGGTCCCGTGCGTCGTCCCGTGTCGGGTGCCGTGTCCCGTCCCGTGTCGGGTGCCGTCCCGTCCCCTGTCGGGGCTACCCGGCGGATGGGCTCGGGCCGCTCGTCGGTGGTGGGGACGAGCCGTCCGTGCCGCCGGTCGGGGACGGTTCGTTCGTCGTCGGGTCCGGGTCGGGCGGGGTCGGCGACGGGTCGTCGGTGGGCGTGGGGTCCGGCGGCTGCGACGTGGACGGTGACGGGGCCGGGTCCGGGTCACCGCCCGGGTGGGACGGGGACGACGTGTCGTCCGGCGGGCCGGGGCGCGGGCCCGGGCGGGACGGGGCGGGCGCGGTGCCGTAGCCCTCGATCGCCACGACCGCGCCGGCGGGCGCGACGGACACCCGTGCGCTCCACCGGCCGGACGGCTCGCGCAGGTGGTCGACGTACACCCTGACCGTCACGGCCTCGCCGGGGCGCAGGGTCCCGGAGGACTGGCTCAGGTAGAGCCAGGAGGCGCCGGCGGACGCCGACCAGTGCACCGGGGCGTCGCCGGTCGCGGTGAGGGTGACCAGCGTGGTGTCGCCGTCGTGGCCCGCCGTCACCTCCAGGTGACCGGCTCCCTTCTCACCGGCGCCGGAGACGCCGACGACCTCCACGGAGACGTCGGCCTCGCCCTTCTCGCCGAAGCCGGTGCCCGGGGTGGTGCTCGCGTTGCCGGCGTTCTCGTACCCGTAGGCGCCGCCCGCGGACTCGCCGTCCAGGGCGTCCGGGTCCTGCGCCTCGCTGGCGCTGGCCGAGCGGCCCTCCTCGCCCTCGACCACGGGGGTCCCCCGGTACGCCGCCCACAGGGCGAGCACCGGGGCGGCCACGACGGTGGCGACGACGGTGGTGGTGACGGCACGGGCGCGCAGCCGGTCCCGCCGGGCCGCGCGATCCTTCGGGTCCATGGGGAAACCGCGCCGGTCGAAGCGCGGGGCGGCGGCCCGCGCGCGCGGAGTGTGGGCCAGGGCGACGTGCAGCGCGGTGCGGGGGGCCTCCAGGACGGGCAGTTCGGCGGGGGTGACGCTGGTGCCGGGCCAGCGGCCGGGGATCGCGCGCTCCGCGGTCCGGCGACAGCGCGGGCAGTCGTCGACGTGCCGGACCAGCTCGCGGCGCAGGGCGCTGCTGAGGACGTACCGATTGTCGCCGGTGAGGCGGGCGACACCCGCGCAGGTGCCGGTCTCCACGACGGCCAGGGCGGCTCGGGTGCGTTCCACCTCGCAGGCGGCCGAGGCGAGCAGTTCCCTGGTGGCGGCGAGGTCCATGCCGAGGACGGCGGCGACCTCGTGGGGGGTGAGGTGGTGGCGCACGGCCAGTTCGAGGGCCTCGCGCTGCTCGGGGGTGGTGCCGGCGGCCTCCGGCCAGGCGAGGAGGGCGAGTTCGCTGCGGTGCCGCTGGCGGGTCTCGTCGGTTGCGGGGGTGGTGGCTGTGGGGGTGGTGGCGGGTGCGGGGCGGCCCGCCGCGTGGCTGCTCGGACGTTTCTGCTTGGCCTCGGCCAGCTTGCGCAGGCAGGCCCAGCGGGCCAGCGCGTACAGCCAGGCCCTGCGGTCGGCCGCGGGGCCGGGGCCGCGGTGGCCGCGGTGGCCCCGGCGCTCGGCGATGGCGAGGACGTCGGCCAGGGCGGCGGTCGCGGCCTCGTGGTCGCAGAGCACGGACAGGCAGTACGTGAACAGGCTGTCCAGATACGCGTCGTACGCGGCGTAACGCGCGGGTGGGCGCCGCGCCGGCGGCTGCGCCAGGGCCCTCGCCGCGGTGCGGTCACGCGCTTCCCGGTGCGCCCGGTGTGCGCCGGTCGTGCGGGTCGTGGTTTCCGGACTGCTCCTCATCACTCGGCGACCGTAGGGGGCTATGGGTGGCGCGAACTGGCGCGTTGGGCACTTTTAATCCGTACGGGTGAAACGATCCCTCATAAGGGGACAGGAAGCTGTTCTTCCGTGGCCGGGGCGGGGTGGGAGTCGTCCGTTCGGGGTGCCTGCGGCGCCTGTGCGGGTGTGGTGGGGGTGCGCGTGGCGCCGTTTGTGCGGTGGGTGGGTCGGGGCCGCGCCGGGGGGTGTCCGTCCTCGGAACGGCGCGGAATCGGTTCCTTCAAGAGGTTCGGGGCGTTGACGCGCCAACCGCTGCGGGCGGACACCCCCCGACACGACCCCTCACCGCCGTACGCGACTGCCGCCCGCCCACTCTCCGCGTTCCGCTCCTCGCCGTACGCGACTGCCGCCCGCCCGCACACCGGCACCCCGCCCCGCCGTACGCGGCTCTCCCGCCGCGTCGCCGCCGGCACCGCGCGGTCGGCTGTCAGTGGGGGCGGTTACGGTTCGTGCATGGCTGCCCGTACGAAGTCCGCCAAGGAACGGCCGTCCTACCGCTGCACGGAGTGCGGCTGGCAGACGGCCAAGTGGCTCGGCCGCTGCCCCGAATGCCAGGCCTGGGGCACGGTCGAGGAGTACGGCGCGCCCGCCGTGCGTACGACCACCCCGGGGCGCGTGACCACGTCCGCGGTGCCGATCGGCCAGGTCGACGGGCGTCAGGCGACCGCCCGCTCCACCGGCGTGCCCGAGCTGGACCGGGTGCTCGGCGGCGGTCTGGTGCCCGGGGCGGTGGTGCTCGTCGCGGGTGAGCCGGGCGTCGGGAAGTCCACCCTGCTCCTTGACGTGGCGGCCAAGTCCGCGAGCGAGGAGCACCGGACGCTCTATGTCACCGGTGAGGAGTCCGCCAGCCAGGTGCGGCTGCGGGCCGACCGGATCCACGCCATCGACGACCATCTGTATCTCGCCGCCGAGACCGACCTCGCGGCGGTGCTCGGGCACCTCGACGCCGTGAAGCCGTCGCTGCTGATCCTGGACTCCGTGCAGACGGTGGCCTCGCCCGAGATCGACGGTGCCCCGGGTGGCATGGCGCAGGTGCGGGAGGTGGCGGGGGCGCTGATCCGTGCCTCCAAGGAGCGCGGCATGTCGACGCTCCTTGTGGGCCATGTCACCAAGGACGGGGCCATCGCCGGGCCACGGCTGCTTGAGCACCTCGTCGACGTCGTACTGCACTTCGAGGGTGACCGGCATGCGCGGCTGAGGCTGGTGCGGGGGGTCAAGAACCGGTACGGGACGACCGATGAAGTCGGCTGCTTCGAGTTGCACGACGAAGGGATCACGGGGCTTGCCGATCCCAGCGGGCTCTTTCTCACGCGGCGGGCCGAGCCCGTGCCCGGTACCTGTCTGACCGTCACCCTGGAGGGGCGCCGGCCGCTGGTCGCCGAGGTGCAGGCGCTGACCGTCGACTCGCAGATTCCCTCGCCCCGGCGTACGACCTCCGGGCTCGAGACCTCCCGGGTGTCGATGATGCTGGCCGTGCTGGAGCAGCGCGGGCGCATCAGTGCGCTGGGGAAGAGGGACATCTACAGTGCGACGGTGGGCGGGGTGAAGCTCTCCGAGCCGGCCGCAGACCTCGCCGTCGCGCTGGCGTTGGCGAGTGCGGCCAGTGACACCCCGCTGCCCAAGAACCTCGTCGCGATCGGCGAGGTCGGGCTCGCGGGAGAGGTGAGACGGGTCACGGGGGTGCAGCGCAGGCTCTCCGAAGCTCATCGGCTGGGCTTCACGCACGCCCTGGTGCCGGCCGATCCGGGCAGGGTCCCTGACGGCATGAAGGTCCTGGAAGTCGCGGACATGGGAGACGCCCTGCGGGTGCTTCCGCGCTCGCGTCGGCGAGAGGCCACACGGGAGGAGGACGACCGCCGGTAGACTTTGCCCTGGTCTCGCCCGTCCGTACGACCGAGTGTGCGACACGGGAGCGCCAGAAGAACCTGCGACCGGAGGAGTGCAGTGGCAGCCAACGACCGGGCAGCAGCTCCCGGAAAGTCCGGTGGGAGTGCCGGTGCCGATGGCCTGATGCGCGCCTCACTGAGCGCCGTGGCGCCCGGCACCTCCCTGCGCGACGGCCTGGAGCGGGTCCTGCGCGGCAACACCGGCGGTCTGATCGTGCTGGGTTCCGACAAGACCGTCGAGTCGATGTGCACGGGCGGTTTCGTGCTGGATGTCGAGTTCACCGCGACCCGGCTGCGCGAGCTGTGCAAGCTCGACGGCGGCATCGTGCTGTCCTCGGACCTGTCGAAGATCCTGCGGGCGGGGGTGCAGCTCCTTCCGGATCCGACCATTCCGACGGAGGAGACCGGTACGCGGCACCGTACTGCCGACCGGGTGAGCAAGCAGGTCGGCTTCCCCGTCGTGTCGGTGTCGCAGTCGATGCGGCTGATCGCGTTGTACGTGGACGGGCAGCGGCGGGTGCTGGAGGATTCGGCCGCGATTCTGTCGCGGGCCAATCAGGCGCTGGCGACGCTGGAGCGGTACAAGCTGCGCCTCGACGAGGTCGCGGGGACGCTGTCGGCGTTGGAGATCGAGGACCTGGTGACGGTGCGGGACGTCTCGGCGGTCGCGCAGCGGCTCGAGATGGTGCGCCGGATCGCCACCGAGATCGCCGAGTACGTGGTGGAGCTGGGGACCGACGGGCGGCTGCTGGCGCTGCAGCTGGACGAGTTGATCGCCGGTGTGGAGCCGGAGCGCGAGCTGGTCGTGCGGGACTACGTGCCCGAGCCGACCGCGAAGCGCTCGCGGACGGTCGACGAGGCGCTCGCCGAGCTGGACAAGCTCAGCCATGCCGAGCTGCTGGAGCTGTCCACGGTGGCACGGGCGTTGGGGTACACCGGGTCGCCCGAGACACTGGACTCCGCGGTGTCGCCGCGCGGGTTCCGGCTGCTGGCCAAGGTGCCGCGGCTGCCGGGCGCGATCATCGACCGGCTGGTGGAGCACTTCGGCGGCCTGCAGAAGCTGCTCGCCGCCAGTGTCGACGACCTCCAGACGGTGGACGGCGTCGGTGAGGCGCGGGCGCGCAGCGTGCGGGAGGGGCTGTCGCGGCTGGCGGAGTCGTCGATCCTGGAGCGCTACGTCTGACGCGCGGCGAACCCGAGGGGGCGGTCGCGCGTCGTGTCAGTCGTTCTTGAGGACGAAGGACGTCTGGACCTTCTCGAAGCCGGGCGCCTCGGCCTCCACCAGGTAGGTGCCCGCCTTGGCCGAACCCGCCGGCGGCGTCCCGCACTCGGGGGCGCTGGGCTTGCGGTCCCACTTGGTGGTGTAGGTGATGCCGCTGCCTGCGGCGACCCGGTAGCGCAGGCTGCCCGTGCCCTCGACGCAGTCGTCGGAGGCCCAGTAGGCGTCGTCGCCGTCGGCCGGGGTGATGGTGAACACCGCGTTCTTCGGGCCGAGATCGACCTTGCAGTCGCTGCCGGAGGTGTTCCGCGCGGTCAGTTCGAAGGCGGGGGTCTGTCCGGGCGAGTAGCTGTTGCGGACGCTGCGCAGGCTCAACTTCACGGCACCCGGCGTGCAGTTGGGCAGGGCCGACCCGGCCGGCAGCGCATCGCCCGCGCCGACGCCGGTCACCGCGCCGCCCCCGCCGCCTCCGGCACTTCCCGACCCGGCCGATCCGCCGCCGCCGGACGCGTCGGCGCCAGACCCGGAACCGCTACCGGAGCCGTCACCGCCGGAACCCGAGCCGGAACCCGAGCCGTTGGAGTCGCCGGTCCCCGACTCGTCGCGTCCGCCCGGTGCCTGGCTGATCGCCGGGCCGGACCCCGAGGGGCCGGGAGTGATCGACGGTGCCGGGTTCTTGCCGTTGGCCCCGTCCTCGCGGCCCTTGCCGCCGTCCCCGCCGCCGGAGACCACGATCCACGTGATCAATAGCGCCAACAGGGCGAAAAGAGACAGCAGTACGGCCCTCCGCCGCCAGTAGATGGTGGAGGGAAGCGGCCCGACCGGATTGCGCAGAGATCCCACGGCGCAAACTGTACGAGAGATCGGCGCGTTCCCTTGTCCCACCCGCCGTTTGGGCCCGCAACTTTTACGGATCATCATTTCGGAGACCCTCCCGGTGCCCCTGTCGACGGCCGGATCACGTCCGCGACGGTCTCCGGGTGGCGGTGTTCCCGTGCGGCGGTCCTCCCGTGGCAGGATCGGAGGGACATGACTGCGCCCACGAAGCCTTCGCCAGGCGGACCCTCCGACCCCGCCGCGTCCGGTGTGCCGCTGCACGCCCCCGTCATCGACTGGTTCGACGAGCACGCCCGCGATCTGCCGTGGCGGCGCCCCGAGGCGGGCGCCTGGGGCGTGATGGTCAGCGAGTTCATGCTCCAGCAGACGCCGGTCAGCCGCGTCCAGCCCGTCTACGAGCAGTGGCTGGCCCGCTGGCCGCGCCCCGCCGACCTCGCCGCGGAGGCGCCCGGCGAGGCCGTGCGCGCCTGGGGCCGGCTCGGCTACCCGCGCCGCGCCCTGCGCCTGCACGGTGCCGCGGCGGCCATAACGGAACGGCACGGCGGCGACGTACCCGCCGACCACGCCCAGTTGCTTGCGCTGCCCGGCATCGGCGAGTACACGGCCGCCGCGGTCGCCTCCTTCGCCTACGGCCAGCGGCACGCCGTGCTGGACACCAACGTCCGCCGGGTCCTCGCCCGCGCGGTCACCGGCGTGCAGTACCCGCCGAACGCCACCACCGCCGCCGAGCGGAAGCTGGCGCGGGCGCTGCTGCCCGAGGAGCAGGCGAGTGCCGCCCGCTGGGCCGCCGCCTCGATGGAGCTGGGCGCACTGGTCTGCACGGCGAAGAACGAGTCGTGCCACCGCTGCCCGATCGCGGCCCAGTGCGCCTGGCGGCTGGCCGGCAAGCCCGCCCACGACGGTCCGCCGCGGCGCGGCCAGACGTACGCGGGCACCGACCGGCAGGTGCGCGGACGGCTGCTCGCGGTGCTGCGGGACGCGGCCGGGCCGGTGCCGCAGGCGGCCCTCGACCAGGTGTGGCAGGAACCGGTCCAGCGGGCCCGCGCCCTGGACGGCCTGGTGGCCGACGGTCTGGTGGAGCCGCTGGCGGACGGTCTGTACCGGCTGCCGCTGAGCTGACGCACAGCCCGCTCGTTTTGTGACAGCTCCGGCGGCATCGCTGTGACAGCCTCTCCGCCGGACAAATCGCCCGATGTCACTATCAAGTGGGCTGCTGATTTACCCGGTTCCTACTTCCGTTACACAACCGACGGACAGCCGAGGGTTTGCCGCAGGCTGCATCGCACAGCGCCGTGACAACGCTTCCCTACCTTCGTTTGTGTGCCCCCGGGCACAGCACGACTACGGACCACAGGCAGTGGACCGGCGGTGACCACCGTCGGAGTACGGGGATCGGAAGGCGGTTGACATGGGCGAGGTGCTCGAGTTCGAGGAGTACGTCCGCACCCGGCAGGACGCGCTGCTGCGCAGCGCCAGGCGCCTGGTCCCCGACCCCGTCGATGCCCAGGACCTGTTGCAGACCGCGCTGGCGCGGACGTACGGGCGCTGGGAGACCATCGAGGACAAGCGGCTCGCGGACGCCTACCTGCGCCGGGTGATGATCAACACCCGGACCGAGTGGTGGCGGGCGCGGAAGCTGGAGGAGGTGCCGACCGAGCAGCTCCCCGAGTCCCCCATGGACGACGCCACCGAGCAGCACGCGGACCGCGCCCTGCTGATGGACGTCCTGAAGGTGCTGGCCCCGAAGCAGCGCAGCGTCGTCGTGCTGCGACACTGGGAGCAGATGTCAACGGAGGAGACCGCCGCCGCCCTCGGCATGTCGGCGGGAACGGTCAAGAGCACGCTGCACCGGGCGCTCGCCCGGCTCCGCGAGGAGCTGGTCGCCCGCGATCTGGACGCACGGGCGCTGGAGCGTGAGGAGCGGGAGCGTTGCGCGGCCTGACCGGCGGTCGGACACCCGGGGGGACCCGGAGAACCACGCAGGCGGCGAGTACGGCGGTGGCCGTGTTCGTCGCCCTCGGCGTTTCCCTGTCCGGCTGCGGGACCGGGGGCACCGGCGCCCGGGACGAGGGGCCGGCCCACGCGGACGCCGTGGGCGGCGCGGGCTCGCCGTCCCCCGCGCCGGCGGCGAAGGCGTCCCCCTCGAAGGCCCCCGACCGCGTCGACGCGGTGCGGCTCGTGAAGGCCGATCCCAAGGTGTCCCCGGAGGTCAAGCGCGAGCTGAAGCCCTGCGTCGCCGACGAGTACCCGGTCGACGTGTCGTACGGGAAGCTGACGGCCGGCTCGGCGGACGACGTCGTGGTCAACGTGCTGACGTGCGGTGACGCGGTCGGTGTGGGCAGTTACGTGTACCGCGAGGAGGACGGCGCATACCAGAATGTGTTCAAGGCCGAGGAGCCTCCGGTCTACGCGGAGATCGACCGCGGCGACCTGGTGGTGACCAAGCAGGTGTACGACAAGGGCGACCCGGTGTCGAGTCCGTCCGGCGAGAACGTGATCACGTACCGCTGGGCGTCGGACCGGTTCACCGAGGAGTACCGCACCCACAACGACTACAGCAAGGCCGCGGGCAACGCGCCCACCCCGGCTCCGGAGCCGGACAGCTGAACCGTCGGCCGCCCCGACCGGCGTGAACCGACCGGGCCGCTCGTACCGATGACCCAGTGAGCGCGGTACGCGTACCTGCGGCCCGTTCGACCGTTCGACCCGACCACACCATGAGGACTGAGAGCACCGGGATGGCAGATCAGACCCACGTCCTGTTCGTCGAGGACGACGATGTCATCCGCGAGGCCACCCAGCTCGCCCTCGAGCGGGACGGCTTCGCGGTCACCGCGATGCCCGACGGGCTCTCCGGCCTGGAGTCCTTCCGGGCCGACCGTCCCGACATCGCCCTGCTCGACGTCATGCTCCCCGGCCTCGACGGCGTCAGCCTGTGCCGCCGGATCCGGGACGAGTCCACGGTGCCGGTGATCATGCTGTCGGCGCGGGCGGACTCCATCGACGTCGTCCTGGGGCTGGAGGCGGGCGCCGACGACTACGTCACCAAGCCGTTCGACGGGGCCGTGCTGGTCGCCCGGATCCGGGCGGTGCTGCGCCGCTTCGGGCACGCCGGGGGCGGCGACCGGGCGGAGGCCCCCGGTGCCGGCGATACCGGGGGCGTGCTCACCTTCGGCGACCTGGAGGTGGACACCGACGGCATGGAGGTGCTCCGGGCCGGGCGGCCGGTGGGGCTCACGCCGACCGAAATGCGCCTGCTGCTGGAGTTCTCCTCCGCGCCGGGCACCGTGCTCTCGCGCGACAAGCTGCTGGAACGGGTGTGGGACTACGGCTGGGGCGGGGACACCCGGGTCGTCGACGTGCACGTCCAGCGGCTGCGTACCAAGATCGGCCAGGACCGGATCGAGACGGTCCGCGGCTTCGGCTACAAGTTGAAGGCCTGAGCGGGGATACAGGGATATGCGGGGGTTCTTCCGACAACGCCGGAGCGTCTCGTCACCGGGGCACCCGTACGACCGCACGAGGCGCGGCGAGAACACGGGATCCGGTGAGCACGCGGGTTCCGGTGAGCACACTGGATCCGGTGAGCACGCGGGGCCGGGCGGGCGTGCGCGCGGCATCGGTGTGCGCGGTCTGCGTGCCCGGGGTATCCGCACCGGGCTGCGCTGGAAGCTGAGCGCGGCCATCGCGCTGGTCGGCGCGCTGGTGGCGGTCGCGCTGAGCCTGGTCGTGCACAATGCCGCCCGGGTGTCGATGCTCGACAACGCCCGCGACCTCGCCGACGACCGGGTCCTGATCGCCCAGCGCAACTACGAGCTGTCCGGGCGGCAGAACTTCCCCAACGCCCAGATCGACGACCCCGCCCTGCCGCCGGAGCTGCGCCGCAAGATCGACGCGGGGCGGCGGGCCACCTACGTCTCCGAGCGGCCGGACGGTGTGACGGACATCTGGGCGGCCGTGCCGCTCAAGGACGGGCACGTGATGTCCCTGCACTCCGGTTTCACCGACCGCAGCGCGGACATCCTCAGCGACCTGGACCAGGCCCTGGTCATCGGTTCCATCGCGGTCGTCCTCGGCGGCAGCGCGCTGGGCGTGCTCATCGGCGGTCAGCTGTCGCGCCGGCTGCGCGAGGCCGCCGCCGCGGCGAACCGGGTCGCGAGCGGTGAGGCGGACGTCCGGGTGCGGGACGCCATCGGCGGCGTAGTGCGGGACGAGACGGACGACGTAGCGCGTGCCGTGGACGCGATGGCGGACGCCTTGCAGCAGCGCATCGAGGCCGAGCGCCGGGTCACCGCGGACATCGCGCACGAGCTGCGCACCCCGGTCACCGGTCTGCTCACGGCCGCCGAACTGCTGCCGCCGGGCCGGCCGACCGAGCTGGTCCTCGACCGGGCGAAGGCGATGCGCACCCTCGTCGAGGACGTCCTGGAGGTGGCCCGGCTCGACGGGGCCTCGGAGCGGGCCGAGCTGCAGGACATCATGCTGGGCGACTTCGTGTCCCGACGGGTCGCCGCCAAGGACCCCGCCGTCGAGGTGCGGGTGATCCACGAGTCGGAGGTCACCACCGACCCGCGCCGCCTGGAGCGCGTGCTGTTCAACCTGCTCGCCAACGCCGCCCGGCACGGCCGCTCGCCCGTCGAGGTCAGCGTCGAGGGCCGGGTGATCCGGGTCCGGGACCACGGGCCGGGCTTCCCCGAGGACCTGCTGGCCGAGGGCCCGAGCCGGTTCCGCACCGGCAGCACGGACCGGGCCGGCCGCGGACACGGGCTCGGCCTGACCATCGCGGCCGGTCAGGCCCGTGTCCTGGGCGCCCGGCTCACCTTCCGCAACGTGCGCCCGGCCGGCGCCCCCGCGCACATACCGGCCGAGGGCGCGGTCGCGGTCCTGTGGCTCCCGGAACACGCACCGACCAACACGGGGAGCTACCCGATGCTGCCGGACCGTTCGAAAGGCGGGATGCCGTCGTCCAGGGACTCGTCCCAGGGTGCGTCTCGGGAGGCTTCCCAGGGGGCGTCCCGGAGGCCGTGACGCCGGGCTCGGCGCTCAGGTCTCAGAGCTCGGATCTCAGAGCTCGGATTTCAGAGCTCGGGTCTCAGATCCGGTCGAGTGCGGCTCGGACCCGGTCGAGCCCTTCCGCCCGCCAGTGGTCCCGGTCGGGCATCTGGTCGTCCCGGCGCCAGCGCCAGGCGGAGAACAGCGCCCAGTTCAGCGCGCGGCACCGGAGCGTCAGCGTGTGATCGGCGCCCGCGTAGTGCTCCGCCACCTTCTCGGGCCCATGGGCGAGGTCGAACTCGACCGGCCCGCGGCAGCACGTGGCGAGGTCGACGAAGAGCGGGCCTCGGCGCGTGTTCAGGAGGTTTCCCGGGTGCGGCTCGCCGTGCAGCAGTTGGTCGCGTGCCCGGTCGGAGCCGATCTCGGCACTGAGGCCACCGAGTGTGTCGTGGAGGAATCCCCGGTCGGAGTCGGACAGCTCGGGTGACCGCTCCGGGTCGTCCACGCTTCCCAGTGCCGTGGCCACCCGGTCGGTGAAGTGCGGTGCGTCCACGTCGATCCGGCGCAGGGCGGCGTGCTGCCGCATGAGCGCGTCCGCGTAGTCGGCCGGCGCGATCTCCGGCCCCACCGGTGCGTAGTAGGTCCAGAGCGAGATGGCGAAGGTGTCCCGCACCTGAACCCTGGGGTCGGTCCGAGGGTCGAGCTCGGCCACCGGAGCACCGGCTTCGGTGAGCCGCCGAGCGACCTCCACTTCGAAGGCGGAGTCGGGCAGATGCCCTGAAGGCGCGACCCGGGCGAGAACGTCACAGGGCAGCAGACGCAGCACGACGCGGTCCGAGTCGTGGACGACGACCACGTCGTCGGCCTGGAGGCCCTGCTCCGAAGCGGCCGTCCGGCCGGCCTCGACTGCGCGGCGGAGTTCCGCTGGTTCCACACCGTCCTCCTCTGTGGGGTCGGCGCTCATGATTCCGGCGCGAGCGGTCCCGGTCGAGAGGTTTTTGCTCCCAGGGACCAGTTGCCCGAGTCGTCGCGGAACAGGGCCTCCGTGCCCGGGGGCCGACACATTAGTCTGACGATCATGGCGGATTGGCGCGTTCGGACGGCTTCGGCGGCGGACGTCGAGGCGGTGGCCGAGTTGCGCGCCCTGGTGCTGCGGGCGGATCTGGAGCGGCTCGGGCGGTACGACGCGCGGCGGGTGCGGCAGCGGCTGCGGGACGGGTTCGTCCCGGCGCACACCCGGGTGATCGAGGTGGGCGGCGCGTTCGCCGGGTGCGTGTCGCTGCGGCCGGCCGAGGACGCCCACTGGCTGGAGCACTTCTATCTGGACCCGCGGGTGCAGGGCGGCGGCATCGGTACGGCCGTGCTGCGCGAGCTGCTGGAACGGTGCGACCGCGAGGGCACGCTGGTCCGGCTGAACGTGCTGCGGGGCAGTCCCGCCCGGCGGCTGTACGAACGGCACGGATTCGCCGTGGAGAGCGAGGATCCGGTGGACGTGTTCATGGTGCGCCCCGCACGGCCCACCGCCTACGCGCCGGGAGACAGGGGTGAGGAGGCCGAGCCGGCCCACCCCGAGGATTTCCCCGCCCGGCAGGCGGACCGGGGTGAGCAGTAGCGGGCGGGCGGTTACCGCAGGCCGTCGACGAAGGACTGCCAGGCACCGGCTCCGACGGTGACCACCGGGCCGGACGGGTTCTTGCTGTCGCGTACGGGGACGGCACCGGTGGCGCGGTTGTCGGCGACTTCGACGCAGTCGCCGCCCGGACGGCGTGGCCGCGTGTGCTTTCTGCTGCGGCCCGGCGGGGTGCGGGTGTAGGTCGCCGACGGGTGCCCGGAACTGCCGGTCCCGGCCGCGGAGGACCCGCTGGGCGAGGGCGGGCGGGGGCTCGTGATCGTCGCGGCGGTGGCCGATCGGTGGGGCGTCACGCCGTACCCGGACGGGCGGGGCAGGACGGTGTGGTTCGAGTGCGCCGGCAAGGCGGCTCCGTCGCATCCGGCCGGGCGAAACCGGGTTGTTTCCGGGTGAGTGATCGGCTTGGGTTCGTGGTCGTGACCGACTTGAGTGAACTCGTACGTCCCGACCGCTATCCGCGTTCCTCCCGCTACGACCCCGCGTGGCTGCTGGACCTCGACATGGGGCCCCATCCGCTGTGGCTGCTGGAGGATCTCGCCCGGGATCTGGAGCTGCGGCCGGGGATGCGGGTTCTCGACCTCGGGTCCGGGAAGGGCGCGACGGCGGTGTTCCTGGCCCGGGAGTACGGCGTCGAGGTCGTCGCGGCGGACTGGTGGATCGCGGCCGAGGAGGCGGCGGCCGTGTTCGCAGCGGTGGGGGTCGGGGACCGGGTGGAGGCCGTGCGGGCGGAGGCGCACGCGCTGCCGTTCGAGGAGGGGAGCCTCGACGCGATCGTCAGCGTCGACGCGTTCGAGTACTTCGGGACGGCGGACGGCTATCTGCCGTATCTCGTCCGATTCCTGCGGCCCGGGGGGCAGTTGGGTGTGGCGACGCCTGCTCTCACGCGGGAGGTGCGTGAGCTGGGGGCGATCCCGCCGCACATCAAGGAGGTGGTGGGCTGGGAGGCGATGGCCTGGCACACCGCCGAGTGGTGGCGTTTCCAGTGGGAGACCACCGAGCTGGTGGACGTCACCTCGGCGCGGCTGCAACCGGACGCCTGGCGGGACTGGCTGCTGTGGGCCAGGGCGGGGGCCGCGTACCGGAGCGCGGACGGCGCGGGTACGGACACCGCTCGCGCCGAGGGCGACCGGGCCGTCGTCGGCATGCTCACCGCCGACCACGGCGAGTACCTCTCCTTTGCCCTGCTCGCCGCGCGCAGGCGGTGAGCAGGGCACAGACCCCCGGGGCCGTAGCCACCCGGGGGGTCCGGTGAGGGGGCGGGCGGGCCGCGGCGGGGTCAGACGGCCTCGGTCACCGGGGCCTTCGCCGCAGCCGGGTCGCCGTCACCGTCGGCCGGGGCGTCGGCCGCCTTCGGGCCCGCGCCCTTGAGCGGGACCTCCTTCACGAAGACCGCCGCGACCAGCGCGAGGACGGCCACCGCGGCGCCCAGCAGGAACGCGGTGTGCGTGCCTGCGGACACCGCGTGCTGGTAGGCGTCGCGGATCCCGGCCGGCAGCGCCTTCAGCGCCTCCGCGGTGAGCGTCGCCGACTGCTCCGTCGCCTTGGCACCCGAGCCCGCGGCCCGCTCGGCCATGACGTCCTGGACGCGGTTGTTGAACAGTGCGCCCATGATCGCGACGCCGAAGGAGGAGCCGAGGGTGCGGAAGAGGGTGGTGGAGGAGGACGCGACGCCCATGTCCTTCATCTCCACGCTGTTCTGCGCCACCAGCATGGTGATCTGCATCAGGCAGCCCATGCCGAGACCGACGACGGCCATGTACAGGCCGGACGTGAAGCGGGTGGTGTCGGTGTCCATGGTGGACAGCAGGAACAGGCCGACCGTCATCAGCGCACCGCCCGCCACCGGGAAGATCTTGTAGCGGCCGGTGCTGGTGGTGACCCGCCCGGCGACCATCGACGTGACGAGCATCGCGCCCAGCATCGGCAGGAGCAGCAGCCCGGAGTTGGTGGCGGACGCGCCCTGCACCGACTGCTGGTACAGCGGCAGGAAGAGGGTGGCGCCGAACATCACGAAGCCGACGATGAAGCCGATGACGGACATCAGCGTGAAGTTGCGGCTGCGGAAGATGTGCAGCGGCAGGATCGGCTCGGCGGCCCTGGTCTGCCAGAACACGAACCCGACCAGCGCGGCGACGCCGATGCCGATCAGCTCCATGATCCGCGCGGAGGTCCAGGCGTACTCGGTGCCGCCCCAGGTGGTGACGAGCACGATGGCGGTGATGCCGACGGTCAGGAGCGCGGCGCCCGGATAGTCGATCCGCGCCTCGCTGCGCTTCTTCGGCAGGTGCAGTACGGCGCTGATGGCGATCAGCGCGATCACACCGAGCGGGATGTTGATGTAGAAGGACCAGCGCCAGCCCCAGTTGTCGGTGATGGTGCCGCCGACGAGCGGTCCGCCGATCATCGAGAGCGCCATGACACCGGCGATCATGCCCTGGTACTTGCCGCGCTCACGGGGCGGTATCAGGTCGCCGATGATCGCCATGACGCCGACCATCAGTCCGCCGGCGCCCAGGCCCTGGACGGCGCGGAAGCCGATGAGCTGGCCCATGTCCTGGGCCATGCCGCTGAGCGCCGAGCCGATCAGGAAGATCACGATGGACGTCATGAAGACGCCCTTGCGCCCGTACATGTCGCCGAACTTGCCCCACAGCGGGGTGGAGGCCGCGGTGGCGAGGGTGTAGGCGGTGACGACCCAGGACAGGTGCTCCAGGCCGCCCAGCTCGCCCACGATCGTCGGCATCGCGGTGCCGATGATCATGTTGTCGAGCATCGCGAGCATCATCGCGATCATGAGGGCGAGCAGGACGACCCGCACGCTCCTCGGCTGCTTTCCGGCGTCGGCCCCGGCCGCCGCGTCCGTTTTCTCGGCCATCTCTCCTACTCCCCCAGCTACCGCTGTGCCACTTGCCACTTACTTGCCGCCCGGCAAGCTGTCTACACTGGGAAAGGTAGGCGCGTAACTAGCCGGTCGTCAAGTAAGTTTTTCGGAAAGTGCGCGGGGCAGGAGGTGCGTAGGAGGATGGGCGGCACAATGAACGGCACCAAGCAGCAGCGACGCCGCGGGGACACCCGCCAGCGCATCCAGGACGTGGCCCTCGAGCTCTTCGCGGAGCAGGGGTACGAGAAGACCTCCCTGCGCGAGATCGCCGAGCGCCTGGACGTCACCAAGGCCGCGCTCTACTACCACTTCAAGACCAAGGAAGAGATCCTCGTCAGCATCTTCGAGGACCTCTCCCGGCCGCTGGAGCACCTGATCGACTGGGGGCGGGAGCAGCCGCACACGCTGGAGACGAAGCAGGAGATCATCCGCCGCTACAGCGAGGCGCTGGCCGGCGCGGCGCCGCTGTTCCGCTTCATGCAGGAGAACCAGGCGACGGTGCGGGACCTGCGCATCGGCGAGCTGTTCAAGCACCGGATGTTCGACCTGCGCGACATCCTCATTGACCCCGAGGCGGACCTGGTCGACCAGGTCCGCTGCATCAGCGCGCTGTTCACGCTGCACGCCGGGATGTTCGTGCTCCGGGACCTCGAAGGCGACCCCGAGGAACAGCGTGCTGCCGTTCTCGAGGTCGCCACCGATCTGGTCACCCAGGCCCACCGTGGAGCCACGGGCACGTAGGGGTGCCGTCACGGCACCCCCGGGCCCCGTCCGTCAGACGGTCACGCCCTTGGCGCGCAGGAAGGAGACCGGGTCCACGGCCGAGCCGTAGTTCGGGGTGGTGCGGATCTCGAAGTGCAGGTGCGGACCGCTGGAGTTGCCGGTGTTGCCGGACTTGGCGATCGACTGGCCCGTCTTCACGATCTGGCCGATCTTCACGTTGATCTTGGACAGGTGCGCGTACTGGGAGTACGTGCCGTTGCCGTGCTTGACGACGATGGCGTTGCCGTAGGCGGGGCCGTCACCGGCGCCGTTGCCGCCGGCCTTGACCACGGTGCCGCCGTGGGCGGCGACGACGTTGGTGCCGATCGGCACGGCGAAGTCCTGGCCGCTGTGCTTGTGCGCCCACATGCCGCCGTTCTGGGCGAAGCTGGCGCTCAGCTCGTACTTCTTGACCGGGTCGACCCAGGAGGCGGCCTTCTTCTTGGTGGCCGTCTTCTTGGCGGTGGTGGTCTTCTTGGCGCTCGCGGCGGCCTTCTCGGCCTTCGCCGCCTTGGCCTGCGCCGCGGCCTGGGCCTCTACGGCGCTCGCGGTGGCGGTGGTGCTGGAGGCCGCCGTGGTGCCGGTGGCGGCCGCGACCCCGGCTCCCAGTGCGACCGAGGCTCCCAGGCCTGCGGCCATCACCGCGGCGCGGGTGCGGATGGTCGTACGGGAAGAACGGGACGTGACACGCGGAAACATTCGAACCTCATGGGGACGGGTGCAGAGGAATGCCCACCGGCGGGACGCACAAGGCGCTCACCGGGCGGGCTCAACCTTGGTAACCCGGCGACCCCGAACCGCACAAAGGTGTGACCTACGACCCTATTTAGTACTTCAGAGTGAAACTTCATGACTCACGCCAGAGCGGCCATTTTGGACAAAACCAGCTCAGAGTCCCGGAAAGCCTCCCGCCGGGCACTCCGTTATGTCCGGTTTCGTGGTTCTTGTGGGCGCCACTATTCCCCGTAGTACACGGCAATCGGCCTGTGCGGCACATCACCGGCGGCCGTGATCGAAGAGCCGGTGAATGTGACGGGGGCTACTCCCGTCCCGGTTAACCCGCCCCCTGCACAAGGGGGTTCACCTAGGCTCGGAGCATGGTCGACGTCACAGCACTCGGGGCCCGTGTCGCGTCCAGCGCGGTCGCACCGCTCGTCCGCCGGCTCTTCGTACGGGACGGGCCGGGAGCGGGTCTGGTGGACCGGCCGGTGCGGATATCGGCGCTGGTGTCCTTCCGGGGCGAGCAGCGGAACGTCACGCCCAAGGACGTCGACAAGATCGCTTCGGAGCTGGTCCGCAGGGCGCTGACCTCGGCCGGACCCGGCGAGGAGCCCGTGGACGCCGCGGAGGCGGCGGTCGTCAAGGACGCCCTCGCCCGCACGCTCGCCCGGCTCGGCGAGATCACCGTCGAGGACTACGAGGCCGTCGGGCTCGGCCCCGAGCGGTTCGCCCGCGAGCTGGGCGCCGGCGTACCCCTGGCCCCGTACGGGCTCGGCGAGGGCGGCACGCTGCTGTACGAGCGGCTGCTGCACACCGCCTCGCTGCACATCCTGAACTTCCTCACCCAGCGCTCCACCTACGTCGCCCGGCAGCTGACCGTCCAGACGCAGCAGCTGTCCCGGCTGGTCCAGGCCGTCGACGTCCTGCTGGAACGGCTGCCGTCCCAGTCGGCCGAGGACGCCGGCTTCGAGGAGCGTTACGCGGACCACGTCGCCGCCCGGTACGGCACGCTCACCATCTACGGGCTGGACGCCGGGACCCGGGAGTGGCCGCTGGACACGGCGTACCTGAGCCTGGAGGCGACCCGGCCGCAGCACGGGCGGCAGCGCCCCGCGGGGGCCGGGCAGCTGCGCGTCTCCGCCGAGCAGGTGCTCGCCGGACACGACCAGGTGTTCCTGCGCGGCGTCGCCGGATCCGGCAAGACGACCCTCGTGCAGTGGCTCGCGGTGACGGCGGCCGGCCGCGTCTACGACCACGGGCTGACCCACCTCATCGGGCGGGTGCCGTTCGTGCTGCCGATGCGCCGGATCGTGCGGCCGGGCGCGGAGCTGCCGCTGCCCGGGGACTTCCTGAGGGCGGTCGGCGCGCCCGTCGCGGGAGAGCAGCCGCCCGGCTGGACCGAGCGCGTTCTGCGGGCCCGGCGCGGGGTACTGCTGATCGACGGCATCGACGAGATCGCGGACGACCGCCGGAGCGCCGTCCGCCGCTGGCTGCGCGAACTGGTGCGGACCTTCCCGGGGAACCTGTGGCTGGTCACCTCGCGCCCCTCGGCCGTACCGCGGGACTGGCTGGCCGCCGAGGGGTTCCACGAGCTGGACCTAGCCCCGATGGGACGTACGGAGGTCGACACGTTCATACGGCGCTGGCACCGCGCGGCCGGCGCCGAGGAAGCGGTCGGCGAGGCACTGCGGCGGTCCGTGCGGACCACCTCGGAACTGAACCGGCTGGCCACCAACCCCCTCATGTGCGGCATGCTGTGCGCCCTGCACCGCGACCGGCGCGGCTTCCTCCCGCAGGACCGCCGGTCCCTGTACGAGGCCGCCCTGACCATGCTCCTCGAACGCCGGGACCGCGAGCGCGAGCTGCACGCCCCCGCCGGGACCGCCCTGCCGTACGCCACCCAGGTGCAGCTGCTGCAGAAGCTGGCGTGGTGGCTGATCCGCAACGGCCGGGCGGAGATGGACCGGTCCGAGGCACTCCAGATCGTCGGCCGGGCCCTGCCCGCGCTGAACCTCGCGGGTGTCGACGACGAGGAGGTCTACGCCGCGCTGCTGCTGCGCTCCGGGCTGCTGCGCGAGCCCGCCGAGGGGCGGGTGGACTTCCTGCACCGCACCTTCCAGGACTATCTGGGCTCGCGGCTGGCCGTGCAGGAGATGGACTTCGACCTGCTGGTCGACCACGCCGACCGGGACGAGTGGGAGGACGTGATCCTGCTCGCCCTCGCTCACGCCCGGCCCAAGGAGGCGGAGCACATGCTGCGCCGGCTCACGGAGCCGGGCACCCCGCGCGGCTCACTGCTCGCCGCGGCCGGGCTGCGCTATGCGGCGGAGGTGGAGCCGGGCGTCCGCGAGCGGGTCGAGGAGGGGCTGGCGGCCCATGTCCCGCCGGCCGACCTGGCGGCGGCCCGGGAGGTGGCGCGGGCCGGGGGTGATCTGGTGCTGGGCATGCTGCCCGGCCCGGCCGGCATCGACGAGCGGACGGCGTACATGACCGTGCAGACCGCGATCGAGGTCGGCAGCGAGGCGGCGCTGCACTTTCTGCGCCGCTTCCGGGACCATCCGAGCGAGGACGTCCAGCGGGCCCTGGCCGCGGCCTGGGACCGCTTCGACCGGGCCCGGTACGCGCGGGAGATCCTCGCCCACCTGTCCTACCAGTCGTATCTCATGGTGACCACGCCCGAGGACCTCCGCATGCTCGGTGCGCTG
Organism: Streptomyces sp. CB09001; assembly: GCF_003369795.1. Lineage (NCBI taxonomy): Bacteria > Bacillati > Actinomycetota > Actinomycetes > Kitasatosporales > Streptomycetaceae > Streptomyces > Streptomyces sp. CB09001. The sequence continues at coordinate 3,096,443 of NZ_CP026730.1, forward strand.
GGCGGCTGGCAGCGCCTCATGATCCACGGCTCCTACCGGGTCGAGGACCTGACGGCCCTGATCGTGCCCGACCGGCTCACCCACCTGGCGCTCGACGCACCGCACCCGGTGGAGGGGCTGTCCTGGCTGTCGGCCTTCCCCCGCCTGTCATCCGTCTACGTGGGCACGGACGTGGACGGGTCGGTGGCCGGGCAGGTCCCGGCCTGGGTGGCGGAGTTCGAGACGCCGTCGTCCGCAGAGCGCAGCCACCTCGGGGAGTGACCCACCTTCATGGATGCCGTCGTCCGCACGCCCTCCCGTCTCGCCGCCCCGCTCGTCCACCGGCTCTTCCGCGACCCCGCCCGCCCACCGGTGTTCTCCGAACCGGTCCCCGGCCTCGTCTCCTGGCGCGGCGCCAGGGCCACGGCCACCCCGGACGACGTCCACCGCACCGCCGCCGACCTGGTGCACCTCGCCGCCGAGCGGCATGCCGCGCCCACCGCCGAACTGGCCCCGGTCGTCGACGTCCTGGCCCGCACCCTGCTCGCCATCGCCGAGGTCGACGTCACCGACGCCGACGCCGTACGACTGGGACCGCAGGACTACGCGCGGCGGCTGCGGGGCGCGGTACAGGGCGCCGACCGGGAGCTGTCGCCGGACGCGGCCTGGTTCCACGACGCGCTGCTTGTGTCGGTGTGCCTGCACGTCCTGCACCACCTGGTGCGGCGCTCCGCCTACCTCCAGCGGCAACTGCCGGGACGGGCGAGCCGGATCGCCCAGCTGGTCGACCTGGGCGACGCCGAGGCGGCGGCCCGGCATGCCGAACGGCCTCAGGAGGACGTGGCGTTCGAGGCCGAGTACGCCGAGTGGGTGGCCCGGCGGCACGGCTGGCTGACCATCGTCGGCGTGGACTTCCCCAACGCGCCCGACCGTTGGCCGCTGGAGGAGACGTACCTGAGCCTGGAGGCGGAGGAGCGCAGCGGCGGGGTGGGCGGAGCCGAGGACGAGCAGCGCACCGTGCTGCTCGCGGACCGTGCCCTGGAGGACCACGACCGGGTGCTGCTGCGCGGCGGTGCGGGTTCGGGCAAGACGACCCTGGTGCAGTGGCTGGCCGTGGCCGCCGCCCGGGAGGGCTCCCGGGTCCCCTTCGTGCTGCCGGTGCGGCGTTTCGCCCGCGAGGGCTTCCCGGCCCCGGACGACTTCCTGCACGCGGTCCGGCATCCGCTCGCCGACCGGGCTCCGGAGGGGTGGGTGGTGCGCACCCTGCTCGCGGGCCGGGCCCTGCTGCTGGTCGACGGCATCGACGAGGCGCCGGAGAAGACCCGCGGCGAGCTGCGCGACCGGCTCCGCCGGCTGCTGCGCGTCTTCTCCGGCAACGGCTGCCTGGTCACCTCCCGGCCCTCCGCCGTCTCCGAGGGCTGGCTGTCGGGCGGCGGACTGGCCGAGGAGGACTTCGTCGAGCTGTCCCTCACGCCCATGTCCCGCGACCAGGTGACGCGGTTCGTCCGGGACTGGCACTCGGCGGCCCGCCTCGACGAGCAGAGCCGCTCCCCCGGACCGCGGGAACGCGAGCGGGAGCGCAGCACGCTGGACGAGTACGAGCAGCGGCTGCTGCACTCCGTGCGGATCTACCGCGAGCTGCGCCAGCTCGCCACCAACCCCCTGATGTGCGGCCTGATATGCGCCCTCAACCGCGACCGGGCGGGCTCCCTGCCCAGCGGCCGCAAGGAGCTGTACGACGCCGCCCTGGAGATGCTGCTCCAGCGCCGCGACCCCGAACGGGACGTCCTGTACGCCGACGACGTGCGGCTCCAGCAGAGCACCAGGGAACGACTGTTGCAGAAGCTGGCCCACGCCATGCTGGAGGAGGACGCCTCCGAACTGACCCGGGAACGGGCGGTCGGCATCCTGGACGCCGCGCTGCCCGCGATGCCCGCCGCCCGCGCGCAGGGAGACGGCGCGAAGATCTTCCGGCATCTGCTGCACCGCACGGGCCTGCTGCGCGAACGGTCGGGCGAGTCGGTCGACTTCGTCCACCGCACCTTCCAGGACTACCTGGCCGCCAAGGAGATCGTGGCCCGCGGCCGCTTCCCCACGCTGGTGGACCACGCCCACCAGTCCGAGTGGGAGGAGGTCATCCGGATGGCCGCCGCCCACGCCCGCCCCGAGGAGTGCGCCCAGTTCCTGGAACGGCTGCTGGCGCCCGCACCGGGGCTGCGCCGCCCGCAGATCAACCACCGCAGACTGATGGCCGCGGCCTGCCTGGACCACGTCACCGAACTCGACCCGGCCGTCCAGCGCCTCGTCCACGACCGCACGAAGAACCTGGTGCGCCCGACCACGGAGCTGGCCGCCCGAGGGCTCGGCTGGGTCGGCCCCATCGTGCTCGAGCTGCTGCCCGACCCGGGCCAGGTGCCCGACGACCGGCAGGCCCTGCTGCTCGCCTGCACCGCGACCCGCGTCCAGGACGACGCGGCCATCGACTACCTGGTCCGGCTGCGCTCCCGCGCCGCCCTGCCGGTGCGCACCGAACTGGCCCGGGGCTGGCGGCACTTCGACACCGAGCGGTACGCCCAGGAGATCATCGCCCACCTGGACCCGGACGGCCTGTACTTCCCGGTCGCCGACACCGCCGAGCTGGCGGCCCTGCGCGAACTCGGCGGGCGGCCGCGCATCCAGGTGGCCGGGGTGATGCGGGCCGAGGAACTGCTGGCGGGACTGCTCCCCGACCAGCTGACCCACCTGTGGCTCAACGCGGAGCTGCCCGACACGGACGTCTCGTGGCTGTCCGGCCTGCCCCGGCTGCGGGTGCTGCGGGTCAATCCCCGCCTGCCGCGGGTACGGAACGTGCCGGACGGGGTGGAGATCACGGCGTAGGCATGGGCGCAGGCGTAGTCATGGGCGCGACCGCGCAGGTCGGACGGCTGACTACTGCTCAGTAACCCAATCGTTGCCGTCCGGCCACTTGCTGGGGCAAGCATGCACGCGACAACTTTGCCGTCAGGCATCCGCGCAGGCATGAGAGGACCCACCCCCCATGACCGACCAGAACGGACAGACCAGGCAGACCCGGCGCCGCACCTGGACGCGGGTCGCCGCGTCGTCCGCCGTCACCGTGGCGGCGCTCACCGCGACGGTCACGCCGTCCGTCGCCGCCCCCGCCGAGGCGCCCCGCACGGCGGCGCCCGCCGCGGCCGCCGCCGACGTCGGCTACGACACCTGGCAGCGGGACTGCCGGGCCGTCATGGACGCGGCGCTGCCGTACCTGAAGGAGCGGATCGCCGACTCCGCCCCCGGTGAGAAGCAGGCCGTCGTCCTCGACATCGACAACACCTCCCTGGAGACGGACTTCGGCTTCAGCTACCCCCAGCCCGCCAACCGGCCGGTCCTGGAGGTCGCCGAGTACGCCCAGGAGCACGGCGTCGCCCTGTTCTTCGTGACCGCCCGCCCCGGCATCATCGAGGCGCCCACCGAGTGGAACCTCGCCCACGCCGGGTACGAGTCCTCCGGGCTGTACGTGCGCGGCTTCCTGGACCTGTTCAAGGACGTGGCCGAGTACAAGACCGAACAGCGCGCCGAGATCGAGTCGAAGGGCTACACGATCATCGCGAACATCGGCAACAGTGCCACCGACCTGTCGGGCGGCCACGCCGAGAAGACGTTCAAGCTGCCGGACTACGACGGTCAGCTGTCCTGACGCCGGATAGGCTCCGGGGAGGACGACCGACCACGGGGGTGGCACATGGAACCGGCGGTGCTCGGCGGGAAGTTGGCGTCCAGCCTGGTGGCCCCGCTGGTGAGGAAACTGTTCGTGTCGGGCGGCCCCGGCGCCGGACTGGTCGACCGACCGGTCCGGCTGACCCGCCTGGTGTCCTTCCGGGGCGAGCAGCGCTCGCTGGGCGAGAGGGAGGTACGGGGGCTCGCCGGGAAACTGGTGGCGGCGGCCTTGGACTCCCGGGGCGAGCCGCCCTTCCCCCACGACGAGGAGACGGCCGTCACCGACGCCCTGGCGGCGCGCCTCCTCGCCCTCGGCGACCTGGACATGGACGACGTCCAGGCGGTGCGGCTGGGGCACGGTGAGCTGGCCGCCCGGCTGCGTCGGCAGGCGGCCGGCTCCGGAGACGGGCTCTCCAGCGACGCCCGCTACTTTCTCGACTCGGCGACCGAGTGGGCCTGCCTGCACATCCTGGAGTTCTTCACCCGGCGCTCCACCTTCGTGGCGCGGACGCTGGTGGAGCAGACCCGCGGCCAGGCCGAGCTGATCGCGAAGGTCGACGAGCTGATCAGCCGCGTACCCGGGCCGGACGCCCGGGACACGGCGTTCGAGCGCCGGTACCTGTCGTACGTCGCCGAGCAGCACAACCGCATCACCATCTACGGCATCGACCTGCGCGACTCGCCCGACCGATGGCCGTTGGAGGTCGCCTACCTGAGCCTGGAGGCGACCGCGGAGGAGGAACGGACCGCGGCGCTCCCGGGTGAGTACGCCGACCCCGAGCGCACCGTCCGCCTCGCCGCCGAGGACGCCCTGCGCACCCGCGACCGGGTACTGCTGCGCGGCGACGCGGGCTCCGGCAAGACGACGCTGGTGCAGTGGCTGGCGGTGACCGCCGCGCGAGACGGGGACCGGGTCCCGTACGTCCTGCCGCTGCGCACACTGACCCGGGCGGGCGCGCTGCCCTCCCCCGCGGCCTTCCTCACCGCCGTGGGCTGCCCCCTCGCCCCTCCGGAGGGCTGGGCCGAACGGGTGCTGAACGCCGGCCGCGGCCTGGTCCTCGTCGACGGTCTGGACGAGATCCCCGGCGCCGACCGGAACCGCGCCCGCGACTGGCTCCTCGCCCTCATCCGCGCCTTCCCCGGCAACCGCTGGCTGCTCACCTCCCGCCCCACCGCCGTACGCTCCGACTGGCTCGCCGCCGAGGGCTTCCGGGAGCTTGCCCTCACCCCCATGCGCCAGGACGACGTGGCGACCTTCGTACGGCGCTGGCACGCGGCCGCCGAGGCACCCGAGTTCGAGGTCCGGCTGCTGGACTCCCTGCGCACCAAGCGCGACCTGGCCCGGCTCGCCACCAACCCCCTGATGTGCGGCCTGATCTGCGCCCTGCACCGGGAACGCCGGGGCTACCTCCCCACGGGCCGCAAGGAGTTGTACGACGCCGCCCTGACGATGCTGCTCGCCCGCCGGGACCGGGAGCGGGGCCTGGACGAGGTGGAGCTGGGCGAGGAGGCCCAACTGGAGCTGCTCCAGCGGCTGGCGTACGCGCTGGTGCTGAGCAGGCGCACGGAGATGGCGGTGGAGACGGCCGAGGGCATCGTGGAGCGCGCCCTGCCGTCGGTGACCTCGGCGGCGGGGCAGGGCGACGCGGCGACGGTGCTGCGGGCGCTGGTCCTGCGCAGCGGGCTCCTCCGGCGGCCCGACGAGGGGTCACTGGACTTCGTCCACCGCACCTTCCAGGACTACCTGGGCGCACGGTACGCGGTCGAGGAGGGGCACCTCGACGTCATCGCGGGGCACGCGGGCGACAGCCAGTGGGAGGACGTCGTCCGCATGGCGGTGGCCCACGCCCGGACCGGGGAACGGGCGATGCTCCTGCGGCGGCTGCTGGCGGAGGACACCCCCCGGCTGACCCTGCTGGCCCTGGCGTGCCTGGAACACGCCACCGCCCTGGACCCGGTGGTGCGGGCGGAGGTGGAGAGCCGGGCGGGCGAGCTGATCCCGCCGACGACGAAGGAGGACGCGAAGACGCTGGCCGAGGCGGGACCGCTAGTGCTGGAGTTGCTGCCGGGGCCGGAGGGGCTCTCGGACTCGGAAGCGCACGGGGTCGTCGTCGCGGCCTCGCTGCTGGCACCGCACGAGCCGGCCGGGGCCTTGGCCGTACTGGGCCGGTACCGGAAACATCCCTCGCTCGATGTGCGGCGGCAGTTGGTGGGAACGTGGGGAAGGTTCGACGCGCGGGAGTACGCGAGTGAGGTGCTGGACCACCTCGACCGGACGGACCTGTTCCTGACGTGTGAGACACCGGCCCAGCGCGAGGCGGTCGCCACGATGGCTCCCTGGGGCCAGCTCACGTTGCGCGGGGCGCACCGCATGGCCGACATCATCGGATCCACGCATCCGGAGTCGGTCACCTCATTGCAGCTGATCGCGAATCGGGAAGTGACCGAGCTGGGCGGGCTGACGGCCTTCACCGCCCTGCGCGTGCTCCTGGTCAATTGCCCGGCGGCCCGGAACCTGGAGCAGTTGGCGGCGTTGTCGCTCACGGGCCTCCTGGTCACCGAGGCAGCCGACCTCTCCGGGCTCGCCGCGCTGGACTCACTGGTTCAGCTGTCGGTGGCCGACCGACTCCCCGGCCGACAGCTGACCGACGCCCTTCCGGCCGAGGCGCCCCTGCAGTACCTCCACCTCGGCGACGACGCCACCATCGACACCGGTCTGCGGGGGCTGGCGCACTGGCAGACTCTTCGCGCCCTCTACCTGGCCCCGACGGCGCCTCTGACCACCGAGGACTGGGCGGAGGTCCAGCGGTTGCCCCGGCTCAGCATCCTGCTGCTGCACGGCTCCCTCTTCCCGAAGAACATCGGGCCCGTGCCGCCGCTGCCGGGGGTCCTCGACCTCAGTCTCCTCGCCTGTACGGGAGACGAGGACCTGTCGCTGCTCGCGACCCGGCTCCCGGACGTGCGCACCGTTCTCCTCGGCTCCGCCACCGGCCTCCCCCTGAACACCGGGCAGGTCGTCACGCTCTTTCCCGACGCGGAAGTGACCGCGGAGTGAGCACCTGGGCGCGGCAAAAAAAGGGGGCTTCTCCGGGACCGAGGTCCCGGAGAAGCCCCTTTTCAGGCTCACCCCCGGAGGGCTACGCCTCCTTGCTCAGGTTCGGGCCCGCGCCGCCACCGGCCGCCTGCTCGATCGGCGGGACGTCGGGGAGGGTCGACTTCTCCTCGCCCCGGAAGGTGAAGGTCGCCGTGTCGCCCTCGCCCTCGGTGTCCACGACCACGATGTGACCGGGACGCAGCTCGCCGAAGAGGATCTTCTCCGACAGCGAGTCCTCGACCTCGCGCTGGATCGTGCGGCGCAGCGGACGCGCGCCCAGCACCGGGTCGTAGCCCCGCTTGGACAGCAGCTCCTTGGCGGACTGGGAGAGCTCGATGCCCATGTCCCGGTCCTTGAGGCGCTCGTCCACCTTGTCGATCATCAGGTCGACGATCTTCAGGATGTCGTCCTGGCTGAGCTGCGGGAAGACGACCACGTCGTCGACACGGTTGAGGAACTCGGGCCGGAAGTGCTGCTTCAGCTCGTCCTGGACCTTGTTCTTCATGCGCTCGTAGTTGGACTTCGTGTCACCCGCGGCGGCGAAGCCCAGGTTGAAGCCCTTGGAGATGTCCCGGGTACCGAGGTTGGTCGTCATGATGATGACCGTGTTCTTGAAGTCCACGACCCGGCCCTGGGAGTCGGTCAGGCGACCGTCCTCCAGGATCTGGAGAAGGCTGTTGAAGATGTCCGGGTGGGCCTTCTCGACCTCGTCGAAGAGGACGACCGAGAACGGCTTGCGGCGGACCTTCTCCGTCAGCTGGCCGCCCTCCTCGTAGCCCACGTAGCCGGGGGGCGAACCGAAGAGGCGCGAGACCGTGTGCTTCTCGCTGAACTCCGACATGTCGAGGGAGATCAGCGCGTCCTCGTCGCCGAAGAGGAACTCGGCGAGGGCCTTGGACAGCTCGGTCTTACCGACACCGGACGGGCCGGCGAAGATGAACGAGCCACCGGGACGCTTCGGGTCCTTCAGGCCGGCACGGGTACGGCGGATCGCCTTGGAGAGCGCCTTGACGGCGTCCTTCTGGCCGATGACCCGCTTGTGGAGCTCGTCCTCCATGCGCAGCAGGCGGGACGACTCCTCCTCCGTGAGCTTGAAGACCGGGATGCCCGTCGCCGTGGCGAGGACCTCGGCGATCAGCTCGCCGTCGACCTCGGCGACGACGTCCATGTCGCCGGCCTTCCACTCCTTCTCCCGCTTGGCCTTCGCGGCGAGGAGCTGCTTCTCCTTGTCCCGCAGGGAGGCGGCCTTCTCGAAGTCCTGCGAGTCGATCGCGGACTCCTTGTCGCGGCGGACGCCGGCGATCTTCTCGTCGAACTCGCGGAGGTCCGGCGGCGCGGTCATCCGGCGGATGCGCATCCGGGAACCGGCCTCGTCGATCAGGTCGATCGCCTTGTCCGGCAGGAAGCGGTCCGAGATGTAGCGGTCGGCGAGCGTCGCCGCCTGGACGAGGGCCTCGTCCGTGATGGAGACGCGGTGGTGGGCCTCGTAGCGGTCGCGCAGGCCCTTGAGGATCTCGATCGTGTGCGGCAGCGACGGCTCCGCGACCTGGATCGGCTGGAAGCGGCGCTCGAGGGCCGCGTCCTTCTCCAGGTGCTTGCGGTACTCGTCCAGCGTGGTCGCACCGATGGTCTGCAGCTCACCGCGGGCCAGCATCGGCTTGAGGATCGACGCGGCGTCGATGGCGCCCTCGGCGGCACCCGCACCGACCAGCGTGTGCAGCTCGTCGATGAACAGGATGATGTCGCCGCGGGTACGGATCTCCTTGAGCACCTTCTTCAGGCGCTCCTCGAAGTCACCGCGGTAGCGGGAGCCGGCGACCAGGGCGCCGAGGTCCAGGGTGTAGAGGTGCTTGTCCTTGAGGGTCTCGGGCACCTCCCCCTTGACGATGGCCTGCGCGAGGCCCTCGACGACGGCGGTCTTGCCGACACCGGGCTCACCGATCAGCACCGGGTTGTTCTTGGTACGGCGGGACAGCACCTGCATGACCCGCTCGATCTCCTTCTCGCGCCCGATGACCGGGTCGAGCTTGGACTCACGAGCGGCCTGGGTGAGGTTCCGGCCGAACTGGTCGAGGACCAGGGACGTGGAGGGGGTGCCCTCCGCAGGACCGCCGGCGGTGGCGGTCTCCTTGCCCTGGTAACCGGAGAGCAGCTGGATGACCTGCTGCCGCACCCGGTTCAGATCTGCGCCCAGCTTGACCAGGACCTGGGCGGCGACGCCCTCGCCCTCGCGGATCAGGCCGAGCAGGATGTGCTCCGTGCCGATGTAGTTGTGGCCCAGCTGGAGGGCCTCGCGGAGCGACAGCTCCAGAACCTTCTTGGCACGGGGGGTGAAGGGGATGTGGCCGGACGGGGCCTGCTGGCCCTGGCCGATGATCTCCTCCACCTGCTGGCGGACCGCCTCGAGCGAAATCCCGAGGCTCTCAAGGGCCTTGGCGGCGACACCCTCACCCTCGTGGATCAGGCCCAGGAGGATGTGCTCGGTGCCGATGTAGTTGTGGTTGAGCATCCGGGCTTCTTCCTGAGCCAGGACGACAACCCGCCGCGCGCGGTCGGTGAACCTCTCGAACATCGTTAATCGCTCCTCAGAGCGGTCAGGCAGTAAGGGGAACTTCCCCTCCCTGTCCTTCCGCAGCTTAGTCCCGCAAGCGGGGACCGCTCATTCCAACTGCCGACACCGTCGATGGCCTCCTGACCCCTGACGCCGACATCTGCCACAACCCGATGGTGCGAGACGATGTTCCCGCAGGCCAGGCACTTACCCCACTCGCCAGTACGCCGATGGCGAACGCGAGACGGCCCGATCTGCATGTCGCCCCCTCCCACTAGGGATGTCTTACCCGCGGGGGCTGACACTCCATGCCGCGCGCACCGGTTCCCTCCGCTACGGGCGAACAGCCTTGCGCCTCCCCGCACCCCCGCACGCCCCCTCTTGACGCCCTTCTTCAGCACTCTGCGCATTCATGACACCACCCAGCGTAACCCGAGTGCTCTTTCGACTGTTGCACTTGGCATGGTTGGCGCCCCGCACTCGGTCCCCGTCGCTCCCGCCCCCGCGGTGCCGTCGCCCCGCCGGCCCACCGGGAACGGCGGCTCGGCGTGGGAGCGGGCGCGGTGGTGGTACGAGAGCGTGCTCGGGTGGCCGACGGCGCCCGGGGAGCCGGTGCGGCTGCGCACGGGCGTCCGCTTCGACGTCCTGGACGTGCCGGCCGCCGCGGGGTACGCGACGCTGGAGCGGCTCGGATGGTCCGGACGGGGCGTGCAGGCCAGTACGGGAACGCGGGCGCCGGGGTTTCCGGTGGCCGTCCGGGGCGAGCGGATGCTGCTGCTCGTGGCGGCGGGCGGCGCGGAGGAGCTGCCCGGGCTGCTGGAGTGGCTGGAGTGGGGCTCGCTGGCGCTGGACCTGACGGCGGTCGGAGCGGGCGGCCTCGTGGAGGCGCCCCTCGCTCCCGTCGTCCCGGTCCCTGCGGAGCCCGGCCCGGCCGGGCCGCCGCCGCGTCCCCCGGACCGCGACGGCGTGCGGGGCGCCGCCGTCTGGCTGCGGCCCCCGGAGCCGTGGTGCGAGGCGGAGTCCTCGCTGCCGGCGCTGTCGGCCCTCGGCTGCGCCGGAACCGTCCTGGATCTCGCCCGGCTGGTCCGGACACTGGCCACGCAGTGCCACCGGGTCCGGCTCACCGCGAGCGGCCCACCGCGGGCGCGGGCGGTGGCGCGGGCCGGGTGATCAGCCGTTCGCCTGCTCGTACGCCTCGCGGACCTTCGCGGGGACACGGCCGCGGTCGTTGACGTCCCAGCCGTTCTCCTTGGCCCAGGCGCGGATCGCCGCGGTGTCCTGGCTGCCCCCGGAAGCGGCGCGTGCCTTGCCGCGGCCGCCCGAGGCGCGGCCTCCGGTACGACGGCCACCCTTCAGGTACGGATCGAGAAGACCGCGGAGCTTGTCCGCGTTGGCGGTGGTGAGGTCGATCTCGTAGGTCTTGCCGTCCAGTGCGAACGTCACGGTCTCGTCTGCCTCGCCGCCGTCGAGGTCGTCGACAAGAAGGACCTGAACCTTCTGTGCCACCGGATTTCCTTTCATCGATAACTTGAGGGCCGGGGGTCCGTCGGCGTCCGCCGTATCGCCGTCCCTTGTTATATGCAGTACTGCAGTACGCCGGAAAGCAAACCGCTTTTGCCGGAAAAACACAAACCCCCGGCGGAGACCGGTAGCCCGGCTCCGGGCCGGAAACATGCGCGTTTCGGACATAGGGAACCCATGAAGGGCACGTCGGTGGAATAAACCTCGAACGACTGCGAAGGACTCGCGAAGGGTTGCCAAGCGTCACGGATGCCTACCGTCGGGCGGCGATCACAGATGCAGAAGCATCCGGCTGTTGCCCAAGGTGTTCGGTTTCACTCGTTCGAGCCCCAGGAACTCCGCAACGCCCTCGTCATAGGAACGCAGCAGCTCCGCGTACACATCGGCGTCGACGGGTGTCTCCCCGATCTCCACGAACCCGTGCTTGACGAAGAAGTCCACTTCGAAGGTCAGACAGAAAACGCGGCGAACACCGAGCCGGCGTGCCGTGTCCAGCAACTTCTCCAGCAGCTGGTGGCCGACACCGTAGCCCTTCAGGCCGGGCTTCACCGCGAGAGTGCGTACTTCCGCGAGGTCTTCCCACATCACGTGCAGGGCGCCGCAGCCGACCACCTCGGCGTTGTCGTCCCGTTCCGCGACCCAGAACTCCTGGATGCTCTCGTAAAGCGTCACCATCGCTTTGTCGAGCAGGATGCGGTCACCGACGTACGTGTCGAGGAGCCGGCGTACGTCCGGGACATCCCTGGTGCGGGCCCGCCGGACGCTGATGGCATTTGACATGTGGGGACGCTATCGCTCGCCGCCGTCCGCTACCGCGCCGGGTCCCGGCGCGGGGGTTTCAGGTCCCTGCACGATGCGGATGGCGTCTCCGAGCGCCTGGCGCTGTTCCTCGCTCATCATGCCGAAGAAGGCGACGAGGGCCGCGGCGGGGTTGTCGCTCTGGGACCAGGCGTCGTTCATGAGGGCGGCGGCGTAGGCGGCGCGAGTGGAGACCGCCTCATATCGATAGGCCCGGCCTTCGGACTCGCGGCGCACCCAGCCCTTCTGATGGAGATTGTCCAAAACGGTCATCACGGTGGTGTACGCGATGGACCGTTCCTGTCGCAGGTCTTCCAGGACTTCCCGAACGGTCACGGGGCGGTTCCACTTCCACACCCTCGTCATGACCGTGTCTTCGAGTTCTCCCAATGGGCGAGGCACGCTTCGAACGATAGTGGGAGATCGGGGCGATCGCGTCCGGGACGTGCGCCTTCGCCGGAATACGGGCACAAAAGGGGCGTACGGCTCCTCGGGCGAGGGAGCCGTACGCGGGGTCCGCCGGCCGGTCAGGCCTCGGGATGGGGGGACTGCTGCCGGGCGCCCTCCGCACGGGCGAGGGCGGCGTCGACGACCGCGTCCTCCTTGGCCTTGTTGGCGCCGCCCTGGGTCTTCACGATCACCCGGATCAAGCCGATGAAGAAGACGGCCATGACGGCCGGGGGCAGGAGCGCGGAGACGTAGTCCATGGGACCAGGGTAGCCAGGCGCCGTCAGCCGGCGGCGAGGTGGTGCCGGGTGTCCGGGGCTGGCGGGGCCGGCGGGGCGGGTTTGCGGGGCGGGAAGACCTCGCCGGGGGTGGGGACGGGGCGCTTGGGGGCGGCGGGAGCGGGGGTGGGTCGGGGGGCCGGTTTCGCGGCGGGCTTCTGCGGGGGCTCCTTGCCGGACTGCCTGCCGCCGGGGACGGCGTGGAGGCGGGTGCGGGCGGCGGGGAGGGTGACGGTGGTGGACGTGGCGGGGGTGGTGGACGTGGCGGACGTGGTGGGGGTGGTGGACGTGGTGGACGTCTCGGGGTCGCAGCGGGCCAGGAGGGCCGCCGCGGCGGGGTTGCCGCGCAGGGCGCCCAGGGCGGCCAGGTCGTCCGCGCCGGGGCGGTGGCCGGCGGCCACCGCCTCGTCCAGGAGCGCGAGGTAGCCGGTGGTGGTGCCGGGGAGGGCAGCGCGGTAGCGGGCCAGGTCGGCCATCAGGAAAGCGCGCAGCCTGGCGCCCTCCCACATCGCCTCGTCGAGCGAGTCGGCGAGGTGGAGGCAGTCCTGGGCCTCCTGGGCCGAGACCGGGCTGGGGTTCAGGGCGAGGGCGAGGGCTCGCCGGAGCACGCGAAGCTCCTGAGCACCGAACGCCATGCCGCCGCGGGGTCCGTAGGGCGTGGGCATGTGGTGACGATACGCGCTAATCAGACAAACCCCGCATAGGGTGCGCGGGTGTGGCGTATGCACCCACCCGGATGCGGGTGCCTGCGGCGGCCTGTGGGGGGGGTCGGTGGGGGTGCGCGTTGCGCCGTTTGTCCGGTGGGTGGGTCGGGGCCGCGCCGGGGGGTGTCCGTCCTCGGAACGGCGCGGAATCGGTTCCTTCAAGAGGCTCGGGGCGTTGACGCGCCAACCGCTGCGGGCGGACACCCCCCGACACGACCCCTTCTCGCCGTACGCGGCTGCCGCCCGCCCACTCACCGGCACCCCGTCCCGCCGTACGCGGCTGCCGCCCGCCCGCTCACCGGCACCCCGTCCCGCCGTACGCGGTTCTCCCGCCGCGTCGCCGCCCGCCCAGCTGCGGGCAGTCGTGGGTGGGCGCAGCGGCACACCCCGCTGCGCTCCCTCGCACCCGCACCCCGGGTCGCTACATGCGTGACACGTTGCGCTCGTACACCAGCCGCAGACCCATCAGCGTCAGCCACGGCTCGTGCTCGTCGATGACCGAGGACTCGCCCAGCACCATCGGCGCCAGCCCGCCCGTCGCGATGACCGTCACGTCGTCCGGGTCGTCGGCCAGCTCCCGCGCCATGCGGTTGACTACGCCGTCGACCTGGCCGGCGAAGCCATACACGATCCCGGACTGCATCGCCTCGACCGTGTTCTTGCCGATCACACTGCGAGGACGCGCCACCTCGATCTTGCGGAGCTGCGCGCCCTTGACGCCCAGCGCCTCGACCGAGATCTCGATGCCGGGCGCGATGACGCCGCCGATGTACTCCCCGCGCGCGCTGACCGCGTCGAACGTCGTCGCCGTGCCGAAGTCCACGACGATCGCCGGACCGCCGTACAGCTCGACCGCGGCGACCGCGTTGATGATGCGGTCGGCGCCGACCTCCTTGGGGTGGTCGGTGAGGATCGGGACGCCGGTCTTGACGCCCGGTTCGACGAGGACCGCGGGGACGTCGCCGTAGTAGCGGCGGGTGACCTCGCGGAGTTCGTGGAGGACGGAGGGGACCGTCGCGCAGATGGCGATGCCGTCGATGCCGTCGCCCAGTTCGTCGCCGAGGAGGGGGTGCATGCCCATGAGGCCCTGGAGGAGGACCGCCAGTTCGTCGGCCGTGCGGCGCGAGTCCGTGGAGATGCGCCAGTGCTCGACGATGTCCTCGCCGTCGAAGAGGCCGAGGACGGTGTGCGTGTTGCCTACGTCGATCGTCAGCAGCATGGCGTCTACTCCGCCGCTCGCAGGTCCAGGCCGATGTCCAGGATCGGAGAGCTGTGGGTGAGGGCGCCCACGGCCAGGTAGTCGACCCCCGTGTCGGCGTACGCCTTGGCGTTGGTGAGGGTGAGGCGGCCCGAGGCCTCCAGGGCGGCCCGGCCGGCGACCAGGGCCACCGCCTCCTCGCACTCGGCGGGGGTGAAGTTGTCCAGGAGGATCAGGTCGGCGCCCGCGTCCACCACCTCGCGCAGCTGGTGCAGGGTGTCGACCTCGACCTCGATGGGCACCTCGGGGAAGCTCTCGCGCACGGCGTTGAAGGCCTCGGCTACGCCGCCCGCGGCGACCACGTGGTTGTCCTTGACCAGGGCCGCGTCCGAGAGCGACATGCGGTGGTTGACGCCGCCGCCGCAGCGGACCGCGAACTTCTCCAGGCCGCGCAGGCCCGGCGTCGTCTTGCGGGTGTCGCGGACCTTGGCCTTCGTGCCGTCCAGGGCGTCCGCCCACGCGCGCGTGGCCGACGCGATGCCCGACATGCGGCACAGGAGGTTCAGCGCGCTGCGCTCGGCGGTCAGGATGTCGCGGGTGCGGGTGGTGACGGAGAGGAGCTTCTGGCCCTCCTCCACGCGGTCGCCGTCCTCGACGTGGCGCTCCACCTCGAACTCGTCCGTGCAGACCACCGACAGCACCGCCTCGGCGACCCTGAGGCCCGCCACGACGCCCGCCTCGCGGGCGGTGAAGTCGGCCGTGGCCACGGCGTCCTCGGGGATGGTCGCCACCGTCGTCACGTCCACGCCGCCCGCCAGGTCCTCCTGGATGGCGACGTTCGCGATGTCCTCGACCTCGACGGGGTCGAGTCCGGAGTCCAGCAGGAGTGCGGCGAGAGCGGGGTCGAGGCCGCACTCCATGAAGGCGCCTTCTTCGGTTTCCGCGCCGCAGGCACAGCCGTCGCCGCAGCCTCCGCCGGAGGCGAGGGGGAGTTCGGTGGGGTCGGAGGGGTTCACTGCTGTCACTGCTCCTGGGGACGGTGCGTCGGCTGGGCGCCGTGGACGGTCGGGGGGAATTCTGGCGTGTCCGTGGTGTGCACGGCGAGCGAGCGGTCCGGGTTCAGCCGTACGACGACGTGGCGGCGCCACGTCGTGTCGTCGCGGTCCGCGTGGTCCTCGCGCCAGTGGCAGCCGCGGGTCTCCTCGCGCCGTGCCGCCGCGGCGACCAGGACGCGGGCCACGCACAGGAGGTTGGTGGCCTCCCAGGTGTCGACACCCGGCTCGGACGTCTTGCCGTGCTCGTGCAGGGACTCGCGGGCCTCGGTGTGGAGGCCGTGCAGCCGGTCGGCCGCGCGGGTGAGGGAGTCCGCCGAGCGCAGGACCCCGGCGCCCTCCGTCATGATCCGCTGGATGGTGAGGCGCGCCTCGGGAGGGAGGAGCGGGTGTTGCGGGTGGTCCGGGTGCGGGAGGGGGTCCGGTACGCGCGCGTGGAGGGTGCCGGCCGTGTGGGCGGCCGCTATGTCGGCTGCGATGCGTTCGGCGTAGACCAGGCCCTCGAGGAGGGAGTTGGAGGCCAGGCGGTTGGCGCCGTGCACGCCCGTGCAGGCGACCTCGCCGCAGGCGTACAGGCCGGGGACCGTCGTGCGGCCGTGGGCGTCGGTGCGGACGCCGCCCGAGGCGTAGTGGGCGGCCGGGGCGACGGGGACCGGCTCGGTGACCGGGTCGATGCCGTGGGTGCGGCAGGCGGCGAGGATCGTGGGGAAGCGGTGCTCCCACATCTCCCTGCCGAAGTGGCGGGCGTCCAGGTACATGTGGTCGGCGCCGCGCTCCTGCATGCGGCGGGTGATGCCCTTCGCGACGATGTCCCGCGGGGCGAGTTCCGCCAGTTCGTGCTGCCCCTGCATGAAGCGCACGCCGTCCGCGTCCACCAGGTGGGCGCCCTCGCCGCGTACCGCCTCGGAGACCAGGGGCTGCTGGCCCTCGGCGTCCGGGCCCAGGAAGAGGACGGTGGGGTGGAACTGGACGAACTCCAGGTCGCTCACCTCGGCGCCGGCGCGCAGGGCGAGGGCCACTCCGTCGCCCGTGGAGACGGAGGGGTTCGTCGTCGCCGAGAAGACCTGGCCCATGCCGCCGGTGGCCAGCACGACCGAGGGGGCGTGGACCGCCCCGACGCCGTCGTGCTGGCCCTCGCCCATCACGTGCAGGGTGACGCCCGCGGTACGGCCCTCGGCGTCCGTGAGGAGGTCCAGGACGAGCGCGTTCTCCACCGTGCGCAGCCCTCGCGCGCGTACCGCCTCGACCAGGGCGCGGGAGATCTCGGCGCCCGTGGCGTCGCCGCCCGCGTGGGCGATGCGGCGGCGGTGGTGGCCGCCCTCGCGGGTGAGGGCCAGGCCGCCCTCGGTGGACTCGTCGAAGTGCGCGCCGGTCGCGATGAGCCGGCGTACGGCGTCGGGGCCCTCGGTGACCAGGATGCGGACCGCTTCCTCGTCGCACAGGCCGGCGCCGGCGACCAGGGTGTCGTCCAGGTGCTGCTCGGGGGTGTCGCCCTCGCCGAGGGCCGCGGCGACGCCGCCCTGGGCCCAGCGGGTGGAGCCGTCGTCCAGGCGGGCCTTGGTCACGACGACGGTCCGCAGGCCGGCGGCCTCGCAGCGCAGGGCCGTGGTGAGGCCCGCGACGCCGGAGCCGACGACCACCACGTCCGCGGCGATCGCCCAGCCGGGCGCGGGGGCGTGCAGTCGTATGCCTGTGCTGGTCACGAGGCGGCTCCGAGGGGTCCGAAGGTGAGGTGGACGTTGTCGATCAGGCGGGTCGCGCCGACCCGGGCGGCGACGGCGAGGACGGCCTCGCCGGTGTGGTCGTCGCCGATCTCGGTGAAGTCGGACGGGTCGACCAGGGCGAGGTAGTCCAGCTCCAGGGGCGGGGTGGCCCTGGCCGCGTCGTCCAGCACCAGGCGGGCGGCGTCCCGGACGGCCGTGGCGCTGCCGGGGGCGGAGGTGGCGACGGCGTGGGCGTCGGCCGCCGCGCGGGACTCGCCCAGCGCGCTGAGCGCCTCGGCGCGTGCCTGGGTGGCGGGCACCTCGCGGGCCCGCGCGCACAGCGCCTCCTGGGCGGCGTGCCGGTCCAGCCCTGCGAAGAGGGCCTGCGAGAGCGCGAGGGCGGTGCGGCGTTCCGGCGTCGAGAGGAAGCGGTTGCGGCTGGACAGAGCGAGGCCGTCCTCCTCGCGCACGGTGGGGACGCCGACGATCTCCATGCCGAAGTTCAGGTCGCGGACCATGCGGCGGATCAGCGCGAGCTGCTGGGCGTCCTTCTGGCCGTAGAGGGCGAGGTCGGGGCGGGTGAGGTGGAGCAGCTTGGCGACGACGGTGAGCATGCCGTCGAAGTGGCCGGGGCGGGAGGCGCCCTCCAGGCGTTCGCCCATGGGGCCCGCGGTGATGCGCACCTGGGGTTCGCCGCCCGGGTAGACCTCGTCGACGGCGGGGGCGAAGACGGCGTCGGCGCCCGCCCGCCCGGCGATCTCCAGGTCGGCGTCCAGGGTGCGCGGGTAGCGGTCGAGGTCCTCGCCCGCGCCGAACTGGAGCGGGTTCACGAAGACCGTGACGACGACCTCGCCGTCCGGTCCGGCGAGGTCGCGCGCCGTACGGATCAGGGTGGCGTGGCCCTCGTGCAGGGCGCCCATGGTCATCACGACGGCCCGGCGGCCGCGGCGCACACGCGCGTGCAGCTCGTCGGCGGTGCGCAGGAGGGCGGGAGGGGTGTGGGTCGTCATCGGGCGCCTCCGTCGTCGGTGCCGGTGGGGCCAGTGGGACCTTCGGGACCGGTGTTCCCGCCGGGGCTGGGGGTGCCCTCCCGGTCGTGGGTGCCCTCGGGGCCCGCGCTTCCGTCGGAGGTGCCTTCCGGGCCGGGAGGTCCGTCCGCGCCCGGGCCTCCCGGGGTACCTGCGGGGCCGGTGGGGCCATCGGGGCCGGTGTTCGCGCCGGGGCTGGGGGCGCCTTTGGGACCGTCGGCGCTGTCGGGGCCGGTGGGGCCATCGGGGATCGGGGTGTTGTCCTCCGCGTCCAGGGTGCCCTCGGGGTCCACGTCTGCGTCGGAGGCGCGTTCGGCGGCCGGGGTGCCCTTGGGGCCGCCAGCGCTGTCGGGGCCGGTGGGCCCGTCGGGGATCGGGGTGTTGTCCTCCGCGTCCAGGGTGCCCTCCGGGTCCGTGTCTGCGTCGGAGGTGCCTTCCGGGCCGGGGGGTCCGTTCGTGTCCGGGCCTCCCGGGGTGCCTGCGGGGCCCGTGGTCCCGTCGGCGAGGACACCGAGCAGGTCCTCGGCGAGTTCGGCCTTCAGCAGGCCGTGGTCCAGGGCGCGGTCGGCGGTCGCGCGGGCCATCGCCAGGTAGCCTGCGACGGTCTGCGGGGCGTGTTCGCGCAGCTCCACGATGTGCGCGGCGACCGTGCCCGCGTCACCGCGCGCGACGGGGCCGGTGAGGGCCGCGTCGCCGGAGCGCAGGGCGTTGTCGAGGGAGGCGCCGAGCAGCGGGCCGAGCATCCGGTCGGGGGCCGCCACGCCGGCCGTGCGCAGCAGCTCCATGGACTGGGCGACCAGGGTGATCAGGTGGTTGGAGCCCAGCGCCAGCGCCGCGTGGTACAGCGGGCGCCTGTCCTCGGCGATCCACTCCGGCTCGCCGCCCATCTCGATGACCAGGGCCTCGGCGGCCATCCGCAGCTCCTCGGGCGCGGTGACGCCGAAGGAACAGCCCGCCAGGCGCTGCACGTCCACCGGGGTGCCGGTGAAGGTCATCGCCGGGTGCAGGGCCAGCGGCAGGGCGCCGGCGCGCAGCGCCGGATCCAGGACCCTCGCGCCGTACCGGCCGGAGGTGTGCACCAGCAGGTGGCCCGGACGCACCGCCCCGGTCTCGGCGAGCCCGGTCACCAGGCCGGGCAGGGCGTCGTCGGGGACGGTCAGCAGGACGAGCTCGGCGTGCTGGAGGACCTCCGCGGGCGTCATGAGCGGCACGTCGGGGAGGAGGGCGGCGGCGCGCCTTCTGGAGGCGTCGGAGACCCCGGAGACGGCCACCGGGCGGTGCCCGGCGAGCTGGAGGGACGCGGCCAGCGCGGGACCCACCCGTCCGGCGCCGACGACGCCTACGGTGAGCCGCGCGGGGCGGTCCTTGGGGTCTGGCTGTGGGGTTCTGTTCACGCGACGGCGGCCTTCCCGTTCCAGTCCGCTCGGGGTACCGGACGATTTCTCGTCATGTTAACGCGATCGGTCCTGGCGACGTCCGGTTGTCCACAGGCTGTGGGTTTCCGTGCGGTGCCGGAGCACACACCTCGCGCGCGTGTCGGAACGTGTGCGGAAAGCGGGTGCCCGGCCCGCGGTCCGCGCGACATGATCCCTGCATGAGCGACACGGCAGAGCAGGAAGAGCGGGCGGCACTGGCCGGACCGGAAGAACCGGCGGCACGGGCCGAGCCGCAGGAGCGGCGGAACAGGCGCAGCCGGGAGCGACGCGTGGCCGCCCTCCGCGGCGCGCGGCGCGTACTC